>DASPKX010000095.1:0-27126 GCA_035627835.1 Candidatus Methylomirabilota bacterium
CTTAAGCGAACGGGGGCATTTCTAGAGCTTTAGAAGCCGTCTCACAAGTACCCAAGCAGCGTCTTGCGGGTCTTTTGGCCGGATGCTTCGTTGCTCCTCAGTCGCAGATCCATGCGGATATGCTCCTTCGTCGCGCCTCGCCTCCAGCCAAAATCCCTCGCAATCCACTTACTGGTTATTTATGAGACGGCTTCTGGTGTGTAAAAGCATGTAAAAGTGTGTATTTCCGAAACCCCGGGAGGAATTGGCGCGGGTGGAGAAGGACGCCCGGTCGGGGAGCGGGGCTACCATGGTCGAGGGAAGAAGGACGCCCGGTCAGGGGACCGGGCCTACCATCTGTCGAGGGAGGCAGGACGCCCCCTCGCGGAGCGGGGCTACCATCGGCAGGAAGCCGGTGATTTGCGGCGACCAGCGCGGATGGAGAGCAAAGGGTTGATTTAGGCAGCCACACATTTGAAATATAACTTTAGAAGACATGTATCCAACTAACGGATTACATGTCAACTGTCGTAGTTATATGGCTTAAGATCTAGCCTGATTTGGTTCCTGTTGTCGCGCCTGTCGCGGCATGGCAGGGTGAGCTGCTCCATGAAACGATTTGCTCCATTGCTGGCAGCCCTCGTGTGCGCAAATGCCGCAGCGGCTCAGTTCAAGGTGAACAACAAGACGTTTGTTGTTCCGGAGGGGTTCACGGTGGAACTGGCGGCGAGAGCGCCCTTGGTGGATCGGCCGATGATGGGTGACTTCGACGAACTCGGCCGACTCTACGTCTGCGATTCGTCAGGCAGGAATGATCGTGTCGAAAAGCAGCTCGCGGAGAAACCGCACCGGATCGTGCGCCTGGAGGACACGAATGGGGACGGGGTTTTCGACAAGAGCGTTGTCTTCGCGGACAAGATGATGTTCCCGGAAGGGGCGTTGTTCTACCGAGGGTCGCTCTACGTTTCCGCTCCGCCGAGCATTTGGAAGCTGACAGACACGGACGCGGACGGGGTGGCAGACAAACGCGAGGAATGGATGCAGGGGCAAACACTCACGGGCTGCGCGAACGATCTGCACGGCCCGTATTTGGGGCCGGATGGTTGGATATATTGGGCGAAGGGCGCTTTCGCGGAGCAACGGCACACATTGCCCAGCGGGAAGGAATTGAAAACCCGAGCGGCCCATATTTTCCGCCGACGCCCGGAAGGGGGCGCCATTGAACCGGTGATGACCGGCGGCATGGACAACCCGGTCGAAGTGGCTTTCAGCAAAACCGGGGAGCGTTTTTTTACGACAACATTTTTCCAGCATCCTGGGGGCGGGCAACGGGACGGCATCATCCACGCGATTTACGGTGGTGTGTATGGGAAACCCAATGACGCTGTGAACGGCCACCCGCGCACGGGCGAACTGATGCCAGTGCTTACGCATCTCGGCCCCGCCGCGCCGAGCGGTTTGATGCGTTACGACTCGACTGCGTTGGGCGAAGATTTCCAAGACAACCTTTTCGCGGCGCTTTTCAATCTGCGAAAGGTCTCCCGCCACAAACTCATTGCGTTCGGCGCGAGCTTCAAAACCGAAGACTCGGATTTCCTCACTTGCGACGATCCAGATTTTCATCCGACAGATGTGATGCAGGATGCAGACGGATCGCTGCTCATCATCGACACGGGTGGTTGGTACAAGATCTGTTGCCCAACTTCCCAACTCGCGAAGCCGGACGTGCTGGGCGCCATCTACCGAGTTCGCCGCGCTGGAGCGCCGAAGATTGAGGATCCTCGGGGCGACAAACTGCCCCCGATTGTGTGGCGCGGACTTGACGCGCCACCGCTTCCGGAAGTCATTCGTCGCTTGAACGATCCTCGCCCCGCGGTCGTGGAGAAAACGATCGAAGCTCTCAGCGCGGGCAATGACCTAAGAAGCGTCAGCCTCCTCCAGCTTGCTTTCGGCTCGGAGTTCCCGAAGGTCCGCCGCAACGCGATCTGGGCTCTCACCCGCAACACGCACAGTTCCGCGCGGGAAGCTGTCCGTGCTGGGTTGAACGACTCGGATGAATCGGTGCGAGCCGCAGCCACTCATTCGGTGAGCGTTTGGCGTGATAAAAACGCGGTTTACAAGCTGACGACTCTTCTGCCGAAGGGTTCACCAGCCGTTCGCCGCGCGACCGCGGAAGCTCTTGGGCGTCTCGGGAGCAGCCAGGGAATTGAGGCTCTGTTCCTAGCGCTGGATCCTGCAAAGGGATTCGACAAACTCGATCGCGCCCTTGAGCACTCAATCATCTACGCGCTGATCGAGATCGGTGATTCCAAAGCCCTCCTCCCTCGCCTGGGCAAAGGGAACTCTCACCAGCAACGCGCAGCGCTCATTGCTCTTGATCAGATGGAAGGCAGACCCTTGCCTGCGTCTGCCGTGGTGCCGCTACTCTCCTCGAACGACGAAATCGTGAGGGAGACGGCGCACTGGATCACGAGTGGACGCCCTGAATGGGGCGACGCCGTCAGCGGCTATCTGGCGGAAAAGCTTAGTCAGCCCAGCCTGACTGAGACTGAGTTGAAAGCCCTGGAATCGGATTTGGCGCAGTTCGCGAAGTCGGCTTCAGTTCAAGAGCTGCTCGCCCGCACGGCAGCCAGCGCGAATGAATCGGGGTCGATTGCGTTAAGAGCGATGGCCAAGTCGGGCATCAAAGAGTTGCCTGAACCCTGGGCCAAAGCCATTCGTGCCGGGCTTGAAAGTGGCAACGCCGAAAGCCGCGCCGCAGCCCTTCAGGCCGCGCGGGCGTTCAACGGTTCGAAGCAACACGTTCAGGAGATTCAGTCTGCGCTGATTGCGATTGCGAAGGATCCGCAGCAACAACCCCAAACGCGCCTCGACGCCCTCTCCGCGCTTCCGGGGAAATTGCCGGAGCTGGATAAGGAGACGTTTGAGTTCCTGCTTTCGAAGGTTGGGGCCAGCGAAGCGGTCTCGGTTCGCACGAGCGCTGCCGGGGCGTTGGCACGAAGCAAACTTTCGGGGGAGCAGTTGCTCAGGCTGGCGACCGCCATGCCGGGGGCTGGGCCGATGGAAACGATTCGGCTCCTGGATGCTTATGAAGGAGGTGGAGACGAGAAGGTGGGCCTGCAGCTTGCGTCCTCGTTAAAACAGTCGCGGAGCGTGAGCGCGCTTCCACCAGCCATGCTCAAGGCGAAGCTGGCGAAGTTCCCAACGACGGTGCAGGTGGAGGTTACAAACATCATTCGAGCCATCAACAAAGATGCGGAGCAGCAGCACGAGCATTTGGAGAAATTGCTGTTGGAAGTGAAGGGTGGGGACATTCGGCGCGGGCAGGCGATCTTCAACAGCCCGCAGGCTGCGTGCTCCAGTTGCCATGCGATGGGTTATCTGGGCGGGACAGTGGGGCCGGATCTTACCAGCATTGGCACGGTGCGGACGGAGCGCGATCTTCTGGAATCGATTGTGTATCCAAGCGCCAGCTTCGTTCGAAGCTACGAGCCAATGACTGTAACCACTAAAAATGGGGATGAATTCTCGGGCGTGTTGCGCAAAGACAGCGCCGACGAAGTCATTTTGGCCACCGGCCCTACGACAGAGGCCCGGATTGCTCGAGCTGACATTGCCGAGATGATCCCCGGCTCGATATCGACCATGCCGCAAGGCCTTGATCAGCAACTCACGCGGGACGAATTGGCTGATCTGTTGGCGTTTCTGAAGAACACAAAATGGGGGGCACAGTAGGGGGAAGACTTTTTTCCCGCGGAAGCGCGGAGACGCGGCGAGGAGAAAAATTCACGGGAGAACCGAAGGGAGCTGAAGATAGACAGTGTCGGCTGACTACTCCCTGGTGGCTCATTTGTCATTCTCTTCTCTGCGCCTCGGCGTCTCAGCGGGAAATCCTGTTTTCGTGCCACGTCGGGGGCGCGGTAGCCAATCGTTCGGTTGAAGACATTTTTCCCGCGGAGGCGCGGAGAGGCGGAGAAGAACCGGAAAGGAGATTTATATCGGATTGGGCGGTGGAAAGAGGGGATGGATCCGCAGGCAGCACCAAACACCTCATTTACCTTCTCTCCTCTGCGTCTCGGCGTCTCAGCGGGAATCCTGTTTTCGCCGCACGTCGGGGGCGCGGTAGGCAGTCGTTCGGATTGAAGACATTTTTCCCGCGGAGGCGCGGAGAGGCGGAGAAGAATCGGAAAGGAGATTTATATCGGATGGGCGGCGGGATGAGGGGGTGGATCCGCAGGCAGCACCAAACACCTCATTTACCTTCTCTCCTTTGCGTCCCGGCCTCTCTGCGGGAAAACCCGTTTTCGCCCCCACGCCGGGCGCGGTAGGCAATCGTTCGGATTGAAGACATTTTTCCCGCGGAGGCGCGGAGAGACGGAGAGGAATCGGAAAGGAAATTTGTATCGGATTGGGCGGTGGGGAGAGGGGATGGATCTGCAGCCAGCGCCCATCGCCTCGTTTCTCTCCTCCTCTGCGTCTTGGCGTCTCTGCGGGAAATCCTGTTTTCGCTCGTTCTTTCAGCTTTGCGAATGCTCTTACGCTGGTTAATCATCTGCGCACCACAAATGAAACGGCTATTTCTCCTGGCGATGGCTTTTCTGTTGGTCGGTCTGACCGGCTGCAACCAATCTCCGTCCACGCCAACCTCAGGCGGGACCAACAACTCGGGCGGGAAGAAACTCACCATCGGCGTGAACTTCGAAACGCTTCAAACGGAATACTGGGTCGCTGGATTCGACGCGATCGTCGCCGAACTGAAGAAGCGCAACATCGACGTTGTGGAAGCGATCTCTGACAGCGATTCAAACCGGCAGCTTCAACAGATCCGCACTTTCATCACGCGCAAGGTCGATGGGATCATTATGGTGCCGAAGGATGCCAAGACCTGCATCCCTGCGATCAAAGCAGCGAATGAAGCGGGCATTCCGATTGTGCTCTTTAATCGGCCTGTGGCCGAAGTGGAAGGAATCAAAACGACTGCTGTCGTTGCAGATAATCGCAAGCTGACGCGCGAGACAGTGGAGTTCATGATCGGCGAGGCGAAGAAGTCCGGCCGCAAGCACAAGGCGATGGTTATCGTCGGTGACTTGGGTGACATGAACGCAATCGGCCGCAAGGAAGGCTTTTACGACGCAGTGAAGGGGAATGAGTCCATCATCGAAGTTGTTGCGGAAGTGCCTTCAGAGTGGAACCAGGAAAAAGCCCGCGCTGGTGTGGTGAACGCGCTCCAGGCGAATCCGGACATCTCGTTCATTTTCACCTCATCCGACTTTCTGTTCCCCTCGATTGTCGCCGCGCTCAAATCGGCCAACAAATACCACAAGATTGGGCAGCCGAATCACGTGATCCTGGGCGGCTTCGACGGTGATGCCACGGCTTATCAAATGCTCGTGGATGGCTACCTGGATGCGACTGGCGTGCAGGATGTTTATTTCGAAGCGGAGCAATCGGTAGGCGCAGTCGTGGACATGATTGAGAAGAAGCAGCAGCCTCCGGCGCTGATTCTCGATCCGGGTTTTGTGATTCATCAGGGGAACCTGCAGGAAAAGAAGGCGCGCATGTGGGGCGCAAATGTGAAGAAGTGACGGTTGCCTGCCGGAACTTGTGACCGCTGTTGCCGCAGAAGCTGAGAGCCCACGATCCGCTGGTTGGCTGCGCCAATTTCTCCGCTCCGAATACGTCGCGCTCGCCCTCTGCGTGATCTACGCCGCTGCGGTCGCGCCGTTCGCCCCCGGTTTCCTGAGCTGGGGCAACGCCCAGACCATTGTCGCGTATCTCCTGCCGATTCTGGTCGTCTCAGTGGGGATGACGCTTGCGTTGATCATCGGCGGGATCGATTTGTCCGTCACCTCTATTATCGCGCTCGCGAGTGTGGTCGGAGCAAAGGTGATGACGGCGGAAGGGGGGTGGCTGGCAGGCAATGCGCTCGCTGTTCCGGCTGCCATCGCGGCCATGCTCCTTGTCGGGTTGGTGGTCGGAGCCTTTAACGGGGTGGCGATTGTGGTCTGCAGAATTCCGGCATTTATGGCGACGCTCACCACAATGATGCTCCTGAGTGGAACGGCCATTTGGTCAACGCAATCGCAGAAAATCAGCTCACTTCCGCCAGGCTTCACGATCATTTCGAGACAGCTTTGGATCGCTGTTGTTATCGCCGGGGCTGCCACGTGGCTCGCGCACTATTTGCTTTCGAAGACGATTTATGGGCGTTGGCTGTATGCCATTGGCCATAACAGCAAAGCGGCCTACATCTCAGGCGTGCCGGTGCCGAAGATGACTTTCTTGACTTATGTGGCGACGGGCCTGTTTGCTGGGATTTCCGCGATACTGTTCACAGCCGCTCTCGAAACCGGCAACCCCGAGATGGCGCGTGACAACTTGCTGGATGTGATTGGCGCGGTGGTGATCGGGGGCGCGAGTTTGCAAGGGGGGAAAGGCCGCGCGCTGGGCACGGTGTTTGGAGTGCTGTTTCTCGCCCTTGTGGACAACAGCCTGAACCTCATCGGGCTCACGTTTTACACCATCACGATGGTTAAGGGCGCGCTCATTCTGGCTGCGGCTCTGCTGGATGTGCTCCGCGCAAAACGCCTCGCATGAGTGACGCCGGCGAAATCCTCAGGTTCGAAAATATCAGCCGGAGTTTCTTCGGCGTGAGCGCCTTGCGCAACGTCACCTTCACGGCGCGCCAAGGTAAAACGCTTGGCCTCGTGGGTGAAAATGGCGCTGGCAAATCGACCTTGATGAACCTTTTGGGCGGGGTGCTCCGCCCAGACTCCGGCACGATGCTGCTCGCAGGCCAACCCCACGCGCCGACGTCGCCGCGGGACGCTGAAAGAGCGGGCATCGCCTTCATTCATCAGGAACTCAACCTGTTCCCGAACCTAACGATTGCCGAGAACATTTTCATTCGCCGTTTTCCGCGCAGGGCGGCGTGGAACCCGTTCATTCGTTGGAAAGAGATGCGCGAGCGCACGCGGGAACTGCTCAAGGAACTCTCGCTTGATCATCATCCAGACACTCCGGTGGAGCGGCTCTCAGCGGGCGAGCGGCAGTTGGTGGAAATTGCCAAGGCCCTCAACATCCAGGCGCGCCTCATTATTTTTGATGAGCCCACCACCTCGCTTACGGCCCGCGAGACCGACCGCTTGTTTAAGATCATGCGCTCTTTGCGCGAGCGCGGGGTCTCGATGTTCTACATCTCGCACAACCTTGAGCACGTGCTTTCGCTTTGCGATGACATCGTCGTGCTGCGCGATGGAGAGGTGGTTGGCTCCGGTCCCCGTGAACATTTCACCATCGGGAAAATGGTGTCGCAGATGGTTGGCCGCGAGATTTCTCAATTCTTTCCGCCGCCCATTGCTGCTCCTCGGGCGGAGCGTGTGCTTGAGGTGCGCGGAGTTTCGCAGCCGAATGTCGCGCGTGACATTTCCCTCGAGATTCGCGCGGGTGAGACGGTCGGCATTTCCGGCCTCATGGGCTCCGGCCGCTCAGAACTCGCGCGGATCCTCTTTGGCCTGGACCCTCTGGCCCGCGGCGAGATTCTCCTGGATGGCCAACCAATCACGCATCTCACATCCGCGGAACGCATTAGACGGGGCTTGGCGTTTCTGACGGAAGACCGGCGCTCCGAAGGCTTGTGCATGGATGCCAGCATTGCGGATAACTCGATCCTGGTTGCGCTTCGGCAGTTCGCGCGCACTGCCACCGGCCGCCTGGACGCTCGCGCCGCAAGCGCCGCAGTTCGGGGCACCCGCGAGGAAGTGAAGTTAACCGCCAAAGCAAGTGACGACCAGCCGGTGCGGACCCTCTCCGGTGGCAACCAGCAAAAAGTGGTCTTCGCCAAATGGCTGATGAACCAGCCGAAGCTGCTGATCCTTGACGAGCCGACGCGCGGCGTGGACGTCGGCGCCAAATACGAAATTTACCGGCTCATTCGCGAACTCACCGCACGGGGCGCGGGCGTGCTCATGATCTCGTCGGAGATCGAGGAGCTGCTCGGGATGTGCGATCGCATCCTCGTCATGAGCCAAGGGGCCATCCGCCGATCGTTCGACTCGGCTGAGTTCAATCGCGAGCAGATCCTGCAAGCGGCGATTCATAAACAGGAGGCGCATGAACGGGGGTGAGAAGGCCGGGCTGCGTCTTTGGCTGCTGAACAACACGTCGCTTGTGTTGTTCCTCATCGTTGTTGTCGCCTTCAGCATCCTCGCTCCTGCGTTTCGCCAGCCGCAAAACGCCTTCAACATCCTGCTGCAAAGCTCTTCCACGGGCATTCTGGCGGTGGGTATGACGTTTGTTCTCCTCACAGCAGGGGTGGATCTCTCCGTGGGCGCAGTCATGTTCGTCGCGGGCGCTGTGGCTGGAAAACTCGCGCTCGGAGGCATGGGGGTTGGAGCGCTTATGGGAACAATGCTCGCTGTCGGCGCCGCTTACGGCGCGATGAACGCGCTCTTCATCACACGGCTCGGCATCGTCGCTTTCGTCGTGACACTCGCGACGAATTACTTTGGGCGCGGACTCGGGTTTAACATCACCAAAGTCCGTTCGCTCAATTTGCCAGAAGGCTTTTATGAACTTGGCGCCGCGCGTCTGTTGGGCATCCCTGCGCCCGTGCTCATCTTCGCGGGGGTGGCGGTGGTTGCGCATCTCACCCTCACGCGCACGCCATTTGGCCGCCAACTCCACGCGCTGGGCGCTGATATCAACGCCGCTCGCAAAGCGGGCATCAACACGCGCGGTATTCTTTTCGTGACATACGTGATTTGTGCTGTCTGCGCGGCGATAGCGGCGATCGTGGCGCTTTCGCAAGCTCCGAGTGTGGACCCAACCTTTGGCCGCAACCGTGAATTCCTCGCCATCGCCGCCGCAGTTCTGGGTGGCGCAAGCTTGTTCGGCGGCCGAGGAAGCGTGCTGCCGGGAACAGTCCTCGGCGCGGTGCTGATTCAAACGATTGAGAATGGCCTAAACATTTTAAATGTGAATCCATACGCTTACCCGATCATCACGGGCAGCATCATCTTCGTCGCCATTCTTACAGATGCCATCCGCACCGGACTCCTGGCCAAACTCACGCGCCGGAAGATCTTCGTAGAAGGTTAGAATATAAATAAGAGAACACAGAGGCACAGAGGAAGCAGAGGGCGCAGAGAGAAAGACAAATCTCAGATGGTAGGCGAGGTTCCCGACGGGGCGTCTTGCGATTCCTAAGCAGAGCCACCTGAGCCTCCGCGTCGTCTGCTTTCCTCCTCTGCGGCCTCTGCGTTTAAATCCGACTTCCCAGCCCTTTACGTGGCTGGAATGAATCTTTGGAAGATCAAGCAGAGCACGAAGAAGGTGAGGAATATTGCGCCCACCATTGGAGTGGCTCCGGCGACGGCTAACAAATCCACAATCACGATTCCCGCCAACAAACTGGAAACGGTTTTGCCGACCTGCGGCGGCTTCATCCAGAAGGTGAAGCGCACGCTTCGCAAAATCCAAAGGGCCAATGCCGCGAGCAGGATCAACTCCTTTACGCGATAGGGGCCTGCGTATGCGAACCAACCGACAACCAGCGGCGCTGCCATCAAGACAAGCGGCCAGTAACCAATGAGGCCAGCTTTGCTCTCGCAGCGCGCGATGTATGAGAGCCCGATGATATAAAGCGCCAACGCCAAGGCCCACCAAAGCACGAAACCATTCGCCCCATCCGCAACTTCTGCCGCGAGCAAAAACAAGAAGAAGCGGCACCCGGCCATGATCACTGGCCCGTAAGACACCTGCTTGTGCACGGCGTCGTAGATCAAAATGTTGGCGGCGAGCGTTGCGCCTAGCGCCACAGCCATTGTTCCGAGGGGCAAGAGTAGTGCGACGCCCAACGCCAGCAGTCCCAGCCCGATCGTCCAGACCATGCTGTTGGTGATGTCGCCGCGTGGAATCGGGCGCTCGGATCGAAACTCCTGGTCGAAGCCGGCATCAAACGCGTCGTTGAGATACATCCCCGCAGTGTACAAGCAGGTCGCTGCCGCCATCAATTCAAGCAACCGTTGAATGCTGCCGCCACCACCGAGCAGCCAACCGGCGAGGCAATTGGACCAGACGGTGGGCAAGTTCGAAACCCGCCCCAGCACGAGCAACGTCCGCCAGAGCGGCGGCCTCAGAGCTTGTGAATCACCTGCAGGTTCCATGAACGCGCACATGGAAGCGCTGCCCTGTGCTCTTTGGCAATCTGAAGTTACGCCTGGCGGCTGTGCGCTTCCTCAACGCCCTGCGTCAAATAGTGAAATGCCTCCGCGGCATTCGCAACCTGGCGGAGCGGGGTAGAGCCCTGCATGTGAGGGGCCGTTTTGTGACGGGCGGCCTTTGCGTTCATCCGCGGCGTCGGCGCTTGAAAAGAGATGTCCCCGACACCGTTTTGACCTTCCGCCAATTCAATCTCTCCAATGTCCTTAAGATTCCACGCCTGGATCCCGAAGGTCCTGCGCACAATAAGCTGAGAGGTTGTGATCACGAACAACGTGCGAGCCCGTCGCCAGCGGTTGATAGCGGGATTGCACACCAGGTACAAGCCGGGGATCATGAACAGCCGCGGGCTCCATTTCATGACGTGCTGCATTGGATCGTTTATGCCTTCAGCCGCTCGCAAGAACTTGGAAAGGATACCGCCCACTCCCCATAGCCAAAACAGCCCGAATGGCACTTTGAGCAAATCCTCTGCGTCCAGCGTGAACCCCTGCACCGGAGCGCCTGCCCAGACGATCTCCTCACCGGGCTGCATGAATTCGCGGACTTCGCCGAGCATTCCCTGTGAACTCTCCTGGAGGTGGCTCATTCGTGTTTTGATGGATTGCGAGCCATCGCTTTCTCCCGCGCTTCCACGAGAGCGGAAAATGCCTCCTTTGCATTTGCCACCAGCTCAAATGGCGAGCGCGCGCTCATGCTGATTCCCCGAAAACGCTTTTGAACCTTCCCGGCCAGCTCAGGAACGGGGCCCTGAAAATAAATATCCCCAGCCCCACGCTTCCGCTCCGAGAGCGTGAGGTCGTGAATTTCAGCAAGTTTCCAAGCCATCGTTCCCTTGGGGCCGTGTGAGAGAATTCGCTCACCAGTGATGATGAAGATCGTTCTACTTCGCCGCCGCATATCAGAGATAAATCGGCCGAGGATAAATTGGTAGCCAATCAACACAAACGGCAAGCCGAAGAGCGGCATTATCCACGCGCTAGCGTGGGGAGCTTCAAGAGCCAGCTTGATTGCCATGAACTCCCAGAAAAAAGAAAAGCCGCCCCACATAAGGCTGAACGGGATCAGGGCGATGTCTTCCTTGCGGAGCTGAAATCCGGTCATGGGACGCCCGACCCATAGCGCTCGCTCGCCCGGCGCGAGCAGCGCTTCCACATCCCTTATCAGCGCATTCATTTGCTCTCCTCAATAGAGTATACCTCACCGGCCCACTCTCCGCGGCCTTAAGCTGGTTGGGGAGTTGTTGTTCACTGTTGAGGCCGGGATTCTTCTAGAGTCCAAACATCTCCGTCCGCCCGCGCCAGGCAATGCGCCGCAAAGAATCCGCCCCGATGTTTCCAAAACAGCGGCCAGATCTGCTCCCGATCGGTGTGTGGCATCGGCAGCGCGGCCAGCGCTTCTCGCGGGAAAAACCCGAAGCTGCCCTCTCGATGCGGAGGAGGCACCGCAGTCAACCTGCGCTTCACCTCGAACAGAAACATCAGCCAGTGCGCCTGGTTTGCATAACCAGTCTCTGTGATGATCCCGACCAAGTGCAGGTCGCGGGGGCTGAGATCGATGCCCAGTTCCTCGGCTCCTTCGCGAATCGCGCATTCGTGCGGCGATTCGCCAATGCTCGTTTTCAGCTTCCCGCCGCAAGGGCTCCAAAGCCCAAGGTTCGGCTCCTGCGCCCGCCGCATCAGGAGCGTCTCATCGCGGTCGTTGAAGCAATAGAGCAGCGTGGCGATTTTGTGCGGAAGATCCGCGCGTGCGCCCGCGCTCACTTCTTGCCGATGCAATACAAGTTCTCCGCCGTGCGGATGAATAGGTTCCCATGCGCAACGGCAATGGAAGAGCGGCAAGGCCCTTCACCCATCTCGATTTTGGAAATCAACTTGAACTCGGGCCCTGCGCTTGCGACGAGCGCCGTTCCGCTTTCGCTCAGGTTATAGATTTTTCCGTCCGCTCCCGTCGGCGACGACCAAATCGTCTCTCGCACTTCCAGTGATCCTTGCCAGATGGGCTTGCCGGTCTCCGGCTCCAGGCAGGTCAGCATTTTGCGGCGGTCACCGTCCAGCACGTAAAGCTTGTCCTGGTAGAACAAAGGCGTGCTCCAGTCGGTGGGATACTCCTTGAAGCTCCACGCCAAATGGCTCTCGGTGATGTCGCCCTTGCCGCCGGTTTTCAAAGCGTAAACAGGATCGCGCTTGGGCGCGGAAACGAAGATCAAGCCTTTGCCAACCACCGGCGACGGCACGATGCGCCACCAGGGATCCTTCTTCGGATTCAGACCACCCGCGCGCCAGATTTCCTTTCCGGTGTTCGCGTCGTGCCCGGTGGTGTAGTCGCCGCCGAGAATGATGATCTCAGTCCCGTTTGGCCCTTCGTGTGGAATGGGTGTCGAATACGCTTCCTGCGATTCCTTAATGGCGTCGCTGGGGCGAACATGGCGCCAGATGTCTTTCCCTGTCTTCGGGTCGAGGCAGAGCAAGTACGACTCCCGCTCCCCCTTCCCGTCCTGCGCGTGAGCGTAATCGTCCGGCACGGGCGTGCGCTGCAACACCTGCACGTATAACTTCCCTTTGTGCAGCAGCGGGCTCGAACCGTAAATCCACATCACGGAGAACCGCCCGAAGTCTGCGCCTAAATTCCGTTTCCAAAGTTCTTTACCGCTATGGTCGAACGCGGCCAAATCGGCAGTGCCATACAGCGCGTAAACCGCATTCGCATCCGCCACCGGTGACGGAGACGCCATGTTATTGCGCCCGCTCGTGCGATCCGCGCCAGCGGCGACCACCTTGCGCCACTTCTCCTTCCCGGTCTTCCGCTCGAAGGCCAGCAGCAAGAGATTCTTCTCCCCATCCACGCTTGAGACGAAGACGGTGTCACCCTGGATAATTGGCGTCGCGCCGCTTGGGCCTGGCAGAGGCGCTTTCCACAAGACGTTCTCAGTCTTGCTCCAGGTTTCCGGGAGATTCTTCTCCTCGGGGCTAGAGCCATTTAACAGGGGCCCCCGCCACTGCGGCCAATCTGCGGCCATCGTTGTTGCCAATGACATCGCCGCGAGTGCGGCCACAGAAATTCTTTGCGCCCAATTCATGTGCGATTGTTCTCCTCTTGGTGTGACGCTACCTATACCCGCCCCATTCAACGAGAACAACCCCGCTCAAGCGCGATTCAGCTCTGGCGGCTTATTTCGTAAACCCCAGGGCTTTCCGTTGAGCCCAAAGCTCTGTGGGTTTGAAGATCCCCACGGGCGTGATGATCCCCGTGATCAACTCCGCCGGGGTCACGTCGAAGCCTGGATTACGCGCGCCGCTCCCGGGGTTCGCCACCCGCACGTAAGCCCGCTTGCCCGCATTGGTCATTCCCCATGCGCCGAGCACCTCGTCGCAATGACGCTCCTCAATAGGAATGTCGAGGCCGCGCTTCAGATTCCAATCGATCGTGGAAAGCGGAATCGCGACGTAAAACGGAATGTTGTGCCGATGGGCGAGAACCGCGCGCGTATACGTGCCGATTTTGTTAGCCACCTCACCGGTGCGACCGAGGGTGCGATCACTCCCCACAATCACCATGTCCACTTCGCCGCGTTGCATGAGATGCCCCGCTGCGTTGTCCGAGATAACTTCGTGGGAAACGCCTTCATTGGCCAACTCCCACGCGGTGAGACTCGCGCCCTGGCAACGTGGGCGCGTTTCACTGCAGAATACGTGCAGCTTTTTCCCAGCGGCGTGAGCGGCGTAAATGGGCGCTGTCGCCGAGCCAATGTCCACGAACGCCAGCCAGCCCGCGTTGCAATGGGTCAATATCCGCATCCCGCGGCGAATCAGCTTCGCCCCATGCTCACCTATCTCCCGGCAATGTTCGACATCCTCATTGGCAAACCGCTCCGCCTCCCGCAGCGCGATCTCCTGCTTCTCCGCCACTGTTTTACCAGCGCGCATTTGCTCCAGAATCGCGAGCATCGCATTGACCGGGTCGACTGCGGTGGGCCGAGCCTCTTTCAAGGTGGTGAACACGCGCTGGATGTGAGTTTCGAACTGCTCAAGGCTGGATCCCCGGAAGGCGCGCGCGCCTTGGGCCAGGCCGTACGCTGCGGTCGCTCCAATTGCGCCCGCCCCACGCACCACCATGTCTTTAATCGCGAGCGCGGTCGCTTTGTAATCAGCCGCCCGGAAAAACTTGAGCTGATGCGGCAGCAAGCGCTGCTCGATCAACCGCACCGAGTTGGCGCGGGGTTCAAACCAAACTGTCCGCAGAGCTTTCGGCTCGCCTTTGATAATGACGTTCATGAAACAAAAAAGCCTTCCAGCGGGTCGGCTGGAAGGCGGCTGAAATCCATTAAAGTTATTCGGCGATCTTCACTCGCAGGCTGCGCACACGGGCGCGAACGCGGGTGTAGAAGGGGCTTTTGCGAAGATTTTCCAGGTCCGGATCTTCGATCATCCACTTAAAGTCGCGATACCCCAGCAACAGAGCGCGCTCCAAAGCGGAGACCCCTTCCTCCAGCTTGCCCATGAGCGAGTAGCTGCAAGCCAGGTTGTAAAAAACCAATGGATCGCTCGGACGGAGCGTGGAAAGCCGCTCGTCGATCTGCAGGCCATCGGTAAAGCGACCGCGTTTTGTGTAATCGTCGCCAAGAATCTGCAGGGCATCGACGTAGCTTGGATCCCGTTTCGTCACCCCTTCCAAAAAGCCGATTTCGATGTCCAGATCCTTCAACTCCTGGCGGGAGAGTTTCTTTCTGGAGGGCTTTTTCGGCATAGCGTTCGCGGGCGAATAAACACGCGGCGTACAGGCAAGTCAAGGAGATGCTGAGCCTCCCTCTAAATTGCTGATTACCCGCTGTTTCCAGTGTCTTAGAACTGCGCAGGCATAACGAAATGGAGAGATAAATCCAAGTGGGTGAATGCGCCCGAACTACGCAAAAGGTGCGCAACTTCCCCCAGTCTGGATTGGCGGGGCCGGAGCTTCTACCAATGGGACAGAGCTGTCCAAAAGCTGGCGCTGGATTTGCTTAGTTTTCCGGCATGCAAGCCTTTATCCAGCCCTCCCGGCCAACTCGTGCCCGGCTCCGGCGTCGACCCCTCCCCTTGAGCAAGGACACCTATGCCTTCAGCGATGCTTATTCCGGACTGTACTTCAGCGAGAAGTATAATGTCCGGCAGATAGAGATCCTCCTTCGATTCGAGGCCGAAACCGCCTTCGAACTCTCTGTTAAGCAAGGCCTGGCGGCTGCCTGAGTCTGTTCCCGGCGCAGGTCAGCGGTGAGCGGAACTGAATTGTTCAGTAAAGCTCGCTAGAAGGTCTTTGGAGTTCACCCGGCCTGCGCCGTGAGAAGAATTGGCGCACAGCAAGAGCCAGCAATGTCCCCATCAAGTTGTTCAGCAGATCTTTCTGCGTGTCGAACTTGTCGGGGTCATTGATTTTCAGCATTCCTTTCTCGGGGCCGAGAGCCAGCGTAGTCGCGTACTCCACCAACTCATGAATGGCCCCGATCCCCAGGATCGCGAGCGTCGTTCCCACCCATAGGGCGGCGCCCTCCCAACGCATTTTGGCCGCAAAGGTATTCGCGAGCAGGTAGGCCCCAGCGAACCCAAAGTAAAAGTGGACGTAGAAGTCGAATTCGATCCCCGCGAAATCCCGACGGTAGAACCCAAACGCGCCAAGGTCATGCAGCAGCATGGCGAACGCGAATAGTCCAAACCCAACAGGCTCGAGGGCGAGTGGCCGACGGAAGTAATAAACCGCCCATAGCATCGGCCCGAGGAACAGGATCGCAAAACGATACGTAGATGGCCCGTTGCCCAGCAGCCCAAACAGCAGCATGAGTCCCGTGGTGGCAATCGCAATCCCGCGCAATTTCCGATCAGTATCCAAATTCCCCTCCCGCGATACACTACGACTTCAGGCACAGGGACAACAACCCGCTCCGTATGTTCAGTGAAATGCGCAAGCGGCGCCCTCGGTTTTATTAAGGGTTTCACCGATGAAAAGCCGCGATGGCGGCACACATTGCGATTGGCCCGGATGAAACCCATATTCACCGCGATGATATTCACACCACAGCCCGAGATCGACCTGCGCCAATTAGCTTTGCCTCTCCACGCCGTCGCGCCGCAGCAGGAAGATCAAGGCAGCCAGCCCCTCGCATCAGAGTAGTTTAGTTGCCCCGCATCCGCGTCCAGCTCGCGCCAGGCCCTGTTGCAGCCAAAGCAACCTCTCCGTACATTCCTCTTATGCTGAAGGGATGCTGCATCCTGTTTCTTACGCTGACTGCCGCCGGGGCAGACACGTTGTTCAAGGAGGATTTTGAAAACGGCTTAAAACCGCATTGGAAGCCGCTTAAATTCGAAGGGCTCACGTCCTACAAAATCGTCGCTGAAGGCACGAACCATGTGATGCAGGCGAGCGCACAAAGCGCCGCTTCGGGTTTGCTGGCGGAAGTGCAAGCCTCCACAAAAAAAGGCCTCGTCCTGAGTTGGCGGTGGAAGATCGACCAGGTGCCCCAAGGCGCGACGCGCACCGACAAGAAAACCTTTGATCACACCGCGCGCATGATCATTTCCCACAAGCCGCGCCTGGGTCTGCCCACGACGCTCAATTACGTCTGGTCAGCAGACGGGAAGATTGACGAAGGATACGATCACCCGGGCAGCGGCCGTTCAAAGTTCATCATCCTGCAAAGCTCCAACGCCAAGGCGGGCCAGTGGCTTTCTGAAAAGCGGGACGTCGTGGCTGATTGGAAAAAGGCCTTTGGCGAAGCGCCACCGAACACCATCACCGCGGTTGGGTTCATGACCGACTCCGACGGCACCCAAACGCACGTCATCGGCAACTACGACGACATCGTGTTAACAATCCAGTAGCATCCGACGTAAAGGAGCGCGGACATTCTTGTCCGCTCCTGCTTCTGGAGGCCGGCCACGACCAAGGCTTGAATACTTCCACGCCCTCTCTAATTTTGAGCCATGGATCATTCACCGGGGTTTCTCAAGGTCGTTAACGAAGCGCGGCCGCGCGTCAAGGAACTTACTCTCGAAGAAGCTCGCGCGCGCTTGGAGGCGAATCCCAACGCGGTCCTCGTTGATGTCCGCGAGGATTCCGAATGGGCCAAAGGCCATGCCGCGGGCGCAGTTCACTTGAGCAAAGGGGTGCTCGAGCGCGACATCGAGGAGGCCATCCCCGACACTAACAAAGAAGTGATCCTGTATTGCGGGGGCGGCTATCGGTCGGTGCTTGCGGCTGACGTGGCTCAACGCATGGGCTACCGCAACGTGTTCTCGTTGAAAGGCGGCTACAAAGGCCTCGTTGCTTCGAATTGGCCGATGGAAAAGTGAGGGTGCGCCCCGCAATTGGAAGCGTGGCCGTGGCGCGGAACGCGATGGCGACGCGCTTCGAGATTCTCATCGAAGGGCTTGATGACAGCCGCGCCCGAGCGGCAGCGGAAGAAGCGCTTGATGAAATAGAGCGCCTCGACCGCCAGCTCAGCGCCTTTAATCCCAGCAGCGAAATCTTCCGCCTCAACACGCGCGGAGGGGGGGACTGGGTGCGCCTGTCTCCGAATGTTTTCTCACTGCTAAAGCAAGCCCGCGAGCTGAGCGCCGCCACGGAGGGCGCTTTCGACATCACGATTGGCCCCTTGCTGCGTTGCTGGGGCTTCATGCGTGAAGACGCGGCGCTGCCCAGCGACGAGCAACGCGAGCGCGCGCGCGAACTGGTCGGCATGACTAAGCTCCTTCTGGACGAGGCCACATATTCGGCACGATTCGAGCGCGATGGGATGTCGGTGGACCTCGGCGCCATCGGCAAGGGGCACGCTCTCGATCAAGCCGCGGCCATCTTGCGCGAGATCGGCGTTAACCATGCGCTGGCTCACGGCGGCACGAGCACGGCAATAGCAATTGGCCCACGCATGGATGGAATGCCCTGGCAGATCCAGATCGCTCAACCCGAACAACTCGCCGCCACCAATGCCCGAGCGAAAGTTGAATTGAAAGATGCCGCCCTGTCCGTTTCAGCCGTTTGGGGGAAATCGATAGAGCGTGACGGGCGGACTTATGGCCATGTGCTCGATCCCCGAACAGGCGTCCCCGTCCAATCCGCGCAGCTTGCCGCCGTCATTTGCGACTCGGCCACAGAGAGCGATGCCTTATCCACCGCTTTGCTCACGTTAGGATCGAGCGGGTTGGAAATTGTGAAAACCTTCCGGCCACAGGCCGAATGCATCCTGGCTTAACGCAACAACACGCTCAATGCGCGTCAGCCGTTTGCGCCGAACTATCGCGCGAGCGGGCGCGCAATGGATTCAAGAAACAGATCCGGAACAGATCCACTTCATTGAAGCTCCCAACCAGCCGTTGAGCCCTTTTGCCGCCGTTGAATGAGAGTGTGGGTGTCGCCAGGATTCGATCCCGCATCACCACCTCAGGCTGCGCGACCACATCCACAACTTTGATATCCACCGAAATCCCGTCGTCTTTGACGAATTTCTGGCAAAAAGTTTCCAGGATTTGAATCAACTGCTGCGACTCGCCCCGGTTGGGATTGATGTACAGGCGGAACTGCCATCGGTCCGGGAGCTTAACCCTGTTTTCGGTTGTAGCCATCGCGAGCACATGACAAATGAGCGCAAAATTCTACCCGCCTCCGTCCCGCACCCGTGCCAGTGTCTGAAAATTAAAAACCAAATTCCAGAAATCGGGCAAGACGATTCGCCGTCCCACGGCTTTTTTCGCGCGTGATTTCGCCAGGCGCCCATCGCAGACTCCCTCTCACTTTTGTGGACACACTGTTGCTCTCCATCTTCGCCTTTCTCGCTGGCTTCGTGGATGCAATTGTTGGTGGGGGGGGCCTCATTCAACTGCCCGCATTGCTCCTCTTCCTTCCGACCGCGCAGCAAGCCACACTCGCGCCGATCTTCGGCACGAACAAGTTTTCGTCCATCTGCGGAACGTCCCTTGCGATGGCGCAATATGCGTCGCGAATAAATATCCGCTGGGAAATCATTCTTCCCGCGGGCGCGGCGGCCTGCCTGTTTAGTTTCCTCGGCGCAAGGATCGTCTCCCTTATTCCTCCCGAGACTTTGAAACCGGTCGTCTTCGTCCTCCTCATTCTCGCGCTCGCGTACACGATCAAGCGCAAGGATTTCGGGGCTCTGCATGCGCCGCGTCTTACGCCGCGAGCCGAACGCTTCCTCGCGCTGCTCACTGGCGCGGCAATCGGGTTTTACGACGGCTTCTTCGGCCCAGGCACAGGCAGTTTCTTGATCCTGATTTTCGTCGGGCTCTTCGGGTACGATTTCCTGAATGCTTCAGCGAATGCAAAGATTCTCAACTTCTGCACCAACGTGGCCGCTGTGAGTTACTTTGCCTGGAGCAGCAACATCCTTTACGAACACGCGCTCCCGATGGGCCTCTGCAACATGCTCGGCGCTTTCATCGGCTCAAGGCTGGCGATCGCCAAAGGCAACCAGTTCGTGCGCGTATTCTTCTTCCTGGTCGTGAGCGCGTTGATTCTGAAGCTGGGTTACGATCTCTGGTAAGCGCAGCTCAATGCAGCCGCACGAAAGCCTCGACCTCGATCAAGCTGAATGCTGTTGCTCCCACTTCATAATCGCGACCGGCCAACGTCGAAAGCCGCAACAGCCCGCTCACGCAGCGTCCATCCTTAAACCGCACCTCAGCGTTGCGGCCCAGTGGCAGCCCGCGCTTGCGAGCCTGCTCTTCCAACCAGGCAGCGCGCTCCTGTTGCCATGAGGCAAATCCATCACGCGGCTGCAACGGTGAAAAATCCAACTCTCGATGACCCATAGCACACCGACGATGCGCAATCGCCTTAATGAACGAAAGACAGAAAAGAGGACGTCCGCAGATTGCACAGATTTCACAGATGAAGACCAAACCACTCCAGGAGGAGAGTCCACAGACCCTGCGGGAACAAGAGAGCGTGAATGCGCCATGACCGATGGACCTGGTCCAGCAGGATAAATCCGTTCTTTCTCTGCTGCCTCTGCTACCTCCTGTTAAATCCCGATTTCTTATCTGCGCAATCTGCGCAATCTGCGGACGTCCTCTTCTTTTCTTTGCCAAGGTCAGCTGGCATGCTTTCGCGCATGGGGAATCTTGCCGCCCAACTGGATCGTTTCCTGCGGAAACCACCGACACTCGGCCGAAATGCCTACGTCGCCACCGGCGCTGCTGTGATCGGTGATGTCACGTTGGGCGAGCACGCCAGCGTCTGGTACAACGCTGTGGTCCGCGGCGATATTAATTACATCCGCATCGGCACAGGAACGAACGTGCAGGACAATGCCGTTCTGCACCTGGCCGACGATTACCCCTGCATCCTCGGTGATTATGTCACCGTCGGCCATTCAGCAATTGTTCACGCTTGCACTGTGGGGAATGAAACACTCATCGGCATGGGCGCTGTCATCCTCGACGGAGCGGAAATCGGCGAGCAATGCCTCATCGGCGCCAAGTCTCTCGTAACCCAACAAGCGAAGATTCCCGCAGGCTCGCTCGTGCTGGGCTCGCCCGGCCGCGTGGTTAAGCAACTCACCTCCGATGAGCGAGCCGCCCTCAAAGGTTGGGCCGAGAAATACGTCGAGAACGCCAAGTACTGCCTCGCCCATAACATCAACGTGCAGATGCGCGGCTAACCTTTACAGCATATGGCAAGAACGCCTTCCACCATGCGGGAACTCGGCTCGAGCGCTCCCGATTTTGATCTCCTCAACCCCGCCACAGGCGAGCGTGTGTCACTTGCGTCTTTCGGCAGCGCGCGCGCCTTGCTGGTGATGTTCATCTGTAACCACTGTCCCTACGTCAAACATGTGCGCAACGAACTCGCCGCCATTGGCCGCGAGTATCAGGCGCGGGGCGTCGCCATTGTCGCCATCAGTTCGAACGACACCCAAGCGTATCCCGAGGACGGCCCCGAAAAGATGGTCGAAGAAGCCCAGGCCGCTGGCTACACCTTCCCTTATCTCTTCGACGAAACCCAATCTGTGGCCAAGGCCTACAACGCCGCTTGCACACCCGATTTCTTCCTCTACAACAGCGAGCGAAAACTCGTCTATCGCGGCCAGCTCGACGACAGCCGCCCCCGAAATGACACCCCTGTAACCGGCCGCGATCTCCGCGCCGCCTTGGAAGCGCTCCTCTCTGGCCAACCCATCCCGTCCGATCAAAAGCCAAGCCTCGGCTGCAACATCAAATGGAAGCCCGGCTCCGAACCATCCTACTTCGTGCATTGAGAACAGAAGGAGGACGTCCGCAGATTGCGCAGATTTCACAGATTTAGAACCGGGAACCAGCAGGTCACCACCAACTCTCGGCAAATCTTGTCTCCGCTACCTCCGCTTTCTCTGCCACCTTTGCGTCCTCCTGTTCAGTTCCTAATCTGCGTTAATCTGCGAAATTTGCAGACGTCCTATTCTCGACTGGCTTGACGCTCCCCGCGAAGGGTTACAGAATCCTCAGGTTGAACCCGGCTCGTCACATACTGCGCATCGTCGCCATTGCGCTCGCATGCTCTGCGGGCGTTCTCACGCTCCTTGCGACCCCCGCGAACAAAAATGCCTTCGAGCGGCGCTACGACACTTTCCTCGGCAGCAATCTAAAGAGCTGCTCCACCTGCCATCTTCCGGGCCACCCACGCAATCCCGAGAGCCTCGACGAGATCCCGCACAATCCTTTCGGCGCCCGTTTGCGTGAGGTTCGCAAGGAAATCGCCAGCAAAGATCTTGATCTGCGTCTGGCCAGGATCGGCAAGGAGGACTCTGACGTTGATGGCGTTCCTAACGAACTGGAACTCCTCCTCGGCACAAATCCCGGTGATCCTAAAGACGTTCCCAACTCCGAGCGACGCTCCAAAGCTGCCGCTCTGGAAAAAGAATTCGCCGCATTCCTGAAGTCGTACAAATGGCGCCCGTTCCAAACTGTTCAACGTCCGGAGCCGCCTAAGGTCGCCAATAAAAAATGGGTGCGAAATCCGATCGACGCCTTCGTTGCTGCCGAGCATGAGAAGCGCGGTTTGAAGCCCCGGCCCGAAGCTTCCAAGGCCACGCTGTTGCGCCGCGTCTATATGGATTTGATCGGCCTTGCGCCAACGCCGAGCGAGCAGCTCGCTTTCGAAGCGGACAGCTCGCCGAAGGCCTACGAAAAGGTCGTCGATCGTTTGCTCAAGGATCCACGTTACGGCGAGCGTTGGGGTCGCCATTGGATGGATGTGTGGCGTTACAGCGATTGGGCCGGGTGGAGCGGCGGCAATCAAATCCGCGACAGCAAGCCGCACATCTGGCGCTGGCGCGACTGGATTGTTGAGTCGCTCAACGACGACAAAGGTTACGACCAAATGGTGACGGAGATGCTCGCGGCCGATGAACTCGCCCCGGGCGACACGAACGCTTTGCGCGCCACCGGCTTCCTCGCACGCAATTACAAGATGCTGAGCCGCGAACAGTGGCTTGAGGACACCGTGAAGCACACCTCACAAGCGTTCCTCGCCGTGACCGTCGGTTGCGCGAAATGCCACGATCACATGCACGATCCGGTGTCGCAAATGGAGTAT
Source organism: Candidatus Methylomirabilota bacterium (assembly GCA_035627835.1). GTDB lineage: Bacteria > Verrucomicrobiota > Verrucomicrobiia > Limisphaerales > SXQI01 > DASPKX01. The sequence continues at coordinate 22,759 of DASPKX010000095.1, forward strand.
TACCAGATGCGCGCGATCTTCGAGCCGCACCAAGTGCGCACGGATAAAGTCCCCGGTGAGTTGGATACTTTCAAAGCTGGGTTCCTTCGCGTTTACGATGTGGACACCAATCCTCCCACCTACTTTCTGAAACGGGGCGATGAGCGCATGCCCGACACCAACCGCGTCGCAGCCCCGGGTGTTCCCCGCTCACTTTCCGGTGACAAGCTCAGCGCTGCTCTAGAAATCGTTCCTGTCTCACTGCCGCAGGTGACGGCTTTTCCAGATAAGCGCAGTTTCGTCATCGAGGCGCTTATCGCAGCCGCGACCAAGGCTGTCACCGACGCGGAGAAGTCACTCACCGATTCCAAGACAAACCAGAACGAGCGATTAGTCGCGGAACGCGAAATCGAACTGGAGATTCAGCGGGCCAAGCACGCTGCGCTGCTCGCCGTCGTGAAAGCTGAGAGGCTCGAGGATGAGGGTTTGAAGGAGACCGCCGCATGGAAAGACGCCGCCACCGAAGCGGTCGTGAAGCAGCGCGCTCTCACCATCTGCGAAGCTCAGCTCGAGGAGCACAAGGCTCGCGGCAAGTTTGAGGAGGCTGATGCCGCCCACCGCAAAGCCACTGAGAAGCCGGACCCCAAGGAGGCTCTGGAGAAAGCAGAGAAGCAGCTCGCGGAAGCCCGTAAAAAGCTTCAGGACCAGCAAGGTGCGCTCGCGAAGGCTCGAGAAGCCGCGAAAACGGTCGCTGGGACAGAGTACAAACCACGGCCAATGGAAACTTACCCTGCGTTCAGCACCGGCAGGCGTTTGGCTTTTGCTCGCTGGGTCACGGACGAAGCAAACCCGCTTACCGCGCGAGTGGCCATGAACCACATTTGGCTTCGCCGCTTCGGGCGAGGAATCGTCAACACCCCCTCCGATTTCGGCGGCAACGGTGTGAAGCCGTCTCATCCAGCGCTGCTCGATTGGCTGGCAGCCGAGTTCATGGCGCGCGGTTGGAGCATGAAAGAGATGCACCGATTAATGGTGACGAGCAGCGCTTATCGCATGGCTTCCACTCCCGATGAAGCGAACCTCGCTGCGGACCCGGACAATGTTTATCTCTGGCGCATGCCCTCGCGACGCATTGAGGCCGAAGTTGTCCGCGACAATTTGCTTTGGACCGCAGGGACGCTCGATCGAACGATGGGCGGCCCCGAAATTCCTCACACTGAAGGGCTCAGCTCGAAGCGCCGCAGCGTCTATCTGCGCATCGCGGCCGAGAAGGAAGTCGAGTTCCTGAAATTGTTTGATGGCCCTAGCGTGAACGAATGTTACCGCCGCCACGCCACGGTGCTCCCTCAGCAAGCGTTGGCTCTCGCCAACAGTGAGCTGGCCCTTAAAGAAGCCCGCGAATTGGCCAGCGCGCTCCAAAAGGAAGCGGCCTCAGATGCCGAGTTCGTGAACCTGGCTTACCGCAAGATGCTCGCGCGGCCGCCTGCTGCTGATGAGTTAAAACTCTGCCTGGAATTCCTGCAGCAACCGAAACCTGGCGCCGCCAAAGGCTCTCGCCGGGACAACTTGATCCTCGTCCTTTTCAATCACAACGATTTCCTCACCGTCCGTTAACAACTATGCGCACACGAAAATCTCACGGCTGCGGCATGACACGGCGCTCTTTCCTCGCGGACACCGGGATGGGCTTCACCGGCCTCGCCCTGAGCGCCATGTTGTTCAAGGACGGCGTGATCCGCGCCGAGAGTCCCGCGCTGGCTGCGCCAGGCAAAGCCCGCGCAAAATCGGTCATCTGGATCTTCCTCTGCGGCGGCGTCAGCCACCTGGAAAGTTTCGATGTGAAGCCGATCCTCAATGAGTTAGCCGGCAAGTCGATCGAGGAGACGCCTTATAAGAAAGTTTTGGAACGCGCGGGCAAGGACGTCATTGGCGCCAATCCCTCGCACGGCAACCGCAAAACAATCATGCCGCTCCAGACCGGCTACAAACGCCATGGCGAGTGCGGCCTCATTGTCGGTGATTGGTTTGAGAACATTGGCACCTGCGCGGATGACCTCGCGATTGTTCGCTCGCTCTGGACAATCCACAACGACCATGGCGCCCAGCTCACCTGGCAGACCGGTCGCCACCCGCGCGAGCTGGATCATCCCACTCTGGGATCATGGGTCGCCTACGGCCTTGGGGCTATCAACGAAAACCTCCCTGAATACGTTGTCCTCGGTGTGCCGACGGGCGATTGCTGCGGTGGCGCCTTCACTCACGGCGCGGCTTATCTCGGACCGGAGCACAGCGGCGTGCGCCTCAATGTGGATCCGAAAAATCCGCTCCCCTTCATCAAGCCGCCCGAAAGTCTAATCACCGAAGAGGAGCAAATCGAGAACCTCAGCCTCCTCGGCAAGCTGAACCATCTCGCCGGGATTGATTACCCGGACGACAAGGATCTTCGCGCCCGCATCAAATCGTACGAGCTGGCTTTCCAGATGCAGACCTCCATTCCAGAAACGATGAACCTGGAGTCGGAAAGCGAGGAAACCCGCAAGCTCTACGGTTTGGATAAAAAGGAGTGCAAAGAGTTCGGGGAGCAATGCCTTGTTGCCCGCCGGTTAGTTGAGCGCGGCGTTCGCTTCGTGCAATTGTTCCATGGCGGCGGTGGTGGCGGAGATTGGGATGCTCACTCGGAAATCAAATCCAACCACACGAAGTTGGCCAAGCAGGTGGATCAACCGATCGCAGGCTTGCTCAAGGATTTGAAGCAACGCGGCATGCTCTCGGACACGCTTGTGGTCTTCGGCACTGAGTTTGGTCGATCCCCGGGGGCTGAAGGCACCGGGCGCGATCATCACCCTGAAGGCTTCTGCGCCTGGCTGGCTGGCGCCGGGGTAAAAGGCGGTGCAATCGAGGGCGCCACCGACGAACTGGGCTTCCATGCGGTTGAAAATCGCCACTACGTTACCGATATACATGCCACGGTTCTGCATCTTCTGGGGCTAAACTCGCACAAACTTGAAGTTCCCGGTCGCAAACGGCTCGATATGGACCATGGTCAGGTGATTAAAGGTGTTCTGGCCTGACCCTGCGAGTATAAGCCGCTATTCTCCAGACACTTAGCGCACGGCGAGCAGCAGCCGGAATGCCGCTCAGGGTCTGTTAATAACTTTTCCGGCCTCATTTCGATTTTTCGGTCCGCCCCGCTAGTCAAAGGAAGTGACTGGCTCCATTATGGTTCTCGCCGGTCGAGGAGCCGGTTTGCGCCGATGAGACAGCACACATCCACCTTAAAACCCCGTTTGCTGGTCAAACAGCAGCGGCGGATTCGCCTGCCAGAGCGGCGCCACGACATAGCGCCGGATATGTACCAGGTGACGCGCCTGCAGAATGGCGTCACGGTGGCGTCCGCGGCAATGCCGCACATGGCGAGCGTGAGTCTGGGAATCTGGGTGGCGGTGGGTGGGCGTTATGAGCCCGCGCAACTCTCGGGGGCGTCGCATTTCATCGAGCACCTGCTGTTCAAAGGAACCAAACGTCGCAGCGCAAAACAGATCTCCCAGGATGTGGAAGGCGTCGGGGGTTATCTCAACGCGTTCACCTGCGAGGAAAACACCTGCTTCTTCGCCAAGGCGCCACATCAACAGTTTGCTGAAGTTCTCGATGTCCTCATGGACATGTTCCTGAACTCGGTTTTCGATTCTGGCGAAATCGATAAAGAACGCAGCGTTATCAAAGAAGAGCTGGCCATGTATTTGGACCAGCCCGCCCATCATGTGCACGAGCTGCTCAACGAACTGCTCTGGCCCAACCAGCCTCTGGGCCGTTCCTTAACCGGCACCGAGCAGACGCTCGATGAAATGAAGCGGCCGGAGCTTACGAATTTCTTTAAACAAAATTACGTGGCCGATGGCGTGTTAATCACTGCCGCAGGCCGCGTGGAGCATTCCGAGCTTCTGAACGCGGTTGATAAATACGCGCGCCGAATTCAGCGCGGGATTCGCCCCCGCTGCTTGCCCGCGTTTAACCAACAGCAATCGCCCAACGTTCATTTGCTCAGCAAGCAAACGGAGCAGACACAGATTGCTTTGGGCTATCGGACCTGCTCACGTCACGCGCCCGAGCGCCACGCCGTGCGCATGCTCAACACCTTGCTCGGCGAGAACATGAGTTCCCGCTTGTTCCAGGTGGTGCGCGAAGATCACGGCTTGGCCTACTCCATTACCAGCTCCGTCAACTTTCACGATGACGTTGGCTCCCTCAGCATCGGCGCCGGCATTGAAACCGCCCGCACTCAGGAAGCCTTGTCTCTCATCACACGCGAAACCCGCTGGTTCCAGGACAAGCTCGCTTCGCGCAAAGAAATCAGCCGCGCCCGCGATTACCTGATTGGGCAGCTTGAGC
>DASPKX010000096.1:0-13312 GCA_035627835.1 Candidatus Methylomirabilota bacterium
GCATGCCAGCGACACCGACGATTTGTGTGCCGATCAAGGTTTGCAAGGCGGCGGCGGAAACCACCACCGCGAAAAGCGCAACGACGGCGAGTTGGGCCGCCCCACGCAAAATGCGGGCGCCAGTTGTTCCGGGACGAAGCCAGCCTGTATAAAATGCGAACGCGCCGAGCCAAAGGCTGTAGAGGGCGCCCACATCAAAGCCTTCCATGATGCTCAAGGCGACACATGCGCCCGCCAACATGGCTTTCAAAACCCACCACCCGCGCAATGTCCCGTGCAGCGCGGCCACAGCGAGCATGCCCAAGCCGAGCGAGATCGCGCGGACAGGCAAGCCCCAAGCTGCGTTTGAAAGGGAGTTCATGTTCAGCAGGGCGGCTATGGCGCCAATGACGCACACCGCCGCATGGAAGCCGAGCTTTCGGAAGCAGTACCAAGTGCAGAGCGCCGAGAAGAGCAATGATAGAGGCGCATACCATTTGGCAAAGAGCACGGGGTCGTTGATGACCAGGAAGAGGGTTGCTGTGAAGGTGGGAAGCGCTGAGGGTTGCTCGATCCCCAGCCAGTTGTTAGGTGTCCAATAGCCCGTGAAGGCCTGGGCAGCCTCGTCGGCCTGGGACATCAAGACGCCGAGAGGGGCGTCGTTGGCAAAGAGCACCTGGTTTGGCTCGAGGCCTTTGCGGAAAACGAAAAGCAGGATCGGGATGAGGCAAAGAAGGAAGATCCCGAACTCCTTCCCTATAGAACGACGCTCCCCCGGCGCGGATTGGCTTACCATAGCTTCTGCTGGACAATACTCGTTACGCGCGCAGCGTCCAACGCAGAAACTATTTGGCGGTGGTGTCGATGGATTCTCCAACCTTCCAACGCTCACCCCGGAGCGCGAGGATCGCTCGACGCGCCAGGACCGCGCTTTTCCCAAGGGTCCAGTGCGGCAGGCTCGTCAGGCGAATGGCCGCCTCGCGAATTTGCTTTGCGTAATCAGGAGAGTGGGGCTGCATCATTTGCACCTTCATGCAGGAGCGGGCGCAAAAGCGCAGCTTCAGCATCTCGCGCCTGCGACGACGCGCCAAGGGAGGCTCATCGATCAAATTGGCGACCCTCTCCATCACAGCCCACTCATCGAGCACCCAGCGCTTCAGATCGCGGACGTTCTTGCTGGTTTGGTTGAAGGGACTGAACCGATATTGGCAGAGGTACTCGGGCACCTCTATCACCTGGCCGGTTCGCTTTGCCCAATCGGAGTAAAGCAAGCTGTCACCGACCTGAGGAAAATCTTCCAGAACGGCGACAGGATCCTGGTGGTCGGTCTTGAAAATGACTCCGGGCAGGAGCACGCAATCCAAGGTGGCATGGCGGGATAGAAATTCTGTCAGCGGAACCATCCTTGGGGGGCCGCTCGGGCGGCGGGTGAGGGGGCCAATGACCTCGCCCTCCGCGTTGATCTCCTCATTGTGAACGTAGCCGATCGCAGGGCCCTTGCACTTGCTCAGAGCTGCAAGGAGCTTCTCGAAGAAGGTTGGCGCGACCAGGTCGTCCGCCGTGAGTATGTGGAGGTAATCAGTGGCGCGGGCGTAGCTGAAAGCTTTGTTGATGTTGCCCAGCACCCCGAGGTTCGTGTCGTTGCGCACGAACTCTATGTTCAGCGGGAATGTGCGAACGATCTCGGGCGTGCGATCGGTTGAGCCGTTATCCAGCACAACGACGCGGTCCGCTGGCCTGGTCTGCCGAGCGACCGCGTCCAGGGTCGGCAGAAGGAAGCGTTCGCCGTTATAAACGGGAATGACGGTGGTGAGTTTCTGCATCGGCCGCAGAACCGTAGCTTCACGGAGTGCTGGGTTCAATCCAAACGGCCCGAGCTACTTGGAGGTCGGGGCCAGCTTGTGCATGGTGCGGAAGAATTCGGCTTCCATGGCTTTGAGGTTGTTGCCGCTCCGGGGCACGGTGATGCCGCGATTGTCGTAGCTCTCAACAGCAGTTAGGCAGCCAGGGGAGAAAAGTTCAAATAGCCAGGCGCCATCCCCCCATTGGTTAGCTTTTCCAAGGTCGCTATTCGCATACTCGCGGAGGAAATGGTTGAGGGGTGTGGCTGGGAGTTTTTGGAATGGCTCAGGGTTCCATTGGCTGATTTTGTCCCAGAAATACCCGCGGGCCCAGTTCACGAATGGGAAATGGTTCATGGTGATGTCCCAGGCCCATTGGTCTGAGCCGTTGTAGCCGCCGCCGTCGATCTGGAAGACCACGACGCGGTTCGTGATGGACGGATCCGTGAGGAAGGCGCTGGCGATGGTTGTGCAGGAGCCGCCCACGAATACGAGCAGCGGCTTCTCGGGGGAAGCCCGCTTGGCTTCGGCGATGATTAACGCGCTTCCTGCGGTGCGTTCAAATTGGGTGTCGAAGACGTTGCCGGAAGCCGGTTTCCGAATTGCGCTCGTGGAGCCAATCACCGGCTCAGGGATGTTCTTCAATCCGCTCTCACGGCTTAGCTTCAACAAACGGTCCGCCTCGTCCGTCTGTTGTTTGAGGGTGTGGGCGTATTTGGTTTCCCAGCCGAAGGTGCAGCGGGTGATCACGTTTCCCACGAGCTTCGCGTCACCGAGGCTGGCTTTTGCCCAGATGTAAGCCGCGTCCGGAACGTCGGTCCACCAGTCGTTGTCGTAGAGAATGGGGTTGGAGCTTGAAACATTCTTAATGCGAATGCGGCCATTCTCAAAGGTGTGCTCTGGCGTAAGAGCATGCGAGCGGGCTGCAACGAGCAGCGCGAAAGTCAGGACGATCAGTCGAGTCATGCTTTATGAAAATGTTCTGAGGTCAACGATGTTCTTCGTGTAGTGGGTGATTTTACATCCCCGTGGATGCTGAAGCGAATGTAATTGAATTCGGAGGAGGCGGACGGGCATGTCTGCGACCCTTTTGCGTGCTGACGGCCCATCGCGCGATTAAAATCTTGGATGGCTCACGAAAATGGTTGCCCCCTGGTATGGGGCGATTGTTCCTTCGAGCCGGGGTGTTCCAATGTTTGTCTGCCCGGGTGAGCCTTCCGTCACGTGGATTGTGAGATCTACGGTTTTCTTGGCAAAGCGCGCCTGGCGTGGAAGGGTGATGTAGTCATAACCTTGAATATTCCACACCGGCTTGTGAAAGCCTTCCCCGGTTAATTCTTTGAATTCACCGAACTCCGCAAAGGCGGGTTCAACGCCTGCTTTCAAAAAGGCTTCGACGGCTGCCTGGCTTTCGTGCGCTACCTGCGCTCGCGACGGTTTGCGGTTCAGGAAAATGAGGCTGGCTATCAAAAGGATGCCCGCAGCTAAGGCGGCGCCAATCACAACACGGGCTGGGTTTCCGCTGCGCATTGCAGCAACTTTACGTATGTTGAGTCGGTTTGTCACCGCGTCGCCGATGCGCAGCGGATCCTGATGCGCGATTTGAAGTGGCGTTTAAATCTCAGCGCCGGGGCGTAGTTTTCAAACTAGCTGCCGGGCTAGTCTCCCCGTACATTCGCGCTCATCAAATCATTATTCACTATCATCCTCACATTGTATGTGCTTCTGATTTGCGGCGCGTTGGTCAGCATCCTTTTCTCCCCTTTCATTTTTGCCGCAGTCATGCGCATGAAGGCCAAAGCTGGGGAGAACAGCCAAGGGGGCATTGCTTCACCAGTGGACAGGCCTCCTGCCGGTGGTTTCCTGCGAGTTGCCGCGGTGCTTCTCACTTACCTGCTTGGCCCCTGGCTGTTCGGATGGTTTGTCTTTCCGACGGCCTACATGATGTTCCACGCTCCCCAGCTCCTGGTTTTGTTCGGTGCAGGTGTCGCCTTTCTGCTCTTTTCGTTGACCCGGAAAAATGACGGAGCCCCGCGGCATGACTCGTTTATTCGAGGGATGGTTCTCCTTTCTGTGCATTGGCTGTGTCTATCAGCAATTTTAACGTCGCGGGAAGGCATCGCAATGAAGTGGGACCAAGCTATCTTTGCTGCGTTTATTTTTCATGCGACGTGCTTGTACCAAGCCGGGAGGATATGGTGGTCCAGGAAATTCCCGACTGCGCCTCGCGATAGGTCTAGAGAATCTGCCGATGGCCTTACTCGCGTTCCTTTTGACGGTAAGACTGCTGATAGGAACACACTTCAACAGAGCCCGGAGTAGGGCAGGGACTCTCAGAGTCCTTCATCCTTACCTTGAACGGCTGCATTTGGCAGATAGAGGAGGAGATAAAGGTTCGCCAGGCAGGAATAATGGTCGAGCCAGGCCCCGTTTGGCTGCTGCGAGGCGAGGAGGAGGCGGAGTTAATTTGGAATGTGCAGCACGACGCGCAAGGCAAGCCGCGTTACCGCTTTGATTACGCCACACGCGCGCACGGCGGCGAAAAAGCCTCAGGAACCATCCGAATGATTCCCCGCCGCTGGGAACACCTCCTCACGCCCGACATCTCGGGTGTGCCGGTGTCATTGTGACTCCGGTTGGGCGCGAAGCTGATGAGATGTGCAACTGCATTGTGGTAATGCAGATGCGGAGGTCAGGGAGACTTTGGTGTCGCTGTATTCAGGTCAATGGTCATTCACCCAGGTGCGCGAACACGGGATTGCCAACAACCCTCAACGGCTACTTCTTCAACCAAAACTTAACACCCACGGGTTTCGGCGCGTCCAGGAATCCATCGTTGATCCCTTTGAGGTGGAGTTTGAAAAACGACCGCAGGTATGCGGTTGCTAGCGTATGATTCCGAAAGGCGTTGCGGTCAGGATACACTGGAGGAATTGATGCCAAGTATGAGGCGTCTGAGAAGGTGAAATGCACTGCTCCATCCAGCGCGCCCAGATAACCATCTTTGCTCATCGCGCTGATCATTTTATGGAAGGAATGCCCCTCATCGATGTAGTTGGCCGTCAGAATCTGAAAGGCTTTGTGGCAGGATCGGTCTCCCACAAGGTGCTCAGGTTTCCGTCCATATTAGCGAAAGCTTTAATCCGGCTGTCAGTTCTACCCAGCGTCGATGAAGTGTTCCCCCCGGCTGAAAATCCGAAAGCGCCGATTCGATTCGTGTCCAGGAGCCCCGCCCATTCCGGGTCGGAAAGGTTCAGCCGTTCTATCTCTGACAGCAGAAACTGCAGATCTTTCGCTCGCAAATCAAAATCCATGGAGGTCACTCCCACATTGTGCGAGAGATCGCCGAACGTTGTGCCATCCGGGAGAAGAGTGACGTAGGAATCGCGGTGGTCCATTGCCGCAACCACAAAGCCATGGCTGGCCAACTCTTCACAGAGGTGGGTGTTGTCGAACCGGTGCATGGTATATCCTGGCGAATAGGTCACCACTGGGAAAGGCCCCGCGCTTCGGGCAATGACGGCATTCGATTGGGACTGCGCGAAGAATGCAGGGTCGATAGTGACGGCGGCAATGGCCCACATGGAGTTGATGCTACTCGCCACCTGGGGAGCGGCGTAGCGGCTTGGGAGAGCCCCACTGGTCGGTGTGGCTGGGTAGAACATCGTAACGAGGAACGGAAAGTTTGTTTGATAAACCCGGTTCGTGCGATCTGGGTTGTGCATCACCAACAACTTTGTGCCAACGGCGTAAGGCCCCGTTAAAGAAGGAAAGGGAGTGACCAGGTTCGTGGAGGGCGTTCGGTAAAAATACTTCGCATGCCCGGTCCTTGGGCTCTCGAGCGAGAGCGGCGCTGTGCTTCCGTTCGTGCGGCTCAGCAACGCTATCCGCTCCCATTTCTGGAGGTCTGGCGAGGCTTCCACCGGGTAGATGCTATGGAAGCGACGGAACTTCGTCGCGGGCGCGCCGGAGAACTGCAGGCGCACGGCCTGGTCTGCATCGACGGTAATGGATTGAATTTTCTGAGGCGTTTGAGCTGCCAATTGAGGAACCGAGCACACAAATGCGAAGGTAGCGCAGCACAAGGCAAGTAAAAGGCGCCAGAAACAATGCAAAGGGGATATCATAAGGCTTTAGCTCGAAGAGATGCTTATATAGCGTTGTTTCAGTGACAATACGGAAATTAACCCACGCTTTGACTCGACTCCTGCGCGCTGTAGTCCGCCAGAACGGCACTTCGCGCTTTTCCTTGGCGCCGGCCTATGAGAACGTGCTGAGCGCTAAGAATTGTGAGCAGTCTTGGTCCTTATTCTCCGGAGAAAGCCGGCCAGTTCCGCACGACGCACTGGAGCGTGGTTCTCCAGGCGGTTGGCCCGTCAGCCGAATCTGAATCGGCTTTGCAAAAACTCTGCTCGCAGTACTGGCATCCCGTCTACACGTTCATCCGGTGCCGGGGCTATTCTCCTGACCAAGCCAAAGATTTAACCCAGGAATTCTTCGCTCGTTTACTCGCGGGCGATTCGCTCCAAACCGCGAATCCCGAACGGAGACGGTTTCGCAGTTTTCTCCTTGGCGCTGTGAAGCATCTTCTGGCCAGCGAATGGCGCGACGCGAATCGCCTAAAAAGAGGGGGAGGGCAGGAAATTATCTCCTGGGACGGGATTGAAGCAGAGGAGCGGGAACTGGTGGAGCCAGGAGCGGGCATGGATGCCGAGCTGCTGTTTGATAGGCGTTGGGCTCAAAGAATCGTCTCCGCCAGCATCGCCCGGCTGGAAGCTGAAGCCCGCCGGGATGGCCTGGAAGAGCGTTTTGCCGAGTTGAAGAAATTCCTGCAGGGGGATGGGCAGGCCGGTTCTTACCAGGCGGCTGCGGCAAAGCTTGGTTTGTCAGAGCCCGCTGTGAAGTCCGCCATCTTCCGCATGCGCCGCCGCTATGGGGAGATCCTTCGCGAGGAGATTGGTGAAACGGTTGCTTCGCCCGGAGAGGTTGAGAGTGAAATTCGCCACTTGATAGCCGTGCTCGCGGCTGGTTAACCCGTGCAAGAGCCCACGCCATCGGAAAAAGCCCGTTGCCGAAAGTGCGGATCTCAGATGAGCGATGCTGCTTCAGACGGGATTTGCCCCCGGTGTGTTTTGGAGGCAGCCCTACTCGGGCCCCCGGAGGAATTGGAAGCCGCCCTTGAACTCCCTGTAATTGGCCGGCGAATTGGCGAATACGAAATCCTGGGTGAAATCGCGCGCGGGGGGATGGGGATCGTGTTTCGCGCACGGCAACAGCGGCCCCAACGGATTGTTGCGTTAAAAGTGATTGCGTGCGGCGAGCTGGCGACTCCTCGGATGATCGACCGCTTCCGCATTGAAGCGCAGGCTGCAGCCCGCCTGGACCATCCGAACATCGTGCCGATCTATGAGGTGGGGCACGACAAGGGGTGGCATTTCTTCTCGATGCGCCTGATCGAGGGCTGCACGTTGCAGGATAAGGTCCGCGGCGAGCCGCTCCCCCCGCGTGAAGCCGCGCAATTGATGGTAACGATTGCGCGAGCGGTCCATCACGCTCACGAACGGGGCGTTCTGCACCGGGACTTGAAGTTGACGAACATCCTGCTCGACGCAAAGGGAGAGCCGCATCTCACCGATTTCGGGTTGGCTAAAATGGTTGAAGGAAGCCTCGACCTCACCGCGTCGAATGCCGCTTTGGGCACTCCAGCCTACATGGCTCCTGAGCAGGCGCTCGGCAGCAGCGATGTGACGTTGAGCGCGGACGTGTACGGCCTGGGCGCTGTCCTCTACGAGATGCTGACGGGCCGTCCCCCGTTCGTCGCCCCAACCGCGCACGCGCTAATGCGCATGCTGGTTGAAACGGAGCCGATCCCTCCATCCCAAGTTCACAATAAGCAACGCCGTTCAGGCTTGCGGCGCTCGCTGCAAAGCGCGGCGGTGGGGAAACAGCGGATTGACCAGCTTCTTGCCTCATCGGCCTCAGCGAACGCCCTATTTTCGGACCTGGACGCGATTTGCCTTAAGTGCCTGGAGAAAGAGCCGACCCTTCGATACACCACTGCCGCCGCTCTGGCCGCCGATCTCGAACTCGCTTTGCGAGGGGAAACCATCGTTGCCAAACCAAGCACCACCACTCAGCGGTGCCGAAAATGGATGCAGCGGAATCCGGGGAAAGTCGCGGTCGCGCTGGGGTTCACGTGCCTGTTGATCACGGCGACGGTCGTCAGCGCCTGGCAAGCTTTGCGGGCCACCGCCGCCGAGCGTGAGCAAACCCAATTGCGCGTCGCTGAGGAGCGAGCGCGTCGGGCTGCTGAGGCGCAAACCTACGCGGCCGACATCAATCTTGCCCAGCAAAGCCTTGCGCAAAACAACCTGGGCCGCGCTCGTGACTTGCTGCTGCTGCATCGGCCGCAGCCCGGCGAGCCGGACCTGCGAGAATGGGAGTGGCGGCATCTCCTGCACCAGTCCCAAAGTGACGCGGCCTTTGAGCTGCGTGGCTTCCCGCAGTCGGTCACATCCATGGACGTCAGCAGGAATGGCCGCTTCCTCGCTGCTGGCCACGGGGTAGGCGGTGGATTGGTCGTATTCGATCTTACAGCGCGCAAGGAAGTGTTTCGTCAGCAGAGTGAATTCAGTCGCGTCTATTGCGCTTTTGCGGCCACTCCATCGAGATCATTGCTCGCCTATACGGCTTCCACTGGGAGCGACCCGGCGCGTCCCAGGCATTTCGTTCGATTTTGGGATCCTGAAGGTCAGCCGGTCCCTGCCGGAATCGAGTTGCCTGGCCGCTGTGATCGCATCGCCATCTCCCCTGACGAGCGCACACTGCTCACCATCGTGCAGGGCGCAAATAACCAAATCATCCTTTGGGACCTGCCTACCGGCGCGATGCGGGCCGCCTGGCCTTTTCAACCGCAAGGGGACACGGTTCTGACGCATTCGGCGGACTTGAGCACAGCCCTTGTCGCTGAAGTTGGAGGCCGTCTCCGGCGCCTGAATTTGCGCGATGGCTCAACGGTGTGGGACATCGTGGCGACCGCTGAACGGCTCACCGCCATTGGGCTTTCATCCGATGGCAAGGTTGTGGCTACGGCCGCAGGGTACGGTGACTCGACGATCCGGCTGTGGTCAGGGGACACCGGCAAGGCGATTGGCAAGCTCGAGGGGCACTCCGGTTACGCTCACCATCTCGCCTTCATGGCCGGGGACACGCGTCTTGTTTCAGCCAGCTCAGACCAAACGCTCCGTGTGTGGGATCTCGCCAGTCAGGAATCGCTGAGCGTGTTGCGCGGGCATCAACAGGAGGTCTGGCGTTTTGCTCTCCTGCCAAACGAGCAAACGCTTGTGAGCGGCAGCAAGGATGGGGTCATCCTTGGCTGGGATCTCAAACGCAGGGCAGCAAGGCGTGGCCGCACAATCCTGCCGCACGCAAGCCATGCGTGGGCCTTTGAATCCGATGGCAAAGCCGTTCTGTTAGCCCAGCAGGATGGTGTGGTTTCTCGGTGGTCAGGCCCGCAATTTGATGAGAGCCGCGTTCTCTGGAATTTCGGCACGAATATTGTCGAAGCTGCCTTCAGTGGGGATGCAGCCCGACTCGCCGTTCAGTTGCCTGGCCGGGTTGCGGCGATCCTGGACCTGCGCGGAGAGCGTTTGATCTCGCAGTTCCCTCTGCCGCCGGGGAGTTCGCAGATAACCGATCTCAACCATTCCGGGGATCTTTTGCACATCGGCAACTACGAGGATCCCGACAACTACGAGTGGGATATCGCTGCGAATGAGCCAACGCAGGTCTGGCACGCCACCGGCCCGGGATACGCTGACTCCGCGCTCTCTCCGAGCGGTCGCTGGCGCCTTGTTCCCAACGTCACCGGGGGCATTACCGTGCGCGATCTCGTTGGCCGCACGACCCGTTTCGAGCAGCTTGGCATCACCCAAACGGATGCAGCTGCCTTTGCGCACGACGATTCGTTGGTTGCTGTCACCAGTTTGGAAGGGTACGTCGGCCTTTGGGAGTGGCCCTCAGCGCGGCCGGTCGGAACCCTGCGCGGCTTTCTGCAGGGCGCGCATTCAGCCGTCTTTTTCGGCAGAGGCAGACGCCTGGCTGCAGGCAGCAATGGCAGGCAAGCCCTCAAAATTTGGGATTTGGCTACCTGGCGCGAACTGATCACCCTCGAAGGGGAAGGCTCAATGTTTTTGCGAATCCGCTACTCCGCTGACGAGAAAACCTTGGGAGCCCGCAATTCCAAGGGATACGTTCATCTTTGGCACGCTCCGACGCTGTCCGAGCTAGGCCAATGATGCGCTGAACAGCCGTTCGTTCCGAACTCTTCACTGCATTGCCTCCTGCGCGCTCGCAATGCGTTTCACCGTTCAGTTGCAGGGCGCTGAGATAATTTCGTTTTTCGCAAAACTTCTGTTCCGAAAAGGCTCAGGAAGAGGTGAACAGAAGGTCAAAAACAATTTACAAACCAGACAAATGAGAATCACATCCAAAATCATGCTCGCCTCGGCAAGTCTGTTGCTGGCGGCACAGGCTCACGCAATTGAAGTTCAGAACGCCAACGGCTCTGGCCCTGGCTCGCTCCGCCAGGCCATCATCGATGCCCCGGCCGGCGAAATCATCACCTTTGCCGAATCGCTCGAAGGGCAGACAATTACTGTGGGCTACCCTTGGTTGCTGTTGGACAAAAACATAACCATCCAAGGCCCTGGCGCCTCGCTGCTGACCATCCAAAACGCCGGCGGTGTCCGCGTGCTGGAGATCAAGAACAATGCGCATGCCAACATCTCCGGCGTGACCATCAGCAAGGGAAACGAGATTGACTTCACCGGTGGCGGGATCTTGGTCCAAGGCGGTTCGCGGCTGGAATTGCGCGATTCCGTTCTGGCGCAGAATGAGTCGCGGAACGGCGGTGGCATTAGCATTGTTGAAGGCGCGGGAGCCTTGATCGAAGGATGCGCTTTCATTGGCAACAAAGCTAACAACGGGGGCGCGATCATCAACGCAGGGGCCACAATAGTGCGGAATTCGACCTTTTCTGGAAACACAGCTTTCGGATGGGGTTCGGCAATTCGCAATTATGGCGAGGTCACAATCGATCATTGCACGTTTGCGCTCTCCAACCCTGACTCGATTAATGGCGCCCACTCTGTCCTCCGGAATGATCCCGGCGCGCGCATGCTGATTAGCAATTCAGTGATTGGGGAGAACCGCATGCGCGCGGAAGGTGTAACTTCAGACAATGAGGGCGTGATGGAGGTCTCAGGCGCCAACTTCTGCACCCGGGAGGCTATCCCAGGCTTTACGCTCGTTCCTACCACTGGCAACGGTGGTTTAAACCTCGGGCCTCTCCTGCTCAATGGCGATACTCCTGTGCATCCGCTTCTTGCGAACAGCGTGGCCATCGATGCCGCCGTGAACTCAACGATCGGCGTCGATCAAATCGGCACACGCCGCCCGTTTGGCGCTGCCAATGACGCTGGCGCGGTCGAATACTGGGTCAATACGCCGCCCACTCTTATCGCCGTCACGGGCGGCGCCATGGAGTGCATCCCGGCGACCGGGATCCCTCTGGCTGTGACCATTGGCGTCATTGACGCTAATCCAGACCAAAGCGTGATCCTGACGCTCAAGCAAGGCGATCAGACGCTCTCCCAGCGCACGGTGCAGCCACCGGTGGACACCTACATCAGCTTCGAAGAGTTGGTCTTCCTTCCAGGCGAGCACCACCTCACGATTGAGGCAACGGATGGTTTCGACACTTCGACCTCGGAAGTCGTTCTGATCCTTGGCGCGGACGCCCCTCCGCAATTCACAAGCGTTCCGGGTAACGTGAGCATCGAGACGGCTGATCCGCTTGGCGCAGTTGTGACTTACGAGGCAGCTCACGCCGCTGACGCCTGCGGCCCCGTGACGATCAGCCACTCCCTTGCTTCCGGAAGCCTCTTTCCGATTGGGACCACCACGGTCACTTGCACTGCCACAGACGCGGCAGGCCAACAAGTGACCGCCACATTCACGGTGACCGTCACGCACAAAGCCCCGCCGACCATCGCGGAACAGATCAACTCCCTGATTGGCCAAGTCGCGGCGCTGTCCGCTGATCGTAATGTGACAGGTTCGCTTGCCGCCCAATTGTCCGTCGCCCAGGCAGCGCATGCCCGCAACAACGCTAAAATCGCCGCCCAACACCTGGTGAACTTCGAGCGGAGCGTTGAGCGTCTCGCGCAGAAAGGCCAACTCACTGCCCAGCAAAGCGCCAGCCTGCTCCAAAAGGCCCAAGCCATCCGCGCAGCGCTCGGGCACTAAGCGGCCACATCCACCAAACGCGCGCCTCTAACGGGGCGCGCGTTTTTTTTGAACTGGCTCAGGCAGAATGTGAGGGAGCGTCCCGCTCTCTGCTCGTCCGCGCGGCTCAATAAAAATTCGAAGTTCGCGAAACTTTGTAATCCAGACGGCTCAGGAAGAGGTGAACAGGAAAATAAAATTCACCCTTTCAAACTCTGCTTATGAAATTCTCCGCAATGATGCTCGTCTCGGCCGGTCTATTGATGGCTGCTCAAACCGAGGCAGTCGAAGTCCAAAACACCAACGATTCGGGCCCTGGGTCGCTTCGGCAGGCTGTTCTGGACGCGCCTGCCGGTGACACCATCACCTTTGCTCCCGAGCTTTCGGGCCAGGCGATCAAGCTGACCAGCGGCTCCATCGTTATTGATAAAAATCTAACATTCGTTGGCCCTGGCGCTTCCAAGCTCAAAATTCAGCGTGATAGCGAGCTTAGTTTCCGGCTGTTCTTTGTGGTTAATTCGTCCCAGATCAGTTTCTCGGGCCTGACCTTCGCGAATGGGTCCGAAACCTTGGGTGGATCCGCTGTCCGGACCACCGCAGGCTCCCGCTTGGAAGTCCGCGGTTGTGTGTTTTCTGACAACTTTAACTGGTATGCCGGGGCGATTCTTTCCAACGGCGAACTCTTGGTTGATGGGTGCTCTTTCGTTAATAACAGGGTGCGAAACGAGGGTGGCGCAATTTTCGCGGTGGGAGGCGTGGTCAGGAATTCCACTTTCTACGCCAACGAAGGCAGGTCAGGCGCGGCCATTTTCTCGACCGGCTCCATGGCCGTCGATCACTGCACCTTTGTCGGACACGACACAAACCCGAACGATCCCACGATTCTCAACCGCGGAGCCTTGCAAATCAGCAACTCCATTTTTGCCAACTCGGTTGCGCCAGGCATTCGCAACTCGGACTTCTCCACGTTCACGCCAACCGGGGTAAACTTCTGCACGACAGAGCCTGTTCAGGGATTTATTACGGTTCCTCTCACCGGCGAAGGCGGCCTCAACCTTGCAGCCCTTGCGTTGAACCGCGGAGAAACTCCAACCTTCGCCCTCCTGGAGAACAGCGTGGCCATCGATGCCGCCGTGAACTCAACGATCGGCGTCGATCAAATCGGCACACGCCGCCCGTTTGGCGCTGCCAATGACGCTGGCGCG
>DASPKX010000097.1:0-29412 GCA_035627835.1 Candidatus Methylomirabilota bacterium
CGAGCCGATGCCATGGTCATCTCCCAAACTCCAGCCGACGCGCTCGCCCGCGAATGGGCTGAGCACGGCATTGAGAAAGGCGTTCGCTTGATAGCAGGGCAGGAGATGGGGACAAAAACGGATCACCTTCGCTTCGCTGCCGCTGGCAAGTACCCCGCTGAGAAGATTCTGATGATTGGCGACGCACCGGGGGACTACAAAGCGGCGAAGGCAAACGGGGGGCTGTTTTACCCGATCGTGCCCGGCAAGGAGGAAGAGTCATGGAAACGATTCCACGACGAGGCATTGGATCGATTCTTCAGCGGCAGGTTCGCAGGCGACTATGCGAAGGGCCTCCTGCACGAATTCGAAGCCGTGCTCCCAGAAAATCCGTCCTGGCTTAAATAACACAAAGCAGCCCTGCGCTTGGCAGGACTGCTTTATGACTGGCTGATTTCCCCACGAATCAGCCGAATTGTTTGATTCCTTTGTTAGACCCGGCGCTTTCCGAAGAAGAGCGAGATCACAAAGAGCACCAGGAACACCGCGAACAGAACCTTCGCCAGCCCTGCGGCTGTGCCTGCAATGCCACCGAATCCGAGCACCGCTGCAATCAGCGCGATCACCAACAGTGCGATAGTCCAACTCAACATAATGTCTCCTTTTGTTCAGTTTCCGTTTCCGGAATCTGAGTCAACCTACGCTGCGGCACGCCAAAGGCCATAGGGACCGCCCCCTGAAAAAGCTTTGCGAAAAGGGGGCTCAGGGATGGGCGCCTATTCACTTCCGTTGTGGCGGTGGCCCCCTCAACCTTGCGATGAGCGGAAAGGACGACTTCCTAATCGAGCGAAAGCATCAACGAGCCCTTACTCGTAAACTGTCTCTCATCAAGGCGCGTTTGAGTTAAACTTGGACAGCAGCCTTAAGCGGTTCCCTGATTGCAACCACAGGCCGAAAAGTCGGCGCTCTTTGTGCATTAACCGCTCTCGTGCAGGATGACGGGCAGGTGGTGAGTGTATGAGTGGGCAGTTGCGAGCTTTGTTGGTTGAGGATTGTAAGGACGATGCCGAGTTGCTGGTGAAGGAGCTGGAGCGGGCGGGGTATGAGTGCGTCTCTGAACGTGTGCATGATGAGAACGGGTTGCGGGCAGCGCTGAAGCAGCCCTGGGATGTTATCATCTGCGACTACCGGCTTCCCCAATTCGACGGAGCTGAAGCGCTCAAGATCATTCGCCCAATCACAGAAACGCCCGTGCTGATTGTTTCGGGCGCCATCGGTGAGGAGACAGCTGTCGAAGCCCTTAAAGCGGGGGCGGACGATTATCTGCTCAAGGACCGAATCGCGCGGCTCGGGCCAGCTGTTAAACGCGCCCTGCGGGAGGCGAATCTCCGTCGTGTCAAAAAGAGCACCGAAAGCGCCCTTCGCGAAAGCGAGGAGCGTTATCGCCAATTAGTGGAAAGCTCGCCAGATGGAATGCTCATTTTTGAGAATGGGAAGCTTGTATACGCGAATCCTTCGAGCGTGGATCTCTTCGGGGCTCGCACACCGATGGACCTTCTTGGCCGAGGTGCCGCCGATCTCTTCAAGAGGCCTGATGATGAGCTGGTCCTGAAGCGCTTGGAAGAGGCGATGGAGGGGCGCACTCCCATGCCTGCCGAGGTGCATTTAAATGGACTAAGCGGCCCAGCCCGCGTGGTCGAATTGGCTTTAAAGAGCGTGGTGCACCACGGCGAAAAGGCGGTGCAGGCGACCTGCAGGGATATCTCCCTGCGTCGGCAGCTTGAGCAGGAGCTTCGGCAGAACCAAAGGATGGAAGCAGTCGCGCGGCTGGCAGCTGGCGTCGCGCACGACTTCAATAATCTGCTAACGGTGCTCATTGGCCATATCGGATTGATCAAGTCTGGCCTGCCGCATACGGACCCGATTTACCAGGATGTGCAGCAAGCAGCGGCAGTGGCTGATCGGGCGTTCCATCTGACGCACCAACTGCTGGCCTTGAGCCGCAAACAAACCCTCTCGCTGCTGCCGCTCAGCCTGAACACCGTTATTCTCCAGACCCAAAGTTTGATTCTGCGCGGCTTGCGGGATGAGATTCATCTGCAAGTGAGCCTGGCGCCGGATCTTCGCCCCGCGCGCATGGATGCAGGCCAGATGGAGCATGTGCTTTTAAACCTCGCGGCTCACGCGAAGTCCACCATGCAGCACGGCGGCAAGCTGGCGCTGCAAACTTTCAATGTTCAGTTCACGCCTGAAAGCGCCGATAAACCGCATGAAATGCCTGATGGTGACTATGTCTGCTTAAAAGTGTCCGACACGGGAGTGGGCTTGCCGGAGGATGCGCAGGAGCAGATTTTTGAGCCGTTCATCACCTCTTCAGGCGCCATGGGGCCTGGCCTGGCCCTCTCGACGGTTTATGGAATCGTCCGGCAGCACAATGGTCACATTTATTGCCGATCCGAGTTGGGGAAAGGTTCCACTTTTACCATTTACCTGCCCGCGCACGCATCAACGGTGGGAAAGGAGGTTGACCCGCAAGCTCCGCCAGTGGCAGCTCGTGCGGGTCGCGCCAAGACGATTTTGGTGGTTGAGGATGAGGAGATGCTTCGCGATTTTGCGCAGTTAGTTCTCCGCCGCAACGGCTTCACGGTGCTGTCCGCCGCGAATGGCCGCGAGGCGTTGCAGATCTGCCAGCGTGAAAACCAGGAAATCGACCTCGTTTTCACGGATGTGGTCATGCCGGCCATGAGCGGCCCCGAATTGGTCCGCGAGCTTCCTAAGTATCGCCCAAATGTGCCGGTGCTCTTTACCTCCGGTTACACCGAGCCAGTGCTGGTGGACCATGGGCTTCACTTGACCTCCCAGGAATTTCTCTCCAAGCCGTATACGGTCCAATCGCTCGTCGCGAAAATCAGCGAGGCGTTGCATCGGAAGGCTGAGAAGGACGCCATATAAACCGCACGTATCAAAGCTGCTTTTGTCCGGATGAGAAATTCGGCATGGTTCCCGCGAGCATGTCTCGCAAAGAACCAATCAAGTTAACGGCATTGTCTTCGTGCGCGGGTTGAGCTTCCAAGCTTAGCCAAAGGGCTCTTGCGCAAGTTTTGCGTCAACTCCCTTCCAGTCACGACAGCAAGTTGCTTGTGGGAGCTGCCACGGCCGACGACGCGGGTGTTTATCAAATTAACCCGAAACGCGCGCTGGTGCAGACGGTGGACTTCTTTACGCCCATCGTGGACGACCCTGTGGTGTATGGGCGCATCGCCGCGACTAACGCGTTGTCCGATGTGTATGCGATGGGTGGACGGCCTCTCGTGGCGATGAATATCCTCGGGTTTCCGGAGGAGAAGGTTCCACCTGAGATGGTGGGGCAAATCCTTCGCGGCGGAGCCTTGCAAGCGCGGAAGGCAAAATGCCCGATTGTCGGCGGCCACACCATCCAATGCGCCGAACCTTTTTACGGGCTGGCGGTGACTGGGGTAGTGCACCCGAAGCGGGTGATAACAAACGCCCAAGCGCGCCCGGGCGACATCCTCATCATCACCAAACCCCTCGGCACTGGAATCATCACGACTGGGATCAAACGTGCCGGCGCTTCTGCCGCGGCGCTGCGCGCAGCCCTCCGGTCAATGACCACCTTGAACACGGTTGGCGCCGTTGTCGGTGAAGCCGGCCTTGTTCGCGCTGGTACCGACATCACAGGCTTCGGCCTGCTGGGGCACCTCAGCTCAATGTGCAAGGCCAGCGGTGTCGGGGCGCGCCTGCGCGCTTCCGAGCTGCCCGTGCTGCACAAGGAGGTTCGTGAGCTGATACGCCGGGGGTTCGTGCCTGGCGGAACGCGAGAGAATCTAGCGCGCGCTCAGGAGTTTGTTGAATTCGGCAATGTATCGCCCACCGAACAGATCATTGCGGCTGACGCGCAAACCAGTGGTGGTTTGCTGCTGTGCGTGCCGGAGAAAAATTTAGCCCGCACACTGAAATTGCTAAAGGACGGCAGGACGTTGTGCGCGGCGGTGATTGGGCAGATCACAAAAGGCAAAAGAATTCAGCTCACTGCAGGTTAAGATTCGCGCACCCATCGGCGCGCTTTCATTTCGAAGCGGGGGAGGGAGCCTTGCTCCACCACCTGGACCGGAACACGCAACGCTAGGCGATCTTGAAACGAACGCTGCAAACGTGCGGTGAGTTCTTTCGCCAGGTCTGTGGACGTGGTCTCAATGCTCAGCTCCAGTTCCGGCAGCGAAGCAACAGAGCGAATCCGCGCCTGGTATTCGGTGATCTCCGGAAAGGATCGAACGATTTCGTCCACAGCGCTCGGGAACACGTTCACGCCACGGATAACAACCATATCGTCACTGCGGCCGAGAATGCCCCCTTCCAGCCGCAGCAATGAACGACCGCATGTGCACGGGTTGTGCTGTCCTCCTTCTGCTTGATGCCAGTCGCGCGGCAGGCGCACGAGATCCCCGGTGCGATAACGCAGGAGAGGGGAGCCGGTTCTGCGCAATGTGGTTAGAACCAATTCGCCCACTTCGCCTGCGCTGGTCAGGGCGCCGTCTGTGTTAATGATCTCGGCGAGATACGCGGGCTCGTGCACATGCAGAACGCCCGGTTGCGCCGGACACTCGTAAGTGACAGGACCGACCTCAGTCATGCCGTGGTGGTCGAAAACCCGCGCAGTTGGCCAAAGGCTCTCTAGCTTCTGCCTTGTCGCCGGAATGCTTCCACCTGGTTCACCCGCAACGATCAGCAGACGAACTTTGCTGCTCGCCAACGAGATTCTGTCCTGCCCTGCCACTTCACCGAGTCGGAGAGCATACGTCGGTGTGCAGCAGAGCACAGTCGCTTCGTTCTCGAGGATGGCGGACAAACGCGCGGTGGTGCTCAACCCACCACCGGGAATGCAGAGGGCGTTCAGGCGCGCTCCTGCTTCAAACGCCAGCCAGAAGCCAATGAAAGGCCCGAACGAAAAGGCAAAGAAGATCCGATCCTGCGGGGTAACGGCAGCAGCTTTGAAGACTTCCACCCAGCTATCCACAAGCCCATCCCAGCTTTCCGGATCATCCAGCCAACGCAGCGGCGATCCTGAAGTGCCGCTCGTTTGGTGAAAGCGCGTGTAGCGATTGAGCGGGAACGTCAGGTTTGTGCCGAAGGGCGGATGTTCCCGCTGATCAGCAACCAACTCCTGCTTGAATGTGAAGGGAACCTGCTCTCTATATTCCGCAATCGTGCGGGGCGTGACGGGAGCTTTCCCGAGTTTCCGCTGATAAAAGCCGTTGGTCGATTGAATGGCGGATAACAACGCGCGCAGATCCTCCAGTTGCCCCAGAAGAACTTCCGTTCGCGTTGCGAAACCCCCCATGTTTAGCGACCAGGGCCAGTGTTGCTGACCTGCGCAGTGGGAGCTTTAGCAGGCGCAGGCGAGGGCTTGAAGAAGGTCACCAGGCAGCCACCGACCGCAGCCAGAGCAATGCCCGCGTAGAATTGCCAACGCACATTGCCCCAACCTCCTGCGGGCGGATGAAGGATCAGGGAATAAACTGCGTTCACAATCGGCGCTCCAGCGAACACGATGGACATCACCACTGCCGGAGTTCCTTTAGCCCCAAAGGCCAGCAGCACACCAAAAGCGCCAATGGCCCCAACGATGCCGGCGATTAACGACCACCACATCCCTCGCGCAGGCAGGTTCCATGTGGCCCCTTTTGCGAGGAGCAGCGCTAGGGGTGCGAGAACCGCGGTCAAGAAGTACGCTATGCCGACAAAGAGGAACGCTTTGTACCGGCCATTAACCGGATCCTGCATGGCGACCTGTCCTGTGTGCAGGAACACGCCATACACGCCCCAGGAGGCAACTGTCAGCAACGCGAAAAAGAGCCAAGTGTATCCTGGCGAAGTCGAAGTCTCAGGCATATGTCGTGCGGATGCTACGCTGGACATGCGTCCGCAGCAATTCTCCAAAAACGCTACTGGGCGGTTAACGCGTGGCCGAAAGAATTCTCCGGGCCTGCCGGTCGAGGTCGCCTTCGCGGCGGAAGAGCGTGTAGGTGCAGGTGCGTTCGATCGATGAGCCGGTCTGCATGTTCTGAAGAGGCCCGAGCAACTCAAGCTCCACATACTCCAGTGGGTCAGGATTCGTGTAGATCTCCGCGCTGCTCCCCTGGTCGGGATACTCCGCATTCTTTACTCGCGGAGATTCGATCAGCAAAAGCTCCTCTTCGCCGGCCCAGAGCAAGGCTCCCGCATGGTTGCCAATTTTCGTGCTGTCCTGGCGGCTCCGCTTCATTGTGAGCATCCCGTCGGTCGTTTCCAGGCCGAGCGGAAGTTTGTCGCTCTGGCGATTGAACCCTTCCGGGTAGGGAGAAGGATTTGGAGCGGGCATGTACATCAACACAGGATCATCCAACTGCGTGATCACCCAGACCCCAACACGAACCGGGTTGCCGCTGACCTTCTCATACTGAGTGCGGACTCGCATCACCGGTTTGTCGGGATCCAATTCGATGAAGCGACGCGCGTGAATGCCGTAATTGGAATCCACCGAGTTCACCAACATCACAGTGGTTCCTTCAATGCGATACTGCGCGGGCATGGAATCAAACGCGGCCGGGGGCGGCCACCCGCGCTTCGCGATTTGGCCCCAGTCCGCTTGCGGCGCCGGCCAGGTTTTATCGCCGCCGAAGTTGATCCAATCACTCGCGGCCAGATCCGGGGCCTTGCCGTCGAGGGAACGGTTCTCCCAAAAAGGCCCATCCTCATCGCCCGTGAAGCGGAACTGCATGATCCTTCCGATCGCTGGAACGATGATGATTTCCGCAGAGCCGTTGGACATCAGGATTGAATTGGCCCAGCCGTGGTAGTTCGTGCGGGAGACCTGCACCTGTCCCCTTTTCAGCGGCGTGGCCTGCGCGGCCGTGGTGATCGGATTCACTGGCGCCAGCGGGTTTGCTCGAGGTGTCTGCAAGTCCGGGGCCGGGCGCGTGTGAGCTGGGTCGGGATTAGCCACAACGCCCCGCACCGGGGGGCTGCCTGTCATTTCGGCCAATAGGTTGAAGAATGCACGCTTTCGCTCGGTGTTAATTCCCCAGTTCACCGGCGGGCATTGGTAGCCATCCTGATAGTTGCTCAAGCCCGGGTCGAAGTAGCCCCAGGATGCATGCTCGCTGACCGCCGCAGCGAAATTGTTTTGGGGCTTATCAAAGTCGAAGTGATCATCCTCATTGAACACGATCGGCTGTCCACGGTAACCCGACACGGCGCGGGCTTGGCGCACCATCTCAGCGATTCGATTTGGATCCGAGACACCGTTCCCATGAATCAGCAGAAAGTCCGCAGTGCGCGCGACGTTTGGCTTTGGAATCGTTCCACCTCCGTAGGACGCGCTGACGAGCAGGCGGCGATTGGTCCTTGTCCGTTCCTGCACACGGCGGATCAGTTCATGCACTCTGTCCGGCTGGAGAATCGGGTGATTGTAACGAACGTCGCATTCATTGTTGATCTCGATCAGCACATTCCGCCAGGCATGGTTCAGAACCCAATCGGTGGCATTATCGACAGCGTTTAAGATAGCGCCCTCATCCTTCAGCCGCTCATCCTGGCCAAAGTAGAAGTAGCCGAGAATGACCACCATCCCCAGTTCGTCGGCCTTGTTTACGATGCGCTCCAGGCGATTAAGGTAGTCCTCCCGCAACGAGCCATCTGACTCGAAAGCAGAATTATGCCACGGCTGTTCACGCGAGTAACCCTGTGGCGAGCCACCTTGGAGGTTGATGGTGAATGCCAACAGTCCGTGCCGGCGCCATTCGGGCATGGCTGCGATGAACTCAGTCGTGTTCCTTTCTGGATCCCACCGCCCAGTGTCCGGGTAAGCCCACCGTGAAACCGTTTCGGGGTTTTGGTCATCGAAGATGCCCTGAACCATGCGTGAGTTCATGAGCAGCCCTTCAATCTTGTGATTGCGCCAAAGCCGGCCTTTGTAAGTTGCCTCCCCGTTTATGTAGAATTGGTCGCCCACGATGCTGACGGACGTCCGCCCGACCGGCCGTTGCATGGCGGGCACGTGCTTGCTGCTTTGGCAGCCGATGAGGACCGTCAGCGCGAACGCCAGCGCGGCGACAGGGCGAATCCAGAGTTGCATAAGCTTAGCGGTAAGGCTGGTGCAGGTGAACCGGCTCCACCTTTTTCTTCTTCGACTTGATGTTGAGCGTTTCCACAATCACCGAAAACGCCATCGCAAAGTAGATGTACCCCTTCGGGATTTCCTTGTGGAACCCTTCGGCCACCAGGGCGCAGCCGATCAGGATGAGGAAGCTCAAGGCGAGCATCTTCACCGTGGGATGCCGATCCACGAATGCACTGACGCTGTTGACGAAGACCAGCATGAATACCATGGCGATGACGACGGCGGCGATCATCACGCCGACCTGCTTCACCATGCCCACGGCGGTGATCACCGAATCCAGCGAGAAAACGATGTCGAGCAGCATGATTTGAACGAGAACGCTGGTGAAGCTGGGCGCTGCCTTTGCCGTGGCGTGCCCATCCTCCCCCTCCAGGCGCTCGTGGATCTCGCGTGTGGCTTTGAAAAGAAGGAACAATCCCCCCAGCAGCAAAATCAGATCGCGTCCGGAGATCGGGTGCGGATGATCCATGCCCAGAATGGCGGGGATATGGAAAAGGGGCGCCGTCAGCTTGACCATCCACGCAAGGCCCATCAAGAGCAGCACGCGTGTGATCAGCGCGAGCATGAGGCCGAGTTTGCGGGCTTTGGCCTGCTGCTCCGCGGGCAGCTTCGAGGCGAGAATGGAGATAAATACGATGTTGTCGATGCCCAGGACAATTTCCAGAACCGTGAGTGTTAGAAGGGCAATCCAAACCTCCGGTTGTGTCGCCCACGTGAAGCTGATCTCCGCAAATCCCATGGCTTCAATGATGTTGCCGTTTTTGTCGGCGGTCAATTGCCCCTTGCTTCCGGGCGCTTTGGGCGCAAACTAAGGGCCGGAGTGTTTATGTGCCTGCGTCTGTTATTTCTGCTTCTCCTTCTCGTTTTGCCTGTCGCAACCGGAGCAGCGGCCACTGTTGAGTCCACGTTGAACTACCTCTCCTTGCGAGTGCATCCTGCTGAGACTCGCGGGCCCTTCGGTTTCGAGTACGAAGGGAGATTCACCACCGATGAGTTCGAGGTGAACAACGAGCTTGGCCTTGCCAGCTCCAGCAGCCCATACGACCACGCGGCCTTGTACCTGCTCACGGACCCAAGCTCGTTTGAAGACATCGTGCTTTTCGTCGAGATGTATGTGCCATTGGCGAACAAGGACACCAACGCCGTCATCGACTTTTACGAATATAAGCACGCGGTCTCAACGAACACCACTGGACGATTCTCCACCACAGGTCAGAATCCCGGGCCGGTGAACGTCTCGTGGAACCGCGCGGCCAGCAACTCGGTCGGCACTCTCACCCTGAACTTTCCAACCCTGGGCCTAACGTTTAACCACCTCTTTGAGATTCTGGAGTACCGGGGCACCTACACCTATGTGCAAGACTTGCAAAATCTTACAGGCACGAATGCGATGGTGCGTGTGGGAGTGCCCGAACACACCATACGCGGCAGCTTGAACCTGATTGTCTCGAACGCCAACCAGATTGCCTGGGACGACGGCTCGGCCTCGTGGATGGACCAGGATCGCGGCGGGTTGACCTTCACTCCCATAAATCGAGTGCTGCAGCGCAATGGCGCCACCTACGCCGACGCGATCGCCTTCGAGGATGGCTATCGCCCCACGGCTGCATCCGATTACCAATTTGCCGTGTTCGTGCTGCGGGATCCGCGGGATAAAAACAATAATGGCGTTCCTGATCTCACAGACCCAAATACGAATCCAAGTCCATTGGCGCCAAAGCTCTCGGTGCGCCTGTCGGGGAACAGCTTGATCTTCCGCATCGAAGGCGCGATTGGCGCGATCTACGACTTAGAATCCCGCACCAGCCTTACAACGGGTTCATGGTCCCGCCAACAGACCATCACGATGCCAACGGCCATCCATGAGATCAGCCTCCCGCGCCCGACGAACCCGCGGCAGTTCTGGCGATTGCGAGTGAAGTAGTTAGAAAGATTCAGGTTTTCCCCGATACCTGCTCGGTGCGGCTCTGGAGTATCCACTCCTTTCGCCCTGATGGGAGGTATGAAACAGCGCTGCATTTTTCGAGCACTGGTTTGGACTTGGTTCGTAGTCGCCGTCAGTCTTGCGGCCGCAGAGCCGGAACAAACCGCCGGCACCAATGCTTTCCCCTTAACCCGCTTGTCCCTGCGTGAGCTTGCGGGCGTGGAAGTGACCTCCGCGTCGCGAACGGAGGAATCGCTTCTAAATGCGGCCGCCGCCATTTCGGTGATAAGCAATGAGGACATCCGCAGATCGGGCGCGCTCAATATCGCGGATGCGCTTCGGATGGCTCCCGGCCTGAATGTTGCCCAGATCAATGCAAACAAGTGGGCGGTGAGCGCGCGGGGCTTCAACAGCCGCTTCGCGAACAAGCTTTTGGTCCTGATGGATGGCCGCAGGGTGTACACCCCTCTCTCTTCCGGCGTTCATTGGGATATTCAGGACACGCTGCTCGCCGATCTCGACCAGATCGAAGTCATACGCGGGCCCGGAGGCGCTTTGTGGGGCGCGAACGCCGTCAATGGGGTGATTAACATCACCACAAAACCGGCTTGGGAAACACAAGGGTTCCTGTTGACCGCGACGGCAGGCTCCGAGTTGAACCAAGGGGGAGCCTTTCGTTATGGCGGCGCCTTGGCGACCAATTTGCATTACCGTGTTTATGCCAAAGCCTTCAATCACGAAGACTTTCTGGAATTGGACGGTGGAGAAGCGGCTGACGAGTGGTGGCAGCAACGGGAAGGTTTCCGCGTTGACTGGCGGCCCACCCCGCAGGATCTCGTCACCTTCCAAGGGGACGCATACTATGGCCGGTCAGGCGACCGACTTACTCTCGCGCAGCCAACACCTCCGTTTCAACAATCGGTTTTTGAGCGCGCACGCGCGGCGGGCGGAGACGCTCTGGCGCGGTGGAATCACACCTTCTCGGAAATCTCGGAACTCACCCTCCAGGCATATTATGACCGCACGGAGCGGAGCAACGTGTATCTGGATGCCTCTGTGGACACTTACGACGTGGATCTGCAACACCGGATTGAGACCGGTGACCGGAATGAAATCATCTGGGGCGCCGCGTATAGCCTCGTCAGCGATGAGGTGCGAGGGGGCTACAGCGCGCTCTATGATCCGATTTCGGCCCATGATCAGTTGGCCAGCGCCTTCCTGCAGGATCGCTACGAGCTGATTGAGAACCGCTTGTGGGCGACAGCCGGCGCCAAAGTTGAGCACAACGATTACAGCGGGTGGGAGTTCCAGCCGAGCGCAAGGCTGACGTTCAAACCGCAGGAGCGGCAAACGCTTTGGGCCGCTGTGTCGCGCGCCGTGCGCACACCAGCGCGTTTTGAGCGCGATAGCCTGGTGCACACAGCGATCCCTCCGGGTCCCGGAGGATCAAACATGGTCAGCAGAACCATTGGAGGCAGTGGCTTCGATTCAGAAAAGTTGGTGGCCTACGAGGTGGGGCACCGTATCGAGCCGCGCGACGACATCTTCCTGGACCTGGCGTTGTACTACAACGACTACGATGAGCTTCGCTCCAGCGATCGCGAGGCCCGGATTCCCGGTGCGCCGGGATCGCCAACGATCATTCCCGCCACTTGGAGGAACAACACCGAAGCCGAAGCCTATGGATTTGAATTCGCGCCGTCGTGGCAAGTGCGGGAGTACTGGCGGCTCCGCGCGGGTTATAGCCTCTTGAAAGTCAACGTGCATAGCTTCACCGCTGTGCCCGACCCGAGTTCCATCGGCATTGAAGGGGACAGCCCGCAACAGCAGTTCCATCTCCGCTCGATGCTGGATCTCCCGCATCACCTTCAGTTGGACAGCGCGGTTTACTACGTGGATGAACTGCCCAATCAGCGCCTTTTGGGCAGCTCAACCGTCCAGGATTACACTCGGCTCGATGTCCGGCTTGGATGGGTTCCGCGCCCAGAGTTGGAGTTCAGCCTCGTCTTTCAAAACCTGCTCGACCCGCAGCACCCGGAATTCGGTTCGACAACGCCGTTGGTTACCCCGACGGAGATCGAGCGGAGCGTTTACGCAAAAGTGACATGGCGGTTTTAAGATCCATCCGCCTGTTTGCGCTGCTGGTTGCCGCGCTCGCTGGCCTGCTTTTCGCGCCCCCTCACGCGCAGGAAAGCAGCTCAGCCGGGCGGCTCAAGGCAACTGAATGGCAGATTAAAGGCGCTTACCTGTACAATTTCGCCTTGTTCACCCGGTGGCCCGCGGCGGCTTTCAAGGGGAAGGACTCTCCTTTCGTGATCGCTATTCTCGGTGACGATCCATTTGGCGCGCCATTGGACGACAGCCTTGTCAAGGAGCAGGTGAATGGACGGCCCATTCGCATCGTCCGCGCCCCAACGGGTGCTGCCGTGCCGGAGTGCCATCTCCTGTTCATCTCGGTTTCAGAAAAGCGGCGGCTGCAGGAAATTTTCGACAGCATCAGCGGCAAGCCCATCTTCACCGTTGCAGATTTCGAGCCATTCTGCCAGGTGGGCGGAGGGGCGCGTTTCCGCAAAGACGGGCGGAATATTCGGCTTGTGATGAACCCGGGAGCGATTCGCGCGGCCGGATTGCGCGTGGATGCCGAGTTGCTGCAGATGGCGACACTTAAGGAAACAGAGCCGAGGAAATGAAGCGTGTCTCCTTAAAGGATCTCTCCATCCGGTCGAAGCTGATCCTGCTGGGCGCCGCGCCAAGCATCGTTGTCCTCGTGCTGGCCGCGTTTGTCTTTGCCTTCTATGATCTCGCCGCCTTTCGGCGCGCAATGGGTGATGAGCTTCGCGCCCTGGCGCATTTTATCGGGTACAGCTCCCAGCCTGCTCTCCGCTTTGAGGACCAGGAGCGCGCGGTGGAAATCCTGCGCGGCCTTTCCGGCAACCGAGACATCGTTGCAGCCGTTATTTTCGATCGGCAGGGGGCGGTTTTCGCTTCGTACGCTAAGGGGCGGGCTATCCGGCAGTTTGCGCCGCTTTCAAACGCTGCCGCGCCAGCCCCCGCGTCGCGCGGAGTGTCCGTTTTCGAGCCGATTGTGCAGAACCGGGCCCACCTCGGCCATATCTACATCGAGAGCGGAATGGAACGATTCTGGCGCCGCGCGCTCATTCTGCTTGCTTCCGCGTCGGTCGCGGTGCTCGCCTTCTCGCTCCTCAGTTTCCTGCTCTCCCAACGCTTCCAACATCACATTTCAACCCCGCTCCGCCAACTCAGCGGGGCTGCCAGCTCTGTCGCGCAGAATGCGGATTACACCGTGCGAGTGGAGGAGCAGCCAGGCCCGGAACTCTCCGTGCTCACCCGCGCTTTCAACCAGATGCTTTCAAAGATTGAGCAGCAGGACTCAACGCTGCGCCAGCGCGCCGCGGAGCTGGAAGCGGTGAACAAGGAGCTGGAGGCTTTCACTTACACTGTCTCCCACGACTTGCGCTCGCCCTTGCGCGCCATGGCCGGTTACGCCCAGATCCTCAAACGGAGCGCGGCGGACCGCCTCACAGCGGATGATTTGGACTGCGTTCAACGCATTCAAAACAATGCGCGCCGCATGAGCGAACTCATCGACGATTTGCTGGCATTTTCACGCCTCGACACGCAACCGATCGAGAAAGCGCCCTTGAACCTTAACGAAATCATCCAGCGCGCTCTCCAGCCGCTCGAGCCGCTGATTGCGAACTCGCGCGCTCAGCTCCTGATCCACCCGCTCCCGCCCGCCAGCGCGGACGCTGCCCTTATCGAGCAAGTCTTCGCCAACGTCCTCGGCAATGCCATCAAGTACAGCCGCAAGCACCCTAACCCCAGGATTGAGGTCGGGTACATGGACCGCGATGGCAAACCGATTTATTTTGTTCGCGACAATGGCGTTGGATTCGACATGCAGTACGCGGACAAGCTTTTTGGGGTGTTCCAACGGCTCCATCGGGCCGATGAGTTTGAGGGCACCGGTGTTGGGCTGGCTATCGTCCAGCGCATTATCGTCCGGCATGGTGGCAAAATATGGGCCGAAAGCTCACCGGACAAAGGCGCCACTTTCTTTTTTACCCTGAACTGAACATGGCCCGAGTGGACATATTGCTGGTTGATGATAATCCGGATGAGCTGGGGCTCACCATGAGCGCGTTGCGCGAGACTGGCGCGGCCCGGGAGATCGCTGTGGCCCGTGACGGAGCTGAAGCGCTCGACTTTATATTCTGCCAGGGCCCCTTCGCCCATCGCAAAGTCGAGGAGACTCCCCGCCTCATCCTGCTGGACATCAAGCTGCCCAAGGTGGATGGGATCGAAGTGTTAAAGCGCATCAAAAAGGACGAGCGCACACAGCGCATCCCCGTGGTGATGCTGACTTCCTCCTCGCGCAAAGCGGACCTCGACGCCAGCTATCAAGCGGGCGCCAATAGTTACCTCGTGAAGTCCGTCGATTACGACCAGTTCACGCGCGACGTGCGCCAACTGGGCGAATATTGGCTGGGGCTTAACCAATAGGTTAGCCGAGAATTCGCCGGCCTTCGTCCAGGAAGATGCCCTTGAAATTCATCTCCAGCGCCTGCGGGTTGCTTGCTTTGGCCAAGGCTTCCTTCTCACTGACTCTCCGTTCCTTAACCAGTGTGAAGAGCGCCTGATTGAAGTTCTGCATCCCGTCTTCGGTGCCGGTCTCAATCGCCGCTCCCAGTTTATCCAACCGGTTTTCCTCAATCATTTTGCGCACGGTGGGCGTGTTGATGAGGATTTCCAGGGCCGGGGTCACAGTTCCGTTCACCGTCGTCACCATGCGCTGGCAGATCACCGCCTGGAGCGTTCCGGCCAATTGGCGGCGCACCTGCTCACGCTCGTCCGCTTTGAAGAAATCCAGAATGCGCGTCACTGACTGCGCCGCGTTCGTTGTGTGAAGCGTGGAGAGAACGAGGTGCCCCGTGTCTGCGGCGCTCATAGCGGCTGAGAAGCTCGCGGCGTCGCGCATTTCGCCAATCATGATGATATCCGGATCTTGGCGAAGAATGTTCCGCAAGCCGTGGTTGAAGGTGATTGTGTCCAACCCCAGCTCGCGCTGCTCGATCACCGATTGATTGTCGTCGAACACGAACTCAATTGGATCCTCCAACGTGATGATATGCTTCTTCTGCGAGGCGTTGATGTGCTCAAGCATGGCGGCGAGCGTCGTGGATTTGCCCGATCCTGTGGAGCCCGCGACCAGAACAATGCCGCGTGGGGACAGGGCGATCTGCTTCAATATCGGGAGCAGCCCAAGCTCCTCAAAGCTCGGCACGTTCGTCTTCACATAGCGCATGGCCAGGCACCATTGCCCGCGTTGCTGGAACACATTCGTGCGGAAACGACCGACGCCGGGGTAGAAATAGGAGAAATCCGCCTCGCGCTCTTCGTCCAGCTTCCTGCGCGCATGCTTCGGAATGATGTTTTCCACGACATTATCGAGCCACTCCACGGTGGGGATAGGGGCTTCAATCGCGACGAGCTGCCGGTTAATGCGGAAAATAATCGGCGCACCAATTTTGATGTGAACGTCGGACGCTCCGCCTTGAACAGCGGCATTGAGAACGCGGTGGAAAATCTCCATGGGTTGGCAAATTACAATTGTTGAAGGCCTTGTCTAGCAACTTTCTGGCCACCCTTAAGGGCCGCGCTCCCGCTCCTATTAACGCCTTCAAATCCCCCTCATTCAGCCCGCTCTTCGGCCTTTGGCATGGACAACTTTGGCTGCTCCCGCGTACAAACGTGTCGCGATTTTCACGCATAACGCGCGTCCAACATGAAAGAATACCGGATCAATCGTCTCTTCCACCACCGCTCCAAACGCTGCTTTGATGTCGCCGTAGATCACGGCTTCTTCAATGAGCGAGGCTTTCTTCAGGGAATCGAGAACCTCCGGGAGGCAGTCAAGGTTCTGGTCGAGGCCGCGCCAGACGCGATCCAACTCACGGTCGGGCAAGCGCACTATCTGCAAAGCATTCCAGGCCGCAACAAGCCTGCCCTGGTTCTGCGCACGGATGTCGCCAATGTTTACGGCACGAACCTCCCTCGCACACTCTTCAGCCGGATGATCGAGCAGCCAGTCGAGCAAGCCATTCGCCTCGACGCGACCTGCGTTGTGGTGAACCTCTTCCGCATCCCAGAGCAGCCGGAGGTCACCGATCAGTGCATTCAGAACATCCTTCGCATTAAACCAGAGTGCGACCGCCATTCCATGCCGCTGATGATTGAGCCGCTGGTCTTCCAATCGAACCAGAAAGCGGGCGGCTATATGGTGGATGGCGATTTAGACAAAATTCTCCCGCTTGTGCGCCAGGCTGTTGAACTCGGCGCCGACATCATCAAGGCGGATCCCACAGACGATGTGAGCCTCTACAACAAAGTTGTCCAGATTGCCGGCCGCATTCCAGTGCTCGTCCGTGGCGGCGGCAAGGCTCCGGATAAAGAAATTCTCGAGCGCACAGAAAAACTGATGCAGCAAGGCGCTGCCGGCATCGTTTACGGCCGGAACATTATCCAACACGCGGACCCTGCCGGGATGACGAAAGCCTTGATGGCAATCGTGCACGAAGGCGCAACCGCAGCCCAGGCTGCCGCGCACATCCGCA
The DNA here is from genome assembly GCA_035627835.1 of Candidatus Methylomirabilota bacterium. Lineage (GTDB taxonomy): Bacteria > Verrucomicrobiota > Verrucomicrobiia > Limisphaerales > SXQI01 > DASPKX01. The sequence goes on from DASPKX010000097.1 coordinate 16,718, forward strand.
AGAGCTAAGGCGTTTATGGATCGCAAAACGATGCGGGTCGGGATCATCGGCGGCGGATTGATGGGCCGCGAGGCAGCGAGCGCTTTTGGCCGCTGGTTCGTGTTGGACAAGTTCCCAGTCAAGGTTGAACTCACTGCTGTGTGCGACCTCCAGGAATCGCTCCTGGAATGGTTTCGCCAGATTCCCACAGTTAAACTCCTCACGAAAGACGCGGCCGAACTGCTCCGTTCTGCGGACGTGGATGTCGTTTACGTCGCTGTCCCGCACAACCTGCACGAGAAGCTCTACACCGACGTGCTGAACGCCGGCAAAGATCTGCTCGCGGAAAAGCCTTTCGGCATCGACTTGAAAGCGGCTCGCGCAATCTGCGACAAAATCACTGCCTCGGGACGTTTCGTTCGTTGCAGCTCTGAGTTCCCGTTTCTTCCTGGTGTGCAGCGTGCCGTCCAGTTGGTGAACGAAGGCAAGCTCGGCAAGCTTCTCCAAATTAATTCTGGATTCTGGCACGCGAGCGATCTCGACCCAACAAAGCCAGTGAACTGGAAGCGCCAGGTAAAGACCTGCGGCGAGATTGGGGTCATGGGCGATCTCGGCATGCACACCGTGCACGTGCCCTTCCGCCTCGGCTTCAAGCCAACACGAGTTTACGCCCAGTTGCAGAAGATCTACACGGAGCGCCCCGACGGCAAAGGCGGAACAGCCCCTTGCGACACCTGGGATAACGCCATGCTCCACACCGATGTGTCTGTCGGCGGGCAGGAAGTTCCCATGCGTTTGGAGATGAAGCGTCTTGCTCCCGGCGAAACCAATACATGGTTTATCGAAATCCTCGGCACGGACGGTGGTGTTCGCTACAGCACCAAAGAGCCAAAGACTCTCTGGCTCTTCGAGAGGAAGAAGGAGCAATTCTGGTATAAGACCGACCTGGGCCACCAGGTTCCATTCACCACGATCACAGGCGGCATTTTCGAGACGGGCTTCCCCGATTGCTTCCTGCAAATGTGGGCTTCGTTTGCCGCGGAATGGGCAGGCAAGCTTGATGGGAAATTCGGCTGCGTCACTCCCGAAGAAGCTTTGCTCAGCCATCAACTCTTCAACGCTGCGCTGCGCTCGCATAAAGAGAAGAGCGTGGTGTCGCTGTAGTTCACTTGAGAGTCATAGAGGCCAAAGTACTTTAGTTCAAATGACTCTGGCTGAGTTGAAGCATGAGGCTCAGGCGCTTTCTGTTAAGGAAAGGGCAGCATTAGCTGCTTATCTCTTGGAGCTGAACTTCGACGAGGATCTTGAGTTCGGACAAAGAATGAGCCGGATCCTCAACGATAAAGATCCCGCGAAATGGTTAACCCTTGAAGAGGTTGAGAAGGGCCTTCAGGCGGCGCCTTAGTCCGCATGATTTCCGGAAAACAGCCTCGGTGTGAGCGGCGATCAGCTTTGTTGTTGGCGTTGATTGCTTGGATTTTCTTACTGTCCGCCGGTTGTGCTCATCTGCACAGCCTCCCGGAACCTCCTATCTCTCGCATCCTGTTCGGGTCGTGCATCAACACCAACTCGCATCCGATGCTCGACCGCATCCTGCAGTTGGACTTCGACTTCTCCATTATGCTGGGGGACAACATTTATGCCGACACCACCAACATGGCCGTGATGAAAGCGAAATACGACGCGCTCGAGTTCAGCCCGTTCTGGAAAACCTTGCGCCAGAAAGCTCCAACACTCGCCACCTGGGACGATCACGACATGGGCGGCAACGACGCGGGGGGAAATTATCCCATGAAAGATGAATCCCAAAAGCTCTTCCTCGAATTTATGGATGAGCCGCCGCAATCACCTCGCTGGAAGCGCCCCGGGGTTTACGACGCTTACACTTTTGGCCCACGGGGGAAGCGAGTGCAGGTGATCATGCTCGACACCCGCTATTTCCGCAGCAAACCAGCGACGGGGGAGAACGGTGTCGTCCCTAGCGGGGGCAAATACATTCCCCATCCGGACACGAACACGACCATCCTCGGTGAAGCGCAATGGCGCTGGTTCGAAGAGCAACTACGCCAACCTGCTGAGGTCCGCATCATCGCCACCAGCATCCAGTTCATTTCGGAGTTCAGCGGCGCGGAAGCGTGGGCCAATTTCCCGCATGAGAAGCAGCGGATGCTGGCGCTGCTGGAAAAGCATAAAACTGAAGGGGTCTTTTTCATCAGCGGCGATCGTCACTGGGCGGAGCTGTCGCGGCTCGATCGGCCAGGCCGATACTCGCTTTACGACCTTACTTCCAGTTCGATTACCCAGGTTCACCCTCGCGGCACCCCAACCCCCAATCGTTACCGAGCTTTGCCCCAAACGTATCATCAGCCAAACGTCGGGATAATCGAGATCAAGTGGTTGCGAAGCGGGCCCATGATCAACCTGCAGCTTCTTGATCTGACGGGGGCTGTGCAACTTGAGAAGGCGTTCCTTCCATTCCCAAAGTTTAGCCATGGTCAATGATCTCCACACTTCGGGCGAAGATTCACTGCTGCTGGCTCCTGCGTCCTACCTCGACCGGCTGCACTTCGCGGAACTCTTCGCAAACCCTCACCCCGTCGAGGTGGAAATTGGGGCAGGGGACGGCTCGTTTATCGTGAACTACGCCGCCGCGCATCCGGAGCGGAACTTCTTCGCCATTGAGCGGTTGCTTGGACGATTGAGGAAGATTGATCGCAAAGGCCGGCGCAACAAGCTCACGAACCTGCGCGGCTTCCGCATCGAGGCAAGCTACGCCTTGGAGTTCATGCTGCCGGTGCACGGCGCCGAAGCCCTGCACATTTACTTTCCCGATCCATGGCCCAAGCGGAAGCACCGCCGGAATCGCTTGATCAACGAAGCGTTTCCCGCTCTCGCCAAGAAATGCCTCGTTTCGAAAGGAGTGGTTTATCTCCGGACGGACGACCTGGATTACTTCCAGCAGATGGTTGCGGTTTTTGGGGCCGCGTCGGATTTCGCCCGAATTGAAACGCCTGCTGAATTGAAGTCATTTGTCACCGACTTCGAGCGCAACTTCCACGCGCGTGGCGTTCCCACCAACCACGCAGCCTACCAGCGCCGCGACTGAGCGCTAGTTACGCAAGCCAACCAGGCGCATCAGCTTGTCAGTCTCCTGATACGCCTCGGTCACCCATTCGACAATCTTCTCGGGTTGTGGTGAATACTCCAGTTCGATGGACACGACTCCATCGATTTGCAGCTCCTTGATCGCCTGAAGATACGGCGCGAACTTCACCACTCCGCGACCCGGCGGCAGGTCTCCATGCACTTTGCCGTCACAGTCGCTGAGATGCACATGAATTGCTTTGCCCTTCAACACGCGCAATTGTTCCGGGCCAGTGTCGGCGAGAACGAGATGGGAGATATCAATGTTCGCCCGCACCCGGGGATGATTGCATTCGGTTATGAAACGATCCATTTCGCGCACATTGTTCAGCAGGCTCAGCCGAAACGGCTCCAATTCCAGGGCGATATCGATGCCCTTTGTTTCGGCGTAGTCGCCCAACCGCCTGCACGTTTCAATGCCCCATTGCCATTGCGCGGCTGCGGGAATCACCTCCCGCTGCCAAATGTATTCGCCGAGCACGAGCAGGATATTCCGCGCCCGCCAGGTCGCGGCGAGGTCGATAAACTTCTTGCACCGCTCGACGTGAAACTCACGCACCGGATCGTTGAAATCGACCAAACCCACTGCCACCACCGGCAGGGAGATGATTGGAAGCCCGAGCTTCTCGGTCGTGTGCGCGACCAACGAAACTTCTTCCGGAGCGATGCCCTCCGCCTCCGTGAAAATATCCACCGTGTCGAAGCCAATCCTGGAAATGTGCTCCAGGCCGGTGGCGGTGCCGATGCCGACCTGCTGAAAGGCGCTGTTGATGATGCCGAGCTTCATCCCGCAACATTAGCGCGCGCCCTCTTGCATGACGAGCAAACGTGCGCGAACTGAACTTAGAAATCGCCAAGCGCCCGGCGCACAATCTCAGCGAGCCGAGCTGGGTTTAGCACAGTTATTGTTTTGCCTTCCACAGCGATCAGGTTCTGATCGCGAAACTTGGCTAAAGTGCGGGAGAAGGTTTCGCTAACCGTGCCAAGTTCGGCGGCTAGCAGACGCTTGGTCATGGGCAGTTCAATGGCATGCGGCTCCGTGCTCTTCACATCGGGGCAGCGCTTCACCAGCCAGTTGGCCAACCGCGTTTCGACATCCTTCAGCGTCAAATCTTCAAGCTGCCCCACCAGCACGCGGAGATGAAGACTCATCGCGCCGAGCATTCTCAAGGCAAGTTCCGGCTGTCGCCGCAGCAGCGCGATGAACCCGTTTTTCTGCACCAACAACACTTGCGTTTCTTCAACGGCGCGCGCATCGCCCGGATAACCCGCGTCCGTTGCCAGAGTGGCTTCGGCGAAAGATTCACCCACCCGGAACACATGGATGATCTGTTCCTTCCCCAAGGCGTTCACGCGATGAAGGTTTACAGCGCCACGCTGAACGATGAAGAACCCCAACGAAGGATCACCTTGGCGAAAGAGGTATTCACCCTTCTCGAGGGGCTTGATCACCGTGATGGCCGCGATGTTTGCGAGTTCCTGGGCCGAAAGTCCGATGAACAATTGGCAACTCCGCAGCCCTGTGGCCACCGCCGCTTGCTTGAACTCGGCCACGACGGAACTGGTCATTCGGTTTCTCCTTTCCAGAAATAAACAACCCAATCTCCACCTTCTCCACGCTCCACCCGCGATAAAAAGCCCTCGCCGCCCAGCAGATGAATCAAAGGAGAGGGGAGGAACGGCGCAATCAGGATCAACCCTTCATCCCCCTCCAATTCGTCCACTCGCTGGCGAATGGCCGGGAGGGGTTCTTCGCCCTTCGCCAGCAGCGGGCGAACATCAAATCTCTTAAATTGGCTAAGTGGCAGCATCCGCGCTTTTATCCGGAGCCACCATGCCCTCCGACGAGCGAGCGCACTCCCCACATATTGCTGAGCCCTGCGCTGATTTTGACAAATCTTCGGCAGTATTCGTGAGAGCCTCGACGGCTTGTTGTCCAATTCGGCAGCGCATCATGTGGAAGCATCTCGCCGGAATTCTGGCCATCCTTTTAGGTCTTTTGGGCTTGTTTGTGTATGCGATCCGCCCGGTTGGCTCCGTCGTGCTGCAAACGACCAACATCCTTGAAAAGAGCGGCGGCTACGAAATCGAAGGAATTCTGGTCAACAAAAGCACGACAACACTCCTTTTGGCGGAAAAGGACGGTGCCCCGGAACTAGCCACCGCGATCCAGACTGGGCCTGGCTCGTTCGTGATGACGAAGCGCATTACGGGCCCGCACACCTTCACGCTCCCAGCAGGGGCAACGCAGACCTTCAGGGTCTTTCTAGCCACAAATTCGGATTGCCTGATTTACGCCCACTTCAGCGGGGGAGGGGAACGAAGCGAAAGCTTCAAAACGCCATTAGCTGGATCGCCGGGGCCGGGCCAGCGCGGCCCTTTGACGCTGCGACTGTTTACGTCCAACAGCCTCGTCCGCAAGTCCAGTAGCGGTTGGTCTCGCCAGCGGTCTCACTCTTGCATACCCTTGCCGCTGGAGAGTGATGAGCGCCTGGTGGCCTCCGCAGTCTTCAAAACTGCTGTCGGCGTGTTGACACGCTGAGGTTGGTTCGATTCCCACCCTCTCCGCCATCACCCGCCAACGTGATGGAGTCCGGGCTTGGCTGTCTAACTGGGGAGATTACATGCTGAAATATATCGCCGCGTTGCTTGCGCTGATCTTCTTCGTTTTTGCACTCTTTTATTATGCAATGCGTCCCGCTGGAGCCGCTGTGCTTCGGGTCACGAACACTGTTGTCACAAATGGCGGCTACCAGGTGTTCGGAGAATTAGTAAACGTCAGCGCCTTGCCGGTGAAAGTCCGGGAGACAAACGGAGCGCCGGAATTTGCCCTCAACATCCAGGCAGGCGTCGGCGCTTTTATGGCTACACGCATGCTGGGCGGCCCCCATACATTTCAACTTGCTCCAGGAGCGACGCAGACCTTCAGCATGCTGGTCGAAACCAACGCAGACTGTGTCATCTACACCGACTATATCACCTCCAAAACCTTCCGGCGGAACCTGCGCTCCGGAATACAATGGCTAGCGACGGGCGGAGGCCCAACTGGAACACCTTTGGAAGGCGCTAGCGTCTATGTGCGGAATCCGATCACAAAACAGGAGCCGCAACTGCAACTGGCTTCACCTCCGCCACCTCCTGCGAAGAAACCCACCACCGAGTAATTCTCTGTCTCGTGCGCAGGTTCGTTCCTGCGAAGGATCCACTCTAAACGTGAGCCGAAAACGCAACCGTGTTAAAAACGTGATCGGCATCATACTCCTGCCTTTTGTCTTATGGTTTCTCGTTCGGTGGTTTGAACGAGCGAGCGTCTTCCAGCCGAGCAGGGTGATGGCTGCCGAGCCAGCAGAACTGGGCCGCCCCTTTCACCAGTTTGAGCTGCACGCCCCTGGCGCATTGCTCCAAGCCTGGTTCTTTCCTGCCGACACAAACGCTCCGTGGGCGGGCAAAGTAATCCTCCTTTGTCACGGCAACGCTGGGAACATCTCGCATCGCCTGGCCCATGCCGAAACCTTTCTGAACGCGGGCGCGAGCGCCTTCCTCTTCGATTACCGTGGATACGGCCGCAGTTCCGGTAAGCCTTCGGAGAAAGGGTTGTATGCCGACGCGCGCGCCGCTTACGACTTTCTTATCGGGAAAGGAGTGGCTGCGACCAACATCATACTGTTTGGCGAATCACTCGGGTCCGCCGTTGCCACAGAATTGGCCTCAACCGAGCCGACCGGCGGCCTCGTCCTGCTGAGTGGATTTACCTCGATTCCTGATCTTGGACGTGAGCTTTTCCCGTTTATCCCGCGATTCCTCGGTTCCATCCGCTTCAACTCTCTTGAACGGATCCCACGCGTGAACGCCCCCGTGCTGGTGATCCACAGTCGCTTAGACACGCTAATTGGCTTTCACCACGGGCAGAAACTTTTCGCTGCCGCGCCCGAACCGAAGACCTTCCTGGAGATTCAAGCCGACCACAATGAGAGTTTTTATGCTGAGGGGCAGGTGATTGCGGACGCGCTTCGAGGCATGTTGCGCCGATAGCAGCGTGTGTGCGGCCGGTTGGCGTCAAACTTAAATGCCAATAGACGAAGTTACGGGGCGCAGTTTAGTGGGGCGGCTTTCCTCTTGTGGCCTTTGCGGCTCCTGGTTAACGGCAGAGCGACCGATTCCCTGCCGTTCAGCTCCCAGCGCCACCAACCCAGCAAAGAAGGTGCGCATTGGCTGCTGTTGCTTGCTTTCGGTTATTTGTCCTCTCTTTTGCTCTCCTGCCATAAAGTTGGGTGGTGTGTTGTTATCCGATTCCTATCCTGCTCCGTAAAAACTTTCCCGTCGCTGCAGATGTAGCATGCGGCGCTAATGATATCGGTGAAAGCGGCGAAAACCTGATGGTAAATAGGGTCATACCGGTCCGGCTTCGTCCAGTCAAAGCAAAGCACCGCGATCACTTCGTCATTAACAATGACCGGGCATGCAACGAGCGTTCTGTATCGCTCCGCGTATGCTTCAAGGCCTTTCTGAGGGTAGAACCGTTTGTCCTTTGTAATGTCATTGCAATAACAAATGGATTTCGTAACTACCGTTTCGTACGCGATTCCTTGGTTTAATGGAAGCACAGTCGGCGATTCCTTCCTCCCGATCGGAGTGCTTGGGCTGTAGCACGCGCTGCGGAGCGTTGCAGGCCCGCCGTTCTCCCCTGGATGAACAACCTTCAGCACCACGCAGCAATCTTCCCTCAGTAATTTCCTCACCGCTTGCTCCATTTTGCCAAGTTGCAGCTCTATTATGGACCACAGATGCGCTTTTCTGTTCGCGGCTTCTCTGAATCGGAAGAAGTTGTGGCGCTTCAGCAAGCAATCCCGTGTCTGATGAATCACTGCGTGAAGGCACTCAAACACGTCTAGGTGCGCATCATTCGCCTGTTTGGCTTCTTTCACAGCCTTCTCCAGTTCTCCGTTAACGTGTGCCTCGTTCTCCTGCAACAGGCCGACCCGTTCGCACAGCAAGAATATCGCCCGCACCACCATCAACCCAGAGACGATCCAAATAACGGTAAGGCTCGATAAAGGAAGTTCTTCCCGCCCCAGGAGCTTCGCGAGGTGCTCGTGCCATTTAAATATTCCATCCAAGACTCCCAGGGCCGTAATCACACCGAACGAGAGAAGGGAAAAAGACGATGCCGCTCCAGCCAACGCGTATTTGCAACGAACAAAGAACGGCTGCTTGCGCGATAGGGTGCTCATGAGGGGTGCGCCTTATTACTTCAGCCCATGCACTGTGTGCAACAAATTACTTCGCCTTGTCTGCTCCAGTGGCCTCCGGGAATTTTCCTCCGCTTTTTTCGGATGATTTCTATGACTCAAATTCATTTGAAAGCCGCCACCCGTTAAATCATTCTCCACCCCCTGATGAATTCGTCGGACCAATTGGATGAGTTGATAACGTGCCGGATCGAGAGCGCTGCCAAGGTCGTCGAGCCTTGCTCCATTATCATTTTCGGAGCCAGCGGCGACCTCACTGCGCGCAAGCTCATTCCAGCCTTTTACCATCTTTTTGCCGCCAAACAGCTCCCAAGCCCTTTCCGCATCATCGGCTTCGCTCGACGCGAAAAAACCGATGAGCAATGGCGCAACGAACTGGAAGAGGCTCTCGGCCAGTTCTCACGCACTCAGCCCGTCGATAAAGCTGTTTGGTCCGAATTCGCCAAGAATCTCCACTACTGCCGCGGCGATATCACCGACCGCGACGCCTATAGCTGCTTGGCCAAAACCTTGGATTCCTTCGGTGTCCCGGCCCTCAGGCATAATTTGCTCTTTTATCTTGCCACTAATCCGAGCCAGTTCGCTGAGGTGGCCGAGCACCTCTACAACGTCCAGCTCCTCACAATGGAGCAGGAGAAAGGCTGGCAACGATTGGTCGTCGAAAAACCTTTCGGCCACGACTTGGAATCAGCGGTGCAGTTGAATGATCAACTCACTCGCTTCGCTCATGAACGGCAGGTTTTCCGCATCGACCATTATCTCGGCAAGGAAACGGTCCAAAACATCCTGACCTTCCGCTTTTCGAACTCCATTTTCGAGCAGCTCTGGACCCGCCAATCCATCGATCACGTCCAGATCACCGTCTCCGAACGCATGGGGGTGGGGGGACGTGGCGGTTACTATGAAGAATCTGGCGCGATGCGCGACATGGTGCAAAACCATCTCCTGCAAGTCCTTTCGCTTATCACGATGGAGCCTCCTGTCAGCCTGGATGCTGAGCCTATTCGTGATGAGAAGGTCAAGCTGCTCAAATCGATCCGCGCTATTTCCCAGTCGGAAGTCAGCAAGCATGTGGTTCGTGGCCAATACTTTGCAGGCATGGTCGATGGGCAGCTCCGCCCGGGTTACCGCCAAGAGGCCAAGGTTGTGTCCGATTCAAATGTGGAGACTTACGTTGCCCTGAAGTTGTTTATTGATAACTGGCGATGGTCTGGCGTCCCATTCTACGTCCGCACCGGCAAAGCTCTTCCGCTCAGCGCCAGCGAGGTGCGCGTTCAATTCCGCCCCACTCCGCGCGTGCTCTTCGCGGCCCAATGCGGCCCAAACCTTGACGCCAACGCGCTTACTTTGCGTTTGCAGCCGAACGAAGGCATCTCCTTGCGCTTCAACGGCAAGGTTCCCGGCGCCAACCTCCAACTGCGCCCCGTTCGCATGCATTTCAGCTATAACACTGAGTTCGGCGCCTACACTCCGGAAGCCTACGAACGCCTGCTGCTGGAAGCGATGGCCGGTGACGCGACGCTCTTTATTCGCCGCGATGAAGTGGAGACCGCATGGGGTATCGTCGATCCAATTCGCCGTTCCTGGGCGGGTAAGCCGTTGACGAACCGGGAATTCTATTCTGCAGGCACTTGGGGCCCTGTGGCCGCTGATGATTTGCTGGCGCAAAGCAACCACGTCTGGCGCGATCCACATCCAATTGCCTAAGGCTATGGGGCAGCATCAGTTGCACGTCCACGAAAGCCTGGACGCTCTCAGCCAAAAACTGGCATCGGTCCTGTGCGCCCGCATTCAGGAAGCCCAAACGCGGAAGCAGGAGGCGTTCACCGTATCCCTGCACGGTGGCCGCAGCGCCAAAGCGTTGTTTCAAGCTGTCACAGCCCAGGTCCGCGCCGACGGCCTCTCCCTGGAAAATATGCACTTCTTTTGGGGTGACGAGCGCTGCGTTCCCCCCGGTGACCCGGAGAGCAACTATCTAATTGCTGCCAATTCGCTGCTCACCCCGCTCAACATTCCCAGCGAGCGGGTTCATCGCATCATCGGTGAAGCAGAGCCTGGTTTTGCGGCCAAACAAGCCGAAGCCGAACTCTGCCGCATCTGCGAAATCAGTCCGACTGGGCTCCCGCTGCTGGATTTTGTTGTTCTTGGAATGGGGGAAGATGGTCACATCGCCTCGCTTTTTCCGAACACCCCTGACCAAGATGCCGTTTCTGAAGCCTGTTACGTGCCAGTAATCGGCCCTAAACCACCCCCACAGCGCATTTCGCTGACGTACCCTGTGCTCTTTGCGGCCCGCGAAATGCACATCATCGCGTCCGGCGAATCCAAACGGGAAGCGTTGAAACAGACCTTAACAGCGCAAACGACTCCAGCCGGGCGGTGCATTGCTCAACGCGGCAATACGAGTGTGCATTGCGATTTCTTTATTAAGTGAGCGTCAACGGCCGGGAAACAGGCGCTGCAAACCTGGTGGATTTAAGGATCAGGAGCGCTATTATGGATGGCTTGCGAAGCTCAAAAGGGCACGCCCGCTTGCCTTTCTTTGCTATTGCGTGCCGGGCTACAGGCGCTATATTTTGCCGCTGTAGTGTGGCAAGAAATGAATGGTGGGACGAGGAGGACAGACCCTCAACTATAGGTGTTCAAAAAAAATATTGACACCCTCTGCCCGTTTTGAGAAATTCGCCGCACACACGGAACTTAACAAAGTCAAAATGAGAACCAAAACACTACTTCTGACGGCTGCGCTCTGCGCGGCAGGCGTCGCCACCTCGATGGCGCAAGGTGTCTTCTCCGTCAACACTGTTGGCTACGTCAACGTTGATGTGAAGCCCGGCTTCCAATTGGTTGCCAATCCTCTGCGCAATGAAGGCAACATGACCGTTAGCCAGCTGTTCAAGAACGTCCAAGGCGGCGTTCCTGCTGGTATGCAGGTCTTCGCGTTCAACGGCACTAGCTTCCAGACTGCGACCTACGACGATCTGGAAAACAACTTCCTCGGCAGCGGCGCGAATGTCGTTGTTGAGCCAGGTGAAGGTGTCTTCGTTCGTAACCCACGCAACACCGACATCCGCATTACTTTCGTTGGCGAAGTTCAGACTGGCACTATCCAGAACCCGCTCCCAGCTGGTTTCTCGATCAAGAGCTCTGAAGTTCCGATTGATGGCACTGCTACTTCCCTGGGCTTCCCAGGCGCTGCTGGTGACCAGATCTTCAAGTTTAACTCCACGACTCAAGCTTACCAGACGTTCAATTTCGACGATCTGGAAGGTGGTTGGTTGCCATCCGCTCCAACAATCAACGTGGGTGAAGCTGTCTTCGTTCGCAAGGCCGCAGCCGGCACTTGGACGCAGACGTTCAATATCCAATAAGTTGGTCATTGGGTAATAACGGTCAGAGAAAAACCACAAGGAAAAAACTAAGATGAAAAAACTACTTGTTGCAGTTGCGGCAGTGCTCGTGAGCGCATCTGCCTTCGCGCAAGGTCAATTGAACTTCAACAACCGCCTTACTGGTGTTGTTGACGCTCCGATCAGCCGCCCTGACGGGACTGGGGCTGGTGCTGGTGTTACTGCTGAGTTGGTTCTGGTTCAAGGTGGCAGTGAAACTGTGTTGACTCCGGTCACCACGTTCCGCACCTCCAGTGCTGCTGCCACTTTCTACGTCAACCCTGTTGATGTGATTGTTCCAGGCGTGCAAGCTGGTCAGACCGCTACCCTCAAGGTTCGTGCTTATGAAGGTGCTTCTTACGCTACCGCTACTCTGCGTGGCGAATCAGCCACCTTCAACTTAGCTCTCGGCGGCACACCTCCTGGTGGTGCTCCGTTGACACCTCCTGCATTAGCTGGCCTTCAAGGCTTCGCACTTCAGGTCGTTCCTGAGCCATCCACGATCGCTCTCGGCGTTCTGGGTGCCGCTGCTCTGTTGCTGCGCCGTCGCAAGTAATTGTAGTTAGTGTGTTCTCATTAAGCCGCTTCCGAAAGGGAGCGGCTTTTTGCTGTACACGTTCCTCGCTCCTTCACCTGTGCGGCCTCGACAAGGCACCTCTGCATCCATCGCTTTGTTACTCTCGGTGACCTGAAACAGCGGGGCCGCGGGAGCAATGTGGCTGGCGGAGACCTCCCATCTCATTGCGTCGCCTTTGCGGGCGTACCTTCGACTGCTACAACTTTGAAGACCGACCTGCGTTGAGCGGATCCATCGCCACCCGGGGTGGCTGATTACCGTTTCCCCGGACGAGGGATCCGCTTAGGCAATGGGTACACGTCGAAGCGTGTAACTAACCTATGTTGCCTACCCCCCGCAGGTAAGTCGCTGAAACCT
>DASPKX010000098.1:0-64241 GCA_035627835.1 Candidatus Methylomirabilota bacterium
GGTCGGGTAGCTTCTTCGAAATGAAGCTTCCCACCACGAATGGCTGGACCGATGTCGCTACCTTTCGCCGCCCGGAGAATCGAAAAACTCCGGGGCAACCGATCCTGAACGTCCCCGCGCCGGGTTGGTGCAATCTTTACCTGGTAAAAGGCTCCGAACCCGAATCACACACCGGCGAGATCCCAACCTCACGCCGCTATCCGAATTGGCGTTTCGATAAAATCTCCCTCTTCCGAGACACCTCCGCCCGGCCTCAAGGCGATGGGCCCGCAGTGACTCCAAATCGCCTGCACGAACTCCCGGCTGCGTTCACGCCTTCAGAGCACAAGCCCCCCAAAACTTACGATCTGCGGCAAGGTTACGCTGTAATTGAAGCGGAGGAGCTTAGTCCGCACACGAATTGGGTTTTCAAAGCCGCACCCGCAGGATTTTCAGGCGCAGGTTACCTCGAGTGGCGCGGACCAAACAGAAATCGTTCTGTCGAAGGCCATGGCGGCGGCGCTGACACACTCGGCGTGCAGCAAGGCCCCCGTGAGGAGTGGTTGCTCTTTCGCGTGAAGGTTCCGGAGAACGGCAAATACCGGGTGGATCTCCGCAACCACCACCTCCGTGACGACGGTGACAACGATGCGTGGGTTGGCAGCGTCGATTCAACCGGTCGCCCCCAGCTTCCAGTGCAGCGCGTCGGCGACAATCTCCGCGACGGCCCCGGTTTCTCGTGGCTGGATTGGGGCGTGCTCAGTTTCGAGTTAACGCAAGGCGAGCACACTCTGTATGTAGGCGGCCGCTCCATCGGGTTTGGCATTGATCGAGTTGCAATCTACCGCGATGGCGATGAAGAGGCCAAAGCGAGCGCGCTCAATGCTCCCAAGAGGTAACTGGATCGGCGTCTCAGCGCTGCCGAATTAACGGTTAGCTCTCGCTCGGCCTGCGGCTTTGAGCTACTGTCCCGGCGTGAAGTTGCTTCGATTTTGGCTCGTGTTATTCGCATTCCATGGACTTGCCACTTCCGTGCAGGCGCAGGCCGCGGCGCCCGAGAGCACATCCAAAGCTGCCGCGTATCCAGCGCCCACCGCCTGGCAGCCTGATCCGGCGGAACGCGAGAAGCTGCGCCGTTCGTTAACGCTGCTCAACAGCAGCACGCCGACAGACCGAAAAACCGTTCGCGTCTTGTTCTACGGGCAATCGATTACACAGCAGGCCTGGTGGAAAGAAGTGGAACGCTATCTTCGCGCGACTTACCCCAATGCGAATTTCATCGTCGAGAATCGCGCGATCGGCGGGCATTCATCGCAGCTGTTGGTGAAAACAGCCGAGGCTGATTTGTACCCATTCCGGCCAGATCTCGTCATCTTCCACGTGTATGGTTCGCACACGGATTACGAGCGGATCATTCAGAACATTCGCGCACGCACGTCGGCCGATATTCTGCTGCAGACCGATCACATTACGAAAGACACCGCCCTCTCCGAGGTGACCGACGCGTCAAAGCTGAGCCCGAAAGACTGGGACGCATGGATGAACCATGCTTTCCTTCCGCAGACCGCGTCGAAGTTCGGCGCCTGCCGGGCGGATGTTCACGAACTGTGGAAATCATACCTGCGTGACCACAACTTGAAAGCGTCCGACCTGCTGCGAGACGGCGTGCATCTCAATGCACATGGCGAATGGCTGATGGCGGAGTTAGTGAAACCGTATCTCGCGCCTCTTGCGCTCAAAGCTGGCTACGATCCATTGAACAATGAAGTCGTGCGCACCATGCCTCTGGCCACCACGGACAATGATTCAGTCGCTCGTTTCGAAATAGAAGGAACGCGAGCTGATATCATCCTTCAGCCAAAAGCGAACCAAACCATTTCTGTGCTGATCGACGGCAAGCGGCCCTCGGAGTTGTCGAACCTCTTCGGCTTTACTCGTGTGTCATCATTCCCGCAGAGCGATTGGCCGATGCTCTTGAAAGTAGGCTCTGCTGCTCCGCTTGTGGCGGAGGATTGGACTCTCGAAATCACTTCAGCCTCAGCAGATGGATCAGCATGTGCCTTTGCCCTGCGGGGATCCAAGACAGGCCCTGACGGCGAGGGAGTGAGCACCAACCGATTTGTTTCAAAGTCCGGTCGCATCGTTCTTGAACCCGCTGACTGGAACCTGGGCTATGCAATGAAAGTGTTCAAACGTCCACTTCCGGAGAAATTCGCTGTCACGTGGAAATCAGTTCTCCACGGTCACGACACCGTAAGCGCCGCTCCCGCCAAAAATGGAGAGGAGTCGGCCGTCACCATTGCTAATGGGCTTACCGCTGGCCGTCACGTTATCGAATTAAGAGGAGCTAAACTCCAGAACTCAGCAAAGGCGCTGCGTGCGTACAGACCAAAAGCCAAGTAGCGGAAGGGGCATTACTTCCAAACGGCCTCGGGCGCAAATGAGCAACAAGGCATGAACGGAGGGACTTGAGGCTTCATCACGGCTCGTCGGGATTGCCCCCCGATCGCTTTGGTCCCTGGAAGCTCGTTTGGTTAGAGCCGCACGCCACTCGGAGCGCAGCAAACCTCCGAGAGCGCGAGATCAGGAGAATAAAGTCCGCGCAAAGGATTGAACAGTGCTGCTCGGCCGCTAATCGGCTGTTAATCCAGACGCCCGGGGCGGAAGAAAAATTGGCTCCAAAGGAAGGACTCGAACCTTCAACCGATCGGTTAACAGCCGATTGCTCTACCATTGAGCTACTTTGGAACCCAAGAGCGGGGGGAATCTACAAATCACCCCCTGACCCGTCAAATTTTTTCACCGGGTATTTTTATTTCGCGCATCAATTCTGCGCGATCCGACGCTCGCCTTCACCGCGACGCTGCTGGAATGGCACGCTGCGCACGATCTCGGTGACGAGCTTCGAGAACTTGTAATCACCCTTCCCGAGTTGCTCGGCCACTTTATCCACAGCGCATTTGTCGTAATACTCAAGGCCCCGGCCAAGCGCGTAGGTGAGCATCTTCTCGGTGATGCAGCGGACGAAATCCTCACGTTTGGAAGTCGAGAGCACCTGGTTCAGCTGATCAGCGCCTTCAAACTTCTCCCCGCTAACGAGCACGCCGGATGCATCGATGGGGAACTTCTCGTCCACATTCCGCCAACGCCCAATCGCATCAAAGTTCTCCAGGCCGAAACCAATCGGGTCCATGCGCGCGTGGCACGATGCGCACAGGGCGTTGTCACGATGCTGCACCATCCGCTCGCGCAAGCTTCCCACCAGCTTCACCTCGCCCAGCTCGGGCACATCCGGCGGGGCTGGTGGCGGCGGTGTGTGCAATAGATTCTCCAACACGTACAGCCCCCGCTTCACTGGCGAGGTGCGCGTGGGGTTTGAAGTGATTGTCAGCACACTTGCGTGCGTGAGGATGCCGCTCCGACGAGTGCCTTTGAGGCTGACCTTGCGGAATTCATTCCCTTGAACACCCTTCAAGTCGTAGTGCGCAGCGAGGCGCTGATTCACGAACGTGTAATCAGCGGTGAGAAAATCGAGCACACTGCGGTCTTCACGCATGATGTGCTCGAAGAACAGCTCCGTCTCTTTGAGCATCGCCGCGCGCAACTCCTCGTCAAAATCGGGGAATTTCTCGAAATCAGGCGCCATGTCCTGAACGCGGCGGAACTGCAGCCATTGCGAGGCAAAGTTGTCCACCAGAGCGCGCGACTTGGGATCCGCGAGCATGCGGCGAACCTGGTTATCCAAATTCTTCCGCAACGTCTTTCGCTCGGCCTGCCGCAGCAATTCCTCGTCAGGCATGCTGCTCCAGAGGAAGTAGGATAGGCGCGACGCTAGCGCGAACTCATTGATCGGGTGAACCAATGCAGGATTATCCGGCTCCGGCTGAATCTCGCCTCGGAACAGGAAGTGCGGCGAAACGAGCACCGCTTGCAAGGCGAGCTTCACCGAGCCTTCAAAAGTCTCTCCCTGCTCCTGGCCGAACTTGACCAGCTTCATCAGGCGATCAATTTCATCTGCTTTCACCGGGCGGCGGAAGGCCCGGTAACTGAAGCTTTCCAGAATCTTGCGCGCGGCCTTGTCCTCGCGGCCTGCTTTCACCTGTTCAGCGAAGATCCGTTTGTGCGATTCCGGGTAAGGCATCAAGCGGAGTGGCCCGATCACCTCGACGTAATCAACATACAGGTTGCGATCACGGTAATTGTTGTTGGAAGCCTTCTCGTCGCGGAAATTATTGATGTAAGCCGTGGCCAGCTTGTAGTCACCAGGCTTCATCGTGAGCTTGTGCGTGAGGACTTGAGGCGCGCTTTCCGTCGCCTCGACGTCAAAGACCTTGACAGCCGCATCGGCCAAACGGAGTTCAAGCTTCGGCAACTCATCCCCTGCCCGGCTGCCGAACGCGCGCGTCACAATCAGATACTCTCCTGGCTCCGTGATCTTGATGTGCGTGAAGAGTTGGCCTTCACGCTCCAACGAGCGGTAAAGTTTATTGTAAACTTTTCCTTCCGCCGCGACTTCCATCTTCTCGGCTTCAATGCGGTTGGTGGTGCCGCTATGGCGTGGCTCGGTCCAAATCGCCTCATCGAGAACTTTCTCAGCGGCGCGCATATATTTCTCAATCAGTACGGGTGGCATTGAGAGCACGTCACCGATGTTGTCGAAGCCGTAGCCAGTGTCGTCGGCCGGGAAATCGTCTGCTGGCCGGAAGTTCACCCCAACCAGATCTCGAATGGTGTTGTTGTATTCTGTGCGATTCAGGCGGCGGATCGTGACGCGCCCTGGATCAGGATTCTCGCAATCGACCTTAAACAATTCGCCTTCGAGCCAGTTCAGCAGCTTGTCCCGTTCGTCAGCCGTTGGCTGTTTTTCGTCGTCGGGAGGCATCTCGCCACTTCGCACAGCGCGCAGCACCGATTCCCACGTCTCATGATCCTTCAGGAGCGCGGCCACGTCCGCGTAACCATCCAGCTTCACGCCACCCTTTTTCTTCGTCCCAGCGTGGCAGTCGTAGCAAAAGGTTTGGAGAATTGGCTTAATCTCCTTGTCGAAGTCGGTCGTGCTCGCGGCTCCAGCAGCGGTCGAAGTGAGCGCGCCCCCCAGGAGAACGGCCAAAGTTAGAATCCGATGAACCATGCTAAATTTCAGTAAAGTATCTCTGACGCCAGAACCTTACAGTTTATTGCACAAAATTCCTTGTGCAAATTTTGCTTCGAAGCATGCCGCAGCCGACAAGCCGTTGGCCTTCGCAGAAGCGGGGAACCTATGGCGCCCTCCTTGCTATTCTCACCTCGCATGAGGTTCTTGAAATCGTAAAAAAGGCTTGATACTGAGCAACTTTCAATCTTGGGTTTAGCGCGCGTAAGGGAATGCGGTTCGTTTATAACGTACTTTTCACATTCTTCTTCCTGCTCTGCTCGCCATTCTATTTTCTGAAGATGGTGCGGCGGGGCAATTGGAAGCGCGACTTCGCGCAACGATTTGCCCGATACGACGCCAAACTCAAGCAAGCCATCACCAACCGGCACGTTCTTTGGATCCATGCTGTGAGCGTTGGTGAAGTTAATATGGCAACGCACCTGATCCGCGCCCTGGAGCTTCGCGCGCCCAATCTCAAGATCGTTGTCTCGACAACCACCTCCACGGGCATGGAGCAGCTTAAGAAACTGCCGTCCCACATTTCGCGCATTTACTTCCCGATCGATCGACGGCCTTATGCCGCGCGGGCTCTCCGCGTCTTCAACCCCGAAGCCATCGTGCTGGTGGAAGCGGAAGTCTGGCCGAACTTTCTATGGGCAGCCCGCCGCCGCAAAATCCCCGTGTTCCTCGTGAATGCGCGGATGTCGAATCGCTCTTTCCCGCGCTATCGACTAGCTGGATTCCTTTTCCGTGATCTCTTCGCGCAAATGGCCGGTGTGACCGTCCAGAACGAAAGCGACGGCCAAAAGATGCTGAAGCTGGGTGTGCGCAAAGAAGCCCTGCGGGTGGTCGGCAACCTCAAGTTCGATGCGGCCAAAGTGAATGAGCGCCCTCTTGTGAGCGCCCGCGATCTCTTAACGCGCCTGGGTGTGCAGGAGGACACGATGATTCTGCTGGGGGGCAGCACGCATGCAGGCGAAGAACTCATGCTTGCTGAGATCTTCCAACGCTTGAAGCCCAAGTTCCCCAAACTGTTCCTGGTGATCGTCCCGCGGCATTTCGAGCGAGGGAAAGAAGTGGGGGACCAGCTCACCCAAAAGGGGTTGAAGTTTGTTTACCGCTCATTGCTCACTCCTCAAAGCTCCTATCGCCCTGGGGAAGTTGAAGCCCTGCTCGTGAACACGACGGGCGAACTGCGCAATTTTTACAACGAAGCTGACGTCATTTTTGTGGGCAAAAGCATCACGGCTGAAGGAGGTCAAAACCCTATCGAACCCGCCGCGCTTGGCAAAGCCGTTGTGTTCGGACCGAACATGCAGAACTTCACGGCGATCGCGGACGCATTCCTTAAAGCCAAAGCAGCCGTTCAGGCCCGCGACGCAGCCACCCTCGAGACAGCTATCGCCGACCTTCTCGCGAATGAAGACAAACGCGCGGAACTTGGGCGCAACGCACTAGTCGTTGTTCAGCAGAACGAAGGGGCTGTGGAGCGCACCGTGGACATGATCGTGCACGCTTTCAAAGACGAAGATATTTACGTCGCGCCTAAACCCACGGTTTAAAAGCTGTCATGCTCCAGAATCCGATTCCGTTCCTCCGCAAGATTGCGCTTTGGGAAGCCGTCTCCTACCTCCTCCTGCTGGGGATTGCCATGCCCCTGAAGTACATTTGGGGAAAGCCGCTGGCGGTCAAAGTCATCGGCATGGCGCACGGAGTTTTGTTCGTGCTGTTTTGCCTGGCGCTGGCCCTGACGTGGTTCAAGGCGCGCTGGCCGTTTGGCAGAGTCGTCGCCATGTTCATCGCCTCCCTCCTGCCCTTCGGCCCCTTCTTCTTCGACCGCCGCATGCGGCAATACGAAAAAGAATTGAAAACGAGACCGCCTCAATAGGTCTTCCCCATTTGGCTGCCCGTGGGCGACGTCACCCTGTGGGTCGGCAGGCAAGCCATACCAGGGGACATATACATGCGAACCCCATCGCAACGAACCCAATCTGCCAGCGGCTTGGAGCCCGCGGCGTCGTGAGCATTATAGCCACGGCTGCGGCCCAATAAACAACAAAGCTCAGGCAGAAAACTGTGATGATATAGGATTTGAAGGTCTGCGAGCAGGCGATCAGAACCCCTGCTTGCAGCACCACTGAAACTTTCAGAGCTGAAGAATAACTGTTTGTCAGGATCATCAATGAGCAATCATGGGCTGAAGAGTGAGCTCAGTTCTGTGCGGCTCATGATCTGGAGATCCAGTCGTTCATGCGATCGTGGACTAACCATGGGCTCCCGACTGTTAGAATGGCCAACGATCCTCCTTCGCATCGGCGTCGATAGCCTTCCTAAACCACCTGGAATGCATCAACAACTCCGAAGGACGTGCCGCAGCCAGTTCTCGTGGGGTCAGCATCAACCACGCCGAACGCACCGGCTCGCTGGACTGAAGCGCGGCTGTTTTCAATGCCACGAAGGTTTCGGGCCGATTGCGAGCGATGACTTGGAAAGCGGCCAAGTCAATGCTCTCAATGTCCCCCGAATTGGACGCCTCAACCGCTGCATGAAGCGTCTCTACGGCATCGGTTCTGCAAATGCTCAGGGCATAATGTGCGGCGGCGCGCGTTTCCCGCTCCTTTGACTTCATGGCAGCTTTAATCATTGGAAGCGTCTCATCCTTATGCGGAAAAAGAGCTGCGAGATGAACAATCGCCAATGGAGCCGCCTCTGCGTCAAGGTGGGCAGCATCGGACAAAGATCTCTCCAGGCCGAGTTCAGCAGCATGCTCTTTTTGGTTCTCTGTAAACTGAAGCTTTGTCTGCGCAAGTAAACGGGAGAGAGTTATCCTGCACAGCTCCGGTTGTTGCGTGCCAAGTAACTCTTGCGTGATGCTCAGCAGGTCTTCAGGACGTGTGGCAAAACGCACAAGGGCATGGGCTGCGCTTAATCGGACGGTAAGTTGATCATCCTTGAGCCTCGCCCGCACGATGCTTTGAACCTCCCCGTTTGCAGGTGCTATCTTGCCCAACGCTCGCACGGAGCGCGCCCGCACTTGATCATCGCCGTGCATGGTATTTTTGATCAAGAACGGGAGCAATTGAGGGTGCCGCCACTGCTGGCGGCCAATGAACCCAACCATGCGACGGGCCGCGTGTTCGTTTGTAGAAGATAGAATTTCATAAACAAATGGGTCAGCCATAGGCCCCATGCGGCTAAGGGCAACCAAGGCTGTGCGCATTTGTTGTGGATCGGCCGCTTGGGCGAAGGGTGCGACACGCGGCGCCAACCGCGCAGCCTGAGGACCGAGAGCTTCGGCCAGCAATAAGCCCTTGTACTGTTCCGTCGGCACAGAACTCGCAAGCCATGCACGGGTGTGCGGCAAAGCAATTTCCGGCAGCTTGCCGAGCACACTGATAGGCCCCCAACTCGGATCCGCAGATTTTATGAGGTCAATGACTTGCGGCGCACAGCTTTCATCAACTTCAATTTTGTTCAGCACCTCCAGCAGGCGCCACGGTGACGAGTCGGAGCGCCCTAGGGGCAACCGCTGCGCGACAGAGTTTGGCAGGATGTTCAGGAGTTTCCGAATGACCTTAGAATCATCATCTGGGCTGCGAGTAAGCTCCTCGATGATGAAGGGCACAGTCCGAGGACCAATTTCAATAACGGTATCGTAAGCCTCGGCATCGGTTGAGGCCGCTTGAACCCAGATGCGTATCCTGCTGCCCTTATAGAGCGGCCCGGCCCATCGCGCATACATGAAGTAAGCGATTAAGCTCACGAGCGCGATCACCGCGTAAGCGTAGAACCTTTTCCTGCCGGGCGAGAAGGAGGTGATCTGCCGAAAAATCATGGCGTCTTAGGTTTAGACCGAGCCAGAGAGAGCCTGTTTCGCACTCACGCGATCAAAGGTGCCTGTCAGCACACAATCTACCTCGCGAAATCCGTCAGGGGTGAAGGGGAATATTGTCTTCGCTCGGCCCAGATCATCCGGATACTTCCATTGCCCATTCTCTAGCCATCGTCGAACAGAGTTATTTGCCTCCGCGAAGGGTGTGAGATCAAATTTGTCTCTCCAAGCGGCTTCTGACGAGCGCTGATGAACTAGATGGTCACAACTCGGTCCGGCATGGAGTTCGCGCTTTGGAGGAAATAGTGCTCGAATCGGTCGGGTAGGCCCTCGACGGAGAGCCTCTTGGTGTACCGATACTTTATCACTGAATGCTTGGCGCCTTCTCGCGGGCCAATAGCAACATTCATCCAATCGGGAAGACCGTCTTCGTTGTAATGCATCACACCACTAATCTGGAGTCCACTCCTCGGGCTGATCGTGGTGAACGAATGATTGGTCCATTGAATTGAACCGATACTTAGGT
This sequence comes from Candidatus Methylomirabilota bacterium, assembly GCA_035627835.1. Lineage (GTDB taxonomy): Bacteria > Verrucomicrobiota > Verrucomicrobiia > Limisphaerales > SXQI01 > DASPKX01. Next base: position 9,472 of record DASPKX010000098.1, read on the forward strand.
TTGGCACCCCGCCATTAAGCACTCTCGAGATGCTTTACAACTTCGCGGGTAGGGAAACAAGCGAACCCTTATTGGTTTTATATGATGTCATTCCTTTGGAGTCGTCGAACTGCCACACGCGGTTCACATGCATAGCCATAAAACTCACGAAAGGGCTGAGTGTCCACCTCCTGGCATCTTCCAGGCTGGCAAGCTCTCGAATGAAAAAAGCGTTCGTCTGCCACTTCACTTGGTAGTGCCGCGCGTTTCCCTCAGCGCCGTCGCTGACGGAATATACGAGTTCTTCAATGACAGGTGGATTGGCGATGAATTCCTCAAACGCCGAGCTTCCGCGCGCTTTTTGCGCCGCATGGCCGTTTAGCAAACCACCAAAGGCGAGCACCGCGCCTCGCGAGAACGAGGCAACGAAGATGGGGCACACCGAGAGTAGGACTGAATCCTTGGTGGCGCAAACACGATGTTAGCAGCGGTAATCTTGGCCTTCAAGATTTCACGCGATTCCTACAACCATGGCACCCTTAAGTTCCAAGCGAAGCGGGGCGATCCCTTCAACCTTCGCTGGATGGCGCTAGCGCTTAATTATGGCTGCGAATAGCTGATTGACGAAAAGATCATGGTCAAAGCGCCAGCGAACACCAACACAAGAATTAACAGCGTGATTGCGTTTTGCTTTTTCCGCCGTTGAGCCGCTTCCGCAATTCGTGCCTCTGCCTGCTCCCAACATCGCGCAGCCTCTTGCGCGCTGACTTGGCTGGCTAAGAGTTTTTCCAGCCCCGTCGCTATCGCCGTCACTAAGTCATAGTGAAGCTTAAGCCGAGCCGGGTTCGTTATATCTTTTTCTGTCACTTCAGCCTGTGCCCCCACTAGAGGACGACCTCCCCAACCGGCGCTTGGCGTAATCCGAATGGCGACAGTGACCCGGCCACGATCATATTCCAAGTGGAGCGCCTGCGGCAGTTCAGCTACGGATCGCGCGCGGCCTTCACTCTTTTTGCCGCGGCTCATGGTCAGGCTGCTGCGATTCGCTGGAGCGGCATCCTCTCTCTGGGGAGATGGGATAAACCCCCTTTGAGCCAAAAAATCAGCGGCGACCTGGAAGGCTCTCGCTTCATCCAAGGTCGTAACAAAGGTATGCTCGACAATCATACCCAAGGGATTTCGCCTGCTTCATGCAAGATCACGAGCAGATTGTGTGTGAAATGGAGAAACATTCCAGGCACAAGTGAGTTTGTGCGGTTTCTAAACCATCCCAGAACAAGGCCAAGCGCCAAAAGGTGCGGCAAGCTGGGAATGGACAGATGCAAAATCGCAAACATCAGCGCGGAGACCCACAACGCTTGCCGCGAGCCCAGCACTCCGTTTAAGGATCCCTGCACCACCCCGCGAAAAGCAACCTCCTCGACGATAGCTGGCTGCACGCACACCAACAGCACAGCCCAGCCCAAGCCGTAGCCTTCCTCCTGAAAGATGAGGAGATAATTGACATCCTGAATGCCGAGAGCAACAAGCCATTCGACGGTAAAGTGCGCCGCCACGTACGTGGGCGTCGCGAGAAGCATTGCCGCCAGCAGCCAAGCCAAATTAAATCGGGCTCGCAGAGGCTCGATTACTACGCGCAATGCGGCGAAGGACCAAAACGCGACGACGGCTGTCGACACGCTACTGGAAATCAAATCCGCCGAGACAGACCACGTGCCGTCATTTGCACGCGCCCAAATGGCAAAACTTAGCGAGACTAACAAGAGAGTGAAATACAGCCACATCGCTGACCTGACCGCTTTCAGGTCAGAGGAATACTGCTTCTGATCTAATGACGCGCCAGTCTCCCGCTGCTCAGAGAAACAGGCGCATTGAATTGCGCCGGAGGCGAGGGAAGCGCCACAACGAGTGCAGAAGCGAGCAAGCGGCGCCGAAACGAGCTCGGGCTCTGGGTCCCCCAGGGGCATGCAGATCAGGCCTGTTTCAACTGTGGCAGCAGCCGCCGGTACTTAATGCCAGCGTTGATTGCTCGACTCAGAGCAACCACTATCAGGATTTTGATTAGAATCCCGCGAGCCAGTTGCGACGGATCTGCGATGGCGTCCAACAAGTGAATCGTCACATAGAGGACCAAACCTACGATTGCAGCTGGCAGAGGATTATGCCCAGCCCAGACGAAGAGCGCCCAATAGATCGCAGCGATCGCGAGCACGACGAAAGGAACAAAGGAAGCAATCTCCGGGTTGCTCCGGGCCACAGGAAAAAAGATCAATGCAAAGATCGTTTGAATGATCGCGACGGCAAGCAACGCTCCTTTTGCCTTTTTTACATGCGCCTTCAGCTCCTCGCCCACAAGCTGGCGCGCAGCATTGCTGTCGGGCAACTCGGCGGTTACTAAACGAGGCCCGCTCGCCCTCGAGTCGGGCAGAGCCTTGCCACATGCGCCACAAAATGCGGCGAGACTGTCATTCTGGGCGCCGCAATGCGGACAGGGGGAAGTGGACTCAGCCATAGGAGATTAAATTAGCAGCTCGGGTGGATAATTGAAACTGGCTGCATAGAACACACGTTGTCAAAGCAAATGTGCTCACGCGTAAAGAACCAGCCGCTTACGGAAAGGACAGGCTAGTTTACGCCCAACGAGGCTCGGAAAATCCCCCTGAAACTACCAGGAATAGCTGACGCTGTGGACTAAGCCGGAGGACGACGGGGTGCGGAAGAGATTCGGGTCTGGAGCGATGGCTTGCGTCGAAGGAACAGGGGGCTCAACAAAATTTGCCGGTGCGTTGGCGTAAGTCGGGACTGCAGCGGGAGCGAGATTCAATGGACTAGCTGCGGGCTCAGCGTGGAGCCAGGGTTGAGCCAGGCGGGTGGCGTGGGCTCCTGTGGCTTCAAACAGTTGCGCCACTCGGTAGCCGAGGAATAACAGGCTGGAGACAGCGAAGCCGCAGCCGCACGCCATGGCGGTGCGAGCGTCGAAGTGGGACAACAGTGCGCGCCACCAAGTCTGCTTGGTGCGCTCTTCAATCTCGATCTGCGCGATGACGCGGTCGCTGAAATAGGTGAAATACCCCGGAGGCGGCTGTTCGTGCTTCTTGCACGCGAGCAATTGGCGAAGCTGCGAGAAATCGTCCTCAGGAGTCGGAGCGCTCATTTCAGGTAATCTGAAAGATAGGCTTGGAGTTGTTGTCTGGCGTAAAACAATCGAGACCGCACTGTGCCAGTGTTGCAGTCCATAATCTTCCCAATCTCCTCATGGGAGAGCCCTTGGATATCGTGCAGTGTCACCACGAGCCGATGTGTTTCTGACAACTTCTGCATCGCCATGTTCAATCGTTCCTGCAGCTCGGTTAGCCCAGCGTCGCGCCGCGGGGTTTTGTCCGACACCAGGGCGACCAGCTCGGGGTTGTTTTCCACGTTCACGTCCATGTCGTTCAGCGACATGTGAACGCGGTTCTTGCGCTGCTTGAGGAAGTTGATCGTTTTGTTCACCGCGATCCGGTAAACCCAGGTGAAAAAGCTCGAATCGCCTTTGAAACTCTTTAGCGCCCGGTACGCCTTGATGAAGGTGTCCTGCGTGAGGTCATTGGCATCCTCGTGGTTCGAGGTCATATGATAGACGGTGGCGTAAATCCGCTCCTGAAAGCGGCGCACCATCTCATCATACGCGGCCAAGTCCCCGTTCTGCGCGCGCGCCACAAGCTCTCTCTCCGCCAACTCTGCGATTGGCGCTGAGATGCCTGCGTGCTCTCTTTGGAGGGTTGCTGTGTCTGACATATCCTTGTGCGGCAATGAGTGTGTTAGACGGAACTCCTTGCCTTCTTGTTTAATTAAACCCCCAGGGTTTCTATTTGTTGCGCGAAAAATTCAGCGGCTAATGTCAGTGGTTTTGCCCGTGATGCTGGCTCCAGCACCGCCAGGAATTCCCTCGCATTCTCCAAATATTGCGACACAACCGCGCGAGACTGAACTAATGCATCATATTTTTCCAGCAAATCCCTCATTTGCGGCCATTGGTCCGGCGTCCACGCGCCCAACATGCCTTCCAATCGAGCACGGTCTGTGCCGCTCGCTTGCTCAAGGACAATCAGGATCGGCAGGGTCAGCTTCCCGCTCGCCAGATCCGTCCCCAAACTTTTGCCAGCAGTCGCTTCGGAGCCGAAAATGTCAATGCAATCGTCGTAAAGCTGATAGGCCGTCCCCAATGCGTAACCATATTGGCGCAAACCACTTCTGACGACTGGAGACGCGTCCGATAAGGCCGCGCCCATGTCACAGGCGAGGGCGAACAACTCGCCAGTTTTCATGCCGACGATCTTCAAATATTCCGCACGGCCCAGTTGCAAATTCCCGCGATTGTGCGTCTGGAGGATTTCGCCGGAGCAAACGAGCTTTGAGGATTGTGCGACAGCACGGCACACATCGAGAGTCGTAAATGACGCAGCAAGATGAAGCGCCTGGGCAAATATGCAGTCGCCGACCAGGATCGAGATCCCATTACCCCACCGCGCGGCCATTGTGGGCCGACTCCGTCGAACGGAGGCCTCGTCCATGACGTCGTCATGCACCAGCGTGGCCAGGTGAACCATTTCGATGATCACGGACGCTGTGATCAGTTGATCCTCATGTTGACCGCCAACAGCGTTTCCGCTGAGCGCAACGAGAGTTGGGCGGATTTGTTTGCCCTGGTTCGTCAGGGCGTAACGAGCGTACGGAGCAATCTCGGGATCAAAGCTCTGAATTTGTGCTGCGAGCGTGGAAGAGACGCGGTCCAGAAAGGGTCTGACCGGTTCCACGATTTCATTCCAAACCCGCTGAACAGAGATTGTTGGAAGCGGAGGTTGGCCCGACCTGGGGGCGGTTGCCGACATGCGCCCCGACTGTACGACCCACCCACCCCTAAGTCAATGAAACGGAACGGAGCGAGCCACCGAAGCTTGGGCTCAGAGCAGGTTCACCTTAAAACCAAGCTCCTCCGCCGCTCTAGCTTGCTGTTTGTCATAGGTCAACAGTCGGGAAGCTCCGAACTCCACCATCGCGCCAAGGTGCAGCCGATCCAACGAACGACAATGAACTCTGCTCGTGACCGCTTGCCTGGTAGCCTCCTTCACTGCCTCATCGGAAGTAGTTCTCCGAACGAACGGCTCCGTTCCTAAAAGCTGGTTTATCATCTGAACGCGTTTCAGAAACTCACCCCCGGAAAGCGAACCTCCAAATCGTAACGCACTCAGGTGACAGATGGTTTCCAGTTCCACTAGATCCGAAACGAAGACCTCTGTCTCGGATTCCAACACCTCTGCTACGGCTGCACTTTCGGATTGCTCCTCCAGCAGGCGCACGAATGAGCTAGTGTCGATGTATAGGCTCATTCCTCATTGCGGTCCTTCTCGACCTGTTTCACCAGCGCGTCTCCTAAGCCAGGAATGCGGATTTCACGCAATAGCGCCAAATGCTCCTTTGCATTGAACCGCTTGCGAGGCGCCAGATCTTTTGGATCGATTACAACGAGCTTTGCAACGGGCCGGGAGTCACGAGTGATAAGAATCTCACGCTCCTGCGCAAGCGCTGCCTCGGCTTGCGGCCACTTATGGCGAAGGTCTCGAACGGTGATCGACTTCATGGTTTGAATGTATCACATGTGATACACCGTGCCATCTATTTCAAAGCTCTGTTATAAGCAGCAAGGAGTTGCTCCACGGAACGGCCCCAGTTCAGGTCGTTCTTTAAGCGTCGGGCGCCGTACTCGCCCATCCGGGCGCGCTTCGCGGGGTCGTTCAGAAGGTCATTGATCGCCTCCGCCAGTTTCTCACCGGAATTTTCCGGCACATACACGGAGGCATCCTGAGCCGAGGCGCGGCCTTCGACCAAGTCGAACATGACCTGCGGCTTACCAAAAGCCATGTACTCGAGCACTTTGTTCATCGTGCATCCGTCATTGTAGGAATTCTTCGGATCCCCAGAGACGCCGAGATCAATCGTTTGCAAGGCGGAGAACAGGAACTCATTCGAAACGCGCCCAGGCAAATCGACAAACTCCTTTAAGCCGAGCCGATCCCGCAATGCGACGAGCTTCTCGTATTCTGGGCCTGTCCCCATCAACAGAAACTGCACATCGGTTCGGCCCCGTTTCTGTATCAGATGCTCCGCAGCCTCGATGACGTAATTCACGCCATCCGCGTCCCCCATAACACCGATATAACCGATGAGAAACTGCCGACCCTTCTTCAACTCCAATTGGTAAGGCGCATCGAGCCCTCCGATCTTTGGCGCTGTGCGCACCACAAAGACATTCTCCGGCTTCTTGCGTCCGCGGGTATGCGCCACATGCCGCACGGATTCATTCGTGGCAATCACCACATCGGCCACAGCATGAGTGAAACGCTCGGCCAGGCGCACAGCAGAATAAAACAACCCACGTTTGCCGAACTTCGCCTCGAACATCTCCGGCCAGAGATCGTGCACATCGTAGATCACCCGCACACCGAGGAGCTTGAACGGAAGCGCTATAGTGAAGAGAATATCCGGAGGGTTGCAGAGGTGGATCAGCTTAAACCGATGCTTGAACCACGCTTTCCAACTCAGCCGAAACTCCCCCCAGAGCGCGCTTGCATATTCCGCAAAGAAGCCGACGAATCCGCCCGCTTCCGAGCTGATCCAATGCCGATAAATCTGAATGCCGTCAAGTTTCTCCTCCGAAGCGGTGTAGCCGCGCATCTTCGGGCAGATCACGATCACCTCGTAACCGGCGTCACGCAGGGCGCACGATTCCTGCCACACACGCCGATCCAGCGGCACTGGCAGATTCTCAACGATGATCAGTATTGGACCCTTACCAGCAGAAGCCTTCATACTTGCAAGGCAACTGCCGCAATTCGGGCCAACCATTCACATCCAGCACTCGATGATTGGAAGTCACCAGCCGACCAAGATCCAAAACTGAAGCGCATCGCTGCGCCGCCACGATTAACCCGCCTCCGCCCAGCGCAGAGGCCAAGTCCTTTTGCAAAAGCGAGGCGAGATGGGGCATTTTCGTGTCGATCAATCGCTTATTGCTGCCCACAAGCTGCGCGAGGTTCAACTGCGGGTCATAAATTCGGACCGCATGCCCGCGCCCGAGAAGCGTCTGGGCGACATCCACCATCGCGCTTTCGCGCAGGTCGTCGGTGTTCGACTTGAAGGAGAGCCCAAGAATAATCACCTCATGCTGCCCAGCCTCTTCGATGCGCAGCAGCAGATTCCGTAAATGCTGCTCGTTGCTCTGCAGCAGATTCTCCAACACGGGTAGCGACACTCCGTTCTGCCGCCCAAAATGCGTGAGCGCCCGCACGTCCTTCGGCAAGCATGAGCCGCCAAAAGGATTCCCCGGCCGCATGTAGTAAGGCGATAAATTCAGCTTCCGATCCTGGCAAAGCAGCGTCATCACCATTCCAGAGTCGATACCCAATTCCTTGCCTAAGCGGCCGATTTCATTGGCGAAGGCGATCTTCGTGGCGTGAAAAGCGTTGCAGGCATACTTGATCATCTCCGCCGTGTTCCAATTCACGATCGCAGCATCTGCCCCGAACAACTCCATCATCTCCGCATCGGGCCGGTCGCCAGTCTGCGTTCCTGCGACGACGATGGATGGTTTCAGAAAGTCTTCCACCGCTGCGCCTTCGCGGAGAAACTCTGGATAATAGAAAACCTGCAATTGCCCGCCGCTCACCAGGTCCGAAAGAAACTCAGCCACGATGCCAGCCGTGCTTCCCGGGAGCATTGTGCTACGGAAAACGAGCGCATGCTTTTTCCCGCTCGCGCGCAACGAGTCTCCGATTTGGGCCGCCACTTGCCGGACAAACCGCAAGTCCAGCGCCCCGGTGATTGCCGAAGGAGTTCCCACACAAACGAGGGAGACGTCCGTCGCCTGCACGGCTGCCTCGACATCTGTGGTCGCCTTGAGCAATCCATTCTCGCGCGCCTGCTTCAACAATTCCGGCAATCCCGGCTCAATGATGGGCGCTTCGCCGCGGTTCAGCGTTTCGACCTTCGGGGCGTGCACATCCACGCCGGTGACTTCATGCCCGCGAAGCGTCAGGCACCCAGCGGTCACAGCCCCGACATATCCCAGGCCGAAAATGCTGATTTTCATCTATTCTAGCGAGGTTAGGAACGACGTGCGCAGAACGCAAGGCTTAAGCCCCGTATAGCTCAAAAGCAGCTTCGGGCCATGCGCCAATTGCCGGAATGCCGGCGAGCACAGCGTTTCCACTAACCTCTCGCGTTCGGCAGCCGGACCGATGCGCATGATCTCCCAGGTCGCGGCTTCCGGAGGCGGCGGCAAAAGCTTCACCTGACTCCAGCCAGCATCCACCTCAACAGACAACGACACTGCCTCGCGCTGAACGTGAAATTGCCGGGCGCCCACTTGCGTCACAAGAGCGCCGGCCCCGAACTGCCAGTTCACTTCAAAGCCCGCGCTCGGCCCGTCCACGCTGTCCTCCACCATCACCGAATCCCCCGCAAATGTTATCCGCCGCTTCACAACGCCACTCGGCCAGCGCAGCCGCGCCTCGGTGCCGTCAAAGTCTGGCGCGTCATGCTGCTCTCCCCATAAGAAAGGCCCCAACCGCCTCGGCCACTCTCCCCACGGGGGAAGCGGCCCGTTGTGCGCCCTCCATCCCGCCAGCCGCTCTCGCACGAACTTGTTCCCGTAATAGGCTCCGGTGCCCGGATCAATCACAATGGCTTTGCCGTTCAACCACAACGAAAGATGGAGCGCATCCAGGTGCCCGTGGGCAGCAGTGGCCAAATAGCCCAGCTCACTTAAATCCCAGCGGCCTCGCCACCCCCCCTTCTCGATGATCGCCACTCCGGTCCGTGGAAAGTAAACCCAATCCCCCCGGGAAACGCTTTGCTTTGAAGTTGGCTCCGGCGGCTCTCCCAGCCACCAACGGAGGCTCTCCCCTTCAGTCTGGCCGCGAAACCATCCCAGCCACTGCTGGGTGACACGCGCTTGATCTGCAAACAACGGTGTCACGTAAGCGCTGTCCGAGTCCCCATAATCCCACGGCTCGTGCTCTGTTTGTACAGCCTGAAAAAAATCCCCGGCGCGCCGCAATCGCTCTTCAACACTCGCGCTAACTTTTCGCCCCGCAGCCAATAGCCCCAACCGCGCCTGCCAGCAGAACTCGAAGGAGAACAAATGGTAATTCAGCGCCTGCTCGCGATTTCCTCCATCCTCGGCGAATTGCGCCAGAACCTCCGTCTCCCATAACCGCTGCAGTTCTTCCAAAGGCGCCGCATAGTTTACCAACCCTGGCCAGCGTGCGACCGCCACGATCAACCCGACCAGCTCCCCAAGGAGATGATTATTTGCCGACGACCCAAATGTCTTATACCGCCAGGTGAAGTGCGCATGGGCTCCGAGCATCTGCTGGAACTCCTCGCCTAAGGTGCGTTCAGCGCCCGCTCTCTCCATCAGCGCATCCATCCACGCGAATTGAATCAGGCGCATCCCGGATTCCAATGCGCTCGTCCAGTTCCACCCACGGTACGGTGGATTCACCTTTTCCCAATCGCGCAGGCACTCCACCAGCAAAGCCCCCGCGCGTTCGTCCTTCAGCAACGCCGCCGCTTGCGCCAAACGGACCAGAAAGTTCCAGCGGCTCAGCTCCCAAATCAGCTTAACGTCCGCGCCGTTCGGCAATGCGCGATGGTTCAACGCAAACGCGCTCTCCATCGTGGAAAGATCCACGCCCGCCAAGTAGTCCTTGTGCCACTTAGGGGGAAGATCGATGTCGAGTTGAAGAGTGTTGAAGGCGCGGATTCGCCCGCTCACAATTTCGGCCACTTCCTCGCGCAAGGCCGCGAGCAGCGACTCAGGAGGCGCTCCTTGTGGAATGCTCGGAAAAGCATCGGGGTCCGGCCGCGCATCGAACGCAAAGTTCAGCGGCCGCGCAGCATCCACCTTCTGCCGCACCTTCTTTCGCGCGTGCAGCAATATCTCCTGCGCGCTCATCGCCCGCAGCCGGTGGAGATACCAGTTCACAGCGTGACGGTCACAGAGCGTCCCTCACGCAGCGATTGCATCACCGCAAACGTCAGGGCCATGCTCGCTCGCGACACCGCATATGGAAATGGGTGCGGCGCGCTGCCCAGCAGGAAATCTCCCCAGGCGCGCATCTGCTCGGCGTGTCCCTTTGAGTTGAATCGCTGCTTCTCCGCCTTGCGTCCGCGGTGAATTGTCAGCTCCTGGAAGTTCACGATCTCGCCAACGATCCCAGCCCCAAACACCGACACGGTCTCTTTGGGAAAACTCGGATCACCTTCCGCTGTGTAGATCAACTGCCCGCTCGATCCATCTGCGAAGTCGGCCTGCACTGCGACACTGTCTGCGAAATCCAGCCGCCCTGTTGTTGGCCAGGTCGCTTGGGTGCTCACCTTCGTCGGCGCGGCATCAAAGAGGAAACAGAAGTAATCGAGAAAGTGGCAGGCTTCGCCCAGGACGCGGCCGCCGCTCTCCTCATAATTTGCATACCAATGATGCGGATCGAGCTTCCCCGCAAAGACCCTGTAGCTCGCTGACTTCGGTCCGGGGGATTGCTGGAGCGCTTTCTTCAACTCCACGCTGGCGGGAGCAAAGCGTCGATTGAAGCCAACCTGCACCGTCCCACTGCTCCGCGCGTGGGCTTCATCAATTTCCGCCAGCTGTCCTTCACCGAGGCAGAGGGGCTTCTCCACAAACACATGCCGATTGGCTTTCAGCGCTTGCAGGACAAACGGCGCATGCAAATGGTGTCGCGTGGCGATCAACACTGCGTTCCCGATCCCGCCGCTAAACACCTCACTCGCATTCGCGCTCGACCGCTTGAATCCGAACTTCGTCTGCACATGCTTCGCGCTCAACGCAGTCTGATTCACAACCGTTCCAAACCGAATGCGGTCCTTCAAATGTGGCAACAGCATCGTTCGCGCGAAGTTCCCTGCGCCAATCACATCCAGCTCGCTGACTGGCTGAATGCGCTCATTGCGGAACGCCACGCTCTTGACCGGGCTGCTCTGCGTGGCCGCGGCAGCCGTGCGACTCGGGGCAACGCCATCATACTCGAGCACCACACCCACCTCGCGAGAGCCCTCCTGCATCAACTCCTGGTAAACGGTGAGCGCGTCCGAGAACTTCGCCCGTTTGGTCGTGAGCGCATTGAGCTTCAGCTGACCCGTGGCAATCAAGTGCAGGCAGGCGTCAAAATTCCGTTGCTCGGTCCAGCGCACGTAGCCGATCGGGTAATCGTGGCCGCCCCATTCAAAGGCTGGATCATAACGCCCTGGCCCGTAGGACCGCGAGAAGCGCACCTCCAGCTCCTTCTCGTAAAATATCTTCCACGGCAGCTCAATCTTGGTGATCCCCACATCCACCAAACGCCCCCGATCCCGCAGCGCATCCGCCGCCTGCTCAATCGGCGTGTTGCTCTGTGTGGCCGTGCAAATCACCGCGGCATCGACACCGAAGCCGTCGGTCCATTGCCGAACTTCATCCGCCAGGTTCTGCGACCCGAGCAGCACGGTTCGCTCCGCGCCCATGGCTTCCATGAACGGCTTGCGGCGCGCTTGCAGATCCACCGCCATCACTCTCGCGCCATTGATCGCCAGCAAATTCGTCACGAGCAGCCCAACCAGCCCTTGCCCCATCACCAAAACCTTGTCACCTAATTGCGGCTCGGTTTGCCGCACGGCTTGCAGCGCGATCGCCGCCAATGTCGTGTACGCCGCCTGCCAGCTCTCAGCTCTCTCTGGGATGCGTGCCAGGAGCATCTCTGGCATGGCAAGGTATTCCGCGTGAAACGCGCACTCCGCGCCCGCGCACGCGACTCGATCCCCAACCTTAAAACGCGTGCAAGCCGGGTCCACCGCTTCGACTATCCCTGCCGCGCTATAACCGAGCGGCGTTGGAGTCTCCAAACGGTTCCGCACCTTTTCCAAAGCGGACCGCCAGCCAAGATTCCTTGCGGTGTCGAGCACCTTGCGAACCTGATCCGGCCTGGCGCGCGCCTTCTGCAGCAGGTTCATTTTCGCCTGCTGCACCTTCATCTTTTCCGTGCCGATGCTGATGACGGAGTGAGTCGTCCGGATCAAAGCGCCGCCCGGAGGTGGAGCGGGCACTGGCGCCTCCTGGAGTTCGAGACGCCCATCCTGATATTGCGCAATTTGTTTCAAATCGTGGTGCCGGAGCTTACTGCCGCCCCGAATCCAATCAACGCTCTTCCTCTCCGCTTCCTGTGCAACCTCCTGTTAAATCCTACTCCTTCCCCGATCCCGAGAAATAATCCTCCCGATCCCTGAACAGCAGGTTGAATGTGGTCATCGACCCGTAGCAGCGGGTGATGTATTGCTGCAGCTCCACCTTTTCGGAATCGTTCAAAGTGGGGTGCGCGTTAATCTTCTGCTCCAGCGTCCGAAAATTGTTCCGCATCATCACGATTTTGTGGAAGAACACCTCGACCGGAACGTCCTTCGTCTGCAGCGAGGGATCCGCTGGGTGCATCACAATTTTCCCGCCGTGCCAGCGAGCTGCCAGCTTATCTATAAGCGTATTTGGCTTCTCCAAACCCAATTCAGCCACAGTAGCCGCCACGATCTGCCGCACCATCGTCTGCAACGGCATTTGCAAGCCGGTCACCGCGGCCTGAGTCTCTGCCGCCTCCAATCCAGCGGCTTCGGGTTCAACGATGCGCTTCCCATCCTCGAAGAACACATCCGCTGTGTGCTCCGAAATATTGCGCACGACTCCTTCACCGTAACTTGGATGCTTCACGCGCATCCCAATGTGCAAATCCTGAATCTTCATGTTTTAACGCGCGCCAAAATAAACGACAGCCACCTCCACGCAACCTTTTGCCACACTCCCGCGCAGCTCACTTTTCCTTATTTGACCATCCAGCAACAACCTTCTCGCTTTTCTCTGCCTCGGACATTGGGGCCAGAATACCCAGTTGACACGTAATCTATATTCCCCCACTCTCCCACTGTCGGGCTCACCACGATGTTACAACCATGAATGCGCCAAACCTGCTCCGCACCATCTTCGCCCTAGCGGTGACTCTCCATCTCGCGAGCGCCGCGGACTGGCCCCAATTCCTTGGCCCGACCGCAAACGGCGTTTCCACCGAAACCAACCTCCTCGACAAATGGCCGGCACAAGGTCCGCCGACACTTTGGTCCAAATCCATCGGCACCGGCTACAGCGCGCCGTCGATCCGTGACGGAAAACTCATCCTCCACCACCGCGTGCAAAACGAGGAAATTGTTGAATCTTTCGAGGCGAAGACCGGCAAATCGATTTGGCGTCATGCTTACGCGAGCAATTTCATTGATCCTTACGGCTATAACAACGGCCCCCGTTGCACTCCCCTTCTGACAACGAACCGTTGTTATACGTTCGGAGCGGAAGGCAAACTCCTCTGCCTAGACCTGCAAACCGGCAAGCTCATCTGGCAGCGCGACACCCAGAAGGATTGGACTGTGCCCGAAGCTTTCTTTGGTGTCGGCAGCACGCCCATTCTTGAAGGCGATAAACTGATCGTGATGATCGGCGGCCAGCCAAACTCCGGCGTTGTGGCATTCGACGCGGCGACAGGAAAAACTCTTTGGGAAAGCGTTGGTGAGAAAAATTGGAACGGACTCCCGAAAATCGGCTGGCCGGGCGAGCCCATTATTGAATGGAACGCTGCTGATAAACAGGCCAGCTACGCCTCACCCGTTGCGGGGACCGTCAACGGCAAACGCCAAATCTTCTGTCTCATGCGCCAAGGCCTTGTGTCTCTGGATCCCAACGACGGGAAGGTAAACTTCAGCTACTGGTTTCGCGCGCGCGTTGAAGAATCAGTGAACGCCGCCAACCCTGTAGTCGTCGGCAACCAGGTTCTCATCTCGGGGGCGTATTACCGCGTCGGCTCCGTCCTGCTCGAGGTCGCCCCGGATAACAAATCAGCCACGCCCGTCTGGCGCGGAACTTCCCTCGAAATCCATTGGACGACCCCGATCTATCACGACGGCAACGTCTATGCCTTCAGCGGCCGCAACGAGCCGGACGCGCGCTTCCGATGCGTTGAGTTCAAAACAGGTAAAATTGCGTGGGAGCGCGATGAACGCTGGCAACGCTACGGCTCAGGCGCGCCGACCTACGGCCGAGGCTCAGCCATTCTGGCGGACGGCAAGCTGATTGTCCTTGGCGAAAGCGGTCTCCTCGGCCTCGTTCGAGCCAATCCCGAAAAACTTGAGGAAATCTCCAAGCACAAGCACCCCGAACTGGAATATCCGTGCTGGGCCGCGCCCGTGCTCTCCGACAAACACCTTTATCTGCGCTCCGAGAGCAAGCTGGTTTGCATCAACCTCAATCCCTAGCAGCGGAGTCACGACGCTCATTATTGGATTCTCTGAAGGACTGGCCCCGCGCCAGTTCGAACGAGACTTCCCCCCACAAAGCTCCTGCGCTACCCTTACGCACTAGCCCGTTATGCGAATCGCCCTGCTCACTGCCTGCTGTTGCCTCGCTCTGAACATCACCGCCGCTCTCACCCCGGAGCAGGCGGCAACGCTTCCGCCCCCGGCATCCCATCGGGTTGATTTCACAAAAGAGATTAAGCCGATCCTGGAAGCGAGCTGCACGAAGTGCCATGGCCGCGGCAAAGACAAAGGCGGCTTCCTTCTCGACACACGCGAGACCTTCCTTAAAGGCGGTGACTCCGGTCCGGCAGTGGTCGTTGGCAAAAGCGCTGAAAGTTACCTGATCGAACTCGTTGCGGCAGTCGATCCCGAAAACGTCATGCCAATCAAAGGCTCCAAACTTTCCGCAGAGCAAGTTGGCCTCCTCCGAGCCTGGATCGATCAGGGTGTCGCCTGGGACAACAACATTACTTTCGCCAAACCAGCCCCGCTCAATCTTTTCCCCCGCAAGCCAGCTATTCCCACAGCGATAAAAGCCGCGCATCCCGTGGACGCGTTTCTGGCGGCCTATTACCAAACGCACAATGTACCCCCTGCGAAGCGGGTGGATGATCGTGCTTTCGTCCGGCGCGTTTACCTGGACGTGTTGGGAGTCCTTCCAACGCCCGAAGAAACAGAGGATTTCCTCCGTGATCGCCGCTCAAACAAACGCGCTGCGCTCGTCCAGGAACTCCTCGGCGACAACCGCCGCTACGCCGAGCACTGGCTTACCTTTTGGAATGACCTCCTCCGCAACGATTACAAGGGCACAGGGTACATCGATGGTGGCCGCAAGCAGATTACAGAATGGCTGTTTTCCGCCCTCTCCACCAACATGCCCTTCAAGACCTTCGTCGCGCAGTTGGTGAACCCTCCAACGCCCGCTTCTGAAGGTTTTGCCAAAGGCATTGTCTGGCGCGGCGTTGTGAACGCCAGCCAAACACCGGAGATGCAAGCGGCGCAAAATATCTCCCAGGTCTTCATGGGCGTGAACCTCAAGTGCGCCAGTTGCCATGATAGCTTCATCAACGATTGGAGCCTCGCGGACGCATACGGTTTCGCGAGTGTTTACGCGGAAGGGCAACTTGAGATGGTCCAGTGCGATCGACCTCTCGGGAAAAGCGCCCCGACCAAGTTCCTCTATTCGGAGCTTGGAACGATTGATGGGAAAGCGCCCCGCCCGGAGCGCCTCAAACAGCTCGAGCAAATCATCATCAGCGACAAAAACGCGCGCCTTACCCGGACGATCGTGAATCGGTTCTGGGCCCGGTTCCTTGGCCGCGGCTTGGTCGAGCCTCTCGATGACATGGAGCAGCCCGCCTGGAATCAGGATCTTCTCGATTGGCTGGCCGCTGATTTCCAGGAGCACGGATATGACCTGCGCCATTTGATTGCGCGGATCCTCACGTCGGAGGCTTACCAACGGCCCGCTGTTGGTGAAACCGAGCAGGCGCAAAAAGATTTCGTCTTTCACGGCCCGCTTGTTCGCCGGATGTCGGCCGAGCAATACATTGATGCGCTCGCCACGGTCACCGGCCTTGGCCAGAACCTGCCCAACGCTCAAATTAACCTCCGCGCCGCGGACCGAAAGCCAAGCGCCACACTCGACTCTGGTGTTCTTGCGAAATGGATTTGGGCAGAGCCAAATGCGCAGACCAAGGCTCCCGCCTCAACCAACTATTTCCGGAAAACTTTCGTCATCACGCGCATTCCCTCAGAGGCCCACGCCTTTGTAGCCGCTGACAACAAACACACCGTTTACCTGAATGGAAAGGAGGTCGGCAGCGGCAAGGATTTTTCCAAGCTGGATGTTATTGATCTTCTTTCGCACATCAAGGAAGGCACCAACGTTATCGCCATCCGGGCCATCAACGACCCAGCGGCTCCCGATAAACCCGACCAGGACCAAGCCAACCCCGCTGGGTTGATCGCTCACATCCGCCTTCGCTCACAACAAGCGCGGCGCGGGCTCATCATCGAGCATGTCCACGACTTCGCCACCGACCATACCTGGCGGGTCTCCATGAAGCGCGAGCACGCGTGGCAGGATCCCGAGTTTTCGTCTGAGAAATGGTCGCTCGCAGTCGAGTTGGGCGATGCCAAACTCGCTCCATGGAACTTGGCCGAAAAGTTCGAAATCGCCCTCAGCAACGCTTCCCTCTACGGAGAGGTTCGCGCTGCTCTGGTCGAGAACAACCCGCTGATGGTCGCTCTCGGAAGACCCAATCGGGAACAGGTTGTGAGCGTCCGCTCATCCGTGGCCACGACGCTGCAAGGACTGGAACTCACAAATGGTGAAACCCTGGCGCGGCACTTTCAACGCGCTGCTGACCGTCTGCTTCAGCGCGGTGACGATTCCACGGAATCGCTTGTAAACCAGATCTACACAAGCGCTCTGCAACGCCGCCCAAGCCAGCCCGAGTTGGCGTTGGTGAAGCAAAGCTTCGGCAACACCCTGACGCGAGCCCAACTGGAGGACGTCCTGTGGGCAGTTTCCATGTTGCCCGAATTCCAGTTAATCTATTGAGGAGACACTTTATATGTTCTCGACCCAAAGCCGCCGCGATTTTTTAAAAACTGCCAGCGCCGCCACCTTGTCTGCTTTGGCCGCCGGCGCCCCTCGGCCATTGTTCGCCGCGGAAGCTGTCGCGCCAAAAGCCACTGCGGACACCGTCATCATTCTTTGGATGGGGGGCGGGATGGCTTCAACCGAGACGTTCGATCCAAAGCTCTACACACCCTATGAAAAAGGTTTGGATCCGGCGCGTGTCCTAAGCACGTTCCCTGCGATCGACACATCGGTCGATAACATCAAGATCTCCGCAGGCCTGGAAAATATCGCCAAGGTGATGGATCGCGCCTCATTGATACGCAGCTACACCGCTGGCGATCTCGGTTTCATCCTGCACTCTCGTCATCAATACCAATGGCACACCGGCTACGCTCCTCCGCAAACGGTGGCCGCCCCTCACATCGGCTCTGTCATCGCGCGCACCCTCGGACCGCTGAACCCTGCCCTGCCCGCTTTCATCGATATCGGTCAGCGCTTCGATCTAGGCGAAGGCGAGGAGCTAAAAGCCTTTCATACTGCTGGATTCCTGGGCAGCGAGCACGGCCCATTCATCATCTCGAACCCGGAGGAGGCTGTGCAAGCCGTGCGCCCGCCTGCAGGCATGAGCCCTTCGCGATTTGAGCATCGGAATAGATTTTACAAGAAGCTCCTGGCAGCCAGCCCTATTGGCCAGCACGGCAGCGATTACCAAAAGGAATCGCTTCTGCGCTCGATGGATAAAGCGCACTTGCTGCTCAGCTCCGACGCCGCCAAAGCTTTCGATCTATCGCTCGAACCGAAGGAGTCCTACGACAAATACAACACGGGCCGATTCGGTCTCGGCTGCCTGCTCGCGCGCCGCCTGACTGAGGTCGGCGCGCGGTTTATTGAAGTCACCACCGAATACGTTCCCTTCCTGCATTGGGATACGCATGAGAACGGCCACACTCGCCTTCGTGAGTTGAAGACGCAGATCGACGCTCCGATCGCGCAGCTCATCCTCGACCTCGAATCCCGCGGGTTGCTCAATCGCACGCTCATTGTCCTCGCGAGCGAGTTCAGCCGCGACATGCTCACCGAAGGCAAGCCTGACAACAAAGTCAAAGACCAGGTCGAAGTGCCGGACGTCATCAATGACATGAAGTTCTACGGCATGCACCGCCATTTCACTGATGCGGGATCGGTGCTCATGGTCGGCGGCGGGGTCAAGAAAGGCTATCTCCACGGCGTCACAGCCGACGAGCGCCCCTGCAAGACCATCAAAGACCGTGTCGTCATCGAAGATCTCCACGCCACCATTTACCAGGCGATGGGCATCTCACCGAAGCACGCGTATGAAGTGGAGCAGCGCCCGTTTTACGTCACACGTGACGGGCTCGGCAAACCGATCACGCAGCTCCTCGGCGCCTGAGTTTAAGGCTTGTAAGCAGGCGCTGGCTGGCGCGCCGACACGTCCTCGGATAAGCCCGTGATGATGCGGGCTCCCCGTTTGTATGCGAAATACGAATAGGCCCACTGCAGCAGCACCGCCACTTTGTTGCGGAAGCCGATCAGGAAGAGCAGGTGCACAAACAACCAGGCGAGCCACGCCAGCATGCCTGAAAACTCCAGATCCTTAATCTTCGCGACCGCCGCTCTTCGGCCGATCGTGGCCATCGTGCCTTTGTCCCAGTAACTGAACGCTGGCCGTGCGGGAATCCGATCCGCAGGCGCATCCGACTCCTGCTCCACGATCTGAGCGACATGTTTGCCCATCTGCATCGCGGCGGGTGAAACACCGGGCACCAGCTCACCATTTTCGCGTTTAACATGCGCGTTGTCGCCGATCGCGAAAACCTCCGGGTAACCAGGAAGACTTAAATCCGCATTAACTATGATCCGCCCAGCACGATCCAACGGAACACCCAACTGCTTGGTTAAGGGGTTAGCGCCAACGCCCGCGGCCCAAACCACATTTTCAGCCTCAATCCGCCCCGAGGTCGTTTCCACAACGCCATCGCTCATGGCGGTCACTCGCGTCGAATTCCGCACTTCGACGCCGAGCGCCTCGAGTTGGCGTTGCGCGCTATGCGCAAGGTCATGCGGCAGGTGCGAAAGGACGACCGGGCTCGCTTCAATGAGAATGATTCGCGTGTGGGCAGGATCGATCTTCCGGAAATCCGCTCGTAAAACATGGCGCGCCAATTCCGCGAAAGCCCCGGCCAACTCAACGCCAGTTGGCCCTCCGCCGACCACGACGATGGTCATAAGCTTCTGCCGCTTCACGGGATCCGTTTCGGTCTCGGCCTTCTCGAACGCGAGCAGAATCTTCTGTCGAATCTTCAACGCATCATTGAGCGACTTGAGCCCCGGCGCAAATTGCGCCCATTCCGGACGCCCGAAGTACGTCGTAATCCCACCAAGCCCGATCACGAGGTAGTCGTATGAAAGCGTTCCATCCCGGCATACGACTTCCCGTGTTGCCAGTCGGATGTCCAAAACTTCATCCAATCGCACCGTCACATTGGGGTGGTCAGAAACGATCGCGCGAATCGGTTGCGCAATTTCGGGCGCTGAGAGCCCAGCTGTTGCGACCTGGTAGAGGAGCGGTTGAAAAAGATGATGGTTCTGCCGATCCACGACTGTCACGCGCGCAGAATTGCGGCATAAAGCCTGACAAAACGCCAAACCGCCGAAACCTCCGCCCAGAACAACGATGTGTGGATTCTTCGTCTGCATACCCCTCCCCCCTCGTTATGCCTTAAAAACGCGACTAGCGAAAGGGCGGCCACCTTTTGATTGGACTTTTGGCCGCTGGTTCAGAGACTTCCCCCGCTTATGTCAGCGATCCCGCAACAGTTCCAAGGTGTCACCGCAGTCGCCAAGGCTAACGTCTATTTTGACGGCAAAGTCGTCAGCCATACCATTCTCCTTGCGGACGGCAGCAAGAAGACTCTGGGGCTTATTTACCCGGGCAAGTTTCACTTCGGCACCCAGGCCGCCGAACGGATGGAGATCGTCGCCGGAGCTTGCACCGTGAAACTCGACGGCCAAAACGAAACCAAGCATTATGCAGCAGGGTCATTCTTTGACGTTCCTGCTAATTCCGGTTTCGACATCGAGGTAACTAGCGGGATTTGCGAATATATCTGCTCTTTTTTGAGTTAAATTGAGCGCTGGCTCTCACCTGAAGCTGGAAAGAACATTGCGCCAGCACCCATTCTGCCGATAATCGATGGCGATGCTCGAAAGCGTAGTTAGCCAGGGAGGCAGCGACGGCCGCGATCTGCATTTACGCGCCTTTCGATACATGCTGCTGGCCCGCACTCTCGATGAAAAGTTGGCCAGTTTGTACCGCGCCGGAAAAATTCCTGGCGGGGGCGTTTATCTTGGCAAAGGCCAGGAAGCGCTCAGCGTCAGCCTCGGCATTCACCTGCGCAAAGGGGATGTTTACGCTCCGTTGATTCGCGACGGCGCCGGGCGGTTGGCTTTTGGCGAAACTCCCCTGGAAGCGGTGCGCACCTGCCTCGGCTCCCCATTAGGGCCAATGCGCAGCCGCGACGGC
This sequence comes from Candidatus Methylomirabilota bacterium, assembly GCA_035627835.1. GTDB lineage: Bacteria > Verrucomicrobiota > Verrucomicrobiia > Limisphaerales > SXQI01 > DASPKX01. The sequence continues at coordinate 30,006 of DASPKX010000098.1, forward strand.
AACGTGCATCGTGGCCGTCCCAAGGATGGCTATCTGCCGATGATCAGCCATCTGGGCGCAATGATTTCCGTCGTGAACGGCGCCCTGATGGCGAAGCGTTACAAAGGGCAGCGGGACATGGTGGGGGCAGCGGTGATTGGTGACGGCGCCACATCGACCGGCGCTTCCCACGAGGCTTTAAATCAAGCGGCAGTCGAGAAATTGCCTTTGGTGTTGATGGTCGCGGACAACCAATACGCATATTCGACGCCGACATCGCGCCAGTTCGCCTGCAAGTCATTGGTGGATCGGGCGCTCGGTTATGGAATTCGCGGCTGGACTGTGGACGGCACAGACCTGGCCAAATGCCTGGACACTATCGGCCAAGCCGTGCAGGAAGCGCGTTCCGGCGGCGGGCCCCAACTCGTGGTTGGTTGCCTGCTGCGCCTCTGCGGCCATGGCGAGCATGACGACGCCAGCTACATTGATCCTCTGCTCAAGCAAGCTCCCTTTGGGCGCGATGCTCTGGATGTCGCCCGAACAGATTTGCTGACGCGCGGGTGGGTCACTCAAGCAACGCTGGACCAGTGGCACCGGCAGCTTGCGGAGGAAGTGGACGCAGCCGTGGCGCAGGCCCAACGTGATCCTCTGCCGGAAGCGGCCGCCGAGAAATGGAACCCGCTGGCAACATCACATCTGATGGATGGCCAATTTGAAGTCTCCGCCTGATCGCGATGAGCATCACCTATTTGGACGCTATTCGTGAAGCCCAGGCCAAAGCCTTGGCGCTGGACTCACGTGTTTATATTTACGGGCAGGATGTAGGTCCATTCGGCGGGGCTTTCAAGGCGACCAAAGGTTTGGCCAAAGAATTTCCGGGGCGCGTGATGGATTCTCCCATCAGCGAAGATGCGATGATCGGCTCCGCCATCGGGGCTGCGATTGAAGGCATGCGCCCAATCATCGAGATGCAGTTCGCCGACTTCTCGACCGTCGGCATCAATCAAATCATCAACCACGCGGCGAGCTTTTATTGGCGAACGGGTGTTCCAATCCCGCTGGTCGTCCGTCTCCCCTCCGGGGGCACGCCGGGAAGCGGACCGTTCCACAGCCAAAGTTTGGAAGCGCTTTATGCGCATTACCCAGGTTTGGTGGTGATGACGCCAGCGACGGTTGAAGATGCTTACAGCATGCTGCTCGAGGCTGTTGCCATTGATGACCCCGTCATCTTTTGTGAGCACAAATATCTCTATTACCATCTGAAAGCCGATGCGCTTCCGACGAGCGCAATGCCTGTGGGCAAAGCCCGCATCGCTCGCGAAGGCCGTGACCTGACGATTGTTGCTTACAGCGCGATGGTGCATGAAGCGCTGGCAGTCGCGGGGGAGCTGGCCCAGGAAGGCACCGAAATTGAAGTGGTGGACCTGCGCACAGTGAAGCCGCTCGACACGGACACCGTCATGGCCTCCGTGGCGCGAACGGGCCGGCTGCTTTGTGTGGGTGAAGCTTTCCCATGGGGCGGCGTTACAGCTGAAGTGATCGCAAGAGTGGCCTCGGAAGGATTCGCGCTTTTGGATGCGCCACCGCAGCGTTTAAACGCGAAAGACACGCCAATTCCATTTCATCCAAATTTGTGGGCCGCGCATCGTCCGACTGCCCAAAGCATTGTGTCCGCAGTCAGAAACTTGCTAGCCATGTAGGCCGGAGAACGTAACCTGAGCCGTTGATATGCCCGAAGTCCCTATAGTCATGCCGCAGCTTGGCGAGTCTATCGCCGAAGCAACGGTCATCTCGTACCTGTGCAAAGAGGGAGACCAGGTGGCCGCTGACCAGGACCTGCTGGAAGTCGAGACGAGCAAAGCAACCACCACAGTTACTGCGCCCTGCGCAGGGAAGGTGGTCAAATGGGGCGCTCGGCTGAACGAGAGTTATCCGGTTGGCGCAGAGTTGGGGATCATTTCCGTCACCAAGGAAGAGGCGGAGCGCCTTGGAATTTCAGCGGACCGGAGCGGCTCATTAGTCGCTGCCAATTCCCCGGGTGTTCACCATCAACCCGAGGATCCAAAGCACAAACCCGAGGTGGAGCCAACGGTGAGCGGCTTGCCAGTTCCTGCCCATGCGTCCGGAGCAAGTTACATGTCGCCACGCATGAAGGCGCGCATGCACGACCTGGGGTTGCACGCTTCCGATCTCGCTGGCATCGCTGGCAGCGGCGCGGGCGGCCGCGTCACAATTAAAGATTTCGAGCAATTCATCGCGAACATTCAGAAGCACAAGCTCAGCTCCGCCTCGACGATGCGCGTGGCCGTTGCTGACGCGATGCGGCGAAGCTGGAGCAGACCTTTGGCCACGGTTGGCCTGCCCGTGAACCTCGAGCCGGTGCTTGCGCACCGAAAGACGGTTGAGCCGAAGCCCGGCCCAGCGCTTTACGCGTTGCGCGCCCTCGCATTAGCTCTCGCGGAGAACAGCGCTCCGGCAGGCCGCCTGGTCGGCAACAAGATCGTGCATCCGCCAGCCATCGACATTGGCTTTGCTGTCGAGGCTGAGGATGGCGTGCTTGTGCCGGTTTTGCGGCAGGCAGATAAGATCAACCTTCGAGATCTGACCGAGCGATACAACACCCTGGTTGATCTCGCTCGCAAGCGGCGTTTACCACCGGATGCCACCGGCGGGTCCATCGCGACCGTGACGAATTTCGGCACCTTCGGATTAATTTGGGCTACCCCCATTCCGTTGCCGGAACAAACGCTAGTGCTCGGTCTGGGCGCGGGGCGCAAGGCGCCGTTTTGGGATGAAGCCAAGCAAGCGTTCGTTCCGATCATGGAAGCGAATCTTACGCTAAGCTTCGATCATCGCGTGCTGGACGGCGGGGCTGCGGGACGGTTGCTCTCACGCATCGGCGCATTGATGGGCAATCCTTCCGCGTTGTGATTTAGCGGAAAGAAATCACCGAAAGCACATCGGTGTAATCATCCGTCCAGGGGCGAAGTTTTGGATCCACTTGCAGCTCGATCCAAGGCTGGCCTTGCGAGCTTTCCTGCAGGCTTTTTGCCAGCGCACGGTTGCGCGTCAGCGCGACCCAACGTGAGGACAGCGCGCCCGCAAATTCGCTGGCGCCACCTTCCTCCTGGCGAATGCATGCCAGATCCAACTCCTCCGCAATCCTGGCCAACACAGGCGAAAGTTCCAAGTGCCGGCTGGAGATGTGGCACACGATCAGGCCATTGGTTGCCAATCGGGAAAGATATAACTGAAAAGCTTCGCGCGTAAGGAGGTGTGTGGGAATTGCGTCTGAGGAAAACGCATCAAGGATCATCAGGCCATACTGGTTTGTCTTCCCAGCCAGACGAAGGCGAGCATCGCCCAGTTCAATAGTGTAGGGCGCCTGCGCGCATTGGCTGAGGAAAGTGAATAAACGGTTATCCTGGGCGATGCGAACGACGGCAGGATCAATTTCATAGAATGTCCAGGTTTCCCCTGGCCTGCTGTAGCTCGCAACCGTGCCCGCGCCGAGCCCAACGGCCGCCACCGTTTTGGGAATGTTGCTCGTGCGGAACAGGTCGAAGACGGAGCCGAGCGGGCCGGTTTTCGCGTAATACGCGAGCGGCTCGCAGCTCGGCTCAGGAGCCCAGGATTGATTGCCATGGATTGTCGTGCCGTGGGAGTAAACGTGGAGCTGATCGGGCGCTTCGACGAACACACGTGAGACACCAAAGAAGTTTCTCTCAAGGTGAAGCGGCTTCATCTGGGCGACCGTGACGCTGCGAACGCCAATGGTCACAAGGGCTAAGGCGGCCGCGAACGGGATGGGGTTCCGGCTGAGGAAGAATGCCGCGAACAGCGGAATGCCCACCGCGATGACAATGCGCATCCGACCTTGAACCTCGGCGACATGCTGCAGCGCGTGAATGAGAGCGAACGCCGCGACAGCAATGATCACCACAGGAACATAGTGAGTCCAATGCGGGCGATGAACCCGCTTATGGACACGGATGCGAACAGCGCTCGCGAGAATGATGGCGAGTGGATACTCGTAAACGTCTTTGAAAAGGACTGGGGCCACGAGGGAATTGAAGATGCCGCCGAGCGCGCCACCGACCGCCATGGCCAAATAAAATGTCGTGAGCTGGGTCGGCTCCGGTCTAAGGATGGCCAGACGCTTGTGACAGACGAGGCTCGCCAGGAAAAGGAAGAGGAGGTGCGCGCCAAATATAAGCCAACCCGGCTCCGTTGCGGCGAGAAGCCAAAGGAACATCAACCCGAGGGCGCAAGACGCCAGCGCGCGCTCGGCAAGCCGCATTTGGCTGCGCAGACCAAAGGCCAAAATGAAGGAGAGGAGGTAGAGCGAAAGCGGGATCACCCAAAGCAAAGGCAAGCTCGCCACATCGCTGCTTAGGTAAGCAGTGGCGCCGAGCGTAAGTGAGGATGGGATGAACGCCAGCAGGATCCACTTTGCCAACAACAGCGGCTTTATGCGGGGCGGAGGTGGAGCGGCTTCTTCTTTGGCGACGATGGAGCCGGAATCGCGCCGAGTGAAAAACCAAGTCACCAATATGAGCAGAGCCGCTACGACGAAAAACAGTGACCATCCGCCACGCTGCTCAGCGAGCGACCACGTTCGTTCGATGAAGAATGGGTAGCCCAAAAGGCCAATAAAGCTTCCCGCATTGCTGGCCGCATACAGAAAGTACGGATCCGCACCCGGGGCAGCGGCACGAGTCCACCAGGTTTGCAAAAGGGGGCTGACAGTGGCGAGGGCCACGAACGGCAACCCAATCTCGACAATGAGAGCCAGCGCAAGACGGAGAGTCACGGTGTTTGACTGGCCGATGGCCGCGAGCTGCTCGCTGGTGAACTGGATAGGGAGCGTGAGAGCTGCGGCCGCGAGAAGCAGGGCTTGCGCGATGAGCTGTTGTTTTAAAGAGAGCCGCGCCATTCCCAGCGCAGCCAAATAACCGATCAGCAACGCGAGTTGGTAAACGACCATGCAGACGTTCCAAACCGAGGGAGCGCCACCGAGGCTGGGCAGGAGCAGCTTGCCGACCATCGGCTCCAGCCAAAAGAGCAGGAAGGCGCTGAAGCCGATGCCTGCAACGAACGCGAGGGTGCGGAGCGTTGTCATGCCTGGCGACCCGGAACAAACACGCACTTCGTCGCGGCCCAATTAGCGGTCGTTTGCAACGCTTCGTTCGCCTGGTCGAGGTCGAAGCGATGGGAGACCATTCGCTCAAAGGGAAACTGCGCGCGAAAACGATCAAGAAAATCTAGAGCCATGCGCATGTGGCGCGGTTCGCTCGACCATGACCCAATAACCTGCAACTGCTTGCGGGTGATCACATGCGGATTTAATTGGATGGAGCCCGCGTTGCAGTAGTGGCCGAGCACGCAGTATTTCGCGCCGTCGCGGCACATTTCCCACCCCTCGGCAATGGCTGAGGGGTGGCCGACGCATTCAATGACGGCGTCTGCGCCGTAGCCGCCGGTGAGAGCGCGCACAGCCGCCACGCGCTCTTCGGCAGATTTGAGTTCGTCGATGTTGATGACGTGATCCGCGCCGAACTGCCTCGCCATTTCCAGACGTGCTGCTGGCGCCCCAATGACAATGACCTTCCCTGCCCCGGAGTGACGAGCAACAGCGGCTGCCGCGATGCCGACGGGGCCTGCTCCTTGAATCACCACTGTGTCCTGCCAGTCGATGCGTGTCCGCTCCAATCCGTGAATGGCGGTGATCAATGCGCAGCCAGCGCCGATGACCGCTTCCGTGGACAGCGTTTCAGGAATGCGAAAGATGTTTGTGCCCGGGCGAAGAAAATGCAGGTCCGCATAGCCCCCGAGGAAATGAGGCGCGTCAGTCGAGGGATAACCAATGCCGTAGGCCCGCCGGTGAGGGCAACGCGTAGGCTGCTTTTTCTCAGCGCAATAAAAACAGCGACCGCAGCTGATGGTGGAGGTCCATGTGACACGATCCCCAACCCGCAGCGGCTGCCCGCTCCAGTCCCGCTCCAAGCCTGGGCCGAGGCCAGCAATCACACCGGCTGTTTCGTGGCCAAGAATGATTGGGAGTTGCACAGGAAGCTCACCGCGCCAGAGGTGAACATCGGTGCCGCAGATGCCCGCCATGGTGACGCGGACGAGGGCGGCGCCGGGTTCAAGCGAAGCGGGCGCTTCGAAGGATTTCAACTCCAACGGCGCGTTGAATTTGTTGAGCACTGCGGCGCGTCCAATCATCGGGAGCAGGTTAGCGAGGCGGTGGCACGGGACCAATCCGAAATTGGCGCGTGAGAAGGAGCGGCAAACGGTGTCGAACAGAGCGTGGAGAAAGAAACGAACCTAATTCCAGAAATGGAATAAAGTTGATTAGCGCGCCGGTTTTATGAACTCTCGCCCGCTCACACGCAAGATGGGATATAAGAAGGCAAGGCGCCTTTCGGAGGCGCAGATTAAGCAGATTGTGACGCATTTCCGGGCGCTTTCCCAGCCGCTCAGGCTGCGGATTTTGAACGAGCTGCTCGAAGGCGAGCAGAACGTCACCAAGTTGGTGAAACGGACCGGAGCCAACCAGTCCAACGTCTCCAAACATCTTGGCGAATTGCACAAAGCCAAGATCCTGGCGCGCAGGCGAGATGGGTTAAGCATCTATTACACCATTGCGGACACACGTGTGCTTTCGATCTGCGAGCTGATGTGCGCCAAATCGAACAGCAACGGAAAGCCAATCGGCGACGGAGACGGAAAACCGATTTAAGTGATGCCTGCGCCGAGTTGGTCGGCCAGCTTCACGCCTAAATTCTCCGCGTCGGCCACTGGGCCTGCGACTTCACCTTTCCGCACCATTTCATTGCGGAAAGAAATGCCTCTGATCGCGAGTTGCTCCCGGGATATTTGAGCATAAGCGGCGACTGGGCTGAGGCACCCGCCACCCATGTGGCGCAGGAACGCCCGTTCTGCAAGAACACAGGCGTGCGTGGAAGGATGGTTCAACCCCGCGCAGATGGATTCCAGCTCTGGGTCATTCTCGCGAATTTCAATGCCGAGGGCGGCCTGTCCGACGCAGGGGATCATTTCCACCGTCCCAAGAAACACCGCTTGCAAGCCTGCAGGCACGTGTTGCCCGGAAAGCTCGCCCGCCTCGTTGATCGAGAAACCGAGCCGGCGCACCCCTGCGGCGGCCAGAATGATGCCATCGAGTTCCTTCTGATCCGCGAGTTTCTGGAGGCGTGTGCCGACGTTGCCGCGGATAGGCACGAGCTTGAGGTCGGACCTGATCGCGAGGAGCTGAGCCTGGCGCCGCGTGCTGCTGGTCGCAATCGTTGCGCCTGAAGGAAAATCCTTAACCACTGCTCCGCTAGGCGCGCCGAACGGCAGCGGAGCGTCCTGGCCGCGCGCCTTGGACTGCGTGCCTGCTCCGGCGTGCCGGTAGATAAGAATATCTCGCACATCCTCCCGTTCAGGGACGGCGCCCAGCTTCAATCCTGAAGGCAGCTCCGTGGGGAGATCCTTCAAGCTATGAACGGCAAAATCACAGGATCGGTCGAGCAAGGCGACTTCAAGTTCCTTGGTGAACAAACCCTTCGTGCTTTCCTGGACCGGATTGTTCAAAGCCATGGTTTGCATGCGATCCCCGGTGGTCTTGATGATCTGAACCTCAAAGCGGAGGCGCGGAAAGGCCGCTTCGCAACGTGCCTTGATCAAGTTGGTCTGGGCCAGAGCCAGTGCGCTGCCGCGGCTGGCGATCCGGATCGTGCGAGGTTCAGGCATGGGATTGGCTAGGCAGGGGCTGAATGGCCGAATGTGGCGGAATTGGCGCCAGGAGAGCGGCGATTTTCTCGTGAATGATAGCCATGCAGCGGCTCAGTTGCTCCTGCCGCTGGCGGAGGCCGTCATCAGCGATCGCCTGGAGATCGTCAATGTTGTAGAGGTAAACATTTTCGAGGAAGTTCACCTCCGGCTCGATGTCACGCGGGACGGCGATATCGATCAACAGCAGCGGGCGATTTTTGCGCAGCTTCATCAAAGGGGTGAGCTTGGCTCGATCAATGACGTAGTGCGGCGCGGCCGTGCTGCTGATGATGATGTCAATGCGCTCGAATTCCGCGGCCCAATCGTCGAAGCGGACGGCTCTGCCGCCCAAATCGGCCGCGAGCGCCTCCGCGCGTTCGTAAGAGCGGTTGGAAACGATGATGCTCTTTGCGCCGCGGCTCAGCAGGGCTCGGGCGGTTTTTTCACTGGTGTCACCAGCGCCCAAGACCATGATCTCGCGGTCACCAAGGTTCTCAAAGATCTTCTCGGCAAGCTCAACCGCAGCCGATGCGACGGAGACGGTTCCGCGCTGGATGTTTGTCTCCGTTCGTATTTGCTTCGCGACGTTGAAGGCGCGTTGGAAAGCTTTGTTCAGCTTCCCGCCTGTGAATTTATGCTGAAGCGCCAGGTCGTAGGCTTTCTTCAATTGACCGAGAATTTCGGTTTCGCCGAGCACCATGGAGTCCATGCCACAAGCCACCTTGAACAAGTGCTGAAGGCTCTCCGGCTCTCGCAACGCGTAGATTTGCTGGTCGATGGGGTCCGATATTTTGCGCGATTCCAGAAGGAATTCTTTGAGAGCGCGAGGGGCGCCGGCGCCGTCATCGGTGGTGTAGGCGTACACCTCTACACAATTGCAGGTGGAGAGAATCACCGCCTCCTCGAACATTCCGCCCTGGGTAAGCCGAGCCAATTCCGCGGGCAGCTCCGCCTCAGAAAAAGCAAACCGCTCCCGCACATTAACGGGCGCGGTGTGATGGCTCAGGCCTGCGACAAGGATCGGCATGGTTAGGGATTGTGAACTCCTGAAAGCAGATAAAACCCCCAGAAAGTCAGGAGCACAAAGGAGAAGGTTCCAACGGCGCCCCAGGCGAAACGGCGGCCTCCTCGAGCAAAGCCTGTTCGCATAACAATTAGCCCAAGGTAAATCGCCCAAACGAGTATGGACCAAATAATGAGCGGGTCCACCAGGGGAGCGCCCGGCGCCCTTGGCCGCATAATCATTGGGCTTAGGGCCAGGCCGGCGGTAAACAAAGCAAAGCCAACCAGCAACGCCTGGCTGGTCACAACTTCCAGGCGTTGAATCGGTGGAAGGAGTGAAAGCACCGCGCGCATTTTGTGGAACTTTAGATCGTGCTCCTGAGTCAGGTACATGATGCCGGCGACGCAACTTAGGGCAAACCCGCCGTAGCCAAGAAGTATCAGGGTGGCGTGCAGGCTGAGCAGGCCGCCGGTGAATTGCGGGGTTGCCGCTTTCACGTCCAAACCGGGCATCAGCGAGAAAACGCCAATGGCAAAAAGCAGCGGTGAGGCGAAAGCGCCGAGAAACCTAAGCCTCCGCCACACGCCGATAACCAGGTAAGTGGCAACGAGAGTCCACGCGATAAAGGTCATCGCCTCGTACAAATTCGTGACCGGGCACCGCTCAAGCGAGAATCCACGCTTGAACATGGCAACGCTGTGAAAGCCGGCTCCGGCCGCCAGGAGCAAATAGTTCAGCCGATTGTCTTCCCGGAAGCCGCGCCGCCAAAGGAAGATCGAGTACAGCAAGCTGAGGCCGTAAAGAATTACGGCAATCAGGAAGAACTGACGGTCGGTCAACACCTGGTTCGCAACGGTTTAGCCAAGCCTCGCGCAAAAGGCAAAGGCTGTTCTGCCGGTGAGCATGCTTCGGCAGCGGAGAAAGCGCCCACCAGCTAAAGCCATAAGCTTAACATAAATTGCGCGGAGCGAAACAAACGATGGTTTGGATCCGCAGCGCAATCTCGCCCACCCAGCGTGAAAGCCTGGATTCGGCTAGCTAGCGCGCCATTTGGGGGGTAAAGTGCGGGCCAGTGGAGATTTTTAAGCGCATCGCAGCATTAATTCTGATTGCGGCCTGGCTTCCCGCCACCTCCCACTGTTTGCTCGAATTTGCGAGTGTCGTTGAGTTGATGGAATCATCCGAGCGCCACGCAGAGTCGCATGAATGCGCGGATGGGTGCTCCTCGCTTGAAGAATCTCTCCCGAAGCAAAAGAACCAGCAGCCGGAGATTGGTGTGCCGCAAACCCGGACGGTAGCGCCGCTCCCCAAGACAGATCTGCAGAAAGCTCCCCCCCCTCCCCAGATTTTTCCATCACTAGTCATCGGCGGCTGCTTGCCGGATTTCTTCATTAGCTCTTCCGCGCCCATACGCGGACCTGCTCCTCTGTCTTAACAGACGTGTTTAAGCCACGCTGGGCGCCAGTGTGACGTGTTGGTTGATCGGGGCAGTGTTCTTCAGAGTTATGGGATTAAAGCTTTATTTTTCAATTTTCGCCGCAGTGTTTACGACGCTTGCTCAAGCGGCGGAAGCGACCTTTTCGTTGGATGAGGTGACGCGGGTTGCGTTGGCCAACAATTTGGATTTGAAAGCGGCCGAATTGAGAATTGCAGAGGCAAAAGCGCGCATGGACCAGGCGGGGCGTTTGCCCAACCCGGAATTGGAAACTGGCGTGGAGCCGAATCTTCGAGGCCGAGAGTATGCGGTGCGCGTGGGTTTCACCCAGAAGTTCCCGGTGACCGCAAGGCTCCGACTCGAAAAGGAGGTCTCCCGGTTGCACCTGCTGGCGGCTCGAGCCGAACTGCAAACGCAGAAACGAAACCTCGCCTCAGAGGCTCTCGCAGCAGGGGTTCAAGTGGCGGCTTTGTCTGAGCGACTCGCCGTTCAGGAAATGCACCTCGCCACGGCTCGGCAACTTGCATCGCTGGCTGGTGAAGCAGCCCGGGTCGGCGAAGCGCCACAAGCTGAAGCGTCCCAGTTCGCCTTGGTTGCGAGTCAGGCTGAGCTGCACTTACTCCATATTAAAGGCGCCTATGAGGAAGCGAGAAAACGCCTTGCAACCGTGATGAGTTTGCGCGGCGGGGATTCTGCCACGATTCTCGGAAATTTGCCGCCGACTCAAGGAATGCCCCAAGACGCTCCAGCGCCTGAGGCGCTTTTAGAGGGCGCACGGCAGCGGGCCAGAGCCGCTGCGGTGGGAATTCAGATGGCGCGGACTGAGCGTTGGCAAGATGTGAGTGTGGGAGTTTTCGCTGGTGTGGAGGAGCGCGAGGATCGCCCCGCGGGCATTCAGCAGGAGCAATCCGCAGGGCTGGTCGTGTCCATTCCCCTGCCCTTGTGGAGCCGTGATAAAGAACGCCTCCGCGAGGCTGAAGCAGCGGCAGCTCGCGCGCAGAAGGAAATGGAGGCCTTGGAATTGCGAACCCAAGCGGAAGCTGGTTTAGCGTTGAGCCAAATGAAGCGTGCAGCCCAGGCGGCCGAAATGCTGACTGAAAAGGCGCTGCCAAAGGCGAGGGAGGCAGAGGCGCACGTTCGGCTGTTGCAAAAAGAGGGACAGGCTTCCCATGCGGATGTGCTGCGAGCGCATGAACGGTTGCTCGATTTGGAAACAGCGGAGATTGACGCCCGGCGGGATTACCATGTTGCGAGAGCGCAATTGCTCAAGTTCACAGGGAGTGTGCCAGGAGGCCTTCAATGAGATCGGCTCTATGGGCCATAGCTATGGTGTGGACGCTCGCGTTGCAGTTGTGGGCAGCGGACGCCCCCCCAGCCAACAAGCTCGCCAACGCAGTCATTCTCGATGAGATCGGTGTGAAGAACCTTAACATCGAGCTTGTCGAGGCCGAAGAAAGGGATTTTGAGGAAACCCTTTTTACCCTGGGGAGAATCGGGGTGCGGCCAGGGCGAAGCGCGGTGGTGAGCAGCCGGATCCCCGGACGCGCTGTGTCTGTGCATGGCATGCCTGATCACCCGGTGGAGCAAGGCGAGCCTTTGGTCGTGGTTGAAAGCCGACAACCGGGCAATCCGCCGCCGCAGGTCACACTGACAGCGCCGATGTCGGGTGTGATCAGCGAAATGTCGGTCTCGCTTGGCGAGCCCGTGAGTCCGGAGAAGAGCCTCTTAACCATCATTGACCTGAGTTCCGTTTACGGCATCGCTGCGGTGCCTGAACATCTTGCATCGCGAATTAAGCCAGGCTTGGCGGCGCGCATTCGTGTGCCAGGTTGGCCGGACAGGCATTGGGAAGCAAAAGTGGAGCACATCGGCGTTTTGGCCGACAACAAAGCTGGCTCCATAGAAGCCGCTTTCCTCATCGATAATCCGGGGAGTTTGCTAAAGCCGGGGATGCGGGCGGAGTTCAGCATCGTCACTAAAATGCGCCAAGGAGTCATGAGCGTTCCTCGAAGCGCATTGCAGGGAGATGCGGGCAATCGCTTTGTCTTTGTGGCCGATGACACTGTCCCGAACGCATTTCTGCGGGCCCCGGTGCAAACCGGCGCTATCAACGCCGAGTATGTCGAGATCGTGGCAGGATTGTTCCCTGGGGACAAAGTTGTCGCGCGCGGGGGGTACTTTCTCGCGTTCGCGGGCAAAGGAAATGTGTCGCTCAAGGAAGCTCTCGATGCGGCGCATGGGCATGAGCACAACGATGATGGGAGCGAGATTACCGCGCAGCAGAGCGGATCCGCCGCGGTCCAGGGACACGAGCATGGCCTTGGATCTCTGACCATTTTTTCGCTGGTGGGGAACGCTGTGCTGTTGGCGCTGTTGATTGGCTCGTCCATGAGGAAGCGCGTTTCCGAGGAGAAATGAGCGCGCGATGCTGAACGCTCTCATACAGGGTGCATTGCGCGGCCGCGTCATTGTCCTGGCGCTAGCCGCGTTGCTGCTGGCGGCAGGTTTTCAAGTCGCGCGTGATCTTCCGGTGGAAGTGCTGCCTGATCTCACGAAACCGACAGTAGTCACGCTGACCGAAGCGCCCGGTCTGGCGCCGGAAGAGGTTGAGTCGAATGTCACCGTGCCTGTCGAACGCGCGTTGACGGGAGTGGGAGGGCTCACGCGCTTAAGATCCAACTCAGATGTGGGGTTGTCCCTCGTATACGCGGAGTTCGCCTGGGGCACGGATATTTACCGGGCGCGGCAATTGGTGCAGGAGCGGTTGCAAGGAGCGCGTGGGAGCCTTCCAGAGGGGGTGGAGCCGTTTTTAACTCCGGTTGCGTCGTTGATGGGGGAGATCCTCCTGATCGGGGTCCGAAGCGCCAACACGAACATACCGCCGAGAGATGTGCGCACTTTGGCTGATTGGATGATTCGGCCCAGGCTACAAAGCATTCCCGGAATCGCAGAGGTGTTGAGCATGGGCGGAGGGATCCGGCAAATCCATGTATTGCCCGATCCAATGCGCATGCAGGCGCTCGGAATCTCTCATGAGGAGTTAGCCGCGGCTGTCCGCCAAGCTGCGGGGAACAGCACGGGCGGATTCATCGAATCAGGCTCCAGGGAGATCATGGTCCGCAATCTTGCGATGACGGTGGACCTGCAGGAGATCGCCAGCACGGTGGTGAAGCGTCTGGAGGACCGGCCGGTTCGCATTTCGGATGTGGCGAAGGTGGAATGGGGCATCGAGCCAATGCGGGGCGATGCGAGCGTTAATGGGACGCGCGGCGTGGTCATGAGCATTACGAAAGCTCCTGGGTTCGACACCGTTGAGCTGACGCGTCGCATTGAAAGCGCGCTCGCCGATTTGCAGGCAACGCTTCCGCAGGGTGTGGAAGCTTTGGCCCTGTTCCGACAGGCGGACTTTATCGAGCGCGCCATTGGAAACCTGGCGGAAGCGATTCGGGATGGCGCGATCATGGTGGCGATCGTTTTGCTGATCTTTCTCCTGAACGCGCGGACAACGCTGATCACGCTAATGGCAATGCCTCTCTCATTTGCTGCCACGCTGCTGGCGTTCCGCGCGTTCGGAGTTTCGGTCAACTCGATGACTCTGGGCGGGCTGGCGGTGGCCATTGGGATGGTGGTCGATGATGCTGTCGTGGACGTGGAGAACGTCTTCCGGAGGCTGCGCGAGAACGCGGCTCTGCCAGCTCCCAGACCGAGGCTGCAAGTGATTGCTGAAGCCTCCGCGGAGGTGCGGCATTCGATTCTCTACGCCACGATTTTGATCATCCTGGTGTTTCTGCCGTTGCTGGGGCTCAGCGGGTTGGAGGGACGGCTGTTTGCGCCCATTGCGGTGGCAACGATCGTCAGCATGATTGCGTCCTTTGTAGTTTCCCTGACGGTGATCCCGGCGCTCTGCTCCTTCTTGTTGCGCCCTAAACCTGCCGATGCAGAGAGGGAAGCAAGACTTTTACGAGGTCTCAAATGGCTTCTGCATATGGCGCTTCAGCATGTGGCATTGCGCCACCCAGCCCCCTTGCTGAGTGGCGTCTCACTCGTGGTGATCGGCGCGTTCATGCTTTATCCGCAGATGGGCAAAGACTTTCTGCCGACCTTCCGCGAAGAGACAGCGCTGATCTCAACGACAGCAGCTCCAGGCACTTCGCTCGAGCAGATGAACCAGATCTGCGATGTGATCGAACAGGAACTCCTGAGTGTCCCTGGCGTGCGGAAAGTGGGCCGCCGGCTCGGGCGCGCTGAAAGGGGAGATCATGTTGTGCCAGTCTCCACGAGCGAGTTCGACGTTGAATTCCATCCTGACGATCGGCGCCCGCGAACCGAGACGCTCGCGGAGATTCGCGCGCGCCTTCAGGCTGTGCCCGGAACATTCAGCGTCGTCACGGGGCCGTTGGCTGATCGAATCGGGCACATGCTCAGCGGCGTTTCCGCCCCGCTTGCAGTAAAAATCTTTGGCCCCGACCTCGATCGGCTCCGCGAAATTGGTGAGGAGATCCAGGCGGTCGCCCGAACTATCCCCGGCTTTGAGGATTCCCGGCTCGATCAGCAAGCCACAATTCCGCAGCTCCGCATCGAACCGCGCCGCGACAAAGCAGCCGCTTATGGAATCACGCCTGGGGAGCTGAACGAGAGATTATCGTCGCTGCTGGCGGGCCAGCGGCTCGCAGAGTTGCGATACGGCCAGCGCGTCATCGACGTTGTGCTGCGGCTGCCCGCGCGCTGGAGAGAATCTCCAGAGCAGATTGCCAATCTGCCCATCGAACTTCATGACCAGGACGATGGCTTGAAGCATGTGCCGTTGTCCGCGCTCGCCGAGGTGCGCGAAGCCAAAGGGCCGAATGTCATTTTCCGGGAAAGCAACCAACGCCGTTTTGCTGTCGCCATCAAACCAAGCATTCGCGATGTGGGCTCACTGGTTCCGCGGCTGCAGCAGGAGGTGGCGGCGAAGGTGCAGTTGCCCGAAGGCTACTTTATCTCGTACGAGGGCGAGTTTCAGGCCCGGGAAGCAGCTTCCCGCCGAATCGCCCTCTTGAGCGTGGTGGTAATCGCGGTGATTGCCGTGCTGCTGCATGGTTACTTCCGAACGCCGTTTTTTGCATTCCAAGTCCTCCTTGACGTCCCGTTGGCCCTGACAGGCGGCCTCATGTTGACCTACCTGCTGCTGGATAACATCAGCATAGCGACACTGGTCGGGTTCATCGCAGTTGCTGGTGTGGCCGCGCGGAACAGCATCATGCTTCTCTCCCATTACTTGCATTTAATGAAGCATGAAGGAGAGAGTTTTACAGCGGCCATGGTGATTCGCGGAACGAAAGAGCGGCTCGCTCCAGTGCTCATGACGGCGCTGAGCGCCGGTGTTGGCTTAATCCCGCTGGCGATGGCCGCCGATCAGCCAGGCAAAGAGATTTTGCACCCGGTCGCCGTGGTGATCGTTGGCGGTCTGGTGACCAGCACATTGCTGGGGTTGGCCGTGACGCCAACCGTGTTTTTCACTTTCGGCCGGAAAGCTGCGATGAAGTGGCTTTCCTCGTCAGCCGCATGAATACCGTGCGGCGCAGGCGGTCAAACTAAACGAAGATTAGGAAGGACGGGATATGCGCATTTTCAGAATATTGGCAGCTGTGCTGGTTACCGTGGCCACTCTCATGGCCCACAGCGAGAATGAGATTGGCCCTCATGGTGGAAAGATCCTGGAATTCAGCACAGACCAGTCGGTGCACGGGGAAGTCACAATGACCAATGGAATGTTCCATGTGCTCCTCTTGGACAAGGAGATGAAGCCGATGGCATTAACGGACGAAAGCATCGTTGTCACCGGCGGAAGCCGCAGCAATCCTGAAAAGCCGAAAGTGGAGAAACAAGGGAACCAATTCATGTTCCCCGCGCTGAAGGGAGACAATTACCTGCTCGTCTTCCAATTTCGAAGCAAACCTGCGAGCAAGCCAGTCACTGCTCGATTCGAATATAACGCGGCAAAGTGCGGCGCCTGCAAGAAGCCCGAATGGCTTTGCGTTTGTGGCGCGAAGAAGTGAGTTCAGAGGACTGAAGGGTTAGTACCCATTTCCAGTCCTGCACCCCGTATCACCCCTGGCTTCTCTTGATCGGCCAACGGAACTGAACCCAAGCCAAAGGCGTGCAGAAGCTTTAAAAAAACATCTTGCGAGTGAGACTCAGTCTCATCTAGTTTGGTTTTGCAGTTGAGACTCAATCTCAGCGGGGACGGTTTGGTTCTTCGCCAAACTCGCCATCGCTGGGAGCACAGCAGCACAAAACCAAAATGGATCAGAAGAACTTGGGAGAAGGGAGCGGGCAAGTAACCGCTCACATGAGCGAGCAGGAACGTTTCAGTGGATTGCGAAACCTGACGTTGACTCGCACATGCCTGGGGTTGGTGAACGCTATGTTCCTCGCGGGAGCAGCCCATGGGCAGAGCACGAATACTCCGCCGGCGGCGCCGAACGACGAGCCCGGGCGTTTGCCAGACGTGACCGTCTCAGGCGAGCAGGAGACTTACCGCGCTGAGCGACTGGAGAATCCGCGTTACACCGAACCCCTCCGGGATATTCCCCAAACAGTGACCGTCATTCCGCAAGCCATGATCCAGGAGCAAAATGCGACGACGCTCCGGGATGTGCTGAGGAACGTTCCCGGCATCAGCATTCAGGCGGGGGAAGGCGGCGGCGGCCTGCCGGGGGACAATCTTTCGATCCGCGGCTTCAATGCGCGGAGTGATATTTTCGTGGATGGTGTTCGGGATTATGGCGCGTATTCGCGCGATCCGTTCAACATTGAGCAGGTTGAAGTGCTGAAGGGGCCGACCTCGACCACGGTCGGCCGTGGAAGCGCAGGTGGCGCCATCAATATGATCACCAAGCGCCCAACGCTGCGGCAGTTCTACAGTGGTTCCGCCGGGATCGGCACGGATGAGTATGGCCGGGCGACGTTGGACGTGAATCAGCCGCTCAAAGGCGTCGGCCTGGAAAGCAGCTCGTTGCGCTTAAATGGGCTCTACCACACATCCGATATGCCAGGCCGTGATGAAGTGACGAATGAGCGCTGGTCGGTCGCGCCTTCATTTTCCTACGGTTTGGGAACAGCCACACGCCTAACGCTGCAGTATCAGCATATGAATCAGGACAATGTGCCTGATTATGGCCTTCCATGGGTTCCAGACAACACCAACCCGCTGTTGGCAGGCTATAGCAACCAGGCCCCGCCGGTTAACTTTAGCAACTTTTACGGTCTGCGCGGCTACGACTTTGAAGAGATTCGGAGCGACAGCGTGACGGCCATCGTGGAGCACGATTTCAATGATTCCCTGCGCCTAAGGAACCTGAGCCGGTTCGGCGCAACGGATCGCGATTCGGCAATCACCGCCCCGCGCTTCGACAACGTCAACACAAGCACCCTCATTCGCCGCCAGCTCCAGCAGCGGCAGATGGAACATTCGGTTTATGCGAACCAGACGGACGTTAATTTTGAATTCGATACCGGCCCAGTAGGCCACGCATTAACGGGCGGTCTGGAGGTGTCGCGTGAAACCCAAGACAATCGCAATAGCGCGCAGTTCGCCAATCAGCCATTGGCCGACTTGTTCGACCCAAATCCGGGCGACGCGCCGCTTGGGCCAATGCCAACAATAACAGGGCCTTGGAGTGAGGCGACCGCTGACACCGTCGGCTTATACGTGGGTGACACGCTCAAGCTAACGGAGCAGTGGCAGCTAGTCGGCGGCTTGCGGTATGATCATATCGAAACTGATTTCGAAGGGACAGGCAGCCGCACGGACGATCTGCTAAGTTGGCGAAGCGGCGTTGTATTTAAACCGAAGGAAAATGGCAGCATTTACTTTGGCTACGGCACGGCCTTCAACCCCTCGCTGGAAGGCAACACCGGGTTTTCGGGCGCGATTCTCAACCTTGATCCAGAAGAGTCGCAAATGTTCGAGTTGGGAACGAAGTGGGACTTCTTCCATGAACGCCTCTCCTTAAGCGCCGCAGTCTTCCGGAGCGAGAAAACGAACGCGCGCACCCCGGACATTGCCACGCCGACGGTCACTGTGTTGGAAGGTGAGCAGCGCGTGGATGGTGTCGAGTTTGGCGCGGCAGGCAACATCACGAAAGAGTGGCGAATTTACGCTGCCTACACCTTCATGGAGGCCGAGGTGAAGGCCTCGAATAACCCTGCGGAAGTGGCGAATGTTTTGGCAAACACGCCGGATCATTCCGTCAGCCTTTGGACCACTTACGCTCTGCCATTCAACCTGGAGATTGGCGGCGGCGCACAATACGTCGGCGAACGCCGCAGCAACAACACCACAACCGCGCGTGTCGCGCCGGACTATTGGCTGTTCGATGCCATGGGCGCTTATCGCGTGAACGACAACATCACCGTCCGGCTGAACGTCTACAACCTGGCGGATGAACGTTACATTGACCGCGTCGGTGGCGGACATTTCGTCCCGGGCGCTGGCCGGTCCGCGGTTCTTTCGGCGAACTTCAACTTCTAATTTATGTTGCTGAGCATTCCGGATGTCTTAACGGCTGAGCAGGTGGCAGAGGGCCGCCGCCTGCTCGACAAAGCTGATTGGGTTGATGGAAAAGTCACCGCCGGCCATCAATCTGCCAAAGCCAAAGACAACATGCAGATTCCGGAAGGGCATCCGGTTGCGCGCCAGCTCGGCGAGATGATCCTCGGGGCTCTCGGCAGGAACCCGCTGTTCATGTCGGCGGCTCTTCCAAGGACAGTGTTTCCGCCATTGTTCAACCGATATTCAGGCGGCCAATCGTTCGGCACACACGTGGACAATGCGATCCGCCAGGTCCCAGGCACAGGGCATCGCATTCGCACAGACCTCTCCGCGACGCTGTTTTTTGCAGGCCCCGAAGAATACGACGGCGGCGAGCTGTGCGTTGAAGACACGTACGGAGTTAAGGCGGTGAAGCTCCCGCCCGGCCACATGGTGCTTTATCCCGCCACGAGCTTGCATCATGTGCGGCCTGTGACGCGCGGGGCGCGCATCTGCTCGTTCTTTTGGATTCAAAGCATGGTGCGGGACGATGGGCAGAGGTCGCTGCTGTTCGATTTGGATTTAGCGATCCAGCGGTTGAGCGGGGATCATCCCAATCATCCTTCGGCGGTTCAATTGACGGGCGTGTATCATAATCTGCTCCGCCAATGGGCTGAGGTTTAATGAGGAAAACGCTTTTTTGGCTGCATCTCGGAACCGGCGTCATCGTGGGGATTGTCATCTTCGTGATGTCTGTGACGGGCGTTCTGTTGATGTACCAACGCCAAATCACAGCCTGGGCGGACAAGGTGACGGTTGAAAAGCCGGCCACGGCGACAGCGCCGTTGGGTATTGATGAATTGCTGGCTGAGCTGCGCAAAAAGCGGGAGACGCCGCCGGATGCAATCACGATCCCGAGTGATGCAACAAAACCAGTGAGCTACAGCTATGGACGAGAGACAGTGCTGCTGGCCAATCCGTATACCGGAGAGATCATTGGCGAAGGCTCGCGCAAGGTGCGCACGTTTTTCCAAAGCATGATCAACTGGCATCGCTACCTCGGACGTGAAGGAGACAGCCGGCCCCTCGGCAAGGCGATTACGGGAGCGTGCAACCTGGGATTCTTGTTCCTGGTGGTCAGCGGAATTTATCTCTGGTGGCCGCGGAAGTGGAGTTCCAATGCAATGAAGGCCGTTTTCAAGATGGACTTCTCGCTGAAGGGCAAAGCGCGTGATTGGAACTGGCATAATGCCGTGGGGTTTTGGTCAGCAATTCCGCTGTTCTTCCTCGTCGTGACCGCGACATTCTTCTCCTATCCGTGGGTGACAACGTTGCTCTACAAAGCAACGGGGGACACCCCGCCTCCCGCCCAAAATCGCCCCGCGCAAAGCCCGGGAGCGTCACAACCCACGCGCGAAGCAAAGTGGCTCGATGCCAGCTACAATGCGGCCTGGAAGTTGGCAGAGCAGCAGTTGCCGGACTGGCGAACCATTTCGCTGCGTCTCCCCACATCTCCCACGCCGCCCCTTGCGTTCACCATCGACCAAGGCAACGGGGCGCGGCCGGATTTGCGCGGCACTCTCACGGTCAACGCAAAAACTGGCATTGTTGAGAAATGGGAGAGCTACAGCAGTTTGAACACCGCGCGGCAAATCCGTCTCTGGGTTCGATGGATTCACACAGGCGAAGCGGGCGGCTTTATCGGCCAAACGATTGCTGGCCTCGCGTGCGTGGGTGGAGCCCTCCTTGTTTGGACCGGGTTCGCGCTTTCATGGCGCAGGTTCAAGGCAAGAAAGAACGCACAACCAGCATGACGAACAGCGCCACAAAGCCAATGCGCGATCACTCGCTTGTGGAAGCCACAACGCTAGCGATTTGGACGCTTGCGAGCGCGGTGTGCGTGGCTGGATTTGCTCTTGCATACACAAGGCCAAAAGCCCCCGAAGCGAAACTTCCAACCTTGGTCGCCGAGGTCTTGCAAGTGGAGCTAACAACGGTACCTTCCCCTGCTCCTTCGCTAAACGCCCCCAGCGCTTCGGCCCCGCCCCCTTTAGACGCGCAGCCGATCACGGTTTCTGAGGCGCCTGCGCTGACCCCTGTCGCAGACCCCTCGCTTGTCGCCTTCGCGCTCCCCGTCGAAGGACCCGTCGCCGTAGTGGAGCCAAAGCGCGCGGCCTATGTGGCGCCTGCTGTGACAACGAATTTACCGGCTCCAGCACAACCCATTCCCGCGACAGCGCAGAAGTTGGTGTATGGTCAAGGCGAAGGCCGCCAGCCAGCGCCGGAGTATCCATATCGAGCCCGGCGCGAAGGCCAGGAAGGGTCTGTGACGGTGCGCTTCTCCGTTGCGGAAAGCGGCCAAGTAATCGCGGCGGAAGCGTCAAATCCCTCGCCATGGCCGGCATTGAACGATGCTGCCACGAAAGTGGTGCGTGAGCGTTGGCGGTTCACCCCCGGCGCGCCCCGTTTGTACGAAGTGGTGATGCACTTTAAATTGACCCGTTGATTTATGAATCCAGTGTTTGGAAACATCGTCGTCGATCTCTTCATTAAAGGGGGGCCAATCATGTGGCCCATCCTTATTTGCTTCGTGGCGGCGCTCGCAGTCGTGGTCGAGCGTTCGCTCTGGTGGTGGCGCCTCTCGCGGCAAACTCGCGTCGATATTCAGACCGAGGCATTTGGCGCGATTTCCTCAGGCGATTTCGGCACAGCCCTTAAGCTTCTTGCCAGGGGCGAAGATCCTTTTCTGCGCACGTTGCACGAGGGGCTGATTCATGGACATACGTCGTTCCTGGGCGCGATGCAATTGCGCGCCTCGGACGAATTGGAACGGGCGGAAAAGCGCCAGTGGATCCTGAGCACGTTCATCACGCTGGCTCCGTTGCTCGGCTTGCTGGGAACAGTCACCGGCATTATGCACTCGTTCAACTTTGTCGGGGACGAGCAACTCGCAGCGACCAAAGTGAGCGGCGGCATTGCGGAGGCATTGATTGCCACAGCGGCAGGCCTTGGCATCGCGATTCTTTGCTTGATCCCCTACAACTACTTCAATCGTCGCATCCATCATTTGCGCGCGCGCTTGGAGCGGACGATCAACCATGCTGAGTTGATCGTGGAAGCAGCCAAGCACCATGGGCATGACCTCGAGAGTTTCGCGAGGAGCCAATCGCCCGGACTCCGCTCACCGAATGCGAGGTAAGCATGCCTGTAAAGTTAGGCTCAAAGTTGCCTCCTGAGAACGAGGCGCGGATCGAAATTATTCCGCTCATCGACATCATGTTCTTCCTGCTCGCGGCATTCATGCTGGTGAGCTTGAGCATGGTGAATCAGAAGAATATTCCGGTGAACCTGCCCACAGCCGCGGCAGCCACCCCGGAGACGCGCAAGGACATCATCAACATCACCGTCGATAAGGCAGGCATTGCCTACATGGATTCCAAGGCCATCGGCAAAAACGAGCTGGCTGCGGCGCTCGCAGCCCTCCAGACGACGAATGGTTCCCCGCGCGTAATGGTGAGCGGTGATCGGGACGCTCGCCACGGAGACGTGATCAGCGTCCTCGATGTTGTTCGTGGCAGCGGGATTGAGAAGATCGCTTTCGAGATTCGCGAAGCCACAGCCGCCCAATGAAAGGCACACTTCCATATTTGAACCTCGCTGGCGTGGTCATTCTGGCGTTGTTCTGCGCGGTCCAATGGAACATCAATCGTAAGTTGAACCTGGGATTGAATGCCGCAGAAAAAGTGCGGCTGGAGCAAGGCAAGAAGCTGGCTGAACAGGAGAAAGCTGCGCAGGGGGCTTCCGCTGACCTCGATGCCTTTCGCGCGCAAGTGCAGAAACTAAGCATTGCCTTGAAGGAGGCAGAACAAAAAGCGGCTGTGTCGGAGCGGCAGTTAAGCCAGCTACAAAGTTCTCAGGAGCAGACGAAAGCTAACCTGGCGAAATGGACAGAGGCGGTTGCGGCGCGCGATGAACAGTTAAAGAACGCGCGCGCGCAGGTGGCGGAGCTGGCCAACGCGCGCAACGAGTCTGTGGCCAAGTTCAACGAACTCGCAGCAAAGTACAACGCTGTGACCGAGGAGTTGAACACCCGCACCAAAGATTACAACGCCCTAGTGACCCGCTACAACGCGCTTGCGGAGAAGCAGCAGGCGGCCAATTCGAAGTAGCGCAGACACTTGGCTAGCCCCCCAGGTGATCCTTCTTTTCATGTCGGCGCCAAGTCGGCACGTTCTGTTTGGTTTCAGCGGACGGTAAACCACCGCAAGGAACCTTTAACAGTCAGCAATGGCGCGCGTTCAGGAGAGACAAACGCATACGGACGGGAGCGAATCGACAAGGTTTGCGTGGCAACAGATCCTGCTCGCGCTCGTTGCCGTCGGCATATGGGGCGCGAACTTTGTCGCTATTAAAGTCGCTTTGCGAACGTTGCCGCCACTGTTCCTTTGCGCGCTTCGCTTTACTCTGGTTGCGTTTCCTTTGGTGTTCTTCCTGCCGCGGCCGGCGCTCACGTGGCCGCAGTTATTTGCTTACGGGCTGACGATGTTCGGTTTTCATTTCGGGTTCCTCTTTCTGGGAATGGCCCTGGGTATGTCAGCCGGCCTTGCCTCTTTGGCACTGCAGTTCCAAGTCTTCGTCACACTCGCCTTAGCAGTCGTCTTTCTCAAAGAAAAGCTGACGCTGTGGCAGATTCTCGGCGCAGCCACCGCGCTGGCAGGGTTAGGAGTAGTTGCAGTGAACTCCGGTGGCGACGTGACCCTTGTCGGTTTGGCCGCAGTGCTGCTTGCCGCCACCTCGTGGGGATGCGCCAATTTTCTGTCCAAGTGTTTAGGCCGGGTGAACCCTCTGGCGCTCGTTGCCTGGGGCAGTCTGGTCGTTCCCGTGCCAATGGGAATCGCTTCTATAATCTTCGAGGGGCCAGGCGCTATTCAAACAGGCCTCAGCGCTTCGAATGGCCTGACGTTGGTCAGTGTGCTCTTCATTGTTTATCTATCCACCCACGTCGGTTACTCGCTTTGGGGTTGGCTGCTCGCCCGCCACCCCGCTTCATCAGTCGCTCCTTTCACTTTGCTGGTGCCAATAATTGGAATGCTCACCTCAGCCTGGTTGTTGAGCGAGCCTCTCCCAGCGTGGAAGCTCCAGGCTGCGGCTCTAGTTGTGGGGGGACTTGTCTTGAACTTCATCGGCTCGCGCTCACGTTTGCCAAAAAGACGAGCGTGAGACCCCCTCCTGGCAAGCTATCTAGCGTGGCTTCTTACGACGCGTGGCCAAGGGCAGCAGGCGGGCAGCTCAAAGGGCCAAGAGGCGAAGCAAAATTGCAATGACGCGTTTGCCGAACCCGACTACATCAGCTTTCCGTTACTTTGTGATAGCCTGGTAATAGCTGTTCGCGAAGTAGGTGAAGAAATTGTCCTGGTTGAAAGGGAAGTGTTGCGCGAAGGCAATCGCGATGAGCTTTTCTTTGGGATCAATTTGGCAGTAAGTCGTTGCCGCTCCGTACCAACCGTACTGCCCCGCGCTCCCCAGAGTGGACGCATGCGCAAGCTCAATGACCACTTCTGGCCCCAGGCCGAATCCGCGTGAAGGATTTCCGGGCAAGTGCGGCGGATCAAGACGCGTAAGATGATTCTGCGTCATCAACTCGATGGTTTTCGGGCTAAGGATGCGAGCCCCATCGAGTTCTCCGCCGTTGACCAACATCTGCGCGAAGCGGGAGTAATCCTCGATCGTAGAAAACAACCCACCCCCGCCGCTCTGCATGCCGGGCGTTGGATGCGTGCCAATGATTGGTTCCGCCTCGACCAACTTGCCTTCCGAATTCCGCTGGTAAGTCTTGGCTAGTCGATCACGCTTGTTCTCCGGAACGTCGAACGAGGTGTCGTTCATCTTCAGCGGCTTGAAGATGGCGTCGTGAAGGTAGTCTTCAAAGACCTGCCCAGACGCTTTCTCGACGATGGCGCCAAGGATGTCGGTGTTGATGCCGTAGGCATATTTCTCACCGGGAAGATGAACTAGCGGGAGCTTCGCGACCTCTGCAATACATTCGGGCATCGTCTTCGTTTCCCACAACTTGGATGAGCGATAGATCTCCTGCGCTGCGCCGCCAGCGCTGAAGTCGTAAACGTAACCGGCAGTGTGCGTGAGCAGATGCCGCACTGTCACGGAGCGGCCAGCAGGCTGTAGGTCCGGCGCTGTTGCGGAGCCCCCGTTAATGACTTTGCGCGCGGCCAGCTCGGGCCAAAACTTTTCCACGGGGTCATCCAGCAGGACTTTGCCGTCCTCGACGAGCTTCAACACCGCGACCGAAGTGATCAGCTTGGACATGGAGTAGATCCGGCAGATGGTGTCCATCTCCATCGGCTTTCGCGCTTCGATATCGCGATACCCATGAGCGCTCGATTGGACGACCTTCCCATTGCGAGCGATCAATGTGATGACGCCTGAATGCTTCTTCTCATCGACAAACCGCTGAGCCGTCTCACTGACTCGTTGCAGGCGTTCGCGTGACATGCCCTGGGACTTTGGTGATGACTTAGGCAACCCTGCTCCCTGAAGGGCAATGCCGCCTATCAACAACGCCGCGATTATGACAGAAGATTTGCGCATGGATGGAGCTAGCGAACAGGGACAGCTCACCTAGTGCAAGCGCGAATTCAACGATCAATGTAGTTCAGAGCGATCGCCAATCTTCTAATCCGCTCGGGCCTCGAGATGGAAGAAAGCCTTTTCGTTGGCGCCTAGGATTTGAGCAGGACGAACGGTGACCCGCTCGACGCCTCCATTCAGTTGATCAGCGATGCCGACGAGCGGAATAGGGGAACCACCGACGAGGCTGGTAGTGGCCGTGAGTTCGAGACGTGCGCCAGTGGCCGTGGCATTGCGTGTGAACTGGATTTGGGGCTGGCCATTCACAATCGTATGCAAGGGGAAGAACTCTTCCGGGCCAGCGACGTGCGGGTCAGTGCCAAAGAGGTATTCTGCGACGTCGGGGACTGAGTCCAGATCAGCGCCGCCACTGAATGTGGGGAGATCATGATATTGCAGCCATCGCGCCAGTGAAGGAGCTGGAGGCGGGTTGACGTTCAGATACTGAGGCATGCTCCGGCGGCTGCCTTCCGCGCCTGTAATAACGAGGGCATATTCGCCGATGTCCGTGCGGCGAAGATCATTGATTGTTAAAGTGCCTGAACCCGAACCGGAGAGTTTTGCCGAATTCGTGAGCGGCTGACCGTCTTTGTACCATTGGTAGGAGACGTTTGAACCAGCTTGCGCGTGAAGGGTTGCTGTCGCGCCAGCTTGAGCCGCGCCACCCTGAGGCTGCGTGATAAAGACCGGCGACATCATGTCGGGCAGGCTGATGGAAAATAGATCGCGGCCTTGCCCGAAGAGCAACACCCCATTCGCGGAGTGCAGGGCTGAACCGGCAACATCGCCAGAAGGATGAACATTGTGCCCTGGGCGAAAAGCAGTCCAGGAGTGACCATCAGGTGAGTGAAAGTACAAATTCTCGTGGTAGGTCGAGGCGTAGAAGCGGCCTTGCGAGAACGAGACCTCTCTAAACCGCGGCGTCGTTAAAAGCTGAGGATCAATGGGCACCTGATGAAAAGTCCACTCGTGCCCATTGGTAGACCGGAGAACCCGTCCCGCGTCCCCGACGGCAACGAAATGTCCGTTCCCCCAAGCTAGGGATTGAACTGCGGCGGGAAGATGGACCACAGACCAAGTCTCCCCGGCATCAGAAGAAACTAAAGCGTTGCCAGCCAGAGCCACAAACATTCCGTTATGAAACTCAATGTCCGTAACAGGTGCGCCGTGCCCTACAGCTTTCTGCACCCAGGTTAGACCATTCGATGACGTGAGAAGACCAAAGGCGCCCCCAACGACAAACTTACCTGCTCCAAACGCCACAGCGCTGAATGGGTTCTGAGGCTGAGTTGGTGCTTGCGCATCGCGGGCCGTTTTCCAATGCCGTCCATCGTTTGAGATTTCGATTCGCCCGTTGTGTGCAACAGCCACGAAGGTGTTGCTGCCGCATGCAACGCCCTGAAAATTGGCGGCTTTACGGTTAGGCGTCCAATTCCGCAAATCTGTGGAAGACGCAAGGAACCCATCACCGACCACGACCCACATTCCATCACCAAAAGTAATATCCCGGATGTGACCAGAGTCGATAGGAGGATTGATCGCGAAGGAAGGCCGCTCCGAGGGCAAGGCTTCCCTCCATGCGCCGGCTGAGGATGACGTGTAGAAAGTTCCATCTTTTGCCCTGAGGAAGGCGCCATTGAACTCGAGGGCGATGGAAACAAAGTCGTTGGACGTTTCCGTGGTGTGGCGGACCCAATCAAAACCATTGGCCGAGTAAAGAATGGCTCCTCCATCGCCAGCGGCCAGGAAGAACCCGGTCGCGGGTGTTTCGAAGTACTTGGGGGTGGCTACCGCGCGAATCCCTTCTGTTGTCGGGACGTGTAACTGATGGAAAGTGGTGTAGGTGGGCCCCACCGTTAGCAGCATGGTTCCATTGTCTCCAGTGAACACGAACCCCCCTGGAAAGCCCGCGAAGGGCGGATGAAACGCAGCGCTGAGAAGGTCGTTAGCATTGATGCGGTTAACTAAGGAGAACCGGGGCGATTGTTCATTGGCCTCGACCCGGATGATAGTTCCCTTTTCACCTACAACAAAACCCATCCTGGCTGCGGGATCGGAAGCGGCCGCGAGAAGGTTGTTAGTCGTGAGGCGTGGCACAACTGCAGAACTGGGCTGACCGTTCGTGAGATAATAGTAAAGATAGCCCGAATTGCCTGCATAAATTCGTAGCTTGCCGACATTGATTTCACTGAACGCATTGATGTGAGCTTCGGTCGAAGGCCCATCCCATGGTTGGGCTGCAGAGAATCCCTCACGAACATAGTTCGCCCGGGTTGTAATGGTGTTGGTGCCGGTTACAATGTACCACGGCAGCGCTGGCGGCGGTGAGAAAACATCAATATCAGCACGGGTCCACCGCTTCCCATCTGGGGATACCAAACTGCTTTCTCCGACAGCGACAAAGTTGCCATTGCCGAAAGTTGCTGAGCGAGGCGAGGCCAGTCCAAGCTGCGCCTCAGGCGTCCAGTCTAGTCCGTTCGTGGAGGAATAAAGTGGAGCGGGAGTTTGGGTGGTGAAGGCCCAAAACCGGCCGTGCGCAAAAGTCAGTAGGCGAGGTTCAAATCTATTTCGAGGATGGCTAGAATTCGTTCTGGTTTCCCAATGAATCCCATTGGTTGAGACCGCGATCCTGCCAAAAGTTGCCAACACATAGCGGCCATTTCCGTATGCAATAGGTGAGGAGGTGGTAAGGTTCGCATCAAGGGTAACCCCTGGATTTGCGGGGGACGTCCACGAGGCTCCGTCGGCAGAGAAACTGACAAAGTTGGTGGCCCACAGAATGAACTGATCGTTTACGAATTCGATTTTCGCAGCTGGGTGGCGGAAGGCGGGGAAAAAGCTGCCAATAGCATTGGTCTGCTGTGGAATCGGAGGGCTTCCTTTTTCCCAAACAAAGCCGTCCACGGATCTGTACGTGTACCCGAGTTGATCGACCGCGACCCATGCTCCGTTGCCGACCTCCACCGTAGCGATGTCATTAGTCGTTACGATCGCCTCTGACCAAGCCGATAGGTTCGTAGATGTCAGGATGCGCCCGAATTGCCCAACAGCAACGTAGGTCCCCCCAGAAGCCGACACATCAAACAGCGCGGCATCCGTAGGCAGCCCCGCTCGAAACCAATTCACACCATTATCGGAGACCGCGAAAGCTCCACGCGGTCCGACCGCTACAAACACACCATTGCGGAACCGGACTCGATTCATCTCACTTACCCCACCTTGCGGCTGAAGGCGTTCCAGACGCCCGTAAGTGCTCCCATTCGTGGACAACCCAGGGTCTGCGGGAGCTGCTTCTAGGGAGAGCGTGACGTTCACGCCATTGGTGCGTGCGAGGGTCACAGTGGACCGAATGATGGAGTTGCTCAGCCCTCCTATGACAAAGGGGTATTGTGATGGCCAATCATGGAAGAGGATTTCGCTGTTTTGTTGCAGGCTTCCATTCAACCCTACGGAACTCCGGACGAGACCGTCCCTGGCGATTGTAAAGCTGATAGGCGCAATCCGATTGGTTTCACCACCTTCGTGCGCCCAAATAAATCCAGTGTAAAAACCTTCATTAGCCCACAACGAAGCAGGGCTCGCGGTTAACCCTGCAACCACATGGATACACGCCGCCATCCAACTGAGCCGTTTAGTCATACAAATAATCTCCGCAACTGAGCCATTACCATGGATTGACCAACGAGTAGCATTAGGGATGCCATAATACAGGATGAGCCATCATGGTCCACGGCCATGTTTCCCCCCGCAAGAACGTGGTGTGCATTGCCCGGAATATTCGTGTTACTCCCCAATGATCTTCACTAAGGCGCGCTTGCGGCGTTGGCCGTCGAATTCGCCGTAGAAGATTTGCTCCCATGGACCGAAGTCGAGTTTACCCGCTGTGATAGCCACCACAACCTCCCTGCCCATGATCTGGCGCTTGAGATGCGCGTCAGCATTGTCCTCACCCGTCTTGTTGTGCTCGTAGCGGGTGGTTGGCGCGTGCGGCGCGAGTTGCTCCAGCCAAACTTCGTAATCGTGCAGAAGGCCTCCCTCATCGTCATTGATGAAGACGGAGGCCGTGGCGTGCGTTGCCATTTTGTCATGGGTGTATTGTTGCCTCTCGTTCCCATCACCCAAGTCGCTGGAAGTGCACGCAAACTGTTCCACCAGAACCACAAACCGTCGGTGACCACCTTAAGGCACGAAGAATTCAGCTTCACCTATTCCAAGCTGACGTCGCAGACCGAATTGGGGTGCACCGCGCATCGGTTCAGAACTGGGAGCGCAATCTCGGCACACCTCTTCCCGCTCAAATTCCTGCGATTGTGCGATTTCTTGGATACGTACCATTTAAACATGACGAATCGCTCGGGGGAAAAATCAGGTGGTTGCGAAAGTTGGCTGGATGGACACAACAGGAATGGGCAGCCAGATCGAGAGTGGATCCCAGCACGGTAGCCCGGTGGGAAGAGGGTCGAGGGACTCACGGTAGCTCCTGTCTGCCCAGGGCGGTGCGGATTCTTGAAGCGCGGCTTTCTGCGGCAGGGTTTTTAACATTAGGCGCAGTGGAACTAGCGTCGCTTCAGATCACCTGATCAGGGGCCAATTACAAGACGGTAGGTGAGCTTGTATCGAAGGCGTTACCTCCGGGTAAGCACGAGGCCCGCCGGAACTGGAGGACCAGTGCTGCGGCCTTAGGTGGGTTCACCTTTGATCGGTGACTAACGTGGTCTTGTTCATGAGAGTCCCCGTTCAGGCGGCAGCGGCTCCAGTTGTGTTCCACATCCGTGTCCCTGAATATTTGGGGTGCAAAGCCCGACGGGTACGCCAGCGGAATGAAGGGCGAAGCAAGTTGAGGGCTGAATGGTTCGACCTCCCGCTTCGTTCGCCATGCTTCATCTCAGCATAAAAACGTGTGAGCATCCATAGGCATGGCTGAACAGCATTCCGCGGCATCTCGAGGGTCTTAGCTCAAATCTCGGGCACTGTTCGTTCGGTTGTGCTCTGGACAGTTCTGCTGTCTTGTGGTCGTTTACAGCTGGCTAGGAAGCACACTGTTGGCCCTGGTCTTTTTACGATGGGGCGCATAGACATCGCCATGGACCAGCTTTCCTACGTAGTTTTTTGTATCCATTCGAGCTCCGCTCGCGATTAGTGTGATTTCGGCCGAGATCGTCGCCTGGGTCACGTGAAAGATTGCTACAATGGTCTGCCCCTTGTGCTTGCCGGTCCCACGCGAGATTACTTCCCCGGAAGGATGCGCCCATAACTTGTGATCGAGGATCGTTGGTCCTGAGCTGAAACAGTTAAGAACGATATTCGAACGCGTGAAACCAACCGACGTAAACGCGTGCTTTGCATCAGTTCCAGGATGAAGAGAGAATGCAGTGCCACTTAGTCGTTCACGAGGGTCCGCGAACAGGATCAGCTCCTCGGGAATCTGAAAGTCAGTTGTCTTCATTGCGCCAGCCTCGAGAATTGTGAGTTTACGACGAATCCTACGAGCGGATTCCGTAGCTAGGTTCTTGATCCTGAGCTGCTTACTCTCGGACGCGACCTGTTGGTAAATGTCGTGTGCGCGCTTATAATATTGAGTGAAACGGGATCGATCCTGCAGGTGCTCATTGGCCAGGAAACAGTTAATCCAAGCAATCCACATCAACCAATTGTGCCTCAGGGGGTCTCGTGGCGAGGATTGGAGAAGTGCCTCGAAAGTGCGCATTGCTATGGGGTAAGTAGCCGGTTGTTTAAGGAGCTCCGAACCCAGAGCCGCAAGCTCGTCCCTCGCCTGCTCGCCTACTTCGCTGCTAAGTCTCTTGCAAAGTGCCTCACTTAATTCTGCGAAGAGATATCTTCCAACTAAGGACCGAACTGCGGAGGCCTTGATCTGCGCATGGACGTGAGTGCAGCGGGAAATATCATTTGTTTCCCCTTGTTGAAGATAGAGGGTGCATATCTCCTGAAGGCGGCGACACGTTCGTTCGTTCGGCACCGCGGCGGAGATTGCAAAGGCCGTTTGAACGCCATCACTTGTTGCGGAAAGATTGTCCATAGCGCTACTAGCGAGCCGCGCGACGTAATCAGTCAGCCCTGGGACACGGCTTTGAGCGATAAAGCCGATTGCGCGGTCCTCAAGGACAACTTGCTGAGCTTCCAATTTCTGGAGGTAGGCGATCGCCGGAGCAGTGAGCAGCGACGGGTCTTTGAGGGCGGTTTCGTGTTCCCTGAGTATTGCGAAGGCAGCCGCTGGACTGCCAGCACCCTCAAGGACCTTCAGGAATCGCTTCTCTGCACATAGACGCAGGAGTGCCGTGTAATCGGTTTTTGCGCTGTCGTCCCATATGGTTCTTGTCTCTCCGTAATTCCGGTCGAGAAAATGTCTCCAAGACTGATCATTCTCTCCTTGCCGAAGGCGAGAGTTGAAGAAACGAATAAGATTTGTGCCGTAGTCAAACTTGGCGAGCATGTAATCACCGACGGAATCATACGAGGTGTCAGTGCTCGGGGATTCCGCTAGCAGTTTGGTTCGTTTTGCGTAACGCAAGTAGCGACTGCCGTCTGATCGATCGAGAGGAGGGTCGAGCTCCAGTCGTTCATGTAATAGACATGCCATGTCACTGGCAAGTTGCCCCGGGAGTTGTGAGCCAAACTCCCCAAACAAGTCGATCGCATCTTGGACGTTTTCCGTATACGCGAAGCGTTCAAGGAAGAGAAAGTACGTTGAAGTCGGGATCGCACTAGATGCCGGTTTGTCAGCGAGCAGCTTATTCAGGCACTCCTTCAAGTTCGGGGACGCAAGATAGCACCTGGCCAAAAGTTTTCTGACATGCCATGACGCCTCAGATTGTGGATTAGCATTAAGGAAGTCTCGGTAGAGAATACTTGCGGCATCATAGTTTTGCATCGTCTGATAATGCCAGCCCTCGACAACCCCAGCAGCCTTCGTATAGGGACTGCTTGGATAGGCTTTGAGTCGTTCGGCGTCGCCGATAAGGAATGCAGCCCTCGCGGCCCAAGGGTCATCCGGGTAACGAACCAACATCGAGGCTAGTTTCGTGTGACGTTCCGCGTCGAAAGCACGGGAGGCCGAGGCGAATAGTTGCGGCTTACCAGCTTCGCCGAATTCAGGTTGATCGAGGTAAAAACAAAAGACTGATAACTTATGCTCCGCGAGCCGGTGTTTGTCGAAGAGAGTAGCGCACTCGCCAGGCGAGGCATTTCTGCCCAGTCCGCGCATCGTCCATTCAGTAGACCGCCTGATGTTGTCATAGATCTCAGTATTCGGAAAGCGGGATAACAACTCGCCATAATGCGCGAGGGCAATGGCATATTCGCGAGAGTAGTACTTGGCACCGGCCATTCTTCCCAACGCGTTGTCTGACACAAACGTCTTCGGGAACACTTGGTAAATTCGAGAATAGTAGAAGTAACATTCGTCCCAAGTGTTCGGGTGGAACAGGTCAAGACCTTTTTCGAATACCTGCTGGAGCTTCTCCTCCAGCAAGAACCGGGCTATCGGTTTGTAGCAGCAGGCCACCACAGATAAGACAATGGGCAGAAGGACAAATGTCCTGCGAACGGTGTATTTCCTCCTCAAGCGTAAAGCAACTACCGTTAATGCGACAAAAGTGACAGCTGTCAGCATCGCGCCGACGACTGAGCTTTGCCAGCCCCAGTAAAGGCTTTCCAGGTCCACTGCAATGCGCTCAGATACAAGCAAAAGGTCTACCTTGGTGCGCAGCCTCCAGAGAAGCCAGAATAGCGATGCGGCGCAAAGTACCAGACAGGTGCTCCAGAGGCGAAAATAGCGGTATAGGGCATTACGCTCCGATACCGCCATTCCACGAGTAGGGGCGTCGGTTAGGCCGAAGTGTGAATTTATAAAGCGCGTGCTGAGGGCGCTAAACTCGTATGCTTTTTTTGCAAAGTCAGTTATTGCCTTCATTGTCTGTACACGGGTTTACCGACATCCCGAATAAGAATCCAAAAGCGTACCATCCGCTTCCGCCACTCCCGAGAAATGGTATCGGCACTCCGACTACTGGCACAGCTCCGATATTCACCGCAATCGCCGCAATCCACGCACATGCTGAAACACGGGTAAACACCGGGTTCGAACGTCTTGTGAGCTTCATGGCACCGCAGACAAGAACTGCATGCAGGATGACCGCAGACACTCCATGGCACCGGGCCAGATGGAGCAGTGCCAGATCGGTGTAGGCTCCGGGCAAGTGAACGTGAACACTTTCAGAACGCTTAAAAAACCCCAACGAGCCCAGAACATGCGAGACCTGGCGGCTCTGATACGATGTGCCTGAAACGTATTCTTTGAGACGCAACCTCCGATTTGGTGAATTGTGGATAGCGAAAACGAACCCAACGCCAAGAGATGCGATTAAAGCGTATTTAGCACTGTTCTTGATTGGTTGCTTTGTCCAACCGCTGAGGGCGAATATTAAGGGCACGGTCACGCTTTTCATTAGATACAGAACACCGACAAGGCTGCCGTAACAGATCAGCCTCATTGAGCCGGCTTGCTTCTGCAGGAACCCCAAGCTGTGGGCGAAAAGTACCAGTAGGACGTTTACCCTTACGCCGCCAAGGGTCAGCCATCTGTTTGTTGCCCGGAACTCGCCCTGGAAAAGCGCCACAGTGGCGCAACCGAGTGCGGACACAAACAGAAAAACAGTAAGCTTTCGAGAACGGGCGGCCTTAAGGCCGATAAGGAATCCAGAGAACCCTAATATCACAGCGCGGGTGCTACATAGCCCCACGGCAGAAGCACACAGGATAAGAACAGAGAGGTAAATGGTTGCATTTAGGCACTGCGCTATTTCGGTTCGGTTCCCATCGAGCGCGCTGTCTGCGGGTTTTCGAGAAGAAGCCGCATCAATA
>DASPKX010000099.1:0-3437 GCA_035627835.1 Candidatus Methylomirabilota bacterium
CCGCGTCGGCCCGCCGTACTGATTGGTGGAGAGAAGTTGAATGCCGGGATGCTTGCCAATGGCGTCGAGGAAACCGGCCTCCCGCTCTTCAGTGCTGGCGGACCCGACTTGGTACCGGAGCAAAATAACCCTGCCCTTACCGTTCAGGAGTTTGGCCAATTGCTCCCCCCCCATCTGTCCGCCACGATAATTATCCGTGGCAACGTAACTGGTGATATTGGTCGTTTTGATGCCGGAATCAAAGATCACAACAGGCATGCGGGCCCGCATGGCGGCCTCCACTGGTTTCACAAGAGCTTGCGAATCGAGCGGCGCGAGCACCATTGCATCAGCACGTCCGGACATGAAGTTCTCAACCACCTGGATCTGCTGCTCGCGATCGTCCTCCCGCACAGGGCCTTTCCAGATGATTTCCACATTCTTCCCCTGCTCCTTCAACTCACGTTGCGCCTTGATTGCGCCCGCATGGATTGATTTCCAAAACTCGTGGCTTGTTCCTTTGGGGATGACGGCAATGCGTGTGGCTTTCTCCGCTGCGGGAGCAAGCGCCACCGCGCTCAGCAGCATGAGGAGCCAGGAGAGTTTCCGAAGGGCTGTCATGCGCCCGAGAGTAAGCGCCGGGCGTTTGACTTTCAATACGGCTCTGCGTTAACGGGCGGCTGCTGTGCGGGCATCAGCAGGTTGAATGTTCAATTCCGCTGATGCAAAAATTCTGCGCCCATCGGGCCAATGTGCTTCGACTTCAACCCACGATTGACCCGCGCGTGTCGGTGTGAATTTCACCGGCGTGTCTAACGAGACGAGCTGCGGTTGAAGCTCCGCGCCTTCCCAAACAACCAGCGCGGGTCTCGGATCAAGGCCTAAATCTGGCGCCAGCTCCACTCGCAGCTCAACTGTTTCTCCAGCACGGATGTTTTCAGGCATCACAATGCGCGGCGCCAAACTCTTGTTGCGGGCGATTTTCACCTGCGGAAGCTCGGAGGGCGCCTGCTTGAACCCGGTCTCCCCCACAAGGAATGCAAGGGTCGCGAGACTGCGCGCCTGGTTGCCAATGACAGCTTCGGCAGCGGTGTTAAACGAGTCTCCCCACCGGTCGTAAAACGGGTAAGGACTTTGCTCATCCCCATCATTGGGGAACGTGAGTTGGCCCAGCTCACGCTCGTAGTGGTGTTGGAACATGAAACCGCCCACGATATTCCCAACCGGAATTCCGGAGGGGGGCAAGGCGCGCCGATCATTCTGCGCGTATTGGCTGACGATGTCCCGAGGACGTTTGTACCCCAGCCCAGTGATAAAGCTGACGTTGACGGGGTTCATGCCTCCTTCGTAATTCATATTGGCCACTACGGCGTCGACGAGTTGCGCGCGATCGGCATTGTTTGTGGCGAGGGCGGCAGCGACCGCGCTGTCGAATGCGCGATCGAGAGCGAAGAACCATCCTGCGTTGCGGTGACGCTTCGAAGCATCTGGGAATGAAATCCCATACGCGCTCTCCTGCGACCAGCGCGCCTGGTCCATGCCAGTCGTCCGCGCTTCCTGCTCGCACTTGCGCAAATACTCGGCGTTCAACTTGTCGGCTCCCACACGCCCGCTGCGCGCTGCAAACGTGTAACTGCGGATGGTGTTTCCATAGGCTTCGAACATTCCCCACCAACTCCACCGTTTTGTGTCTCGATTGCTGGGATCGAAATTCGCAAGAAGCTGCTGGTGAGCCTGTTGGTTTCCGGTGGCGAGATAAATCTCGGTTGCAGCCCAGGCAAGTTCATCGTCGTGAATGAACTCCACGCCGTAATGAGTCACTTGTTGATAACTTCCATCTCGACCGTGTTTCGCCAACGCCTTTTGGAGGAAATCCCAACCAGCTTGAGCTTTTTGCAAATACACCTTTGCTTCGGCTGGAAACTGCTTTTTGAAAGTGGGCGATGATGCTGTTTGCGCCAGAGCCGCGACCGCCGCAGCGGTCACTGTGGTCGTCTTCGGATAGACCACTTGTGGGTCGCCTTTGTCCGGGGTGACGTTGTCCTCGTAACGGCGTTCTTTCGGATAAACGAGGAAGTAAAAGCCGCCGTCACTGTCCTGCATTTTGGCAAGGAAGTCCGCTTCCCACTTCGCGATCTGAAGCAAGTCGCCGCGACCGTCCCCACTTTCAGGACCGCCAAGATTGTCCATGTCAGCGGCGCCTTTGAAATTGTCCGCAGCGAAGACGAGGTGATGGATCAACGCGGCGCTGTTAATGGTGTACTTCGAGTAATCTCCAGCGTCATGGTGGCCGCCGCTCACATCGATTGAACCCTGCTTCACGAAGGGAAACAGACTTGCATCGATGCTGCTCAATCGCTTTGCGACGTGACGGGCGTCCGTCGGATCGCCAGCAAGACTCTTCAGAATACTCTGAACCGCGTCAAAACTCCGCGTGGGAATAGCTGCGGGCGCGGTATGGCAAGGCGCGTGCGAATGGCGTGTGTGCGGCCATTCATTCGGGCAACCGCACCGCTGATGATACAACCCGAGCGCATACGCGCGCGCGAAACCCATCGGAGCGCCGGCATCAATACTGAAGGGATATGAGACTCCAACCCCGTTGATCTTGATACGATAAATCCCCGGCGTGTTGAATTGAGTAAAGTCCGCCTCGGCAACCTGCTGGTAACTCGGGAAGGTGAAGCCAACATCGCGGCGCGCCGTTAATTTGCCGGAGAACACTTCCTTTCCGGTCAAGTCAATCAACCGGAACGGCTCGACAGTGGGGACAATCAGTTCGCCCAGCGTGCCCATGTAATGACCTATGCTCGCGCGCTTGGTGAGATTAGGCGCGTAGCCCGTCTGGTTCACGTGGATGACAGGGCTCCAGCGCAAAGGGTCCGCGGCGGTTTTGAACTGCGTCGAGGCCTGCCAAAGCTTGCCACTCGGATTCGTGACCTCAACCTGCGCCCCTTCGGGGATTGGCTCAGCCAATTGCAGGTAAAGCCAATTGCCGAGCCGAAGATCCCGCTGTTTGAGAGGGGCGTAGAGCGGCCGCCGCTTGAAGCCGATCTCGCGGATTGCCGTGTCCTTCCCTGAAACTAATACCTTGAACTCCGAGACCGCTGGTAATTGGCCTTTTCCATCACGGCCAACGAAACTCCAGGGAGGCGCGGGGGCTGGATCCTTGTCCTTTCGAGTAATCAACTCGAGTTCAAGAACCCTAGGCGTGAGGATTCGGAGGGTGTGATCTCCCGGTTCAGGCAAAGCTAGAGGATTTTCAACAGCCGCGATCGGCAGCATTCCAAGGACGCACATGAACAGCGCGCAAAGCGCTCGAACTTCCATGCCGAGAAGTATAAAGGCACGCCGTCGTGACGAAACGGGCAGTGAGGCAAAATCGCCCCTGAAAAAAGCGTCAGGCTCGTGGAGGGTTAGGGAGTCCCCTGCCCTGATGCAGCTTTGGCGTTAAGAAC
>DASPKX010000100.1:0-5985 GCA_035627835.1 Candidatus Methylomirabilota bacterium
CGGCTGACCTCGAGTGAGCGCGCGGATAACTTCGGTGGCGATCCAATCTCCGGGAACACAACCTTCCAGGATAACGGGTCGAAGAAATTCATCTTCCTGGATCTTGCCTACGCCAAGTGGGCGGCGATCAACACGCCTGACATGACGGGCGTCATCAGTCTGGGGAAAATTGAAAACCCCTTCGTATTTTCCGACATGGTTTTTGACGGAGACTACACTCCTGAGGGCTTGTCCCAACAATTTGCCTACACCCTCAACGACGCGCACGGCCTCAAGCTGAACCTCGGCGAGTTTGTCCTCGATGAAATCGGGGGGCGTGATGATGACCCTTATCTCTTTGGCGCGCAGCTTCGCTTTGACTCCACCTGGAACAAGCATGTGGCGACCTCCTTCGGTGTGGCCGGGCTCGTGATCACAGATGACGATCGCCTGACCACGTCGCTTCCGGCGGCCGGGGCTGCAACTTCTGACGTTCCAAACATCAACGCTGGCAACGAGCACACTGGGAGCCCTGCGCCGCTGCCTGCGCCTGCCGGCACGGCGACCACTGCCTCGCTGGCCCACAACTTTAACCCACTGGTTGTCGATGGCGCGGTGACGTACACGCTCGAAAGTTTCCCAATGTACAACGCGGCATTCCCGATTCGTCTGGGCGCCGACTACATGTATAACCCTGGCGCGGAAGATCAAAACATGGGCTACTCGGTCGGCTTGACGCTCGGCAAATCCGGCAAACGCCGCCTCTGGGAAGTGGGCTACCGCTGGAAAGAGCTGCAAGCAAACGCCTGGTGGGAAGAGTTGGTTGATTCCGATTTCGGCGCTTATTACGGCGGGAACTCCGCGTTTAACCCTGGCCGCGGGGCAGGGTACCAGTCCGGCACAAACATTCGGGGGCACATCCTGAAGGCAAGCTATTCGCCGACAGATTCCCTGACGTTAGGAGCAACGGGCTTCATCACAGAAGTCATCAATGAAGTCCCAGCCGGCAGCGAGTCGGACATGCTCCGCGTGCAGTTGGATGCTGTGTGGAAATTCTAAAGAACAAAAGAACGAAGATAACTGTAAGCACTATGAACTTGATTAATAAAACGATCGTTTTGGCCGCGGCCGCGCTCATCAGCGTCTCGGCATCCGCAGCCAACATTACAGCCAAGGGTTCAGACACGATGGTAATCCTCGCCCAAAAATGGGCTGAGGAGTACATGAAGAAATCGCCGGACACCAAAATCCAGGTGACTGGCGGTGGGTCGGGCACCGGTTTTGCAGCGCTGCAAAACCAAACCACTGATCTGGCGAACGCCTCCCGCAAGATCCGCGCTAAGGAAATCGAGTCTTGCATTAAGGCCTTCGGCAAGCGCCCCACGGAATACAAGGTGGCCTTGGACGGCCTCTCGGTTTACGTGAGCGATTCGAACCCGGTGAAAGAGCTGTCAGTTGCTCAAGTCGGCGACATTTTTACGGGCAAGATCAAGAACTGGAAGGAGATTGGCGGGCCCGACAAGCCCATCACGCTCTACAGCCGCGAAAACAGCTCGGGCACTTATGAGTTCTTTAAAGAACACGTCCTGCAGGGGAAGGACTTTGCGGCGAGTGCGCAGACCATGCCAGGGACAGCAGCCGTCCTCCAGGCGGTTGCGAAGGATCCGAATGGCATTGGTTACGGCGGGGCTGCCTATGGCGCCGGCGCGAAGCACCTCCTGATCAAGAAGGATGATGCGTCGAAAGCCATTGAGCCAACCGAAGAAAACGTTGTGAAAGGAACTTACCCGATCTCGCGGTATCTCTATATCTATGTGAACCCGAACTTGGATAAAGGCGAAGTCGCCAAATATCTGACCTGGATGCGTTCGGATGAAGGCCAAGCCATCGTGAAGAACGTCGGCTATTTCCCCTTGCCGAAGAATCTCCGCGCTGAGTGAGTTTTCCTCCTGAACGAGAAGCCGGCCAGCCTGCCAGTTGGCCGGCTTCTGAATAACGCATTTTTTCCCTTCGCATTGTGGCTGTTGGAACTCCAAGCCAAAACGATTTGCTCAAATGAGGGACGAGCCGCAAACTGCCGCCGCGATGAAATCGACGCATTCCCCAGGTGTCGGGTGGATGGGCGTCCGCCGCGGGCACAAAGCGCGCCCGCTGGAATGGATCGTAGAGAAGCTCATTCTTCTAACGGCGCTGTCGGCGATCCTGATGATCCTTCTGATCTTCTTCTTTGTGACCCGCGAAGCTTGGCCGGTGTTCACAGGCAACGTGAACAGCGCCGCCGCAGTTGAGCAAATGACCATGGAGGAGATGCAGAAGCTTTCGCCTGCTCAACTCCAAAAATACTTGGAACTGTCGGATGAGGAATTTCGCGGGATGGATCAGGAAACGATCAAGCTTCTCATGGAGGTAAAATTGGAGGCAATGGCGGAGGCGAAAGCGCACAGTGAAAATCCAGATGCCAAAATTAACACAGCTTCTTGGCGTTACCTGCTTCAGCCATATCAATGGCAAGGATATGAGAAGCCCGAGCACATCTGGCAGCCCGTCGGCAACATTCATAAGTACAATATCATCCCGCTGCTGATCGGGAGCTTGAAAGTCTCCTTCATCGCACTGGCCGCTTCCGTTCCAATGGCTCTGGCTGCTGCAATTTACATTTCACAATTGGCGCCAGGCCGCGTTCGGGAAGTCGTGAAGCCGATGATTGAGCTGATGGCGGGTATTCCCTCTGTGGTGCTTGGCTTCTTCGCGCTGATAGTGATGGCTGGATTTCTCCAAAAGATCTTCGGTTACCCAACGCGATTGAATGCTCTCCTGGCCGGACTTGCCTTATCTCTCGCGGTAATACCGATCATCTTTTCGATCGCTGAAGATGCGCTGACGAGCGTGCCGCGGAGCTACACCCAAGGCGCTCTCGCGTTGGGCGCATCCAAATGGCAAGCAGCATGGCAGATTGTGCTGCCCGCGGCGCTCCCGGGTGTCTTCGCGGCGGTCGTTCTTGGGTTTGGGCGCGCCATTGGTGAAACAATGATTGTGTTGATGACCAGCACCGCCAGTGTGATGAGCTGGAGCATCTTTGAATCTGCCCGTCCGATCACCGCCACGATCGCGGCTGAAATGGCTGAAACAGTTTTCGGCGGGCACCACTACCGTGTGCTCTTCATGTTGGGCGCGCTGCTGTTCGCATTCACATTTCTCTTGAACCTGATCGGCGATTTAATCATCCATCGCCTGAAAGGCCGACTGGAGGGCAAAGCTTGAGCAACGAGGGCGCAATTAGAGGCACACGGCGGGACATTGCCTCCTTCTTTTTCACGGGGCTGACGGGGCTGTGCACCGCGATTATCACGCTTATTCTGCTGATCATCGTTGGCAACATTGTTTATCACGGTTGGGGGAGATTCACCCTTGGTTTCCTTACGCGGGGAACTGAGCATGGGATGTTCGATTTAGATAAGGCAGGGATCTTTCCAATGATCTTCGGCACTGCTGCACGTGTGCTCGTAATGACCATGTTTGTGGTGCCGATCGGGGTGATCACAGCGATCTACATGACGGAGTACGCGCACCGCAGCTCCCGTCTGGTCCGGCTTCTGCGCGGCGCGATTAACAATCTCGCAGGCGTGCCCTCGATCGTGTTCGGCCTGTTTGGTGTTGGCTTCTTTATTAATTTCGTCGGCGGCCAAATGGACCTGGCCCTGAACGCCAAAGGCTCTGAGCCAATCTGGGGGAAGCCGGCGATTATTTGGGCTTCGCTAACTCTCGCTGTCATGACCCTTCCGGTGGTGATTGTGGCAACCGAAGAAGCGTTGAAGGCAATTCCTGCGGGGCTTCGCGAAGCGTCGCTGGCGTTAGGCGCAACGAAACTGGAGACGATCATTAAGATCGTGTTCCCTCAAGCGCTCCCTGGGATCCTAACTGGAGGAATTCTCGCGATTTCGCGCGCCACAGGCGAGGTGGCTCCGATCCTGTTCACCGGGGCGGCTTACTACATGGCCAGCCTTCCGAAATCATTAAGCGATCAATTCATGGACCTGGGATACCACGTTTATATCCTTTCCACACAGGCGCAAAATGTCGATGAAACCAGGCCGCTCCTCTACGCGACAGTGCTCGCGCTGCTCGCGCTCACATTCGCCTTAAACATCGTGGCGATTTTTGTCCGCGCCCGTATGCGCGCCCAGATGCGAGCCCTTCATTAAACGATATGTCCGAACCAAGCATTCAACGGGTCCAAGTTCACGGCAAAGCACCGGCTCCCGCCACAAACACAATTGTGCGCGTTGAGAACCTCTCGCTCTTCTATGGGCCGTCGCAAGCTCTGAAGAATATCAGGATCGATATTGCGGAAAAGCAGGTTACCGCTTTCATCGGTCCTTCGGGCTGCGGCAAATCAACGCTCCTTCGCTGCCTCAACCGCATGAACGACCTGATCGATAACGTGCGGATCGAGGGCAAGGTTTTGGTTGCCGGTCACGATATCTACGCCCCCGAAACTGACCCCATTGAGTTGCGCAAGCGCGTCGGGATGGTCTTCCAGAAAAGCAATCCTTTCCCGAAGTCAATTTACGACAACGTCGCCTACGGGCTGCGGCTTCATGGAACCACGAAGAAAAGCGCCTTGGACGCTGCGGTGGAGCAAAGCCTCCGGCACGCGGCGCTTTGGGATGAGGTTAAAGACCGCTTGAGCACAAGCGCGTTGAGCCTTTCCGGAGGGCAACAGCAGCGGCTTTGCCTGGCACGGGCGATTGCGGTGAAACCGGACATTCTGTTGATGGATGAGCCAGCTTCAGCGCTCGATCCAATCGCGACGTCCAAGATCGAAGAGCTGATCCTCGAGCTGAAGAACGAGTTCACGATCGTCATCGTGACTCACAACATGCAGCAGGCGGCGCGCATTTCCGATCGCACCGCGTTCTTCTACATCGGCTCGCTCATCGAGTACGACACCACTCGGAAAATTTTCACCAACCCGTCGAAAAAACAGACGGAAGATTACGTCACTGGCCGCTTTGGTTGAGCCGCTATACCCTCACGATATGCACCGAATACATTTGGATGAAGGCCTGGCCCAGTTGAAGCAGATGCTCCTTACGATGGGGAGCTGCGCGGAGGAAGCTCTCATGAACGCGATGCGGGCGTTAAAGCAGCGCGACGACATTCTCGCCGACCAGGTCGAGCAAACCGACACCCGCATGGATCAACTCGAAATCGATGTGGATGATCTCGCAATCACGACGCTTGCTCATGCTCCGCTTGCCTCTGATCTCCGCCTGGTCATGGTTGCTGTGAAGATCTCGCACGACCTTGAGCGGGTGGGCGACGAGGCCACAACCATCGCGCGGCGCGCGCGCAAGCTCAACACCGAGCCGCCAGTTCAATCCAATATTGAGCTTCCACGCATGGCTGAGCTTGCGACCAAGATGCTGCGTGACGCGCTGGATGCGTTTGTCCGCGGGGATGCAGTCAAAGCGCGCGGGATCGTTCCGAGGGATAAAGAAGTCGATTCCTTGCACAAGGGGTTCCTGAAGCAGCTTGAGCGTTTCATGGAGGAGCGCCCGGACACAATCGGCCGCTGCCTGCATCTCATCAC
Organism: Candidatus Methylomirabilota bacterium; assembly: GCA_035627835.1. Taxonomy (GTDB): domain Bacteria; phylum Verrucomicrobiota; class Verrucomicrobiia; order Limisphaerales; family SXQI01; genus DASPKX01. The sequence goes on from DASPKX010000100.1 coordinate 5,573, forward strand.
GATTTCCAAATCGCTGGAGCGAATCGCCGACCACGCCACCAACATCGCTGAAGAGGTGGTTTATCTCTATGAGGGTCGCGACATTCGCCACAGCGGGAAGGCTACTGTTCCGGCAAATGAAACCCAAGATTCTGGTCGTTGACGACGAAAGCGAAGTTCTCGACCTCATCACGTACAACCTGAAAGCCGCAGGTTACGATTCTGTTACGGCTGAAGACGGCGCCGCCGCTCTCAAGATAGCCCGCCGCGAGCTGCCCAACTTAATCATTCTTGACCTGATGATGCCTGAGATGAGCGGCCTGGAAGTCTGCAAAGCTCTGCGCAGGGAAGCGGCCTTTTTGACGACACCGATCCTCATGCTCACCGCCCGTGCGGGTGAAATTGACCGCGTTCTCGGGCTTGAGCTTGGGGCT
>DASPKX010000101.1:0-9920 GCA_035627835.1 Candidatus Methylomirabilota bacterium
TAGGCATCCCCATCTCAGTCTCAGAGTACTGCATGAACGCAACGTCGCGTAGCTGGAGGTCAGTCGTTGATGCCTGATCCTCATGTCCTTCAACAATGGCCGCGTGCTCTGTCGGTGACTTGGGCTGCCGTGCTCGATCAACTATATGAATGACCCCTCCAAGCCGTAGCACCTGATGGGCAAGGTCGTAAGCAGCATTTTGAACCTTAAGTCGATATTCGTTTGCGTGCTGGATGCGACCGCGGATGTGGTGTTCCAAGGGCCTAAGTAAGTGGGTGCCGGGTAACCAGACCGTGATTGCATCATACGGCCCACAATCGCGAATTTTTGCAAGCAAATCTGAGTCAGATAGGAAATCGGCTTCAACGAGTAGCACTCCGTTCATAACGTCGATGGAATTGGCTGGTTCGTAAGCGGTGCTGTAGCCGCTGGCCGATTCAATGACCCTTCCTCGAACTTTACTGACAACGGGAACCCCCTTGTTTTTAAGCAAACCCACAGCTTTGTGGAAGCAGGAGACATTCTCTTCAACGCCCAGGATGGTTGCGCTGGGGAAAGTGCTGAGCAGAGCCAAGATCCCATGACCAAGGCCAGAGCCAATATCCAAGACTTTCTTAGGAGAGTATTGTTCAAGTTGCTTGGCCATCCATGCATAGCCTCCTTGAACTTCGATGTTGGCTGCGCTGACCGACCAGACGTCACAATACTATGAATACGCTGCGGCTACACGCTGACCGGGCCGAGCTTCGTCAATCGAGCGATGGCATGTCTCGTACGGCCTACCGCTTCCGCACCTGCATAACGGCTTGCTGCTGATCATAACATCCCTTGAGAAGTCGAATGTCAGAATGAGCGATTTGTTCGGGCGGTCAAATACAAAAGGTCCAGCACATGAGAATGCTACCTTGCCTCGCGCTGTTCACGTCTTCATCGCTACCCTACCTGCGCCCATCGCCTGACCGGTCGAGCGAAGCTTCACGCATTAATCCTCCGCTCGTGCAGCACAGCGCCGCAAAGCGGGCGTAAGGCCTGCATTGGGTTGCGTCCCGGTTTCTACAGTCCAAAGGTTGAAAGGGATGTGCCTAGCGCGCTACAGAGGGGTTCGCTAATGTAGGTCGGTGAGTCGACGTGACCTTGTCCTGTACATCGCGAGCCTGGTGCCGTTCTTCGCCGTGTTCCTCTTTGGAATAACGGTGCAAGCTCGGAACAAGCGCCGAAAGCTCCTTTCTGAAAAGGTGCTCCGTCCTCCCGGTCACTCGCTGAAGCAGCGTCTGGAAACGTGGACCGAACAGTTCGACACCTTGGGCTGGACTGCTATGGGAATCCCGCTGGTGACCATCATCAGCTTGGAACCATTAAACCTTTCATGGCAGGCCAAAGCCCTCCCACTCCTGGCCTTCAGCATCACCCTCGCATGCATCGGCTTGTATGTGCATGCCGAGCGAAGAAAGCTGCGCCTGGCAATCGACGGAGAAGTTATCGTCGCTGAGTTCTTAAACGAACTCCGCGCCCACGGCTACCGCATCTACCACGACTATCCAACGGATTCCGGCAATATTGACCACATCATCATCGGCCGAGGAGGGGTCTTCGCTGTGGAAACAAAGGCACGCCGGAAGAGCAAAGGAGGAGAGGGTCACAAGGTAACGTTCGAACAGGGAAGGATGAACTTCCCGACAGGAAGCGACACTTCAATGATCCCCCAGGCCATAAGACAGGCAGAATGGCTTGCACAACACCTCGCCAAAGGATCAACGGAACGAGTGTCTGTGGAAGCGATCCTTGCTCTCCCTGGTTGGTGGGTGGAACTGAAAGAGAAGCCACCGATCTTAATCCTAAACCCAAAGCAGATCTCCTCGACCCTTGCAAAGCGTCCTGCGCTTATCACTGACGAGCAAACGAAACGCATTGCCTTTCACATTGAGGAACGCGTCCGCGATGTGGAGGTGTGAGCCACAGAAGAGTCTGGAAGGCTGCGTCCACAGCGCCGCGTCAGCGGCTCGAAGGGGGCCACGCTCTAACAATTTAACACTTGGTAAGAAGGTGAACACTACATAATGCCCAGCTCTCGTCCGTCCACTTTACAATCTTTGGCAACTTCGGCCCAACATATTGCCGTTTGTAGATCAATCGTGCTCGTTGCTCGTGGTGGTTGCCGATTCAGCTTAGCGGTAGGAAATGCCGCCAGCAAAACGTGCAGGCAAAGAGTTGATTAGCAGAAAGGGAACGGCAGGCTCCCGGACAGTGTTCCCCTGTGACGTCCAACATTGCGAGCAGGCACGAGCGTGGCTGACGCTGGGCAATGTGCAGGAGTGCTTCGATGCGCTGGAACGAATCACGCCAGAGCAGCGGGCAAATCCAGTTCTGCTGGAAACCCTCGTTGACCTGTTCAGAAGGCAACGAAATGGACGTCCTTTGCCTAGCCGAGACGCTGAACCAAGCCTTTCCGCACGATCCGCGCACCCTCTACAAGCTGCGCATTGTGGCGTTAACTTGGGGCCAGAAGGACGGCGCGCGCGAGGTGATAGGCAAGGCGAGTGAAGGCGGAGGCAATCCGACGAATCTTGAAGCTCTGAATGACCGGAAAGCGGAAGGGCTTTGGTCGTGTGACAAAGAAGCCCGTCCATTTCACCCCGAGGACGTCAGCGAAGTATCATCGCGGCTTGTGCCGGGAAGGGCCTGAATGTCGTCGATTACGACGATTTGCAGGCGCAGCTAACTAGTTTTTAATCCCGAGTCACGTGCCAGAAGTGCAAGGCCCTGACGCAGCGGGACGCGAGCGAGCATTTGGGGTGAGGTGAGCAGCAATGAGAATTGAAAGCGAGGCCCAGGTTTTGCTTAGCCGGGGGCAATGCCACGCATTCTCATAATTGAGGATAATGCCGCTTCCGCTGCCTTCATGGAGACGGTTCTCCGGAGAAGCGGTTACTCAACGGATATTTGCGCCAGCGGGGATGTTTCTGGCGAATTTCTACAGGCCCACCCTTACCATTTAATAATTACTGACCTCTGCGTGCCTGGGCTCTCCGGCTTCGAGTTGGTCCGCGAACTGAGCGAGCGCACATCAGCCCCAATTCTCATTGTGTCCGCTTATTACGAAGACAGTCAGCAGCAAGCGGCTGCTGCGGCTGGGGCAGCTCATGCGCTCTCCAAGCCGTTTACCTACTGGGAGTTGCTCGATTCGGTTTCGCGGCTTATAAAATCCCCGAACAACCCATGACGTCTGGAGGGCCACTTGTCTTGGTGGTGGACGACGAGGAAGAAGTTGCGGAAATGGCCGCAACAGTTCTTCGGCAGGGTGGTTTTCTTGTCCTTCTCGCCTCCTCAGCGGAAGACGCAAACCGAATCATTCATGACCAGGCTCCGGCCATTTTTCTGATCATCTGCGATTATCGGGTTGGAGCGGATGATGGCTCTGGGTTGCTACGCACATGGCAAGCACTCGTGCCGCAGGCGACGCTCGCATTGATGTCTGGTTACCCTCTGGAATTGATTGAGGTTGCTCCCGAACTGCGCGGGGGATTGAAATACCTGCCCAAACCCTTCCCCATAGCTGATCTCACTGGGCTCGCGAGGCTCGCTGCGGCTAACTTTTTGCCACGATCCACGAAGAACGAAGCGTCAGGAAATTCCTGAGCACTGGCAGCTTGCGAAGCCATGCGTTTCCGCGCACAGTTTGCCCTCCTTGGAGCTTTGCATTAGAACACTTTGCGTTTGCGGGAATGAATTGGTGCTCGACTAAAGTGCCCCTTTGGCAGATTGACTGCGAAAACTTTCGCAAGCTCAACCAGCCCTTTGAACTTCGTGACCTGAGTTCGGAGGAGCATAAAACTTTCGTGAAGGAATTCGGGGCGCGTTACGGAGTTCCATGGGAAATTCATGGAACGACGGCCCTCTTTAAACCGTTGCCCGAGGCGACCCATTATCCCTCTCGGGGTTCCTGATTTCCGGCGAGCGCGTTGCGGACAGCAGTAAACAATTCATCGAGATTGAACGGCTTCTGGAGAGTCGCGCAGGCCCCTAAAGCTTCGCTGACCTTCAGCGAGTCAAATGCAGTGTAGTGCGCACCCCCTGCGGTGATCGCAATAATTGGAATGTGCGGGAATGCTTTGCGTGTCGCCCTGATTAATTCGAACCCATCCATTACGGGCATCGTGATATCCGTGACGAGCACATTCACGTTTCTTTGGGTCTTCAGGATGTCTAGAGCGGCTCGGCCATGCTGCGCCGCATGAACCTCGAAGCCCTCAACTCTGAAAGCGAGCGCAAGCATCTCCCGGAAGCTGTCGTCGTCATCCACTACCAGTGCAGTGTTCATATCATCCGCCGCCGAGAAGATTTTTAAGAGCTATTAGGAGTTCATGTGTGGCAAATGGCTTCTGGAGGAAATCATCCGCTCCAAGGGCTTCTAGGTTCGTATCTCCGCTGCCGCTCATGGCGAGAATCCGAACAGTAGGGTTATCATCTTTGATGGCGCGAATGATAGACCGGCCATCGAGGACTGGCATCTCCAAGTCGGTGACCACAAGAGAAACCGCCTGTCGATTGGCGAAGTACATGTTTAAGCCAGCGGAACCGTGATGCGCGGCCAGCACGTTGTAGCCGTGAGCGCGCAGCGTTTCTTCCGCGAGGGACCGGATGGTGTCTTCATCCTCCACAAATAGGATCGTCTCGCCGTTTCCACGTGGCAGGCTGGAAGGGAGCGCAGCGGCACCGTCGATCGCCTGTAGAACGGCTGGAAAGGTGATTACAAAGGAGGCTCCTTTGTGCGGAGCTGAGACAAGTCTTAAATTCCCGGCATGATTGCGAACAATTGCCGCAACTGTCGATAAGCCGAGCCCTGTGCCTTTTCCGGGCTCTTTGGTCGTGAAGAAAGGCTCGAAAATCTTTTCGTGAAGCTCTGAGGGGATTCCGGGACCATTGTCTGTGACGGTGATTTGAACCGATCGATCGGCAGGAGCGTGGTTTTGGCCGTGCCCATCTCCAATATTGTGCGCTGCCAATGTAATTGTGCCGGATTTTCCAAGAGAATCGCGGGCATTCACGCAGAGGTTCATTAGAACCTGGTGCAGTTGGGTTGCATCCACCATGACTGGCCAGAGGCCTGGTTCAATTTCGACTTTCAAAGTGATCCCTTTGGGAAAGCTGTCCCGAGCGACTTTGGCTATTTCTCTGATAATGCCATCGACCCGAACCAGGGATCGCTCACTCTTGATGCCGCGCGTAAAGGCAAGAATCTGCTTAATTAGATCCGCGCCCCGGCGCGCGCTATTGCCTATCGTATCAAGCGTCTGCATCGCCCCATTAGGATCAGGATTCATCTTCAGGAGTTCGACCCCCATTAAAATCGGGGCGAGCACATTGTTTACATCGTGGACTATTCCTGCGGAGATGGCGCCTACGCTCTCAAGTCGTTGTGTTCTCAGGAATTGATGTTCCAGCTCTTTCTTTTCAGTGATGTCTTGGAATACAACAACAGCCCCAGAAAGGCCGTCGAATAGGTGAACGGGTGTGGCCGAGACAAGCATGCTCCTTTCAGGTCGCCCAGGGGGACGCACGGTGAGCTCAACGTTTCTGGTCACGACTCCTCGCCGGGCGAGTTCTAAAGGCACTTCCTGCGGTTTGAGTTTCGTGCGCCCGGAAGCATCGAACAATCCGTACATTTCGGACCATTTATCCGGGCCAGGCAAGCGCAGCTCTGGTCCATGAAACTCTTCTGCGGCGCGGTTCCACAAGATGACCTGTCCGCGTTCGTTGCAGGCGATCACTCCTGCGGACATGGAGTCGAGAACCGATTTAAGTAACTGTGTGCTGCGCTGGAGTTCCGCGTTTGCGGCATCGAGTTGCTCCGTGCGCTCCCGAACACGCGCCTCCAATCCTCTGTGGCTCTCTTCAAGTAGCGTCTCAGCGACGGTTCTCCTTCGAAATTCGCGATATGTGAGGAGGGTTCCGAGAGCGAAGAAGGTTATAGCGGCCATCTCACTCGCGTACAACAGCTTGAAAGACTTCCGAACGGACGCTTCAAAGTTTGCGCTGTGAACCACGACCCCGTTCTCCTGTTCTTCAATGGCGTCGTTCAGAAGTCGGAGAGACTCTTTTGCCGACTCGTTGCTCAATTCGCTAGCGAGGATTTGCTGGAGAGATTCCAGTCGCAATTGTTGGGTATGATTTGTCCTCGTCAGGACTTTTAGTCGCGTGGTTGCGCGGAGGGCTGATTGCCGGGCTTTCTCCTGCTCCTCTTGGCCCGAATGTTCTCTCGTGTGCTGCAATTCCTGTATCGCTAGCGATGCTCGCGCTGTAGCTCCTAGCGGCCTGATAGCTTTGCCTGCGCCATTCTAAGTCCTGACCTGCCTTTGCAAGCATCTGATTCGTTGCACTGATGAGCAGCACCAGAACTACAGCGGCTAAGAGCACCGTTGCCACAGGACCTTTCGGTAGCGGCCTTGCACCTCGCCCTCCGTTTTCTTCCTTTGTGTCCATAGCGAGTCGGTCAATCTCGCAGCGATCTGAAAGACGTGCGGCAGCCAATCAATTTAGCCTGATCCTTAAGCCAGAATCAGGGCTCCTATGCGATATACGAGATAAGACGGCGATATCTTTCAGATATTCGCATGAAAGTTTTTCATGGAAGACAAGACCAAATCGCTGCCACTTTCCAACGGCACGAGAATTCCTACGCGACGATGGCGAGGACGCACGTGAGGTGCTGAGATGTGGGGACTCAGCGTGAACGAACGCACCAGCAAGCTTAACGCCCCGTGCCTTCGCTGCTTTCAGCCCCCCTTGCACCCGCTCCTGAATTAGGACCGTTCAAAATCAGCAACCGCCATGAGGACGCCAAGCTGCAGGCGGCACGCGGGGTTGTTGTTGCTCGTGTCGATGCCTTGCGAAGTGCAAATGAGCGCAACGTGCGACGTGAGTTCGGCTCAAAGTTGGCAAGGTGTGGCAACGACCGGCCGAAACGATCCAGCTTGAAGCAAACAATTGCCTGAACGCGGCCGCGCTTCACATCGGCGCTGAGAGCGTGGAGCCCGCTCCGGGGTCTGCCATTTCGCCACAACGGCGGCTGAAAAATTGCGCTTCTGATCCGTCAGCCGCGCTTAAACCGGGAGAAAAGCGCGACGCTTTAGATCAACTTCCAGTACGTGTTAAAAAATACCCGCACACTGTCGTCAGCACTGGCGGCAGGCAACCTGTCGAGCAAGGTCTTGCGCGGACGAATGAATTCCTCCTCAACGCCATTTTCAACTACTGGCAGATGCGATCCATCTGAGATGTGGTATTAATATCAACCCGCAGCTCGGACCTTTCCTTCTCTGAAAGAAAGCTTCGCTCAGCGGGTTGATATCCGTAGAGGCGCCCGATCCTGATGTTCAGATAACGCGGGAGCCGCTTTGAACCCGATAGTTTATGCAGAATACCCAACAGTTCAATTTCCGCCTCTCGCGCACGTTGATGGCCTTGGTTGTGATCAGCGGAGTGGCGCTTGCCAGCCAGGCCCAGCAATTTCGCCTCACGGGCGAGTTGCGTGACGGTGTGGACAGTCAGGCCTTTGCCGTGGCCGCAAATGGCGCGGTTCTCGCCGGACGGGCGGAGGATGCGGATTTCACCTTGCGGGCCGTGCGCTGGACTCCCGCTGGCGGGTTAAAGGCCCTTAACTTGCCTGGTTCGACGGAATCTGAAGCCCAAGCCATTTCGAATGATGGTAACGTAATAGTCGGCGGCTTTCGGGATGCCCAGGAGCGCCAACGCGCGTTTCGCTGGACCGAGACCGGCGTGACGGATCTTGGCACGCTCACCTCACCAGGAGCCGCGTTCGCCACGGGTGTTTCAGGGGACGGCAATGTGGTTGTGGGGTGGTCATTGAACGAACAGGGTCAGGAACAGCCCTTCCGCTGGTCAGCCGCGACTGGTATGGAAAATCTTGGCACGCTCGGCGGCATCCGCGGGTTTGCTTACGACGCGAACGCCGACGGCGCGGTGGTGGTTGGCGCTGCGCGTGACACCTCAGAAACTCTGCGGGCGTTTCGGTGGAGCCGCGCGAAGGGCAAAGAACTGGTGCCCGTTTCTGCCCAAGGCTTTAGCGAGGCTCGCGCGATTACCGGAGATGGCCGCTTCATTGCTGGCAACGACTCTGCCGGCGCATTTCGCTGGAATGAAACCGGCAGCGTCACACGAATAGCGCCTCCGCCCCGAAATGATTCTTTCACAGCATGGGATATCTCGAGCGACGGCTCACGCCTGGTTGGCCTCGCAGATAATGAGGAATTTTCGACAGTGGCTTCGGTCTGGACGGAACAGACTGGCTCTGTGGACCTGAACAAAGCGTTTGCTGGGGTCATCGCGGGTGGGTGGACGCTGGTGGAGGCGACCGCGATCAGCCCTGACGGAAATTGGATCGTTGGCATCGCCGAGCGCGGATTTGATCGTCAAGGATTTATTCTTCATGCAGCGCAGATCCCGGTGCCTTCTCCCGAGTTTTACTTCCCGAGCATGGCGAAATCGGCGCAGGAAACCGACCGATCTGTCCGCCTGGTCGTTTCGCACACAAACCCGATGCCCGGGACCTACACAGTGCATTTCCAAACCGTCGGGGGTTCCGCGAGCGCGGGATCCGATTTCATGGCAACCAATGGCGTGCTCACCTTCGCGCCGGGTGAGACTTCGAAAGAAATTTCTATCACCCTGCTCAATGACGGACAGCGAGAAGGCGATGAAAGCTTTCAGCTTCAACTAAGCAATGCGTCGCCAGGCATGACCGTTGCCTCAGGGACTGCAACAGTGTTCATTGGCGACAACGACTTCGGGTACGAAGCTCCATTTTTTTACCAGGTTTCTGAAGCCGATCCTTTCATTGACGTGACCGTCAGGCGGATTGGTGATTTTAACATGGAAACAACGCTCGATCTTATCGCTCGCGCGGAGGATGCTGTTCCCGGTGTGGACTTTGTCGCCTCAACCAACCGCCTGGTCTTTGCGCCCGGGGCTCAGCGTGCGACCGCCCGGATTCAGCTCCTGAATGACGCTATTCGCGATGGATCCAAAACATTAATCGTTGTGTTCACGAACGCGACGGGCGGCCTGCCGGCCCCGCAGACCCATGTAATGATCAACATCCTCGACAACGAAGAAGGATACACTTTGGGCGATGGCGCCCACGTCATTGAAGGCCCGGGCTCGACTCTGAATGTCTATCGCATTGGCGAGTACAGTTCGCCCGCGCAGGTGCGTATTACTGTGACAAACGAGAATTTTGGCGAACCGGGAACGGCAACGGTGAACCAGGATTTTACACAGTTTGTTACAACGGTGACCTTTGCTCCAGGTCAGACCAATGCCACGGTCAGCATTCCAATCAAGGATGACCACGAAATGGAGCGTGATGAAACGTTCTACGTCCTGCTCGAATCGCTTTCACCGTCTGTCTCCGCTCCGGAGCATGCAGCTGTCGTTCGACTGCGCGACAACGACATCAATCCAGCCCAGGTCAGCTCGGTGAACTTCACCGGACATCTCTCAGAGATCTTGCAAGTCAGCACGATGGCTGACGGCCGATTCCTCATCACGGGGCGTCTGGATGTGTCGATTGAAGGGTTCCAGGAGTTCGACCAAGTTCTACGGTTACTGCCCGACGGGAGCGTGGATCCCACTTTTACTCCTTATACAACAAAGGCCAGGCTCGGCAGCATGACCCAGGCGCCAAACGGGCAGATACTCGTAGTCGAACATCCTGGCCTGCGCGAGACGCGCGTTATTCGCCTGCACGAAAATGGAGGCGTTGACACCTTTTTTAATCCTCCAACCTCTCTTGGATCGAGCGTGATCATCGTTGCGCACCCCAATGGCGGCGTTCTGTTGTCGGGGGAAGGGCGGCTTATTCGCCTGCTTCAGAACGGCCAGGTGGACCCTGCGTTCAGCAG
>DASPKX010000102.1:0-21390 GCA_035627835.1 Candidatus Methylomirabilota bacterium
CGCTGTTGGGGCCGTAGCGGACGTGGACGGTGCCCCCGGTCGTTTCGCGTGAGCCATGGTTGAACACGCTCAGGCCGGGGCCGATAGCCGTGCGCTGAAGAATGATGCCGTTGTAATACATGCGCACAACGACTTCCACGCTTGCCGTGTTGTAGATTCGGAACTGGATCGGGACGAGAGCTGCTAAAAGCGAAGGACCAGACGCAAGAAGAGCCAGCCCAAGAAGCAGCCACCGAGGAAGAGAAAGAGAGGATGATCCATACATAAGACCGGGGTGGTTAGTAGCCGTTATCGCGCTTCCACTGCTCGTAGTTGCGTTCGTTTTCTTCCTTGGTGATCTGAACCGGCTGGCCGTCAGAGCCATAGGTCCAGTATTGGCCGTTGTCAGACGAACCGCTTTCCTTGGGCGCGAAGCCTTCGAAGCCGAGCTTGAGAAGGACCGCGTAAGCGATCTCTGCAACGGCAACGGCGACGCAAACGGAGATGATGACGCGGGCGAATGTTCCGAGGGACTGAACCTCCGCGAGAAGATCGGCGAAACTCATAGTTCCTTTCGAAGTAAAAGGCCCCACCCCCAGAGAGGGGCAGGGCCAAGTTGCGGAAAGCGCAGGGCTTAGCCGATGGAGCTGCCGAGCTTGCGGAACACGCGGTATCCGATCTTGACGACAGCCACGCCCACGATGATAGCCAGAGTGGCGAGCGCGAAGGTTTCGAGGTCGGCGATTGCGGTTGTCAGGGACTCGTCAACGGCGGCTTGAGTGGAGACAACACCAGCGGCGGCGAGCACTGGCAGGTAAAAAGCCGCTTTCTTGATTTTGTTCATGGGACCTTTCTTTTTTGCATCTGCCGCGTTTCAAGGCCCGACCGTCAGGGAAAGGCACAGGGCGACATTGAGACACCCTTACCTGACGGGGATTTCCTGAGTCTCTATCGAGAACCGCAAGTTTGCGGTTTTCTAAAGGAGGGACGGCTCAGGCTTTGGACGCGCCAACGCGCGAGGCTTGCCCTCGCACATGTCAATGCGCTCGTGGTCACGCCAGAACTTGCCCTTGAGAGAGCGGAGGTATCGGCGGTCCTGCAAGCGATCGTTTGCAGGGAACTGGCGGAAATAGTCGTAGAGGTGCCAAGGGATTTGCTTCACACCGAGGAACTCCTGGGCGAAGCGGACGCGGTCGATAAACGCCGTCCCGGAGATTTCGACGTTGCACTTGCGGACGCCCACGAAGTGGCCAATGCATTGCCAGCGGGCGACCCGGGCGTGCAGCTCTTTGCCAGTCTTGCGCAGGTCAGAAGAAATGTATTTTGCAAGATAGCCGATGCTGCCGAGGTCGGCTTTCTTCGCGTGGACGCGTCCGATGCCGTAACGCTTGGCGATGCGGCGAACCTGTTGAACGCCCACACGGATGTTCAAGAGCGTGTGCCAGTGGATGCCGTGGTTGTCGTGAAGCTCAACAACCTTCAGACCTTGAACTGTGCCTCCGTAAAGGTTCTGAATTTCGCGGAAGAAACGGGACCAGATTTGAGAGTAATACCAGTCAGGGTGGACCTGTTTGCAAGTGAAGGTCCAGAAGTAGACGTGCCGCTGCTCGTCGAAGAACTTTTGGGCTGACATGCGGAACGCGAACTCGCTTTTCGACATGAACATGGGTCAGAAGGGGTTTTCGGGAGCTGTGCCCATGAAGGAGAACAAGGGTTGAGAGATGGGATACTTCACCCTGCGAGCACGTCGCGGTGGTGGAGTGTCAAACGGAATGGCCTCAGGGGTCGAGGTTGGACGACGAAGGCCCCCACCCTGCCCTTTCCTCCTTTTTGAAGAGTTCCCCTCGCGGTTGGCTCCGTCTCTAGGGGCGAGGATGCGGGTTTTGCGGGTGGAGGCCAAAGTGTCTTTTACAAATGAGTTAATAATAAACAAGGTTAGGGCGCGGCGGGCCGCTGCGCGGCTCCGCTCGCGCCTCTTTCCTGTTGGGTCATTGCCTCGATGTTCCGCTTAATGCGGTTCTGTCGGGCTTCCGCTTGAACCGCTACCTCAGCCACGAAACGGGCCAGCTCATCCGTGAGTGCCTGCTCAAGGGATGGGGCTGTTTCTTTGCAGTCAAGAAAGCGGTCGATTCGCGCGACGCAGGCGCGTGCCATTTGCTGGGCGTTCAGCTCAGCAAGGTTGATTGTGAGGTTGATGCTCATGCCATCGGGTGTAGTTAGTTGGGTTCTTGTAGCTCTGCGGAAGACAGGTTGGACAGAAGTCTTGCAGAGTGGTTAGGCCGGGAACCTTGCGGGTGACGAAGCCGTATTGGTTGGCGTGCTCGCGAACGAGATGCCTGGAGGAATCGACCGGGGGAGACTGAGAACCGCAGGCATCACAGACGAGGTATGATTGTATCATGCGCCCTCCTCTCCAGAAGAACAATAAACGGGTCCACTGTCAGGCTCCCTGTTCAGGAGGTCAGATTCGGAGGCGTTTTCGCAGTGGCGGACGGTTTGGAATCCGTCGCCGATGAGTTTTCCGCCGCAGTTGATGCAGGTCATGCTGCCCTCCTGCCCTGCGTGCGCGAGTTGTTCCAGCTCTTGAGCTCGTCAAGGCCGACCAGCGTCCAGCCGTTGACGCAGATAGGGGTAAGTTTCCCCTCGTTGTTGATTAATTGCATGACTCGGGAGTAGCTTACGCCCGTCAGGTGACCAGCAAGCGAGGGGGTGACTAGACCTCCATGCTCTACGGCGAGTGCCTGGAATTGCTCAGGGGTGAGATGTTGCATACGAAGTAATGAAGCCCTTGGAGTGAGTGCCGGGGCCGGGGGGATTACCCCCGGCCTCGGGGTCACATGGCCCAATAGTGACGCCATCGTCTCGGGGGGACAGTGATAGGCCAGTTCAAGACGACCCCCGATTAAGCTGCTAAAGGATGGAGCTTGCCCCCAGCTTTGTAAACCCCCTTGTCCTTCGTGAAGCTTTCGATCACCAGGACGCATTGGGAGCCTTTCTTGAATGGCGGTTGCCAGTCAGTGAGGTTTTGCTCATCGGGAACGCGCTCCCCGATCTGGACAGCGTTATTGCCAGCTTCCACGTTGTGCGTGATGAGCTTCATCGTGGCACTACGGCCAGTGGTTTTGTCGCGGTAAGTGATGGTCTCAGCTTTGCCGCTACGGTATTCGACAAGGGCCAGTGGCGTGCCTTGTTCGATCATTTTTTGCATCTCTGCTTTTGTCATTTTTTAGTTAGCTTTTGGTGCTTCTTTTTTTGGCTCTTTTTTGGGTTCGTTTCTTTTGACCGTGACGAGCCAGTGTCCCACGGTGAAATCCTTTGCGCCCTTGACCGCGCTTTCGTGCCAGACAAAGAGGTTGTGCCCGTTGCTGGCGAAGTAGTTTTCGGGAGGGGTGGCGTCCATTGTGAACGCTGAAAAGGTGGCAAGGAATCGGCGCCATTGGAGCAGCTGGCGGCTTTCGTCGGTTTTGCCCGTGTCAACTTCCCTTGCGCGGCGCAGGAGGGGCTTAAAGCCGATGAGGTCCTTCTTGAACATGGCCCATATCTCGGGGGAGACGAAGGCGACCCGCTTGATTTCGCTGATGCGTGACTTTGGATAACCCGCTTCCGACAGGGCTTCGGTCACCATGCGGGGCAGGAGTTGGTGACGACGGATATACTCGCAGATCGCGAGGTATCGGCTCTTGAGCTTGGCCTCAGCCTTGAGAGCCTGTTTTGCTATTGTGACGAGTCTTGCTACTTCCGGCGCATGCTCAGATTTTTGAGCACGTTTTGGACCGCGCATATATTGTGCGAAACAACGCTTCCGCGTGGTGCGTGGATAGGAGGTCATGACCTTGGGGGCAATCGGGATTGTAGGACAAACCGCATGCTAACTGAGCCCAGTCGTCTCGAAGCCCGTTTCGGACACCTTAGCGGTAACCCCACCCGAATCGGTCGGTAATTGGCCAGTAAACGAAAAAGGCACGGCCGATGACGTTCTCCTGCGGCAAGTCACCCCATGAACGGGAATCCCAACTCGCTAAGGTATTGTCGCCCATCGCCAGATAGTGCTTGGGACGAATCTCGAATGGTTCACTCGATCCGCTCTCGAAATGGTATGCCCCGACCTGCGGCACACCCAGCCTGACGGCGGTTTTTTGATTCGCATGGCCAATGTATGCGGGGTTGGTCTCACCGTTGTAGCCGTAAACGTGCTCGAAATGCCGGTCTGACGCCGTAAGCTCACGACCGTCGATAACGAGATGGTTCTGATCGTTGATGGTGACTTTTTCCCCAGGCATGCCAACCAGACGTTTGATGTAGAGTTGGTCACCCTGGCCAGCACGCATGGACATGCCTTCGATGCCACGGGTCTTAAACACGATGATCTCGCCGCGGTTTGGACGGCGGAAATTGTAAGTAAATCGATCGATGAGCAGATGATCACCGGCATTGACGCGGAGCTTAATAACATCCTGTCCCGCGCGGTATGGAACCCCGGGCGCCAACTCAGCTCTTGCGCGAATATCGTCCGGAACAAACCAAAGCGTGTGCCAAACGCCCCCGATCCGAAAACGCTGCCGTTTGATGAACGGAAACACGGTCTTAGGCTCTTCTGCGGCTTCAAGTTCGCCGTCGACCTTCGCGACTAGATGGAAATGTTGGATGCCCTTAGTCCAATATAAACCGAACCGCTGGATGAAATTGGGGATCGGAGTGTCCGTGCCCATGAGCGATTGATGGGTTATGCCAAAGAGAGTCGGCTGCATGGACCCAGTCGGAATCTTCGTAAGCTGCAGGAAGAAGGTCGTGAATCCGAAGATCACAACAACCGCGACCAGGAACTCTTTTACGTTCTCACGAGCGACCGCATTCGGATAAGCCCGGAAGCGGTTGATCGCGACGTTCTCAACCTTTTTCATCTGGCTGAGAATTTCGGTTTTGCCGGCGCCGGAGCGAATGGCGGCTTGGAGTTCGTCGTTCGCGGCTCGAATCTCTCCTTGAGCTTCGGGCGTGAGCAAATCCTCCTGCTCGTGCAGGACGCGCTCAATGGATTTCCGCAACTGAACGGCTTTGCGAACAGTCCCGGACGTAAGCCAACGCACAAAGCTCATGATGAACGACCCTTAAGAGACCACAGTTTCACCCACGTTGTTCAAGCTGGACGCCAGAGATGCTGCCTTATGCCTTGAGAACTTCGATGAAAGCTTCCTGCGGAATCTGCACGGAACCAACAGATTTCATGCGCTTTTTGCCTTCTTTCTGTTTCTCGAGAAGCTTGCGTTTACGGCTGATATCACCGCCGTAACACTTTGCAGTAACGTCTTTGCGCAAGGCGCTGATCGTTTCACGAGCAATGACTTTGCCGCCAATTGCGGCCTGGATCGCGATCTGGAATTGCTGCTTTGGAATGACGTCCTTGAGCTTGGCAGCGAGCGCTCGCCCTCGGAATTCCGCTTTGTCGCGATGGACGATGCAGGAGAACGCGTCCACAGGCTCGCCATTGACCAGCAGATCGAGCTTTACCATGTCCGAAGCGCGGTATTCCTCATGCTCGTAGTCCATCGAGCCGTAGCCGCGGGTGATGCTCTTAATGCGATCATGGAAATCAATGAGGATTTCGTTCAGCGGCATGTGTGAGGTCAGCATGACGCGCTTGGTGTCGAGCGTCTCGGTGTGCTCGCAAATGCCCCGCTTCTCGGAAATGAGCGCCATGATATCACCGATGCTTTCGTTTGGGCAGATGACGAACGCCTTCACCATCGGCTCGTAAATTGCCTCGATGAAGTTCGGCTCAGGGAGGAACGCCGGGTTGTCGATCTCCTTCATGACGCCATCGGTCATCTTCACCCGATAAATAACGCTCGGGTAAGTGGCAATGATGTCCATGCCGTACTCGCGGCGCAGACGCTCCTGCACGATTTCCAAGTGGAGCAATCCAAGGAAGCCGCAGCGGAAACCGAAACCGAGGGCCACAGAGCTTTCTGATGAATAGACGAACGCAGAATCGTTGAGCTGAAGCTTCGCAAGATTCGCTTTGAGATGCTCGTAATCCGCAGTGTTGATCGGGTAGATCCCGCTGAACACCATGGGATGAATTTCCTGGAAGCCGGCAAGCGCTGGCGATGGATTGCGGGCCTCGGTCAACGTGTCGCCCATCTTCACCTCCTTGGGTGACTTGATGTTGGCGGTGATGTAGCCGGTTTCGCCGACTTCAAGCTTCTCGCGAATGTACGGCTTCGGATTGAAGCTGCCGACTTCCTTAATTTCGTAATTCTTGCCTGTCGCGAGCAGTTTCACCTGCATGCCCGGCTTCAACTCTCCGTTGAAAACGCGCACGTGCGTGACGACTCCCTTGTAGGTGTCGAAGTACGAATCGAACACGAGCGCCTGCATCGATTTTTCACCGCTGACTTTGGGCGGTGGCACTCGGCTGACGATTGCTTCAAGAATGTCATCGATGCCGATGCCTTCTTTAGCGCTGGCGGCGATCGCGGAGTCCGCTGGGATGGCGAGAATGTCTTCGAGTTGCTGGCGCGTTAACGCAACATTGGCATGAGGCAAATCGATCTTGTTGATGATCGGGATGATCTCCAGGTTCTGCTTCATCGCCAGGTGAACATTGGCAACTGTCTGCGCCTCGACACCTTGCGCGGCATCAATGATCAACAAGGCGCCTTCGCAAGCGCTCAAGCTGCGGGAGACTTCGTAGGCGAAATCGACATGGCCTGGAGTGTCGATGAGGTTCAGCTCGTAAGTTTCGCCGTTCTTGGCTTTGTAGAGCATGGTCACGGGGTGGGCCTTGATGGTGATCCCCCGCTCCTTTTCCAGATCCATCGCGTCGAGCAACTGGTCCGACATATCGCGCGTGGCGATGGTGCCAGTGCGATGCAGAAGGCGATCCGACAAGGTCGTTTTGCCGTGATCGATATGGGCGATGATGCTGAAATTTCTAATGTGCGCTAGATCCATGCTTCAGTGCGTTCAGGGCGAACTTACCCCTGTTTGCTTCAATAACAAAGCCGCTGAAAGTTCAGGGGCGTTGCCAGGCCAGAAACCCGGCGCGACAAGGTAGTGACGCCGAGCGACTTTTCAAAGGGAAAAGTGGGTTTGCCGCCATGCTGAAAAGGCAGCCGGCAGTTAATCTCCGGCAGGACGCCCGGTCGGGTGACCTGGCCTACCATTTGAAAGGCGCTAATTCTCACCGAGGTCGCCGAGCCTCGCAGTCAACACTATATGGTGTCGAGGACGCCGGTGCTGTCCCCTACCCGCTCTGCTTTGACGCCTGCGCGGTTGAGCATAGCGACATAAAGGTTGGTCATCGGGGTGGAATCCTTCAGCTTGAGATGACGGCCGGGATTCGCAGCGCCGCCGCCCTGACCAGCTAAGACGATGGGCAACTCGTCGTGATTGTGCCGGTTGCCATCGCCAATCGCGCAACCATAAACAATCATTGAGTTCTCCAGGACGGACTTTCCGTCAGCGTCTTTCATCGAATCAAGGTTGCGAAGGAACCGCGCGAAACGCTCCATGTACCACCGCTCGATCTTGGCCACTTTGAGGATCTTCTCCTGATTGCCGGAGTGATGCGTCAGAAAATGATAGCCCTCCGCAATCCCAAGCTCAGGGAACGGCCGGTTGCTGCCTTCGGGCGCGACGCAATAACTGATGACGCGGGTGGAGTCGGTCTGGAACGCAAGAGCCATCAGGTCGTACATCAAATCGACATGCTCCTCGTGACTGCCGGGAATGCCCGCAGGCTGTGGAAGGGTGGCGTCCGGCAGCTTAAAGCGTTCGGCTTTTTCAATCTGCTGCTCGAGCTTGCGCACGCCGTCCAGATATTCCTGCACCTTTTGCTGATCGTTCCGCCCAAGGTCTCGGTTGAGGCGGTTCACGTCCGAAAGGACGAAATCGAGCACGCTCTTCCGCCGGGCCAGGCGCTGGCGAAGGTTGGCTTCGCGCTCAGCGCCAGCGCCGGCGCCGAAAAGCTTTTCGAACACCGCTCGCGGGTTGGGCTCGGGCGAGAGTGGCAAAGTCTCCGAGGCCCAGGAAATATTGTACTGGTAGGCGCAGGGATAACCGGTGTCGCATGAACCGTAGAGACGTGTTCCTTCCACGCCCAACTGCAGCGAATCAATACGCGTAAGGTGGCCAATCTGACGCGCGGCAATTTGATCGACAGAGATGCCCAGATGAAGCCGTGACCCGAGGGTTTTCCAGGCGTGGCACCCGGTCAGGAACGAAGCTCCAGAGCGGGCGTGATCGCCGGGGCCGTCGCCCCAGTTGTTGGCGGAATCGTGCGCAAGATTGGTGATGACCTGAAATTTGTCCTTCAGCTCCTTCATCGGAGCGAAGGTCTCGTTCAACTCGTAATCCTTCCCCTCCCCTTTGGGCAGCCAGCGTTGGTAATTTGAGCCGTTGGCGAACGCGATGAATCCCAGGCGGAGCGGCATCCCGCTTGCCGTGGTGGCGAGCGGAGACGTCGCGGCGTAGAGCTGGCTGGAGGCCCGCAGCGATTCCAGAGTTGGCAATGCGAGGCTGACGCCGAGGCCGCGCAGAAATGCTCTTCGAGTGAATGTCTGTTTCATGACTTAAGGCTGTGTGACTGTGCTCAAAGGAGTCGGGGCGAGCGCCGCTGCCACTTGATTTGTGGCGGCAGGGGGCCGATTCCGCCTCTGCGGGCGGCGCTTCTCTGGCGGAGGTGGCTGCGGAATGAAGTTTCTGGGAGAGGACTTCAGACTTCCGGCATCTCCCCGGCGATAAAGGAACGGATCGCTCTCAACAACAGCTAGAAGCAACGTGGAGAACTTTCCATTGCTCGCGGCGACCTGCCGTGTGATTTGATCAATTGTGGCCGCGTCAGAGGGCTCAAGCCCCCGGCCGAGCGCATAAGTGAGCAGCTTTTCGGTCACGCCGTGGTAGAGCTTCTCCTTTCTGCCGGCGAGCAGCTTCTGCACATCCTTAATGCCGCTGAGAGTTTCGCCGCTAATGGTCCGCTCGGCTGGGTCAATCGGCTGGCCGTTCTCCGTGTCGCGCCAGCGACCGATAAGGTCAAAGTTTTCCAGGGCAACTCCAATGGGATCAAAATGCGCATGACAAGCAGCGCAGGACTTGTTTTCGCGGTGAAGCGCAAGCTGTTCTCGGCCTGTTTTGCGCGAGGTGTCACCAATGTTCACATCCTCCAGAGCGGGGATGTCTGGCGGCGGCGGAGGCGGCTCAAGCGCGAGCAGATTCTCGAGAACAAACACGCCGCGTTTTACCGGCGAAGTCCGGTTTGGATTGGAAGTTCCAACCAGGAAGCTGCCGTGGGTTAATATGCCGCCACGATGCGATTCGGGCGTGAGTTGAACCTTATGGAAGCCGGGTTCCGGAACACCTTTAATGCCGTAGAAGTCGGCAAGTTTCTTGTCCAGAAAGGTGTAGTCGGCGGTGATCAACTCGACCAAATCCCGATCATTCCGCGCGATGTATTCAAAGAGCATTTCGGTTTCGCGTTTCATCGATCCGCGCACCGGATTTAAGGGGCCATCAAAGCGCGTCGTGATTGAGGTCATCAGCACATTCCGTGTGCGCAGCCACTGGCCGGGGAAATCCTCAAAGAACCGCTCGGACTTGGGATCGTTGAGCATGCGCGTCACCTGCGCGCGAATGTTGTTTCGGAGCTGCCCCTGTTTGGCCAGGGCCATCAATTCATCGTCTGGCAAGCTCAGCCAAAGAAGGTAGGACAGCCGCGATGCCAGGGCGTAATCGTCGAGCGGATGAACGACTTTGGGATCGTTGGGCTGCGGCTGGGTTTCCGCGCGGAAGAGAAACTTTGGTGAGGTGAGAATTGCCGTTAGGGCCTGGCCAATGCCGCGCTCAAAGGTGGGGCTGCTTTCGGCAAGAGCAACGAGGCCATCGAGGGTCTCCGATTCCACTGGACGGCGAAAGGCGCGAGTGGCGACACGCTCCAGGATCTCACGCGCGTAGGTTCGGCGGGCGGCTGGTTCTGTTGGTGGCGGACCTTTGAAGAATATGCGCTGGTGCGCGTCGGGATAAGTCAGGGAGGCTGAATCGAGAGGGCCCACTAACCGGGTTTTTGGGCGTAATTGCAGGAAGTTCGTCTTGCCGCTCGAATCTGGCTGCTTGGGAGCGGAAATCAGCGCGATCGTGTGCTCCCCTGCCTTTAGCGGCAGCTCGACAGAATGCTTGTGGGTCTTGTATCCGCCAATCGACAGCTCGTTAGTCGCCGCTATCGATCCATCCACTTTGAAAGCAAAATCGTAGATGCCTCCGAATTCCTGCCAGCCGCCCGTCACAAACTGAACTTCAACTCGATAGGAGCCGTCCTTCGGCACGGTCACGGTGGCTTTTTGCTCGTGCTGTTTGGAATCCTCCGATTTGACGCTGCGATAGGCGCTCTCAGGGACCGCTTGCAAGGGAGGCTTTGGCCCATCGAGAACCACCACCCGCTCCACGACGAATTCAGCAATGTCGAAATACTTCTCCAGAAGCCCAGGGGAGGTTGTTAAGAAATCGCCGATGTTATCGAAGCCAAACGCGGTGTCATCCGGCGGCAAGCGGTCGCGCAGGCGAAGAGTGTCCCCTGCCCTGTCGCTGCTGTATTCTTTGTCGTCACTCAGATCCGCGCCGAACAGGTCGTGAATGGTGTAATCATACTCCATCCGGTTAAGCCGGCGAAGCGTCACCCGGCCCGGATCCGGCCTTGAAAAGTCCACACCCAACATTTCACCTGCGATCCAGTTCGCTATAAGTTTACGCTCCTCCTCCGTGGGCATGTCGGAGCCAGCGGGGGGCATGAATTCGTGCCGAAGGATTTTCCATGTTTTCAGCCACTCGCCGTGACGCTCCATAGTTGGCCCAGCAACAACCATCTCATCCAGCGCGACCTTGCCTTTAGCGACTCCATCGCCATGACAATCGAAACAATACTTTTCGACCAGCTTTAAGGCTGTTTCGCGGGAAGGCGGCGGTGAAGCAAACGAGGCAGCGATGCCCGCACCGAGCAGCGTGAGCATCAGCAAGATTCGGGATGCGCTGACAAGAATTCTAGGCGCTGGCGCAAAGCCAGGTTTGGCAATGAGTTTGGACATCTAAACGGCTATCATTTGAGGGTAGCGGCAAATAGAGGAGCGTCAACTTTGCAAACGCCTGCCGAGCGCGTCGCGAGCCGCCGTTTGCCGCATGGTTCGGGAGGAGCCGCTCCGAAAAAAAAGTTTATAAAAAGCCCGGTTTACCCGGTAATAACAGGGAATGGCCGATAATAACCGGTAATAGCTGGTAAGAGCAAATTGTCCACAGTTGAGGGCGGCGCCTCCCCCTGCTACGCAGACAATGGGGTAAGAGACAAGGACCGCGCGGCTGGCTGGCGGAAATCGGTTCACTGCCAGCGCGAGTTACATGTAACTTAAGGTTCCAATGGCGTCAAGTGGTTCCGATAAGGGAAAGAGAACCGTGGCTGCGCTGGCGATGATGAGCGCAAAATTTATTCGGGAAATCTTTACATAGCGGGCGCTCAACTGTTGAAATCGAGGCTCAACTTACCCCCGCTTTATGAGACACCAGGGATTCTCGGATGGGTGGCGCTCGCGTCTGCAGCTTGCGGCCATATTCACCAGCATTGTTTGCACAGCCCAGGCGGCTGCTCCCGCAGGCCCGACGCCGCAAATACCAGACGGTGGAGCAGCGCCAGGGCCATTTCCAAACACATCAGTCACGGCGATCAACGTGATCGCGCGAGGAAGCACCACGTTCAATAGCAGCGTGGATGTGCATGGGATTGACGGGATGGGGCCGATTCCATGGTCGGTGAATCGATACAACCGAGGGGACATTGCCGTGCGGTTAGCGCCACGGGATCCAGTCGCGGCGATGGGTTCGATGGGGCGTGGTTTTATTGAGCTGGGGGATAACTCTCCAGGCTTAGCCGCGAACCAGGCGTGGCGTCCAGCTCCCGAACTCGGTGTGCTGATTCCGACGGCTCGGGAAAACGGGCCGGTCGATTGGAATGACGGCGAAGGGTCTTTCTTCCCCACTATCGCCATTTCTCTCAGCTCGTCAGGGCCAGGTTACAGCATGGTCACTGGGGCCTTTGGGAGCGGTGATGTGGACATCAACACAGGCCGCGCAGGCACACACGCCTCGAGTCCGGAAGCCAACTTCAGCTTTTCAGCGGCATGGTTCCCATTTGACCAGGGCTGGATAGGCGGCGAAGTCGCTGGCCCGGACGCAACCACTGGCGCGAGCCGGTGGACACGGGCGACTGCGCATGCAGTCGGCATCACAGCAGGGATGGTTAAATGGACCCAATTCCCGGCTGAATCAGGAATTTATGCTGGTCTCGGCGATATTCTCCTGCCGGGAGTGAATTCCCTCACGAACGGCATGATTTTCGCGACCTCGGCGGATGGCGGCAGTGATGTGAATATCGTCGGAGTTGCGCCAAAAGCTGGCGGCTCGGGATGGACAGTGACTATCCGAGAGGATTCGGCCACAGACGCGGAGACATTAGCGTCGCCGGATCAATCGGAGTTCCAATTCCTCTATGTCCCTTTCAATGCCAAGAACCTGATCGGCGGCCACATCAATGGACAAGATGGCGCCAAGTTGACCAGCGCGGGCAACTACACGATCGCCAGGACATCCGTCGGCACTTATGAACTGACGATCCCCGGGGAAACCGGCAACAGCGGAACCTTGCTGCTGCAAGTGGCGGATTTTGAGAGCGGCACTTCTGTTCCAATGGCCTCACGCGCCTTCCTCTCTTACGAATTCCAAAATAGTAAGTTCGTCATTCAAGCGCGAAAAACTGCGTCTGACACAACGGCTGATCTGGCGGACGTTGATTTCTACTTTGCGTGGGTGGACTTTCAGAACCCGCTTTCTCCGCCTGATGGGCCTCGCTTTCGCGCACTGCCGACTGCAAACGTCACCGCTGAAGGGGTTGTTATCAAAGAAGCGAACCTGGCCGTGAACACGGATATTCCGCAGGCGCTTGTGACGGTTGTGGACGATTCAAATAGCGGCGGGTTTACGGATCCGGTCACCGGCCAAACCGCTGCGTCAGCGCTCGTCGGACGCTTTTACAACACCAGCACGCTGGAACCTACGAGTGAGCCGTTTATTATTCTGGGCAATCCTGGCGGGCAGATCACACGTCACGACGTCGATTACAATGCCTTCAGCAAACAGTATGTCGTGGTGGCGAACGCCCGCACCTACGGGCCCAACTCTTTGGGCATTCCTTTGCTCGCGCTGGTCAACACGAATGCAGCGAGCCCCAACCCAGTGGCCAAAACCAAGGTGTTCATGGAAGACAGCGATCAGACGTTCGACGACGTCACGATCGCTGCGAGTTCCAAGAATGGGAATATCATTCTGGTCGCTGAACGGAACTTTGCCGGCGAAGGCGAGGGCTCAATCGGCGCGCTCTTCGACAAGGATCTGAACCAACTCACGCCACAGTTTGGCCGCCTGGATCTGCTGCAAGGGACCGGCGACGAAGATGATCCAGATGTTCTCTATCTCGCGAGCCGAGATGTGTTTTTCTACGTTTCCAACACTGATCTTTCGACTGGGCTGCGCAATCGGGTTGCGGGATCGATCGTGCAAACCACCCCGAGCGCGGGCGGCGCTTTGCAAGCTCAAACGGAGCAGCTCATCGCCGATAATAACCCAGCGGGTGTAAATGAGGGGCATCCTGCTTCCTTTGAAAATCCGTTCAACGGCGAAATCCTCACTGCCTTTGA
Organism: Candidatus Methylomirabilota bacterium; assembly: GCA_035627835.1. Taxonomy (GTDB): domain Bacteria; phylum Verrucomicrobiota; class Verrucomicrobiia; order Limisphaerales; family SXQI01; genus DASPKX01. Next base: position 13,707 of record DASPKX010000102.1, read on the forward strand.
CCTTGGAGGCAACAATGTGCCCAATGGCCAGATCGCTTACACAGCGATCGGAGCGGCGCCCACCTACACCTTCACGGCGCCAAGACCGGAGATCAGTTACGTGACCGGAACAGGTGGAGATCCATTCCAGCACAATCACCCGCAATGGGCCGCCGACACGAATAGCGGCGTGATCGTTGTAGGCTATAATGCGCGGCAAAGCAGCATCGGGCTTCCAAATGGCTACGCCTTTAACGTGCTTGACCGGAACGGAGCCATGATGCCAAGCCAATTTGGGCTGCCTTACTTTCTGACTGATGTGGAGGGTGGGATCGACGCGAGTGTCGCGCGGCATAACATCGGTTATTCCTTGCACAGCGACACTTTCCTGGTGGCCTTCACCTCGATTCCTGGAATAGCGCAGTTAACAGGCTTCCAGATCACCTCTGGAGAGACCGGTGGTGGCCCGGCGCCTCGGTTAACCATCCGTTTAGCAGGCCAGAACGTGGAAGTGAGCTGGCCAGCGGGAGGAGCGTTTGGGCTGCAAGCGACTCCAAGCCTGAGTTCACCGAATTGGCAGCCCGTGACTGGAGCACCCGTGGTTCGGGATGGGAACTTCGTCATGACAGTTCCGATCGAAGGACGGGCGCGATTCTTCCGGCTTGTTCGCTAAATTCATTAAGCCGCACTCGGTTCCTCCGGTGCGGCTTTTTTGTGATGTTGACATCTACCGTGGTAGTATTACTGTAGTAGTAACAATGAGCGACTCCAGGGCATCTGTGCGAAAACTTGGCTCACTCCAGCTCCAGATTTTAAAGCATCTGTGGAGTCATCCAAAATCAACCGTGGCCGAGGTTCATGAGGCGCTCGCGTCATTGAATCTCGCCTTCACAACGGTTGCGACCATGCTTCGGAAGATGGAGGAGCGCGGCCTGGTGAAGCATGACACGGAGGGTCGCAAGTTCCTCTACTCAGCGGCGGTTCAAGAGCAGGCAGTGACCCGAGGGATGGCTGGCGAGTTGCTGGACAAGTTATTTGAAGGAAGCCTCGCGAACATGGTTAGCCATCTGCTGACAATGCGCGAAGTGAGCAGGACGGAGCTGGATCAAATCGAGAAGCTGGTGGCGGAAAGGAAGAAGAGAAAATGAAACCTTCTGAGGGAATGGCTGTGTTCTGGAGCGTGGGCATTGTGGCCGCGTATGTGACATTAATTTTTGCAGTCAGCCGAGCGGCTCAGAGTTGGCTGAGACATCCACATTGGCGGCGAGCCCTTTGGCGAGCCTCGTTTCTCGCCATGCTCCTTGCGGTTGCGAGCGAACTGCTCGAGGTGCGACGTGTCGCGCAAGCGGGCTATGAGCGATGGCGCGCTGCGGAAAAAGTCGGGCCGCAGCCGGAGTCGTCGCAAACCGCTGTGCGGCCTCCTCGGCCAACCCTCCAATTCCCGGATCCCTCGGCGTTCGCAGAGCATGGGCTCCCCCTAAATGACGCTGGCGCTTCGCCGCACCCAGCCCCAGCGCCACACTTTGGAGGAGGAGCTTGGATGGCCCTCATCTGGGCAATTGGAACTTTGTTTTTCGTGATACGGGCATGCTGCTGGACAGCCGCCCTGCAGTGGCTGCTCATCAAAAACGCACGCACCATGGCGACCCACCTGAGTGCAAAAGGTGTGAAAGTCCTCGAATCCGAGCGCATTCGAACGCCTCTGGCCGGGGGTTGCTTCCGTCCATTCATTCTGCTGCCTACAAGTTTCGCGACGAAGTTTACTCCTCAAGAGCAGGCGGTGGTGCTCGCTCACGAGATGGAGCATTTGCGAGCAAAGGATCCACAATGGCTACTGCTGGTGGAACTCACCCGTGCGATGCTTTGGTGGCATCCCCTCGTCTGGGTGGCCAGGCGTCGCTTTATATCCGCAGCGGAAGAAGCTGCGGATTGGGCGAGTTGCCGCGTTCGGGGCGGTCCAGAGCTGCTGGCTGAATGCCTCGTGAAGCTCGGGCGAGAGATGGTTGGAAGTGTGGAGCGTTCCCTGCCTGCCTTCGGCGCAGGGTTTAGATCGGGCTTGGGCTCCAGAGTTGAGCGGCTACTCAGCGCTCAGAGACATCAATTGGACCCAGCCAGGGGACCTTTGCGGTTTCTGGCCTTTGTGGCGCCCTGCCTGGGGGTGGCCGCGCTTGTAACGACGGGCGCAACGCTGGCTCCCGCAGAATCAACCAGGGTTGGGCTGATAAAGACTGCCGCGAACTGGAGGTTGGCTTTCTCTGGCGACGAGCAAACTTCGACGTTCATTCAAACACCCACACAGCGCAACGCTCAACGGCCAGGAGCAACTGTGTTGGTGTCGGAAGCAGGCGCCGCCGGTGGGCCCGCTCGGACGCTCGTTGTGCCTTCGACTAATCAGCTTCGCGAGTTCGATGCGAAGAGCGTTATCCCGATCGGTAAGTCAGCGGAGGAGTATCACGACAACCCTGAATTGGCTCGGGCGGACGGGGTGAAGATGCTCGGTCCGCAACCATCTGATTACCGTGCTAACAATCAACTGCAGCGGCAGGAAGGTGTAGTGTTGGTGGCACAAGCGAAGCCGATTTCGGAAGAGAAGAAGGCTGCGTCCCAGGGAAAAAGCTTCTATGAACTGAACCCAGAGTTGGCGCGAAGATATGGGATGGTGCCACGCGACACAGATTCTCCAACCGCCGCAGCGACTCCTCAAGCTGACCATCAAAGCTTCCTCGAAAAGAACCCGCTACTCGCGGAGCGGTATGGTTTGGCGCGCGCGAATACGAACCAAGGTGTTTCCCCGGAGGTTGCTGCTCGATATGGGCTCGACCTTGGTGGAGCTAAACCGACTTTAACTGCGCCAGAGCCTGCAGCGGCCCCACCGTCGCCTTCCCGGCATGTGACTGCGGCTTTCACGATCAGTGGGCGGGAGCTTTTCGAGGGAATTCAGAACACAATGGGCATCAAACTTCCCGCGTCCAATCCGCCGATCGGGTTGCCAATTGAGATTTTCAAGCCGCTGGAGGACGCGCGCCAGGAATTGCGTGAGTTGGAGCAGCAACAAGCGAATGGCACGGATCGGACTAAAGAAATCGCAGAGGCGCGCAAGCGCGTTCAGCAACGGGAACGGGCCTTGTCGGATGCGACGCGGCAATCGATCCCGCCGGACCAACTCGCGGAACTAGCGCAACGAAGGAATGGTGTGCTGCTCCAGTTTCTCGTTAAGCTAGGCATCTCCACCAACGCGCCCAGCGCGATATTCTACAACGATCGGACGGAGAAGCTGTTCATCCGCCTCGCGCCCGAGGATCTTTCCGCCATGACGGAGGCTCTGAAAACATTCGGCTGGGAAGAGCCCCCGCCGGCAAACGGGTCAGCAAAATAGCCTGTCCAAACGCCCAGGCCGTATTCATGCTCAACGGCCAGGATGAGCGGGAACAAAGTTCGGCGGCATGATTTGGATTGGCTGCGGGCGCTGGTCATTCTCATCGTGTTCGTTTTTCACTGCGGCCGTTTCTTCGATACAGATGGTTGGCATGTAAAAAATCCAACCCGTTATGAAGCCGCACAGGTTTGGACCACCTTCCTGGCCTGTTGGATGATGCCCTTGATCTTTGTCATTTCGGGGGCAAGCACCTGGTATGCGTTGAAAGGCAAAGCCATATCGAGGTTCATGAAAGATCGCGCGTTCCGCCTGCTGACTCCCTTGGTTGTGGGCATGTTCACGCACGTGGCCGTGCAGGTTTATCTTGAGAAGAAAACTCAAGCGGGGTTTAAGGGCAGCTTCCTCGAATTTTACCCGCAATACTTTAACGGCTTTTATCCATGGACTGGAAACTTTGCGTGGATGGGATTCCACCTTTGGTATCTGGAGGCTTTATTTCTCCTGACGGCGCTCGTTCTTCCATTGCTCATCTGGCTGCAAGCCCAGCGCGGCGAGGCCCTGCTAAGAAGGCTCGACGCGGTTGCGAGCCGCCCCTGGGTTCTAGTGCTCGCTGCCGCACCAATGGCCGTTCTGTTCGCGGCTCTGAATCCGGACACTTTCATCGGGATGCGAAGCTTTGGTGGGTGGAGTCTCCTGATCTACCCTTGGTTCTTCCTTTACGGCTTCCTGCTGCCAGGGTGCCCCAAGGTTGAGGCTGCTCTGGAACGAAACTGGAAACAGATTCTGGGATTTGGCGCGGTTTGTGTTCTCGCCGTCCTTGGAATCTGGAAAGGCGTTGGGGATCCGAATTACCCGAGCGCGTATTATGGGTGGTTGCATGCGCTCTTCACCCTCGCTTCCTGGTCAATCATTCTGGGCCTTCTGGGCGTGGCAAAGGCGAAGTTAAGCTTCAACCATCGTCGCCTCTCGGCGATTAACGAAGCGGTGCTGCCTTTTTATGCGCTGCACCAAACGGTTATACTCGTGTTAGGCTATTTCATTGTTTTTCGCCCAATGCCCGACTTCCTCAAGTTCGTGATCATCCTCCTGTTGTCGCTGGCCGGAACTCTTGTGATCTACGTTGGTTTGATTCGCCCGTTCGCCGTCATGCGCGCGCTCTTCGGAATGAACCCGGAGGCATTAAGGGTAGCGGACGCCGCGCCCGCAGATCGCCCAACCCTGCTCGTGCGAGGCTGAACCATGCCACGGCCAGGCGCTTTGTCGGTCGTAAGTTTCTATTTGATCGCTGTCTTTATAGGCGGGGCAGCGGTTGCGCCTCTCCTCCACAAGGCGGTCCTTGCCTTGGCCCCTCACTCCACATTAGCCCAAACGCTAGTGGGTGAACCGTTCCATCGTTACGTGGCTCGCGCGTTTATGGTGATTGCGATACTTGGCCTCTGGCCTTTATTTCGGTCGCTTGATCTGCGTTCGTTGAAGGAAGCAGGGTTGGAATGGGAGCCAGCGTCGCGCAAGCAATTGCTGCTGGGGTTGGTAATCGGCCTTGGGTCTCTAGCTCCCATCGCGTTGGGTGAGCTTATCTTTGGGATCCGCTCATGGGACTCGGAACGCACAACGTCCGCTATCCAGAGCCATCTGCTAAATGCTGTCCTCGCTGCCATCCTGGTCGGCTTTCTTGAAGAGGTGATCTTTCGGTCCGGAATTTTCGGGGGACTGCGGAAAGGACATTCGTTCTTAATGGCCCTGGTGGTAAGCAGCGCCTTGTATGCGCTTGTGCATTTTTTCGAAAGAGCGACCGCGCCCGAAAAGATTGATTTTGCGTCTGGATTTGTCGTGTTAGGGCGAATGTGCCGAGGCTTTACCGATATCGAGGCATTCCTGCCAGCTTTCCTAAACTTGTGGCTCGCTGGGGCCGCTTTGGCCTTGGCCTATCAGAACACGGGCACCATTTGGCTGAGCGTGGGTCTGCATGGAGGATGGATCTTCTGGCTAAAGACGTTCAGTTTTTTCACGCGCTCCACGCAAGACTCCCCTGCCCCTTTTTGGGGAACAGCGAAGCTGATCGATGGCTGGGCGGCATTTATTGTTCTGTTGGTTCTGGTATTCCTCTTCTGGCGGAAGGGCGCTAACGTCCGCCCAGCAAGTGGTTCAATCCGCTCTCAAAACCTGGCTTGATGCTGCCTTAGGGTTTTTCTATCCTAACGTCTGCCAGCTTTGCGGCGACAATCGAGCGACTGCAGCTGAAGGCTACGTTTGCGAAAGCTGCTGCAGCAAACCGAGCGGGTTGAAGTGGCTTGAGCCGCCGTTTTGCGCAAAATGCGGCACACCATTTGAGGGCGAGATTGGCATTGCTTTTGAGTGCGGCAATTGCGCGGAGTTGGACCTGAAGTTCGATTATGCGCGAGCAACCGTTGAATTGACAGATCTGACCCGGGAGGTCATTCACCGGTTTAAGTACAACCAGGCTCTTTGGTTTGAGCCGTTTTTGAAAAAGTTACTGCTAACGAAAGCTGTGCCCGAGCTGCGGGAGTCCCGATGGGATATGGTTGTGCCCGTGCCTTTGCACCCCGTAAAACGGCGGGAGCGGGAATTCAACCAGGCCGAGCGGATTGGCCGGTTGCTCGCGGATGCTCTTGTGGTCCCCCTGCGCTGTGACATACTTAAACGTGTTGTGCCGACGAGCACACAAACACGACTGACCCGGCGCGAACGCGCCGAGAACGTGAAAAACGCTTTTTGCTACAAACCAAAGCTGCCCATTTCAGGGGCTCGCGTCATTCTTGTGGATGACGTTCTCACCACAGGCGCCACTTGCGGCGCCTGCGCCAAAGTTCTTAAAGAAAATGGGGCTGCCGATGTGGCGGTCTGGACAGTTGCGCGCGGTCGCTTGCTGTGAACGCAATGATTTGGGGCGTTAAACCCGGATTCCACTTTATCAACGGTGCGGTTTAACCGCCCGATTGCATTCCATAGGTCAAATGGGAACCACCATATTCACGAAAAAATCACTAGGACTTGAAACGGTTGAACTCGCGAGTCCACCGACAACTCCCCCACCCAGCCCGCGCAAGCCCAAGATGGCGAGCAAATCGAAGCGGCGGGAGATTCCGGAGGGGCTCTTCAGCAAGTGCCCTAAATGCGCCAAAATCCTTTACGATAAGGAGTTGGACGAGAACCTGAAGGTTTGCATCGGTTGCGGGCACCACTTCCAGGTTGGCGCGCGGGAAAGGCTTCATTCTCTCGTGGAGACTTGTTCGTTCCAGGAAATGGACGCGGACATGACCGCGAAAGATCTACTTGGGTTCCCTTCCTATCCGCAGAAATTGGCCAGTTATCAGAAATCGACCGGGGCTAAGGATGCGGTCATCACAGGGATTGGGAAGATCGGCCCCCATCGGGTGGGCTTGGGCGTGATGGATTTTAGTTTCCTTGGGGGATCGATGGGTTCAGTCGTCGGTGAGAAGTTAACGCGCTTGATTGAGGCTTCCACCGATCGAGGTCTGCCCGTGATCATTCTATCAACGTCGGGCGGGGCCCGCATGTATGAGGGGATGTTCAGTCTCATGCAAATGGCGAAGACGTGCGGGGCCTTGGCTTACCACGCGCAGAATCGCTTGCCCTACATCAGCATTTTGACCAATCCAACCTATGCTGGCGTCATGGCCAGCTATGCCAGTGTGGGTGACCTGATTCTTGCGGAGCCGGGCGCGATGATCGGCTTCGCTGGTCCGCGCGTGATTAAGGACACCACCCAATCTGAGCTGCCGCCAGGCTTCCAGACTGCGGAGTTCTTGCTCGATCACGGTTTGATTGACGCGATCGTGCCCCGCATGGAGATGAAGGATCGTCTGATCGATTATCTCGACTACATGAGCGAAGGGCAGCGGCAGATGAACGCCCGCGCGGCTTCGTAGGTCTGACATTTCGATAATTCAACTATGCCTCCAAGAAAAACGACTGTTCGCGCGGAAGAAATTCCAACCAAAAGCGCAAGCAAGGGAATCAAGAAAACCAAACCTGCGGCGAAAAGCGTCGAGCTGCCCCAGAGCAGATTGGCGGGGTTCGAAGATGAAGGCGCAGCGCCAACGAAGGCCACCAAGACCGCAGCAAAACAGAAGACGCACCGCTTTTCTTTTCACGCGCCGAGCGCGCGGGATGTGTTTGTGGCTGGGAGTTTTAATGAATGGAACCCTCGCGCCACACCACTGAAGCGCACGGACGACGGAAGTTGGACTGTCGAGGTTCCTTTGAGCCGTGGATCACATGAATACCGTTTTGTCGTGGACGGTGAATGGGTTAATGACCCTTCCGTGTGCAAGACGGTCGGGAACG
>DASPKX010000103.1:0-37627 GCA_035627835.1 Candidatus Methylomirabilota bacterium
GAAGCGCTTCGAGACCACGCAAGCGAAGTAAATGATCGAGACCATCGCGCCGCCGCCACCGCGGCCTAGATTGCCCGAGTGGCTGCGGCTCAAGCTGCCCACGTCGGACGGCTTTTTCAAAACGCGCAACCTGCTTCAGGATCTGCGCCTTCACACCGTTTGCGAAAGCGCCAAGTGCCCCAACCATTGGGAATGCTGGGGCAAAGGCACCGCCACGTTCATGATCGCGGGCGACCGTTGCACCCGCGCCTGTTCTTTCTGCGCCGTCAGCACCGCCAAGCCTTTCCCCCTCGAAGTGGACGAGCCAGAGCGAGTGGCCGAAGCCACCCGCCGCATGAAGCTCAAGCACGTCGTGATCACCGCAGTCGCCCGAGACGACTTACCCGACGGCGGCGCAGCTCATTTCAAGCGCACCATCGAAGCTGTCAGAAATTTGAACCCCGGCATCGTCGTTGAAGTTCTAGTCCCCGACTTTAACAACAAAGATTCCGCTATCGAGTTGGTCCTCGATGCTGCTCCCGAGATATTCAACCACAACCTTGAAACCGTCCGCCGCCTGACCCCGAGCGTCCGCTCTCGCGCGATGTACGACAGATCGCTGGAAGTCCTGCGCAAAGCCAAAGCTCGTGGCGGCTCGGCCGTTTACACCAAGTCCGGCATCATGCTCGGCCTCGGCGAGCGCGAAGATGAATTGTTCCAGGCGATGGACGACCTTCGCTCCAGCAATTGCGATATTCTGACTCTGGGCCAATATCTCCAGCCCACTCGCCAGCATCTGCCCGTGGTGGAATTTATTCCCCCCGCCAAATTCGAAGAATACGGCGAGCGCGCCCGCGCCATGGGTTTCGTCCATGTGGCCAGCGGCCCGTTGGTGCGCAGTTCCTACCACGCGGACGAATTCAAAGCTTAACGGCTGAACGTGAAGGCCCCGCGTTGCATCATCATTGCGGGCCCCAATGGCGCAGGGAAGACCACACGCATTGCGCAGGGTTTCGTCTCGAGTTCGCCAGGGCGGTCACAACATTCCAACACCTCACGTGTTGCGACGTTACGAACGCAGCTTGAGGAATTTTCGTGAGGTCTACATCGGACTGGCGAACAGTTACGTTCTCTACGACAATTTTTTCAGAAGCCCCATCATGGTGGAGGAAGGTCGAAATGCCTAAACAGCTCGCTAAACCAAGCAAGGAAGCCTTGGCAGGACTTAAAGCTCTCCGTGCGGCTGCCCGTCAGGCCCGCAAAGTCGCCAAGGTTTACGGCACTCCCATTTACATCGAGCGCAACGGCAAAGTCGTCGCCGTGAAGCCTTAGGCCCAGCTCCTTTCCGCTCGCCCTGATTGCCCTCTTTGCTACGCTGCTCTCATCGCCTATGAAAACTCGCCTTGCTTCACTTCTTCTTGCGACCTCTCTCACACTCGCAACTCTCAGCGCAGCCGAAGCCGACGGTTTCACTCCTCTCTTCAACGGCAAAGATCTCTCCGGTTGGCAAATTCCTCAGGGGGACAATGGCCATTGGAAAGTTGTGAATGGCGTCATCGATTACGACGCCGAAAGCGAGGCTCAAGGCGAGAAAGGCCTCACCTCAGCCAAGTCCTACAAAGACTTTGTTCTCAAACTCGATTGGCGCATTAAAGAGACTCCTTACACGAATCCGAACGTACCGTACATCCTGCCTGACGGCAGCCACGCCAAAGACGTCACCGGCAAAGAACTCAAGCTCTCGCTGCCCGATTCCGACTCCGGCGTTTACCTTCGCGGCTCCTCCAAACACCAGGTGAACATCTGGTGCTGGCCTGCTGGCTCCGGCGAAATGTATGGCGTGCGCATGGATCGCAACGAGCCTGCTGCCGCCCGCGCCGCCGCGACCCCGCGTTTGCAAGCCGACAAACCAGTGGGCGAATGGAACAGCTTCGAAATCACCGTTCGCGGCAAGAAAGTCACCGTCGTCCTCAATGGCAAGACCGTCATCCCCGAAGCAGAATTCGCCAGCCTCCCCGACAGCGGCCCCGTCATCCTCCAGCATCACGGCAGCAAGCGGAATGGCCAATGGAACAGCCCGCCCTCCCTCGTGCAATTCCGCAACATCTCCATTAAGGAGTTGAAGTAGAATCATCTTTTGCCGGGTTGCGGTTTCATGAAAGGGCGCTTGACTGTTCTCATGCGGTCCAGCCTCACCCCACGATGGCTTTTCGCCTTCGCGTTCGCGCTCATGTGCCTTTGCGCCCGCCCGGCGTTTGGCGCAACGCTCTCTGAGGCTCAGCAAAAAATGCTCGCTGGCGAATACGCCGACGCGATTCGCCTCACCCGTGAAATCCTCATAGACAATGATCGCTCTGAGGAAGCTCGCCTGCTCCTCGCTGAGGCTTATCTTCTCACAGGCCAATACGACGAAGCGCAAGCCGCAATTACTGCGGGCCTAAAGCGCAGTTCCTCCAGCATTCAACTTCGGCTTCTCGGCTATGACGCTTTCCGCCAGGGCGGCGACACCGAACGGGCTGACGAGCTTCTCTCTGAAATCAACGAACTCGGCGGCTCCCGTCGGTGGCTCTACCGCGACCCAGAGAACCTGGTCGCTCTCGGCCGTGCCGCTCTCCTGCTGGGCGCCGAGCCAAAGCTCGTCCTGGAAAATTTTTTCGACATCGCCAAGAAGGAAAACCCCAAGCTCAAATCCGCCTACCTCGCCAGCGGCGACCTCGCGCTCCAAAAAGGTGACGATGCGCTTGCCTCGCGCTCCTTTAACGAAGGCCTTAAGCAATTCGAAAATGACCCAGACCTGCTTGCCGGGCTCGCCCAAAGTTTTGCCGAGGGCGATCGCCAGAAGATGATCGCTTCGCTCGAAGCCGCCCTGGACAAAAACCCACGGCATCAACGCGCCCTGCTCCTCCTCATCGATCACATGATCGACGCCGAGCAGTACGAAGAAGCCGAGCGGCTCATTTCCGACACGCTCGAAGTCAATCCACATCGCCCTGAAGCATGGGCCTACCGCGCTGTTATCGCTCACCTCAAGAACAAGCCCGAGGAGGAGAAGGAAGCCCGCGAGCGCGCGCTCCGTCGTTGGGCCACCAACCCGCAGGTGGACCATCTCATTGGCAAACAGCTTTCCCAAAAATATCGCTTTGCCGAAGGCTCCGCTTACCAGCAGCAAGCCCTGAAGTTTGAGCCAAAGTTCACTTCCGCCAAAGTGCAGCTCGCCCAGGATCTTCTCCGCCTCGGGCGTGACGAAGAAGGCTGGCGCCTCGCTCACGAAGCTCACGAGGAAGATGCCTACGACACCATCGCTTACAACCTCGTTACCCTTCAGGATAGCATCAGCAAGTTCGTCATTCTGACAAACCAGCATTTCCGCGTTCGCATGTCGCAACGCGAAGCGGATGTTTACGGCAAACGTGTCCTCGACCTCCTCGGCCGCGCGCGGCAAACGATGATTTCAAAGTATGGCGCCACCATTGCCGATCCGACCGTCGTGGAGATTTTCCCTGAGCAAAAGGATTTCGCAGTCCGCACCTTCAGCATGCCCGGTGGCGTTGGTTACCTCGGCGTCTGCTTTGGGACAGTCATAACCGCCAACAGCCCGGCCGCCCACAAAGGCGCTGAGATCAATTGGGAGTCCATGCTCTGGCACGAGTTCTGCCATGTAATCACCCTGCAGATGACTCGCAACAAAATGCCCCGCTGGCTCAGCGAAGGCATCTCCGTTTACGAAGAGCATCAAGCCCATCCGAGCTGGGGCGAGCAGCTCACGCCTGAGTACCGCGACATGATTTTGGGCGGCGAGATGAAAAAGATCGCCGATCTCAGCTCCGCGTTCATGAGCCCGAAATCTCCAACCCATCTTCAATTCGGTTACTACCAATCCTACATGGTTGTGGACTTCATCGTCAGCCGTTTTGGGATTCAGGCGATTCGCAACATCCTCAATGATCTTGGCAAAGGCTCCGAGATCAACGAAGCGATCGCGGCTCACACAGAGCCAATGGACAAACTCGAAAAATCCTTCGCCGAGTTTGCTGAAGCTCATGCCAAAGGCCTCGCTCCTGAACTCGACTTCTCGAAGCCCAAGCGCGGCGTCGATTGGTCATCAATGGTCGGCACCAACAACTTCTACCGCCTAACCCGCAACGCCGCTGACCTATTCGAGCAAGGGAAACGTGACGAAGCTATCCCGATCCTCCAGCGACTCATTGATCATTACCCTCGGCAGACTGGCGCCCAAAGCGCCCATGCCATGCTTGCTGAAATCTACCGCACCCAGGGCAAGACGAACGAAGAGAAACGCGTGCTCACAAAGTGGGCCGAAGTGGACGCTGAAGCTCTGGACGCATACGCGCGCCTCCTCGAAATCGGCGCCCAGGAGAAAGATTGGACCGCCGTTATCAAACACGCCGACCGCTACCTCGCCGTGAACCCGCTCCATTTAAAACCCTACGTCACATTGGCGAGCGCCCACGAAGCCCTGAACAAACCCGATCAGGCTCTGGCAGCTTTGGAAACCGCGCTTGCCCTCGATCCTCCGGACCCCGTCACCATTCACTATAAAAGCGCGTCTTTGCTGCGCGCCAGCGCGCCCGAAAAAGCCCGCCACCATCTCCTGCAAGCGCTGGAAGAAGCCCCCCGCTTCCGCGAAGCCCACAAGCTCCTCCGAGAGCTTACGCCTGTCGCTCAGTCCACCGCTCAAGCTGCCGCTGAATCCAAGACTCCGCCGACGGAGTAGGGAACACTCAACTTTCCCGGCTATGACGTCAGCGCACCCCTCCTGAGTCCCGGGAAGGGCGGCATAGCTGTAGCCCAGGTTGGAGCGAAGCGGAACCCTGGGTTCACCACCAATGAATGTTTCCCTCTCCCCTTCGGGGAGGGGCAGGGTGTGGGGTGGTCCACATCTAACGCGGCTCCCCTGCGTTCTTCTACCCCGCGGCGCGCTTACCGCCTCACGCCTCACCTAACGGCATCAACGGCTGCCCCTTCATCTGCCTCAATCGCACCCGTTCCTGCAATGCCGCCAAACGCTCCTCCTCTGAAAGCCGCGCATCCTCCAACTTCGACGTGAGCGCCAAAATCTGCCGATCCAAATACCTGTCCCGAATCCGCACGACCAACCCCGCATGAGTGGCCGTTCCCTTCAGCACCTCCTCCGGGTTTCCCAATGGCCGCTGCTCGCACACCGCTTCGGTGACCAGTTTGCTGGCGCTCGGATTTTCCTCCAGCGTTTGCGTGAAAGCCGCGACACCACTCCAGCGTCCTGAGCACCATTCGTCAAAACAGCCACCCACGACCTGCCGCGCCACTCCATTCTCGATCCATCCTGGTTCCAAATGCTGCACCGCCCACTGGATGTGCTCATCCGATAACATCAAAAGACGCACGAGCCAAAACTCGGGAGAAGTGCGACCCGGGAGCGTTTCCTCTGGAGGCAATGGCTCCTCTTGCGCCGCTTCACCCCGCTGTGCCGCGGGCTTCGCTTTCGTGGATGCGAACTCCCGTTGCACCGCCTGCGGGCTCACGCCCAACCGCAGCGCGGTCTTGCGCGCATAATCGTTAATCAGCAACTGGCTCCCCGTTTTCTGAACCCCCTCAGCCATTGCCTTCAACACTGTGAGCCGTCCGCGATCAGTCGTCAGGTCATTGGTCGCGCACAAACGCTCCAGATAAAAATCGAAGAACCCACCCGCGGTTTGGATTAAGTGCCGAAACGCCTCGGGCCCATGTTCCTTAATGAAGCTATCCGGATCATGCGGCGCGGGGATTGATGCCACCCGGATGGAAAGCCCCGAAGCGAGCAAATCATCCAGCGCTCGCACCGCCGCTTTTTGCCCAGCGTTGTCCGCGTCGAAACAAAGCACCACCTCATCGACGTAACGCTTCAAGATGCGTGCATGATCCGCCGTGAACGCCGTCCCTTGCGGCGCCACGACATTCTCGATGCCGGACATGAAGATCGCGATCGCATCCAGCTGCCCTTCGCAAATGATGGCATGCTTCGCGTCGATCATTGGCCGCTTCGCTTTGTCCAGCGCGTACATCACCCGGCTCTTCTTGAAGAGCAGCGTCTCCGGCGAATTGACGTATTTTCCTCCTGGTTCATCCGCCCGAAGTGTTCGCCCGCTGAACGCGATCACTCGCCCCTGCTCATCGGCGATCGGGAACATCAGCCTTCCCTTGAACCGGTCGTAGTGATGCTCAGAGCCTTCCTTCCGCGCGATTAACCCGCATTGCTCCACCAGCTTGAGATCATGCCCTTTGGTGCGCGCCCAATTCACCGTGTCATCCCAGACATCTGGCGCATGCCCGATGCGGAATAACTTAATGGCTTCTAGGGACACCCCGCGCTTCGCCAGGTAATCACGCCCAATCTGCCCGGACGCTTCGTTCAACAATGCGCTATGCCACCGCTGCGCCAGTTGGTCATGAATCGTTAGCAGCTTCTCTTTCAGCGCGGTCTGCTGCCCGTCCACCGGTTTGGTGGTCTGCAGCATTATCCCCGCTCTTTGCGCCAGCCTCTCAATGGCTTCAGGGAACGAAAGCCCCTCGTATTCCTGCACCCACTTGAAGACATCGCCTCCCTTATGGCAGCCGAAGCAATGGAAGATCTGTTTGTGCGGATTGACGTTGAAGCTCGGCGTCTTCTCTTTGTGAAATGGGCACAGGGCCACGAACGCTCCGCCTGCCCGCTTCAACGGCAGCGACGCCCCGATGACATCCACAATGTCATTGGCATTACGAACCTGCTCGATGCTCGATTGGTCGATGACAGGCACGTTGGCGGGGAGACTATTACCGATTACTGCCCAGCTTCTTCGAAGAGCCGTGTCCGGCGAGTCCCGATCGAGTCCACTGGGCCCGAGGAGGAAATCGGGTCAATCAACTGGGCGCCAAACTTCGCCTCCACAAACTTACCCACCGCGGACTCTGAAAAGACGGTGTGTTGCAGTGATGCAATCGTTGGAAAACTCACGCTGCCGAAACTCTCCTTCTGAATGACCGCCTGTCGTTCCCGCTCCGCTGGGCTGATGTAAACCGCATGCAAAAGCGCCATCGCAAAAAGGAGAATGCACGCGTACCGAAAAGCTCCCGCGATCATTCCGAGATAATATTCCAAGGCGCCAAAGGCATCGCTATGAACCAACTTTTCCCCCACCGCTCGCTTTAAGAGTGCGAAAAGCAGCACGAAAACCACCAGCCACATCGCGTAGCCAATCATATGGCCTGCCAAGTACCCGATCCGCCCGTGAGTCGCGATGAAGTTGCCAACTGGCTTGTAAAGCATCGCCCCCACAACCACCACCAGCAGCCATTGCAGCACATCCAGCAGCTCCTCGGACATTCCGCGCTTTTTGCCGCGCAGAATGCCGACCACCACCACCGCGATCGCCAGGAGATCAAACCAATTCAGCTGCATTTGTGTTTGCCAGCCTTTCGCCAGCGCGTTCCCACACTAGAAGGAACATAAGGTCCACGCAGCAAAAATTGGGCTATTCTCAATCCTGACTCGCGCTCTGCGCGAAAATCTGAATTTGACTTTGCCCCCCGCCGTCATCATTAGTAGCCGAACACCCAAAAGGATTTTTTGTATGAGCGAGAACCCCACATCTCAGGGCACGACGCGTCGTGAATTTTTAAAAACCACTGGCCAGATTGCAGCCGCTTCCGCCCTCGCGGGTGTGGCTATCCCGCACGTCCACGCTGCGGGCAGCGACGCTTTGCAGGTCGCTCTCATCGGTTGCGGCGGGCGCGGTTCCGGCGCGGCCCTCAACGCCCTTAACGTCAAGTCAGGCGGCATGAAGCTCGTCGCCATGGCCGACGTTTTTGAAAACAAGTTGAGCAACAGCTACCAGGCTCTTAAGCGCAGCCGCGTTGCTGACCAGGTGGACGTTCCTCAGGATCGCAAGTTCGTCAGCTTCGACGGTTACAAAAGCGCCATGGACGCCCTCAAGCCGGGTGACATCGCCATCTTCACCACTCCGCTCGCTTTCCGCTGGGTCCATTTCCAATACGCCATTCAGAAGGGTTTGAATGTGTTCATGGAAAAGCCCGTCACCGCTGACGGCCCAACCTCCCGCCGCATGATCCAATTGGGCGAGCAAGCCGCCGCCAAGAACCTCAAGGTTGGCGTCGGCCTCATGTCTCGCCACGCCCGTCATCTCCAGGATCTGCACAAGCGCATTCAAGACGGCGAAATCGGCGACATCGTCCTCATGCGCGGTTACCGCATGCACGGCCCGGTCGGCTCCATGGCTTCGACCAAGAAGCCGGATGGCATCAGCGACCTGATGTATCAGATCCAACGCTTCCACAGCTTCCTTTGGGCGAGCGGCGGCGCTTACAGCGACTTCTACATCCATCACATCGATCATCTTTGCTGGATGAAGAATGCCTGGCCCGTGAAGGCTCAAGGCATCGGCGGCCGTCACTACGACAAATCCCCCGATGGCCAGCCTTACGTGGACCAAAACTTCGACAGCTACGCTGTCGAGTACACCTTTGCTGACGGCGCCAAGATGTACATGGACGGCCGCTGCATGAACGGCACTCTGCCGATCTATTCCAGCTACGCCCACGGCACCAAAGGCATGGCAGTGGTTTCCAAAGCCAATGACTGCGGCATGCCCTCCAGCATTCACAAGGGCCAGAACCCTGATTCTGCCAGCGCTCTTTGGGTCTCCAAAGTTGCCCGCGAAGAAAGCGATCCATACCAAAACGAGTGGAACGCCCTGGTGGACGCTATTCGCAACAACACCCCGCATAACGAAGTGAAGCGCGGTGTTGAAGCCAGCGTCGTCACCTCCATGGGCCGGCGCGCCGCTCACACCGGCCAGGAAATCACCTTCGAGGAAATGATGAACGACGAGCACGAATACGCGCCAAACGCGGACAAGCTCACCTTTGATTCACCAGCCCCTCTGCAAGCTGGCCCAGACGGTCGGTATCCGCAGCCTACCCCAGGTGTTACCGGGAAGCGCGAATACCTCGACATCTCCAAAGCCTGATAAATGGTAGGCCCGGTCCCCCGACCGGGCGTCTTAGGCTTCTCCTTTAACGGCCGGGCGCGAACGCCCGGCCTTTTCCTTTTCCAAAGCCCGTTAAAGATTGCAACCCAGCCTCAAAAGCATTATTCGTTTTCTCCGATTTAAAGGTTGATCTATGCCCCCCAAAGCCGCCGAAAAACCCTCTCCCGCTGAGGCCCGTTCCGCCGAAGCTGCCAAGCTCTCCGCTGCCCGTCAGCGCGACCTGGATGCCGCCATTTCCACCATTACCAAGACCTTCGGCGACGGCAGCATCATGCGCCTGGGCGACGCTCACCAGGTCAAGATCGACGTCATCCCCACCGGCGCTTTGGCGATCGATTTGGCTCTGGGAGTCGGCGGGCTTCCCCGCGGCCGCGTCATCGAAATTTTCGGGCCAGAATCCTCCGGCAAAACCACGCTCATGCTCCATGTCATCGCCAATGCGCAGCGCGCTGGCGGTCTGGCGGCATTCATCGACGCTGAGCACGCGCTGGATCCGGCCTACGCCAAGCGGCTCGGCGTGAACCTCGACGACCTCCTCGTTTCCCAGCCTGACAGTGGCGAGGAAGCTCTGACCATCTGCGAAACTCTCGCCCGCTCGAACGCACTCGACGTCATCGTCGTGGACTCCGTCGCGGCTCTCGTCCCCAAAGCGGAACTCGAAGGTGAGATGGGCATGGCCACCATGGGCATGCAAGCCCGCCTCATGAGCCAGGCTCTCCGAAAGCTCACTTCCATTCTCAACAAAGCCAAGACCACTTGCGTCTTCACCAACCAGCTCCGCGAGAAAGTCGGCGTGATGTTCGGCAACCCCGAAACCACGCCCGGTGGCAAAGCGCTCAAATTCTACGCCAGTGTTCGCATCGACATTCGCCGCAAGGACACCATCAAGGACCCCGCCGGCAATGCCATCGGCACTCATGCCCGCGTGAAGATTGTGAAGAACAAAGTCGCGCCTCCTTTCGCCGAGGCCGAGTTCGACATTTATTTCAACCAAGGCATCAACAAGGAAGGCAGCATCCTGGATGTCGGCCTCGAAAGCGGCGTCATCGAGAAAAAAGGCGCATGGCTGCAGTTCAGTGGCCAGCTGATTGGCCAGGGCCGCGAAGCCGCCCGCCAGGCTTTGGTCGACTCACCAGATTTGAGCCGCAAGATCGTTGATGCGATCATGAGCAAGCGCCTCGCCGCTGCTGCCCCTGCAGCTCCAGCCGCTGCGGCAGCCTAAGCACAGCCGCCGCGCGATCGCGCGCGTCATCTGAATGGCTTTCGAATCCTACGCCGATTTCCTCACCGCCCTTGAACGGGCCGGTGAGCTGACCCGCATCTCAGCCCCGGTCGCCTCCGAACTCGAGATCACCGAGGTCGCCGATCGCGAAATGAAAAAGGCTGGCGGTGGCAAAGCTCTCCTGTTCGAGAAGCCGACGGTTCACGGCGCAGTCTCCTCTGTCCCGCTGGCCATAAACACACTGGGCTCAGAAAAGCGCATGGCCCTGAGCCTTGGCGCGGAGAGCGTCGCAGCCGCAGCGGCGGAAATGGGCGCGCTGATGAAGCCCAAGCCTCCCACCGGCTTGCGGGAAGCAATGAAGCTCCTCGGCATGGCTTTGGAAGTCCGCCACGCCCGCCCCAAGACCGTGCGCAGCGGTCCTTGCAAGGAGATCATTCAGAAATTCGACCAACCCCTTTCAGGCGCCGCTGCGAAGGATCCCACGCTGCTCGACCTTCCAATCCAGAAATGCTGGCCCATGGATGCCGGCCGGTTCATCACCTTGCCTTGCGTCCTCACAAAAGACCCCGACACAGGCGAGCGCAACGTCGGCATGTACCGCATGCAGGTCTTTGACCCGCAAACCACTGGCATGCACTGGCAGTTGCAGAAAGTCGGCGCCCGCCACGGCCGCCGCTACTACGAAACCGGTCAGAAAATGCCCGTCGCAGTTTTTCTCGGCGGTGATCCCGTTTACACTTTCTGCGCCACCGCTCCCCTTCCTGACGGCCTCGATGAACTTCTGCTCGCGGGATATCTCCGCCGCAAATCAGTCGAGCTGGTGAAATGCGAAACGGTTGATCTCGAAGTGCCTGCCAACGCCGACATCGTCATCGAAGGCTACGTGGATCCGACGGAGCCGCTTCGCGTCGAAGGCCCCTTCGGCGATCACACCGGCTATTACTCGCTGGCGGATAATTACCCAGCCTTTCACATCACCGCGATCACCCGCCGCAAAAACGCCGTCTACCCGTCCACCATCGTTGGGCTGCCGCCGATGGAAGATTTTTACATCGGGTCCGCTTCCGTGAAGTTGTTCCTGCCCATCTTCAAGATGAACTTCCCGGAAATCATCGACATCGCGCTCCCAGCCGAAGGCGTCTTCCACAATCTCGTTTTCGTCAGCATCAAGAAGACCTACCCAATGCAGGCTTACAAAATCATGCATGGGCTTTGGGGCATGGGGCAGATGATGTTCAGCAAATACATCGTCATCGTGGATGATGATGTAGATGTTCATAACACCAGCGAAGTCATCTTCCGGATTGGCGCCAACACCGATCCGCAGCGCGATTGCATCTTCACGAAGGGTCCAGCGGACGTTCTAGATCACGCCACGCCCGAACTCGCGGTGGGCAGCAAAATGGGAATAGACGCGACGAAGAAGCTGGCAGGTGAAGGCTTCAAGCGGGAATGGCCGCCGCTCATCCGCATGGATGCGGAGGTCAAGAAGCGCGTGGACGACTTACTCCGGGGAGCACGCTGAGCCCTCGCGGTCCTGCAACTCGGCCGCGCGAATCAAAGCGTCCGTCACCGCGTGCTGCAGTGACTTCATCGTGAACGGCTTCAGCATTTGGGGCAGCGCCATCGATTCCAGCCAGGCTTCCATCTCACTGTTCAGCACTCCCCCTGTCAGGAACAGAACCGAATTGGCGAGGTCTGGTCGAATCGAGCAAAGAGCCAGGTAAAATTGCCGGCCGTTCATTCGCGGCATGCAGAAGTCCGTCAGCACCAGGTCAAAGTCTCCTTCACGGGCCACTGCCAGGGCATCATCTGGACGCGTGCATGTAGTCACTTGGTAACCGCTGATGCTTAATAATTCCGACAGCAGCTCCGCGATGAGCGGCTCATCATCAAGAACGAGGATGCTGGCGGATTCGTTCAACATGGAATTAGGGCGCGCTGCCGTCCGTGGAGGTGAGCAATTGGGTGTCCGTCTTGATAACGTTGCCGCGGGTGGCAGGCTCCGCGATCAACGCCACTTGCGGCATGTCTTTCACGGTCATTACCAACCGCTTCAAACCGCCGCCGTAAGTGAATACCGAGGCAGAGTTCCACGGACGCTGGTAATATGCCGCCACTTGGCGGGCGATTGCGCTCAGATCATCAGAGCAGGGAACCAGGCATCCTTCTTTGCGGAAGTTGTAATCGAGGTAACCGCCCGCTTCCTTGACGTAGCAGACCACGTGGATCACTCCGTTCATCCGCACTGACACCAGCTTCGTGGTGTAGCCACGCTCCCGCAGGAGATGGTCCGCCAGCGTCGAGAAATCGTCGCAATCTCCCTTCTTGGATTTAAGGAACCGTTCAAATTCTTGAACCTCCGCCCGAAATTTGAAGTCGAACTTCCGGAAGTGAGCGGCGAACGTCGCGGGAGTCAAATTCGGTTCGTTCCGCAGGTCATCATAAGTGATGGCGGCTAAATCGAGCGTGATTGGCAAACCAACCAGCAGCAAAAGCTTTGCGGAAAACCGCAAGTCGCGTAAGCGCATGCTAGGTCTTTAGCACTAGGAGCGCCACGGCCTCAGCTTTCGCCTGAGCGCGAATCATGGCGCTCTCAGCGCCTCATTCCTGAGCGCTAAGAAGGCATGCTGTCCTCCAAGCGCCTTGTCTTGGGACGAACTCTCGCAAGTCTATCCAAAGCCCGCTTCTTATTTCTACGAATTGGGCTTTAGTGTCTTCTCGGCCATGGGGCGCTTCGCCCGTTTTGAGACATGCGGATGTTTCTCCGCATACCAGCGCAGCGGCCAATCCGCTGCTTTGGTCAACCCAATGCGCGTGGTCGTGACCATCGGCCCGTGCGTCTTCCACCAACCCTTCAGGTCCGGGTTCTCGCAAACAAACAACTCGCTGGTCGCGTCAGTCAGGTCCACCCCGTCCAAGCCGCGCTCAATCTCCAGCGCCTTGCAGAGCTTCCCCGGGCCGCTCGTGAGATTCCGCTCATCGTCAACTTCACGATTCCCGCGCATGTATTCGACTCCAAATACCGGTTCAATCGCGCGCACCAAAACCGCTTCGCCTTTGCCCGGCGGTTTGCACACCGCATTGAAACAATAATAGAAGCCGTAGATCAGATACACGTACGCGTAACCAGGTTCTCCAAACATCACCTGGTTCCGTTTCGTCGGGCCGCAGAAGGCGTGGCAAGCCGGGTCGTTTTCCACGTAAGCCTCCGTCTCAACTATCGGGCCACCCGCAAAGCCGCTCTCCGTTCTCCTGATCAGGTAGTGGCCAATCAGCTTCGGCGCCACCACCTTTGCGCTCGGCTCGTAAAATGAGCGAGGCAATGGTTTCAGATCTTCGACCCGGATCTCAGCTTGTTTCGTCACACGTGTGGATTGCATTGCCAATGGCGTCCCTTGAGTAACACTTCTGAGCAGTGACGCAACCGCTCACATCCTACACCGGGAAGCTTACCCCCGAGCAAGGCAAAGAGCTGCAAGCTGTGCTGCGCGGCCAGGGCTATGAGCTCGGCGAACTGCCCTACGCAGTCTTCACAGCCAGCAACGACAAAACCAAGATCGTCTTTTACGAGAGCAACAAGCTCGTCGTCCAAGGCAAAGGCACACCCGAGTTCATCGAGTTCGTCCTTGAACCTTTGATCCTCAAGGAGGCGCGCCGCGGCTATGAAACCGTTCTGAACCCAGAACTCCTCGCCCCGCGCATCGGCGTGGACGAATCGGGCAAAGGCGATTTCTTCGGCCCGCTCTGCGTGGCTGGTGTTTACGTCAACCAGCAGGTCATGGAACGCTGGCAGGAAGCGGGCGTCAAAGACTCCAAAGCCATCGGCAGCGACCGTCGCATTGCCGAAATTGCGGACATCATCAAAAACACTCCCGGTTGTGTTTGGACCACGGTCCCTATTGGCCCAGAGGCCTACAACCGGCTCTACGCCAAGCTGCGCACAGTCAACTCTATGCTCGCCTGGGGCCACGCCCGCGTGATCGAGAACCTCATGGCTCAACGCCATCGCATGGACCCGCCACCCGTGCGCGCCATCAGCGATCAATTCGCCGCGAGCAAGGACGTCATCGCCAAAGCCCTGATGTCACTCGGCCGCGAGATTGAACTCGTCCAGCGCCACAAAGCCGAAGAAGACCTGGCCGTCGCCGCCGCATCCATCCTCGCCCGTGACGAATTCGTGCGACGCCTCAGCGCGCTGGGCAAATCCTACGACACAGTCTTTCCGAAAGGCGCCTCAGCTCAGGTTGACGCAGTCGCGAAGGAGTTCGTGGAGAAACATGGCGCAGCGGAATTAGCCAAGGTTTCCAAGACCCACTTCCGTACTGCCCTCCGCGCCCAGGGTTTGCCAGAGCCGCCCAAAACCGAATGGCGCAAAAAGACTTAAACGCCCAGGCGCAGAGTTAGGCGGAGGCCGCAGAGGAAAAGGAGGAACGCCGTTCGCCCTGACTGCATCGTCCATCTCCTTTTATGGCCATTCTTTTCCCTCTCTGCGGTCTCTGCGTTCTACCTCTGCATCTCTGCGTTCGCCCTGACCGCCCAGCGCAGCTTCGCGGATGAAGCCCGCGGGTTTTGCCCCACTTCCTGTGCCGTTGGCCGCACCACTTCTTCGCTGATGCGCGAGTACACTCCGCTCTCCAGGCCCGCTTTGAAGCTGTGTTTCACTCGGCGATCCTCGCCTGAGTGAAAGGTGAGAATGGCCACCCGCCCACCGGGTAATAGGCACGCAGGGATCTGCGCTAAGAGACTGTCCAGTGCGCCGAACTCATCGTTCACCGCGATGCGCAGCGCTTGAAATGTTCGTCGGATGGCGTTCGTTTGCTCTTCCGGCGTGAGCCTCTTCAGCGCGCCGCGTATCAGGCTCGCCAGTTGCTGGGTCGTTGCAATGGGCGTGCGGGAACTTGCGATGCATTGGGCCAAGGCCGCCGCATGTGGTTCGTCCGCATTTTGGCGCAACAATTCAGCCAGCCGCTCTTCGGTTAGTTGCTTGAGCAAAGCGGAAGCGGGCTGCCCCCGCTCCGGGTTCATGCGCAGGTCGAGCGGCCCATCCACTTTGAATGTGAACCCCCGCGCCGGGTTGTCGATTTGCATCGAGGAGACCCCAAGGTCCGCCAGGATCATGTGCACACCCGGAATCTCTTTTTCAGCGAGCGCCTTGCTGATGCCCGCAAAATTAATGCGGCGGATCAGAATGTTCTCCGCCGGAAACGAGCTGCGCAGCCGCTCCTCAGTCCTGGGCAACTCGAGCGGGTCGACATCCAGCCCGATCAACAATCCGTTAGGGAGGATGCGCGGGAGCACCGCGGAGGCATGGCCGCCATAGCCGAGCGTGGCATCCAGGTAAATCTCGCCCGGCTTCGGCTCGAGTGTCGCCAGGATTTCATCGACCATGATCGATCGATGCATCCCTGCGGGCGTTTTCCCGGAGGCGAGCACCTTGGCAACAGTCTCGCCGTATTTGTCGGGCTGATGCTCCTTGTACTTCTCCTCAAACCTTCGCGGATGCGTGCCGCCATAGCGGACGCGACGTTTCGGTTTTGCAGGCTTCTGCTCCGGTTCAGACATCGACACTCACTAATGCCGATGTTTGCCGGAACTGCAACAGGTTTGGTCAGCAGGGCTTAGCCATTCGGATTGTGAGTCGCTAGACGGAACTTCTCCAAGTCGCGATCACCACGTTTGGTGGTCTTATCCAAACCTTTCAACGTGCGCGTTGTGCCCTCGACCCAGCGCCAAAGCTGAGCGTGGCCGTCAGCAAAAGACACGATCCCACCATTACCATGTCGCGATGCTGGCGTGTTCTGCCAGAACCCGGCATTAGGAACAGTAGCCCGCACAGCATAAAACCCGTCATCAATGCTGTCAGGGTTCTCGTCAACGAACACGAAGGCTTCTGTTGGGCTCGGCTTGGCTATCTGGGCGAGCTTAGTCCAATACTTGAGCCCTGGATTCACAAAATCTGCAGCGGATTCTCCGGCAAGGCGACCGCTCATCGAAAAACTACGCACACGGGTGACTTTTCTTCCTCCAACACTGAACGGCAGGGTATCTGACGGGCAGCGATAAATTTCCAGGGAGTTGTTGTAAGGCCATAGCCGACCATTTCGAATGTCGAGTTCGTTCGTGGCACCGGGCATTGCGGCGACGTTCCCGCCGATCCAAGCGTTGGTTGTTCCAAGGAAATTAGGCACTACTTTGTCGTCGTGATCTTGCGCGTACATGATCCAAGCAAGTGTGAGTTGCTTCTGATTATTCAGGCACTTGATCCCGGTCGCCTTTTCTTTCGCCTTGCTAATGGCGGGGAGGAGCATGCTGGCGAGGATCGCGATGATTGCGATCACTACGAGCAGTTCGATGAGCGTGAAACCGCTGCGTTTTGCGGTGTTCCGATTAGCTTGTCGGCAGTCCATAGACGTTATTGGTTCGTGAAGTTGGTTGGGCAACTTCCTGTTGTAGGGATTTGCTGTTGTTTTACCTGTCGGCGCCACCCGATGCAAGTGCGCGACTCCGCGCACAGGCGGCGACACATCTCCGGAGCCCGGATGGGCGTCATATTGGTAGTGAACGTATCCCCGGCGCAATTGAGCTCCGTAGGAGCGGCATTAAGCCGCGATCGCCGGGGTTGAACCGAAGGCCCTGATGTCGCTCCTACGGAGCTCAGGAATAAGAGCAATCACGGTACTACAAATATGACGCCCCTCCGGGGCTCAGGACTTAAACGCGTTGGCCTTACAAAGATGTCCCCCTCCGCGACTTTGGACTGTTGGCCGTCAAAAAGATCTGGCGCTGCGTAGGTTTCCCTTGGCGACGGTTCTTTGCGCTAACTTACGGGGCTAGCGCGGTGGCTTTTTCGAAATCGCGGCAGCGGAGAAGGGTCATCAACGCGTAGCCGGTGGCGTAGGAGTGGCCGTAATCGTAAAGCGGGTAGTCAAACCAGGAGCCGTCAGTTTCCTGCAAGGGCACAATAATCGAGGCGATGTCCTGCTTAAACTTCACGCCGCCTGGCCCGAGTTCTTCGATGCATAGCGCCGCGTAATAATGACCGTAGTAGTAGAAGTATCCGGCAACAGCGAACCAGGATTCGTGTGGCACTGGGCGTTTGCGGCCCATAGAAAGCCAGCCGTTGCGATCAATCAGCTTCTGCAGCCATTCCGTCATGATGTCATCGGTAATGGCTTTGTCACCCCAACGACGGAGAGCGAGGTTGCAAGCTTGCGAGCGGCCCAGGCTGCCTGCGGGTCGGTTGACCGGGTGCATGGGGTTCTTCCAGAGGTACAGACCGTAGAGATAGCTGTGGTCCGGCTTCTGTTGCTTTTTCAGCGAGTCAGTCGCGCGCTTCACGATCCGCTCAGGGATTTCGATGCCGATCTTCTTGGCATCATGCAACGCGAGCAGCCCTGTGGCTGTGGTGAAGCTCGCGGTGTCGGAAGCAGGTTGCTTGGCGCCGATGTCGAAGTCGTAGTAGCCCCAGCCCCCTTGCACGGACTCATACTCCTGAAGGAGTTTGATCTGGCCGCGAATCGCTTCCTTGATTTGCTCCTTACGCTCCGCGCTCTGACCCTGGCGATTGTGCGCCGCAACGAGAGCTTTGAGCCCATAGGAATGACCCCAGACGTTGTAGATGGCCACGGTGTCGGCCCGGCGGACCTTGGGCAGATACTTGAGCATCCAGTCTTCGCCTTTATCGACGGCAGCGCGCACCTGAGCGTTGGTTTTCCATGCGCCGCTTTCGATCAAGCTGAGCAGGGCCAGGGAGCTTGTGCCGGAACGAAACGCATCGTGCGCCCCGGGAACGGGCGCGAAGATGTTGAGGTCTTTCGTTCTGGTTGGGTCACCCCAGGAGCCGCTTGGGTTCTGGCGCTTAACCAGGAACGCAATTCCGCGTTCAATGGCGGCATCGACCTCAGCGGGAGAGACTGGCTTGGCGCGCTCGCCGATTTCAGGGGCGACGGGCTGCTTCGGAGTCTCCTGCTTGCCATCTGCAGTCTCCGCCGCGTGATTGCTCGCGACGAGGAGCCCAGCGCTTAAAATACAGAGCAGCGGGAGGCGCATAATTACTGCGCCTTTTCTTCAGGCTTGTTGGAGAGAACTTTGTCCCCTTCCTTCAGGCCATCGGTGATTTCAACCTTGTTGTCGTCCGAGGAGCCGGTCTTCACCACGCGCTTCTCTGGCTTGCCATTCGGGCTGGCGAGATAAACGACTTTGTCGTTGCCTTCGGTGAACACGGAGGCCTTAGGCACGAGCATGGCTGCGGATTTTTCAACATCGTTGAAGTGGATCGTGCAGTTCATGCCGGGAGCGAGCGGGAGGCCATCCTTGCTGGTGAGAGCGAGCTTGGCTTCGAAGCCGCCACCAGGCAGCGGAACGAGGCGGACATCTTCAACCGTGACCGTAAGTTTTTTGTCCGGGGCAATGGTCGGGATCGCTTCGCCCTTGAGGCCGGGCTTGATGTATTGGAGTTCCGATTCAGGAATGGTCGTGCGAACGATCAGCTTGTCCGCGTTAACGACTGTCATGAACACTTCATGGGGAGCAACCTTGCCGCCGGAGACCAGCTTCTTCGCAGACTCAGCAGCCGTGGGCCATTTGCCGTTCTGGCAGATGCCGTAATAAACGATGCCATCAAAAGGAGCGGTGACGTCCATGCGCTTCAAGTCTTCACGCAGGTCGTCGAGCTTTTTGTCGCTCTTCCGTGAATCGCGGCGGAGCTTTTCCAAGTCCGCTTCTTTCTTGGCCAACGTGGTAGGCAGAGTGGCTTCCGCGAGAATGACCGCGAAGTCCTGCTCGTTCTTGGATTGAAGCAGCTTCTGGCGCTCGCGAGGAATGTTGACGCTCAGCTCGCGTTCGGTCGTCTGCTTGGTGGTTTCCAGGCGGAAGGTGGCGGCTTCGACAGCGAACTTTTGGCGTTTCAGGACGATCTCCTCAGTTTCCTCGGTGAGATGGTCCTGCTTGTACATTTTCTCAAGTTGCTTCAGCTCCTCGGCCTGATCATTAAGATAATAAACCGCATTCGTGAGTGAGAAACGGGCATTGTTCTCGCGCTGCGCACGCTGCACGGTCTCGAAGTAAGAAAAATCTTCGTTGGCAACCTTGTGAGCCACCTTGGCTGCTTCGAGCTTGAGCGGAGTCGTTGAGCGGAGATTGTTCAGCTCAGCGTAAGCAAGGTCCATGGCGAGCTTGCTGCCAGCGCGATCCTGCTCAAGGTCAGTGATCTGTTCCTGAATTTTTTCCAGATCGAACTTAACGAGCTTCTCGCCTTTTTTAACCGTGGCGCCATGCTGCGTGGCTTCAACGATGGTGAGATCAGCCCAAACCTTCGGCCCAACCTTGATCGGCGCCATCTCTCCTGCTTCGAAGATGCCATCCACCTTCACTTTGGCTTTCAAGGAACCGCGGGAGACTTCGACCGCAGGGTTAACAATCGGAACTTCGTCCTTGGACGCAGCGAAAGCAGGAGCCGTGGCGGCGAGCAGAGCGAAAGCGGAGATGGGGAGGAGTCGGTTGAGTGACGTTTTCATGACGGTTATGCCAGTATGTAGAGGCGCTTAAAGAAATGTGACAAGGAATTTTGAAGGCGAGACATCCGCAGATAGAGCCAAGCGCCCCCCCCATCACAAAAAAACGTGTTTATCGTGTTTTCTTAAGGAATCCGCGTGTTTCCACTATGTGAAAATGTGTTTTTGGACAGATGGAATGTGTTTCTGGACATACCCATGCGTGCGCTGGAAATCGGTCATTACCATGCGGAGCGCTGTCAAAAGAGCTTGCGCGTGGGGCAGGGGAGAAGCATGCGGGTGTCATAGTTAGTCGGCTTCGGGCAGATCTCTGCCACGTCAAAGCTTGTAACGCAACATGACAACGTGAGCAAGAGGAAAGCGTGGCTGCAAAGAACCCCGCACATAGAGGAGGTGGTGAAAGCGCTCGGTTATGGGCTGACGGCGCGGAGGTCAGCGACAATATTCGGCAGGACGTTCAACAGGAGGTCGATTTCAGCCTCTGTGTTGTAATAGCCGACGCTGAAGCGAAGCGAGCCCCGGGCGAGATCGCGATCCAGGCCCATCGCCGTGAGGACGTGCGAAGGCTCGAGTGACCCGGTCGTGCAAGCGCTGCCGCTGGAGGCGCAGATGTTGTGCTGGTCCAGCTTGAGGAGGATCGCTTCAGCTTCAATTTTGCTGAACGCGATATTAGAAGTGTTCGGAAGGCGAGCGTCGCGGCAACCGTTTCGGGAGGTTCCTGGAATTGAGCGCAAGATGCCTTCCTCCAGCTTATCGCGAAGTTTGCGCACACGCCCGTTCTCCTCCGGCAGCCGTTCCTGTGCGAGCTGAGCGGCTCGTCCAAAGCCGATGATGTAGGGGACGTTTTCCGTGCCCGCGCGTTTGCCTCGCTCCTGATGGCCGCCGACGAGGTAGGGAGAATACTTCGCGTGCTTGCGCACGTAGAGGACACCAATGCCCTTTGGCGCGTGAAGTTTGTGCGCCGAGAGCGAAAGCATGTCCACGCCGAGCGCTTTGACGTCGATGGGAATCTTGCCCGCGACCTGGACCGCGTCGGTGTGAAAGAGCACCCCTTTGCTCTGACAAATGGCGGCGATTTCATCGATCGGGAAGAGAACGCCAGTCTCGTTGTTCGCCCACATGATGGAGACAATGGCCGTGTCCGGCCGGATGCTCTCGTGAAGCAGGTGGAGGTCTAACGAGCCGTCTGGCTCGATGGGCAGGAAAGTGACTTCGTGCCCCTGCTTTTGCAGGCGCTTGCTGTGGTTGAGGACAGAGGAATGCTCAACGCTGGTGGTGATGACGTGGCGTTTGCCTGGATGCGTGGTGAGCGCGCTTTGAATGGCGGTGTTGTTGCTTTCGGTGCCGCAGCTGGTGAAGATAATCTCACGCGGATCGGCGTTGATGAGGTTGGCAATGGTTTCGCGCGCGGCCTCAATCTGTTTGCCGAGCTGATTGCCGAAGGTGTAAGCGCTCGATGCGTTCCCCCAGAAATCGCGGAAGTACGGCAGCATGGCGTCAATGACCTCGGGCGCCACGGAAGTGGTGGCGTTGTTATCGAGGTAGCAGACTTTCTGTCCGCGATGATCCGCTGCTGGAGGGGCAACATTCATTTGTCAGACTGAGGATTAAAGCTGAGTAAAAGGGCGAGAGGCAAAGGAATTTTGTGGCATAAAGGAGAGAGAAGGAGGTCCGCAGACTTCGCAGATTAACGCAGATCAGGAAGAACGGAAGTTGAGCAGAGTAGAACATGACGCAATTCGCGCGTGGCACCGCCGCCGCCAACATCGGATGAGGGTTGAATAGTGAGCCTCCTTTCGTCGGGCTGCTACATTTAAGAGAGGGAGCTTGACCGGGTGGCGGAGAGGCTCTTTAACGGCGCGATGGAAATTGTGGTCGTTGATGGGCATACGCTCAATCCCGGGGATCTGAGCTGGCAAGGAGTTCAACGCTTCGGAGCCACGACCATTCACCCGCGCACTGCCCCCTCGGAAATCGTGGATCGTTGCCAAAATGCGGAGGCGGTTCTGACGAACAAGGTGCCCTTTTCTGCGGAGACGATCGGCCAATTGCCGGGTCTGAAGTACATCGGGGTCACCGCAACTGGGTACAACATCATTGATGTGGAAGCTGCGAAGCGGCGGGGAATCGTCGTCTCCAATGTCCCGGAATATGGGACGGCTTCCGTGGCGCAGCACACGTTCGCGCTGCTTCTGGAACTCACCCAAAACGTTGGGGCTCACGCGGAGGGGGTGCGGCAGGGGCGATGGTCGCGCCAACCGGATTTCTGTTATTGGGACAAGCCGCTTGTCGAGTTGCAAGGGTTGACGCTGGTGATCCTTGGGTTCGGGCGCATCGGGCAGGCGGTTGGGAGGATCGGGTTGGCTTTTGGCATGCGAGTCGTGGCTGTTGGGCGGAAGCCGCTCTCGAAGGAGCTGGATTGGGCGGAGCAGTTGCCGCTGGAGCAAGCGCTTGGGCAAGCGGACGTGCTTTCCCTGCACTGTCCTTTAACGCCGGAAACCAAAGGGATCATCAATCGGGAGCGGCTACAACAGATGAAAAAAACGGCGTTCCTGGTGAACACGAGTCGCGGGCCGCTGATTGTTGATCAAGACCTAGCCGATGCGTTGAACGAGGGCAACCTGGCAGGCGCCGCCCTGGACGTGCTCAGCGTGGAGCCGCCGCCGGTATCCAATCCGTTGCTCTCGGCCAAAAATTGCCTGATCACGCCTCACCAGGCTTGGGCGACCTTTGCGGCGCGGAAGCGCCTTCTGGAGATGTCCGTGGCCAACCTGGAGGCGTTTGCTCGCGGGACGCCGACGAATCGCGTCGCGTGACCGATCTTTAGGAAGTTGCGAGCGGGAATGTTTGTTGACCCTGCTGGAAGCCACTCCTAGTATGCTGGAATTAGTGCAATGAAACGTTTTGTTTCTTTATTGGCTCTGATCGCGAGCCTGGCTTCTGCGCGCGCCGCAGCGCCGGAGTTGGTCAATGGCGTCCTGGTGATCGTGAACGACAACGTGATCACGTACAAGGACGTGCAGAACTCCATTATTCCGGACCTCGAATTTTTGGAACGCCGTTTCGCCGGCCAACCCCAAGCCTTCGAGCAACGCCTTCGCCAGCTCGAAAAGGAGCGCCTGGAACTGCTCGTCGAGAACGCGCTCATTTTGTCGGAGTTCAACAGCAATCCGCGGTATCAGTTGCCGGAGAGCTACATCGAGAGCCGCATCAATGATGACATTCGCAAATACGGTGATCGCCTGACGATGACCAAGACCTTGCAGGCGCAAGGGCTCACGTATGAAGCCTATCGCAAGAAGGTGCGTGAGAAGATTATTCTGGAGCTGATGTGGCGCCATCATGTGCCAGTGGATCCCTTGGTTTCCCCGGCAAAAATCGAGCGCTACTACGAGGAGAACAAAGATAAGTATCGCCTCTCTGACCAAGTGAAGCTGCGGATGATCGTTCTGCAAAAACGTCCAGGCGGAGCGGATCCGGCTGCCTTGGCCAAGGAAATTAACGCAAAGCTCGCGGAAGGCGCTCCGTTCGATGAGATGGCCCGCATTTATTCCCAAGGCTCCCAGGCCGCAAATGGCGGGGATTGGGGTTGGGTCGAGAAAAATATTCTCCGCAAAGAATTGGCCGACACCGCCTTCGCCATGAAGCCGAAGGATCCTGCCAAAACTGTCGATACTCCGGACGCCGTTTACATCATGATGGTTGAGGACGTGAAGCAAGAGCACGTCAAGAGCCTGGTGGACGTGCGCGATGACATCGAAGCAGCCCTGAAAGCCGACGAGAACAAGAAGATCCGCGAGAAGTGGATCGCTGGCCTGAAGAAGAAGGCCTTCGTCGCGTATTTTTAGCCGCGGCGTTGCGGCTCGTTGGCCCCCCTGAATGGTAGGCCTGGTCCCCGACCGGGCGCGGCGTAGCGTAATTCACAAGATTGCCTTTACGGCGCCGGGGCCAGCGCTACAGTCGCGCGCATGGCTTCTGAGTTCGATCAAACTGAGTTCATCGATACGGACTTCACCCCTTCCCGCCAGGCTGATGAGGCTCCTCGCAGGCCCCAAATCGCCGCTGCCCAACGCCCCCTCAGTCGCGAGGAGTTGGACAGCAAAGTCAGCGAAGCACAGCAGAAGCTCATCGAGCTGAAGCGCGCGCAGGAGGAATTGGAACGCGAGCGCGCAGCCCTCGAAGAAGCGCGCCGCCGCCGCGCTGAATACCAAAACGGCCGAGAGGAGATGCTTCAGAATCTCACGCGCGGCATCGGCCTGCTGGAGGAGGCGGAGTTCAACGCCCGCCGCGACGCGGAACAGATGGCCAAGAGCCTGGTTGATCTTCGTGCGGCCTTGAACAACGTGAGCGGGCTAAACGAAGAGCTTTGGACGCAGGAGAATTGGAACACGGAACTTACCCGCGCGCTGACAACATTGGAAAACGCGCGCATGGAATGGAACTCCGCGCGCATGAAGTTCACCCTGCTGAATGGTGAAGCCGGCGCCGCTCCTGGTCCAAGCGCCAGACTCGGAAAGGCCGTTCTGACCGAAATGTCTCTGAAGCAGTTGGCGAAAGTTGGCCTTGGGCTAACCTGGCCTTTAGTGCTGGTGGGAGTGTTGATCTTTGGGGCGTTAATGGCTCTGCTGCTCAAATAATCCTATGTCTATGGGAGTCGGTTGGATCGAATTGATAATCCTCACTGGGGTGTTGCTGGGCGTGCTCGTCTTTTTCATGCTCCGGCGGTAGGTTGAGCGATGGCGTTGTTCGTCCGAAAAAAAGATCCGCTGGAGGAACGGTCGAAAAGCCTCAGCCTGGAGCTGGCTCGGGTGCGCTCGGAGATTGAAGCCATCAAAACCGGCCAACCAAGAGTCCGATCAACGGCGCGGCCAGGCAAAGCGTTGCGCACACCCATCTTTGAAGCTCCATCCAGCGGGCAGGAGACTGCCCTCCACGCCGAGCCGGCGCCTGAAGTGTTCAATGAGCTTGGGATGAAGAAATTCAACCTCGCGCATGCGTTTGGGCGGCTGCAGGCGCAGTTCCGCGGGCCGGACACGAGCAACCCCAAGCTTGTGAGTTACCTGGCGGCCGGAAGCATCCGCGGCCTCAAACCGCTGCGATACGAGAAGCGGGTAGCCCGCAACCGGTTCATCGCGCTCTGCATTGTGCTGCTGCTTTTGCTGTGGGGATTGTTGGCCGTGGTGTTCCAAGCTCGATAATTTTTATGAAGAACCGAATTGCCTCTGAAAAAATGTCCTGGCGCTTGCCCGTGCGGTGCTCGCTGGGTGAATTTGTCGCTACTTTTACGGCAGAAGGGCTATCGGAACTCGATTTTCCCGGCTCCCAGGTTGAGGGCGCCGTTACAAACGCGCCGCAGGAGGTCCAAGGTTGGGCAAAGTTGGTTGAGCGCGCGTTGGCGGATGTGCTCGCTGGCAAGCCGCCAGGAGCGCTGCCGCCGCTGGCCTTCGCGCGCGGGACGGATTTTCAAAAAGCGGTTTGGCGCGAGCTGCAGGGGATTCCATTGGGCAAGACAATTTCTTACGGGGAAATCGCGGCGCGTCTCGGAAAGCCTGGAGCCGCTCGCGCTGTGGGGGCGGCTTGCGGCGCGAACCCAATTCCTGTTCTGGTGCCCTGTCACCGCGTTCTCGCGTCCAATCGCAAGCTGGGCGGGTTCTCTGGCGGCTTGAGCATGAAGATTGAGTTGCTTGCGCGCGAAGGGGTGCGGGAGTTCGCCCGTGTGCGCGAGTTGCCGTTAAGGGGCGCGTGAACAAGGCTGAGTGGATCAAAAGCTTCAAAGGCCGGGAGAAACTTCCCGCGCTCACGGCTTATGATTTCCCGCTGACCCGCATTTTGGATGAAGCGGGTGTGCCGTTCATCCTGGTGGGCGATTCGGTCGGGATGGTGGCGCTCGGTTATCCGGACACCACGCACGTCACATTAGCCGAGATGGAGCACCATGTTCGCGCTGCTGCGCGCGCACAGCCCAAGGCGCTTCTGGCCGCGGATCTTCCTTACAAATCGTACGAGACCCCGGAGCAAGCTTTGGCAAGCGCGCGGCGCCTGGTCGCTGCGGGAGCGGAAGCGGTCAAAGCGGAAGGGGGGGCTGAGATCCTGCCGCAAGTTGAGGCAATTATTGGCGCGGGCATTCCGTTTTGCGGCCACTTGGGGATGTTGCCGCAACACGTGATCGAAGAGGGCGGCTACAAGATAAAAGGCAAGACGGCCACTGAATTGGAAGCCCTCGTGGCGGACGCGCAGGCGTTAGAACGCGTAGGGGCATTTGCCATCGTCCTTGAGTTGGTGACGCCAGCGACGGCGCGCGCCATCACTGAGGCGGTCGGCATTCCTACCATTGGCATTGGCTCGGGGCCCGATTGTGATGGGTCTATTCTCGTTACGTATGATCTGCTCGGAATGTTTCCCTGGTTCACCCCGAAGTTCGTGAAACCTCGGTTGAATGCGGCTGATCAAATTCGCTCGGTGGTGTCCGAGTGGAAAAGTTCTGTCAGCGCGGGTCAGCCTCTCGCCCCAGCCAAATGAGCAAGCTCTCCCATTTAAATGCGGCGGGGGAGGCTTCGATGGTTGATGTCTCCGCTAAACCGCCCCTTTTGCGTGAAGCGGTGGCCCGCGGGGAAATCCGCCTGAAGCGCGAGACGCTCGATCTCATTCAATCGAACGGCATTCCGAAAGGCGACGTGCTCGCGACCGCCCGCCTGGCGGGAATCATGGCGGCAAAACGGACGGGCGAACTTATTCCCCTTTGCCATCCGCTGCCAATCACGCATGCCGAAGTGGTGTTCGAGATACCGGTTGAAAAGGATCGAATTGTAATCACAGGAACGGCTCGTGTGGTGGGCCCCACGGGTGTGGAGATGGAAGCCCTTACCGCCGTCAGTGTGGCCGCGCTTACCATCTACGACATGTGCAAAGCGGTGGATAAAGAAATGGTGATCACGGCGGTGCAGTTGGTTTCCAAAACCAAAAAACCCCTTGCATAGCCTTGCGCGGGGTTCGACGAATATGAATCGGCGCACATTTCTCCAATCTACCGTCGCAGCCGCTCTCGCGGCGGCCATCCAAGGAGCAGTCCCTGCGCGCCGCCCGTGCATTCTGCTGCGCTCCTCCTGGCAAGTGGTGAACATCGGAGACATCGCCCATACGCCCGGCGTGCTTGCCTTGCTGGAAAAGCATATCCCCGAAGCGGAGGTGATCTTGTGGGCCTCGAGCGACCTCTCGCCGGAAGTTGCGGCTATGGAGCATCGCCGTTTTCCCAAGCTGCGGATCGTCAAGGGGAGCATTCGTGAGGACGGAACGGTCACGGACAAAGCTCTTGAGGAAGCCATTCAGGAAGCCGATTTCCTCCTGCACGGTTCAGGCCCTTCCTTGGTGGCCGCAAAAGATGTCGCCGCTTTTATGAAACTGACGGGCAAGCCGTTTGGAGTCTATGGCATCACGCACGGCTCCTTCTTCACGAGTCGCACCGACAAGGATTTATTGAGCAAGGCGAAGTTCGTCTTCTTCCGCGACTCAGTTTCGCTCGCGCACGCCCGCAAGGAGGGAGTCACAGCGCCTGTGATGGAGTTCGGTCCCGACGGCGCTTTCGCTTGTGACCTGCGGAATGATGCCGCCGCCGAGCAGTTTTTAAAAGCGAGCAAGCTTCAGGAGGGAAAGTTTGTTTGCTGCATTCCACGCCTGCGCTACACGCCGTATTGGGAAATGCGCGGCGAAGCAATGACCGCGGAGCAACGCCGCCGTCACGCGCGGAACGAAGCGATGGCCGAGCATGACCATGCGCCGTTGCGTGAAGCAATCCGCGCGATTGTGAAGGAAACGGACTTCAGAGTTCTCCTTTGTCCCGAAGACAAAAGTCAAATGGCAGTAGGCAAGCGTTGGATCCTGGAGAAGTTAGCGCCCAGTGAGCGTCAGCGGGTGGTTTGGAGGGAGGAGTTCTGGCTCACGGATGAGGCTTTGAGCACGTATGTCCGCAGCGCTGGGTTGTTTGGTTTGGAGATGCACTCGCCTATCATGTGCATCGGCAATGGCGTTCCAGCGATTGTCTGCCGTTTCGAGGAGCAAACCAGCAAAGGCATCATGTGGCGTGACATTGGACTGGGGGACTGGCTGTTCGATTTTGATCGGGAAGAAGATATTCAGCGATTTACGCCAACGGTGCTGGAGATGTTATCGAACCGTGCAGGAGCGTTGGCCAAGGTCAACCAAGCGCAACAATTCGTTCAGCAGCGCCAACGCGAGACTATGGCTCACGTGTCGAAAAGCGTGGCGGAGAACCAGAGCTGAGCTGGTTTAGTTCGTGGATCTTTGCTCCGTGGTGTCGGTGCTCACTCGCGCCGGAGATAAATATAAAACACCATCCCGAACGCTGCGACCGAACCCAGTAGGCAGCAAAACACCCCCGCTCCGGTTTCCATGCTCATGGCCTTGAGAATGCCGACTGCGCCGGCGACGAGGCAGCCGATCACTGCCAAACCAACCGCCATTGCCGCTGACGAATGAGTTTCCGTGGAGGAGATTTCTCGAATGTTTGCCTGGGTCGTCATAGCGGTGATGATTTCCAGTAAAGCAGCTAAAGGTCAATCATCTACGAGGCAGATCCAAAATGGAAGCATGGTTCCGATCGATAGTAGCGAGGGAAAGCTGAACATCCGGATCGCAGACTTGATTTAAGAAAATACTCAAACTCTGCCCCGGCTCTCAACCCACGATGGGCGAATTACTGCGATTCAGTCACAGTGTTCGTGGCAACGGGATTAGGAAAGACGAAGGCTTCCGAAATTATTGAGGTGCTGGGGTGCTCCTGGAAAAGGTGTGGGAATCCTAAACGGCTTGCTACGCGACTCAACGCGCGCAGTTGGCTGTAAAGCTGTGTTTTTTGCACGCGCGGAGCGCAATCGAACTGAGCTGCCCATTCGTGAGGGCCAGCCGCGATCAAGAACCACTCCTGAACTCGTTCGCTATCAAACACGAAAGCCTTGGATTCACCAGCGCCTAAGCTAACTGTCGCACCCACTTCTCCGTACGGGAAAGAGCCGGTCGGCATGCCATCGCGGTACATCTGCATTGCAGGTTCAACAGCGCAGTTGTCAGCCCCGTTATAGAGAACAAACGTGTAACGAAGGAGACCGCTTCATTTGTGGTAATGCCTTGGAAATGCAGCGTGATCGTTCCCTGCGGCTGCTTGGAGAAATGCGAGAGTGCCGCGAGCATCAGCAGAATTGCGGCCACGCAGGTGAACACTGCGACTATCGTTTTTCTTCGCCTCATCACGCGCATGAATCTGTGAGCCAAGGCACCACAACATTTTTCCGCTGAGCTTACTTTCGGTCAGTGCGGAGGAGGGGCGGCGAACGTCTCTAGTTCACGTTCGGTTTTTACCGCCTGAATGGGAATTTGCGCCTGAGTGAGCTTTTGCACGACCTCGATCTGCGCGGGCGTGAGCGCGCCTGTTGCAGTCTCGAGGAACAACACCACCGCTCCATTCGAAGTCTTCATGCGCTCACATTCCGCAGTGAATTCGTCGAGTGCGAGCGGCTTCGCATCCAGGTTGATGGATCCATTTTCCCCGATTTTCAGTTTCTTCCAGGACAGCGCCGCAGCCGTTAAGTTGATCGCTGCGGCATCATCGTTCTCGGAAACATTCCGGGAATTCGAGAGCCCTCCTGCAGGAAACGGGGTTCGATCCATTTCTCCCTGGGGCGGCTTTGAAGCGCCGTTGTATGCCATTGCAGGAGTGGCCTTAAGACGAGTTACTTCAGCTCGCAGACGCATGATCTCCCGCTTCTGAATCTCATTGTCGTCTAGCTCCTGGGTTGGCGTTCCCTCGGTGGCCAAGGGCAAGGAATCTGCCGCAGGGCTGCTGGCCGCATGCTGCGCATTCAATTTCTCCCGAAGTCGCATGTTGTCCCACGCAACGAAAACTAGCAAAGCGCAGATAACAAGTTCAAAGAGAGGGCGAATCTTACGCATAGTTGATGCTAATTTCCAAGAACCGCTCAGCAAGAGCAAAGTCCCCCTCAGTGCCCCAAAAAAATCTCTCCTCGACGGTTTTTGCCGGGGGGGGTCCGACACTGTGTGCCCTCTCGTAGGATCCCGAAAATGAATGTGCTATTACGCCTTTCCGCCCGCTCAATGAACACCTCCGACTATCGGGGGAATCCCGGCATTTGCAGTTCATCCCGCCTTCTCGGACGCACGATGCGCCGGCGATCAACACGCAGCCAGACACGATAACCAACATACAAATTCCTTCGGAAAACACGCATAAGCGCGCAAAACACGGTTTTTTTTGGAATGGGGGTGCGGGAATGCGAAAGTATGGATAAACAAAAAGGGGGGTTCCCGAACGAGTAGAATGTCGGAATGCATCCAAAGCACAATGGAACACACCAGCTCTAAGAATCTCTTTCAGGCGCTCGCGGCATCCGCTCTCAAAAAGACGCGTGATGAGTATCGCTTTACTTTCGAGCGCACCTTTGCCTCAGGCAGAACAGTGAAGAAGGAAGGCAGCGTCTCGTTTGTGCGCGCACCGATGAGCATCTGCGTGATTTGGCGTGAGTTGGGCTCCAAAGGCTGGCAGGAAAGGAGGTCCGCACTCGAAGGCCCTGCGACTGAGAACCAAATCGGGCTGTGGCTTGCATCCCTTACGGCTCGATGTGCGCTTGGGCCTGCTGTGCATGTAGCCCTGCTGTTCGGTGAAGCTGAATTCTGGGACTTTGGCGCGCTGGAAACATCCGTCAGCGCATCCACGGCAAGGGAGTTTTGCTATGATAACGGAGAAATCCGCACCAGGATCCGGTGTGACGATTCTTTGCAGATCCTGGAGGTGATCGGCGAGATGTCCATTTCAACTGGCTCAGTGAGAGATGTGACGACGTTCACTCCGATTGCTTCGAGTGCTTAGCCCACGCTTAGGCATAAAGACCATGCCTCCATTTTTCATCTGTGTAATCTGCGCAATCCCGGTCCCGCCGAAGCCGTGCGCGAAGGCGGATCCGGATGTCCTGCTTCCTCCGGGGATTCTCAAGTTCTAATCGCCTTTGGCACAACCTGTGCTAATGTTTCCCGCAACTAAACGCATCTCCTTGAACACGCACCTCCCAGCAGCACGCATCCCGCTGAACTCACGCGCTTTCACTCTAATTGAGTTGCTTGTGGTCCTTGCGGTGATTGCGATTTTGGCTGGGTTGCTTCTGCCCGCTCTAAGCT
Source organism: Candidatus Methylomirabilota bacterium (assembly GCA_035627835.1). Classification (GTDB taxonomy): domain Bacteria; phylum Verrucomicrobiota; class Verrucomicrobiia; order Limisphaerales; family SXQI01; genus DASPKX01. The sequence continues at coordinate 30,945 of DASPKX010000103.1, forward strand.
CGAGTAAAGCCAAAGCGCGGCAGATCAAATGCGTGAACAACGAGAAGCAGCTCGGGCTGGCATTCCGCATGTGGGCGGGCGATCGGGATGACAAATATCCGTGGAATCTGGCCGTGGCTTCCGGCGGGAGCATGGGCTCACCGGATTGGACGGATCACTTCAAGGTCTGCTCGAATGAGATTTCGTCGCCATTGATCCTGCGTTGCCCGTCGGATTTGAAGAAGAAGAACGCGACTAATTGGGCGAACGCCACCGGGGACGGGAACGTGAGCTACTTCATCGGCGTTAAATCAACAGAGGATCGACCGCAAACGATTTTGCTGGGGGATTATAACGTGGCTGGCGGGACACCGGGGTTTGATCCTTCGTGGAGCCGCTATCTGGGTTCATCCATCGATGCGCGTTGGGAGACGAACCTCCACATTCGGCGGGGGAACCTGGCGCTCGCGGATGGCAGTGTCCATCAAACAAAGACCGAGCAGCTTCGGGCGCAGATCAGCGCGGCCTTTCAGGAAGGGGCAACCAACGTGGTGTTCTCGAAACCGCGTGGCATTTTCTGAGACTTCTCATGCGCTCGTTGCTCACAATTTTGCTTCTCGTGCTCGGGTGTGCTGCACCGATGGCGGCGCCGATCGTCGGGCCTTGGGAGCCAAAGTTCAAAGGAGTGGAGCTTTCGATAGGCACCAACCTCACCGCCAGCGGAGAGTTTCGGAACCGCCAGGTGGTGTATGCGCTTCGAGTCGATTTGAAAGATCCCGACGTGAAGCTTTTCACAACGCCGCGTCATACGAACTACCTCGCGAACAGCCGCGAGGTCGGCGGGTTAACTGTCAGTGAGTTCGTAAAGAAATATCAGGTTCAGGCGGCGATCAACGCGAACTTCTTCAGCCCGCCCACCTATTACCTGCCTGCGGGCACAGCCATGGACATCAAAGGGCTCAGCATGAGCACGGGTGTGGTTGTATCTGCGCAACAGACAAGCGTCGAATCAGCCACGATCGCGTTCGATTCCAACAACGTCCCCAACGTGATCTTTACGAATTGGCCAGCGGTGGCGAGGGATGGGTTCTACAACGCAGTCACTGGCGATCAGCCGCTGGTTATTGGAGGCGTGAACGTGGCAACGACCAGCGATGTTGAGCCACGCACTGCCTTCGGGATTTCCGAAGACAAACGTTACCTCTTCCTCCTAGCTGTCGACGGGCGCCAGTCTAGTTACAGCGCAGGCGCGACGTTCCGGGAACTCGCTGCGTGGATGCTCCTTCTGGGAGCCCATGACGCAATCGCCATGGATGGGGGTGGCTCAACCACTCTCGTCATGCAAAATTCAACCGGCACAGCCGTTCGCGTGAACAAGCCCAGCTCCGTTGCGGACTCAGGACGCGAGCGGACAATCGGAAGTCATCTCGGCATTTACGCCAAACCCGTTCCGGGTTTCGTGCACGAAATTGTCGCCATCCCGGAGGACACTTACGCGACTATTTCGTGGCGGACGCTAAAGCCTGCCTCCTCTGAAGTGTTGTTTGGCCCTACTACTGACCTGGGCCAATCCTCTGGTGTTTTCACTAATCTTGATAGCTTTCATCAGGTGACTCTTGGATCGCTCCACCCTTCGACCGAGTATTTTTATGAAGTCATCTCAAGAGTGGGAGAAGAAACCCACCGATCGCCGCTCCTGCGATTCATGACCACGAATTATGTCACCACGAACGAGCTGATCAGCCTCACGAATAGCTGGAGGTTCACTGCAGAACCTCAGGAAAGCAGCGCCTGGACCAGGGAGGGCTTTGACGACACCGTCTGGGGCGAGGGGAACGGGTTGCTTTGGATCGATAGACGAATGACGTGGCCTTCGGAAGTGGAGCCTAAAGGCACCGAGCTACCTGGGGATCCTGCCAATGATGGTGGTCCGCACGTAACATATTACTTTCGTGCGCCGCTCACGCTCCACTTGATGAAGGCCAGCAGCTCACTCGTTTTCCGGGGTCGGTTCGACGATGGTGCGGCGATCTATCTAAACGGAGAGTTGATCTACCAGGTTAGAATGCCAGAGGAGCCCTTCACATCAAGCACGGTGGCGACTGGGTTTCCGTGTGAAGGAGACGCCACTTGCGATGAAGAGTTCCGTTTTGCTTTGGAGTCGCTACAAAGCGCGTTGGTTGGCGAGAATACCTTGGCCGTAGAGGTGCATAATTATCACGGGCAGAGTCCGGACGTAACGTTTGGGCTTGCAGTGTACCGCGTCGTCGCGGCGGAGCGGCCGCGCCTCGAGGTAAGTTACTCCCCGTCCGGCGTGGAGCTGCGCTGGAACAATCCGGGCATGCGGCTTCAATCTGCGGCCAATCTGCCCGGTGACTGGTCTGACGTCGCAGGAGTCACAGGAACGACAGTGACAATTGAGCCGACTTCGGCAGCCCGCTTCTTCCGCTTACGCAGATGAGCAAGTTGCGACGACAGGCTGGATGGTTGGTGTTGCTGCTGTGGTTTTGCAGCCAAGGCCAAGGGCAGGAGAGCGCGCGTTCGGGCCGCGGACTTGCCTACCATCGCGATGAACTCCTGGAAGGCCCGTGGGTTATTCAAGTCGTCAAGATCGATCGGAAGAACAAAGGGGTGGAGCTACAAACGACCTTGGGCGGGGGAAATCACCTCGGAATCGCACCGCTGAGCGATCAGATGAAAGCATTTCCTCGCGCGCAGGGCCGTCCCATTGCCGCCATCAATGGCGATTACTATCGCGATGAAGGCCCGTACACCGGGGATCCGAAAGGGCTGCAGATCCGTAATGGAGAACTGATCAGCGCGCCCTGCGATTGGACCGCGCTCTGGGTTGATGCGGATGGCAACCCACATATGACCAATGTGAGTTCGCGTTTTGAAGCGCGCTGGGGCGGTGAATCGAAGATCAGCATCGGCCTCAACCAGGAGCGCGTCGCGAGCGCTGCTGTTCTCTACACACCAGCCATGGGCCAAACCACAAAGACCAAGGGGGGAATGGAATTCATCCTCGAGCCTGCTAGCACAAACGCTCTGCTCAAGGTTGGCGAGGAGCATCAGGCACGTGTGAGGGAGATTCGCGACACAGGCAACTCCAGCATCCGGACGAATACGTGGGTTCTCTCAATTGGCGCTCAATCCCCGCCAACCGCTTTGCCGAAGGTTGGCGGCATCGTTACGATCTCTACCGAAACAGGTCCCAACATTCGCGGAGCCAAAGCTGCGATGGGAGGCGGCCCCGCGCTGGTCCGCTCAGGAAAAGTCGTTCCGTATCGTGAAGTGGCTGTGCGCAATCCGCGCAGCGCAGTTGGTTGGAACAAGGACCATATCTTCCTTGTCCAGGTGGATGGCCGCCGCTTGAACGTCTCTGTGGGCATGACAACGGCCGAGCTGAGCGCCTATCTTCAGAAGATTGGTTGTGAAGAAGCGATGAGCCTGGATGGCGGAGGATCGTCAACGTGCTGGGTTTATGGGCAGGTGATGAACAACCCTTCCGAAGGGTTCGAGCGCTCAATGGCGAACGCTTTGGTGGCAGTGCAAAAGCCGAAGTAGCCGCACATGTTCTTGTGCGATTTGGGAAAAGGCCGTAACTCAACGCAATGACTCACTTCCTCGGCCGGACGGTAATGCTTGGGCTTCTGTGGTGCGCGGCTTTCAACGTGCTCGGCCAAAGCTCACGCTTTCCCTGTCCGAAAAACGAAATCGCGGCCTATACCGCCCACCGCGTAAGCGAGAAGATCGTCATCGACGGCAAGCTCACGGAAGCGGTTTGGCAGAGGGCTCCGCAATCGCCACGCTTCATCGACATCATCACCGGCGCCAAAACGATTCACGACACAAGGGCCATGGTGGTGTGGGACGCGACAAACTTGTATGTCGCCTTTCGCGTGGAGGAGCCGTTCGTGCACGCCAAGTACACCAACCAGAACGACCCCATCTATTACGACAACGATGTCGAAGTCTTCATCGCGGGGCGGGACGCGTATTACGAATTCGAGGTGAACGCATTCAACACGACATATGAAGCGTTCTTCATCTGGGAAAAGGCATATGAAAGCGGCGGCTTTGCGCGCGATCCGCAATTCGCCCGCTCCAACATGGTTCCTTTCAACGGAGTTGGATTCACAAACCATCCTGCTGGGGGACGCCTCGGCAACTTTAAATGGAGCTTCCCGGGGAAGCAAAACGCCGTGCATATCGATGGCACGGTCAACGACGACACCGACCGCGACCGCGGCTGGACCGTCGAAATCGCGCTCCCCTGGCGAGGACTTGAAACCCTGGCGAAAGTGGAGGGACTCGCGCTGCCGCCCAAGGATGGAGATGTGTGGCGGATGGATTTCTCACGGTTCAACACCTACAAGGAAGCCGCTCCAGCGAAGGACTCAGGCGGCTGGGTCTGGACCCGCCACGGCGTTTGGGATTCGCACATCCCTGAATGCTTCGCGCGGGTCACCTTTAGCAGCGCACCGGCCCCGACAACAACGCCGAAGTCAGGATCGAAGTAACGGTTATCGTTTTGGTGGCAGCTGATCCACGCGCGTGATCTCACTCGGAATGCGGTCCAGAAACTTCTGGACCCGGTCGGAATCAACGGGCCCGGAAAGATAGGTCGCTAGTTGGTCAGCGTTCCTTGGGATTCTGCCATTGTTGGCTTCCGCGAACGCCCTGGCCGCCAGCTCAATGACTTCGGAGACTTTGCTGTAGCTCCGGGAGCTTGTCCCATTGCGGCCGAAACTGAAGCGAGAATCGTATTCCTCATCCACCGGCGGTGCGACCTCGACAATGATGTCATGATCTTTGCCCACTTCTGCCAGCGGGCCAGTGCGGTTGATGGCATAGCGCTGCAGCACAGCCGCATCGACAGGCGGATCGAAGTGAGGCTGAAGGGCGAGAATGTCTTGAGGGATCTGGCCATTATTAGCCGCGCTGTACTTCTTTAAAGCCTCACGCAGATGATTGCCGAAGGCAGATTTTGCGCTCCCGCGCAGCACGTTGAGAGCCTGCCGCTGCTCACTCTCTGTCTCCAAAGATTCGCTCGCGGACACAGCGTTTAACCAATCTTTCTCGGTGAGGAACTGCATCTCCGGAATGGCCTTTTCGGGCATGCGCGCCAGGCTGTGCTTCAGGGCTGCGGCGCGTGTGGCAAGACTCTGCAATGTTTCCGTGAGTGGCGGGTCCAGCGGCGTGCGTCCGGCGCTCGCCTGAGCCTGCGCGCGGAGGCGAGTGACCTCGTCACGCAGTTTGAAAATCTCGTTGGAAGGGTTCGCCACTTTTGTAGCGCTCGCAGCGAGTTGAACACGCAATTGCTCCCGCTCTTTTTGCAGGGTGGTGATGTCACTCGCGAGCTGCTCCGTTTGGCGGAGAAGCTCGCCATTTTGAGTTTTCAGGTCCTGATTCGTGTGGTGTTGAATGACCAGAGGGACACTTACGCTCGCAACGGCCAAGGCCAATGCGCCTGCTTGGATCTTTGTCATAGTGGCAATGCTAAAAAATGAAATGGTGGCTGCGGTGGTGGATGCGAGCGCTGTCCCCGTCACTGCCGCAGCCAGGCCGGTTGGCGCGGCTGCAGCTGCTTGACTGCTAAGGAGCGCTGCAAGCCCGGCGGTGGTCGAAGCGACACCGTGCCTGTCCATCAGCTTGCGGAGCTTCTCGAGGGCGCGGTCCACGCGCATACGGGCCGCATCCTGGCTTAGACCGAGCGATGCGCCGACCTCCTGAAACGTGTGATTCTGGAAGTACCGGAGAAGCACCGCATTGCGATCAGTGGCATCCAGCTGATGCATCGCTTCGTCCAGGACAGCTTCTATTCTTGCCCAATCCTCGGGAGGAGGTGGCGGGGTGGAAAGTTCCTGGAGCATAAAAGCCTGGGTTTCGCGCTCGTGGCGGCGTTGCTCAGAGCGAATCGCCTTGGCGGCGGCGAAGCGAACGCTGGTGTAAAGCCAACCGGTCAGAACGACGCGCCTGGACAGGGAGCCAGCTTTGCGGGCTAGATCCGTGAAGACAGTTTGGGAAACCTCTTCGGCTAAGCGCCGGTCGCCATTGACTTGCCGGAGCGCAGCGGAGAAGACGAGGCCAATATGACGGCGCACCAGCTCCGCAAAGGAGCTTTCGCATCCCGTGTCGGCATATCGCTGAAGCAGCTCGGCGTCATTCATCTACACCGTATAGCACCCGCCGAAGTGCAAACCGAACAAAGAAAGTTGAGCCCGCGAAAGGCAGGCTCCTGACCTGCCGCTATTTCTTAGTCAGGGCGTCGGCGGCGGCTTGTTGGAAGGCACGGCGGACGTCGCTGGCATCGCTGTTAGGGAAGTTGGCGCGCTGGACCATCAGGACGTAAGCAACACCTTTAACCGAATCAATCCAAGCCTGGGTGCCCCAGGCGCCGCCATGGCCGTAAGTGCCGGGCGAGAGCATCTCGGGAACCCCAGGGTGTGGCTGCTTGATGATGCAGGTGCCGAGCCCCCATCCATAATTGGAGCCGCGATTGCCGTAGTTCTCGCCCTGGAAGAAGCCCGTGGGAAGATCGCCGGTGGAAGGCTGAGTGAGGGACTTCATGGCTTCGGCGCTGAGATAGCGTTTGCCCTCGAACGTGCCGCCGTTCAGGAGCATCTGGCAAAAGCGGGCATAATCGGGGGCGGTGGAGTAGAGTCCGCCATTGCCTTGCGGTGGACGGTCGCGTGGGCCGA
>DASPKX010000104.1:0-80407 GCA_035627835.1 Candidatus Methylomirabilota bacterium
TTCGAGCTGGCCCGTCATCGTTTCGCTAAACCTGCAGCGAAGACCGGCCGTAGCCCCGTGGCGATTATAAACCAGGCCTACTGGGAACCTGTCGGGATGCTGCTCCTGCTCGTAGTCCGCGCGGGAATAGTAGTGGGTGGCAAGCAGATCGGTTCTGCGGCTTAGGATAAAAGTCGCGCTGGAGACAGCGGCCACGGTTTCTCCTTCGTAAGGCACCACCTGGGGAATGTCTCGTGTGCTTGTTCGCGTGACGCTCGTTTGCAGTGAGAGGGTGGTGTTGAGGTGAAGCCGCCGCCAAGGGGTGAGCGTGACGTTCAGGTTGTAACTTTGGGTGTCCGCTTCTCCTGCCATGGTGTTGCCGCCGGGCGCATAGACGATCGTGGGATCGAAGAAGTCCACATAGCTAGCGGTCTCAGTGTAAAAGTTCTGGTTGCCGAGCTTGTAGGTGAAGCCGAGCCGCAGCCAGTTCGCGGGCCGATAGGAACTGCGCAGTTCGATTTCATCTGTGTGGGTGTCACGTCCAGTAATCCAGGCGGAGTAGCCAGGGCTTGGAGATGTGCCGAAGGCCTCATCCTGGTTGTGAACGAACTCGCTATTGCGCTTGCGATTGCGGTAGGCGGCGGTGAAAGAGGTTCGGGTGAAGGGATGCACCGTGAAGCCGGCGCGGTAATCTTCCGTGCGATAGTCGGCGACAGTGTCGCGGAGGAAATCGTAAAAGGTGGGGCCGCCCACACCGACGAGTTGTTCGTTATGCCCATACTCCTCCTGCTCGAAACCAGCATCAGCGAAGAGCGTTGTGCGGGGAATGCGGGTGTAGCGGAGGCCGAAATGCTCCTGCATAGTCCGGCGATCCACGTCGGAGGTGGCGAGCGCGGGCTGCGGTGTGTAGAAGGGATTGCCAATGCCTTCGTCGAACTCGTAATCACCGAAGCCATGTTGGCGGTTCCACTCGTTCTGTATGCCGGCAGTTATGCTAAATCCATCCCAAGGCCCGAGCATGCTGTTGACGTTGAAGACGTGCGATTCTGAATCCAGAAGGATTTGCCGGCCAAACCAGAAGAGATCGTTTGCCTCGATGGTGGCAGCGTAAGTGGTTTGGGCAAATCCGGCTTCAGCGTCAGATTTGCTGTAAAGATAGCCCCCGGAGAGGAAAAGCCAGTCGTTCAACTGCTTCTCCAGTCGAAGGGCGTTCATGCCGCTGATGGATTCGTGATTCTCCTGCGTGGCGATGAGCTTTTCGAGCGTCTCCGTGTTGAGGTTGTAGAACAACGCTTCCTGACGCGCGGTGGAGATATCGGCCCACTCGATGCGGGAATTGTTCTCGATATACAGGCCGGCGAGTTCGTGGGAGATGTCGAGCTTAAGAGCGTGGACCTCTTCGTCGACGCCTTTCACACCCGGATAGATTTTTTTCGCGTCTGTGTTGGCTGCGGGATCAGGATCGTTGTTGAAGTCGTACGGCGCGAGCGTTCCGACATCTCCCCAATGAGTGGTGGCGCGCATTCCATCGCGGTAGAAATGCTCATAGCCAAGCACGATTCTTGGCAAGTTTGGGAGTGTTAGCCCCAGATCAATGCCGGAGCGGCCAATAACCTGCTCCAGCGCGCCGCGGTTTAAAAATTCTCGAGGCCCAAAGGGAGGATAGTAACCGCCGCTGGGATCAGAGAATTTCGTCCATTGCTCGAGCTGCAGTTGCACGAAGCCGAGATCCTCCTGCTCGATGCGCAGCTTGAGTTGGTAGTCTTCCGGGTTAAAGAGGGCACGGCCTTCAGCCGTGACAGTTTGGCCTTTGCGCGGCGTCTCCTTCAGCGAGAAACGCTCGATGCCGCCGCCGAAACCTTCCTTCAGCCCGGTGTGCTCGGAGAAGCGCGCTTCGTCGCCATCGACAGCGATCCAACGCGCAGCTGGAGTGACGGAGAAAGCGAGTGATTGTTGATTGGTCTGGCTCGGTGGCCACTTTGCGCCTTGATCAATCCACGCGCGGATGAGGCTCAGCTCAACGCTCGTGACAGGAGGCGCTTTGCCCGGTGGCGGCATGAGCATGTCTTCAGGAATGCCCGCGACGTATTGAACCAGTGGGCTCTGCGCGCTGTTGCCCGGGAGAACGGCAGCGCCACTGTCCCCACCCTTCAGAGCGTCTTCACGGTTGGTAAGCCGGTAACGAGCTTTGGGGCGCTCTTCGCCATGGCACTGAATGCATGAACGCTCAAAGATGGGAAAGATGTCTCGAGCGAAGTCGATGGGCTGCGTGGCAGGTGCGGGAAGTTCCGCGGCGCCTGCAGAGATCACGACAGCGGCAATGCCTAAGCCTCTCGCAAGCTTCAGCCGGGCTGTCACTGTTCGCTTGCGCTTCATCAGTACCTCAGATCGGGGCTGACGTTCGACCCATGCACGGCGGTGTGACAGCCAGCAGTCCAGCAACCGCCCCGGCGCAGGTGGTTGCGATGGTTTTCTTTGCCGATGTAGAAGTCACCCGGGTTGCCGATCCCCTGCTCTTGTGCATGACATTTGAGGCAGAGATTTGAATCGCGCTCGGTGAGGAGCGCGCGGTTCACGGCCCCATGGGGTTGGTGGCAGACGATGCAGCCATCGCGAAGCGCTTCGTGTTCAAACACAAATTGACGGCTCTGCTCGCGGTGGCAGGTGGCGCATTGCTGGTTCAAACGCGCGAATGCCATTCCGCCCGCAGGCTTCATGATGTCCGGCCCATGCGGATCGTGGCATTGCGAGCAACTCATCTTGTCCTCGATGACAGGATGGTGGTGCGGCAAGCGGAACTCGGAGTGCGTGTCTTGATGGCAGTTGAAACAAAGCTGCTCGTCCTTGCCCGAATGTATGAAGCGACCGCGGCCCCCGCCCACCTGGACATGCTTGCTGCCTGGGCCATGGCAGGATTCACAACCGCCCATGTCAGCAAACTTTGGATCAGGATGATCGAGGTGCGCGTGAGGGTTCATCGCGAACTGCCGAACAGTGTTTGTGTGGCAATTTACGCAGGAGGCGTCGCCGACGAAATGAGCGCCTTCAATTTCGGGCAGGATCAGGGTCGTGCGGTCAAGAGTCGTGCAGGCCGACAGGACAAGGCCAATGAAGGCAAGAGTGCCCAACGCAGAACCGAGAACCCATTTCGCGTGCGCGCGAACCAACCTCATGGAATGGGATGATTACAGCGGAAAGAAGGGGGTTTGCACAAGCGTAAACAAGTGGGTGTAAGCTCGGAAACGTGGGTGATCATACCCATTGGAGCGAAGCTTTTCATTCAGGATCCTCATTTATAGGCCTTGGCATGGGGATTGCAGGAAGGTGGGGAGGAGTAGTTGCCCATGCGGATAAATGAGCAATGAACAAACTGGGAGACGCGTCGATAGAATTCTCCTTGTTGGGGGCGCTTCCTTCTGGTCGGGCTGGAGTGGCGGCTTTTAAAAACCAACGCCGTCTGATAAAGCCACTTCTGCCGGACGAAGGAAGCGCCTCTCCTTTCTTTAACGCTTCCGGCAGCACATGATTGAAACCGAGGTTTGGGCAGCAAAACGGAAATGGGTCGCCACTATCATTGCGCTCGCGGGCAGCGTTTCAGCCATCGATTCGTTCGCAGCAGAAACCGTAACTTCGCCCTGGAGCCGGTTCATCACGCTTCGCTCCGGCCCCGGATATAAGGACAACGTCACGCTCGCCAGCCAGAACCCTGACGAAAGCGCGTATTGGGCAAATGGGGGCGATCTATTCCTCTTGCGCACGCCCAAGCAGGGGCCGCAACTTTCGTTTTTTGTGAGCGGAGAGGATGTGCGCTACTTCTCAAGCGCTGTCGAGAGCGAGCAACTAGGAATGGCCAGCGCGGAGATCTCCCAGCGGATCGGGGAGGAATGGAAGGCGAGCCTGACTGGCATCGGGGCATACAGCCACGGTGTTTTTGACGCTTCTTCGACCACAACGAATCGGGTGGTGCAAGTGAAGGCGGTTAGCGGCACGGCGCGGCCGCAAATCATTCGATACTTTGAGCATGACCTGCGGCTGGAGCTGCGGGCGGGAATCACACGGCAGTACTTCGATGATCCACTGGATGATTATTGGGAAGGCGGGCCGCGGCTGCTGGTTGGGTGGCAACCACGGCCGAACACGGATTTGACACTCTCCTACGATTACAATCATCGCGCTTACGACACGCGGTCGCCGCTGGATCCGGCTGGGTTCTCCATGCCGGGGGGGCTGCGATTTGAGCAGCATGAAGTGGAGCTGCAATACACGCACACATTTGACGAAGCGAAGAAGTGGCGGCTGATTTCGCGAGCCTTGTATGAACGAAACGTGGACAACGGTTCGGGATATTTTGATTACCACCGTTACCGGGCATCCGAAGCCTTGCGATTCCGCTCGGGTGCGTGGAAGGCTGAGGCTTCGGTAACATTATCGCACTATGATTACGATCTGCAGCCCGCAGTGGTCGGGAATGCGGAAACGCGGAGGCTGACGTTCTACGGCGGGGGCCTTGAAGGGGCATTCGAATTGAATGATAACTGGTCAGTGTATGCGGAATGGGAGCACGAGCGGAATGTCTCGAACGATCCGTTCTACGAATATTCACTGAACCAGGTGGCGGTGGGCGTGGAGTTGAACTTTTGAGGGGCAGCGTTAGCGAGCAACAAGGTTCGGGCAGAGCACGTCTCCTTCCATGGATCGTGCAGGCGCTCGCAGTCGGTTTGTTCGCGCTTGTGATCCTGGGGATTACGCTTTCGTTGCGGCGAACATTGCAGGAGCAAATGATCGCGCGGGAAAGCGAGGCTTTAAACGCAGTGATCACACTGAAGCTCCTGGAAGGAGAGAACGAGACGGCAGTCACCGAGGCGCAAACGGCGATGGATCTTTTGGATTACGTTCTCGAGACCTCGCGACTGTCGGATGTCCTCGGTGTGCGTGTTTATACGCCCGAGGGAAGAGCGGAGATCGCTTTCCCAGGGACTTTGCCCGAAGTGACTTTACCAACGGAGCACTTGCCGGCCCTGCGACGCTTTCAAGTGGTGGAGCGCTACAACCCTCGTGCAACGGTCGCAAGCATCAACGCAGCGGCTGAAGGCCCTGACGAAATAACCCCTGTGCTGCATGTGTGGCTGCCGATGCGCAGCCCTGGTCGCACAGAGATGCTTGGCATTGGGGAGTTCATCCTGGATGCCCACGCCCTTCAACTGAAACTTGGGCGCATGGATGGGTATCTACTGCGGCATGGGCTGGGAATTTTTGCCCTGGGCGCTGCAGTGCTTGTGATCGGCTTGCACTTCGCGTTTAGCAGATTGCAGAGCGCGAACTCGAGATTGGAGGAGCAAACGCGCAAACTACAGAAGGCCTACGAGGAGCTGACGTTGAACGCGAAAACTTCGGCGCTAGGGGCAGTGACGGCGCATTTGATCCATGAGTTAAAAAACCCACTCTCCGGGCTGCACTCGTTTGTGAGTTCAACGCCGAAGTCTGGCGACACCGAGATCTGGGAGAACGCCGCAGATTCCACTCGGCGGATGCAAGGGATGATTCAGGAGATCGTGCGGATTTTGCAGGAGGAGAACAGCCCCGCGTCCTACGATTTGACCCCGGAAGAAATCGTCAGGATGGTGGCGCGGAAATCTGCGCCATCATTAAGGGAGAAGGGAATGAGGATTGAGGAGATTGTGACGGGCGAAGCGCAGTTGCCGAACCGTGTGGCCAACCTGGTCAGCCTCATTCTGCAAAACCTGGTGGATAACGCGATCCAGGCGTCACCGAGCGGCACGACAGTGACTTTATTTGCGGCGCCGAAGGATGGCGGAATTTGTTTCCAGGTGCGGGACCAGGGGCCGGGCATTAGGGAGGATGCCCAGAAGACGCTTTTTGCGCCCGGGCGGTCGAGCAAATCGGGAGGCACTGGGCTGGGGCTGGCGATAAGCAAACAACTCGCAGACAAACTTGAAGCTGAGCTTACCTTGCAGAATACTTCCAGCGATGGCTCAACCTTCCAACTGTGCGTGCCCGCGCGCGCCCTTGCGCCGAACCCTGCTGCGTAGGGCAGCGGTTGCTTTCCTGATCATTCTCTTTGTTGTGCCGAGCATGGCAACTCTGCCGTGGCGGTGGTCCAATCCAACGCCGCATGGAAACCACATTTACGATCTGGCGATTCACAACGGGGTGTACGTCCAAGTGGGAGACCGAGGCCGGATCTACACGAGCGAAGATTTGGACACATGGAAGAGCGTCTCGAGCGGAACCACGCAGACGCTCCGGAGCATCGCGTCTTTAGGCAACCGCATCGTGATTTCGGGAGCCGAGGGAACAATTCTTTGGTCTGACGATTTGGGAGCTTTTAATCAGGTGAATCTTGGCACGACAGCATGGCTGGAGGGAGTTGCGGCCTCTTCGAACGTTGTCGTAGCGGTGGGTGATAACGGAACGATTTTCTCGAGCACGGACGGGATCACGTGGACCCAACGCGCTTCGGGAACCACAGCCTCATTGACGACGGTTGTGCATCAGAATGGCTTTGTGGCCGCAGGTTTGGGTGGGGTTGTAGTGCAAAGCCCGGATGGCATCACGTGGACCGCCGGGACCGGAACCGCGGCTTTGGGCGGAAAGGATGTTTATAAACTGGAGTCGATCAACAACACGCTGTGGGCAGTGGGCAGCTCAGGTTTGGTGGCGAGTTACTCGGTGCGCGGCTGGAGCGCAGCGGCGGCCTTGGGAACGAATGACTTGTTCGCGATTGCCGGGTCAACAAACGAATGGGTGGCTGTGGGTGACAATGCGCTTTATGTGAAGCAAGGGCTCGCCGGAAACTGGACGCCGCAAACGAGTTCGACAACGTCGGGTTATGCGCCGCCCTGGCCGTATTACAGCGCTTTGTGGGATGGGCGTTTGTTTGCGGTGGGCGGAAAGACTGGCCTGCTGCTGGAGGGTTTCCGCACAAATACCACTTCCGCTTTGCAGTGGTATCTGACCGACTCGTCACCGCGAAATTGGCTGTGGTCAATCACCAGACAGGGAGACCTTTACGCGGCAGTGGGCAACAACGGCCGCATTCTGACCAGCGCGGATGGGGCCTCTTGGAATCAGGAGTCATCGGGTGTCACCTCTGTGCTTCTCGGGGTGGGCGGACGAACGAACCTTATAGTAGCGGTGGGCCATGGCGGCACGATTCTGACGAGCCCGGAGGCTTATGAGCAGGTAGTCACCACAAATGCGCAGAATCAGCGCGTGACGAATCAGGTCAGCGTGTTTGGCATCCGTTGGACGCAGCAACCAGCTCCGACCACGAAAGACCTGCAAGGGGTGGGCGCCACTGAGGCCTTAGTGATCGTCACCGGCGCGGACGGAACTATCCTGCGAAGCGTGAACGGAACGGGGTGGACGGCTTCTCCTTCACCGGCGAGCGCGTTTTTATCATCTGTGGCATTTGGGAACGGCACCTGGGTTTCGACAGGTGATCGGGGGATGATTCTGACGTCGCCAGATGGGGTGCAATGGACCACGCGCGCCTCGGGAACGACGAATTGGATTTACCAGACGCGATACTTGAACGGCGGGTTTATCGCTGTTGGAGAAAATGGGACGGTTTTGACTTCACAGAATGGTATCCAGTGGGCTCCGCAGAACCTTGGGTTCCGCCGGTTCGCGAACTGGATCAATGACGTCGCTTTTGTGAATGGGAAATATTATGCCGTGAGCAGCCGCGGGGCGGCGCTGGAAAGCGTGGATTCAGTGACGTGGGTGAACCTCGGATCCATCACGTCTCAATCACTTTATTCGGCCGCCATCAATGGTTCAGGGCAACTCGTGGTGGCTGGGACGGATGGAGCAATTTTGCGGGCGCAAGTGACACCGTTCAACAGTCCGGTTCGGATTAGTGACTACTCGCGGAGCGGATCCAACAGCGCGTTTTTGTTTTCTGGAAACTTGGACCAGGCTTTCAAGCTTCAAACGAGCGCTGATCTGCTGAATTGGTCGGACATAATGACTGCTGAGATCACGGATTCCGAAGGGACATTGGTCCATGTGCAGCCTGACAGCGGCATGGGACGGCAATTCTTCAGGACAGTAACAACGGCGAGCGGACCTTGAAGTTAAGCTTCCTGTTCGGAGTTGGCAGCAAGCCAGGCAGCGAATTGTGATTGGGTGCGCTCACCGGCGGCGAGCGCGAGCATTTCGATGGTGGCGTCCACTTCAGTGGCTTTAAATCGCAGGCCGTTTAATTCCAGAAACGCAGCAGCCGTCAGGAAGGCAGTCCGCTTGTTGCCGTCGATAAAAGGGTGGTTCTTGGCTATTCCGAAAGCGTAAGCGGCCGCGAGGTCGACGAGGCTCCCCTTCTCGTAGTGCCAAAGCTGCTTTGGACGCCCCAACGCAGACAAAAGCATGCCGTGATCCCGCACGCCCGCTGCCCCGCCATGCGCGGCGAGGCACGCTTCGTGAAAGGCAAGGACTGTGATCTCATCGAGCCAGAAGGGCTCCGTTTTCATTTCGCCAGCTCGCGGAGAGTGTTGCGGTAGCGCTTCATGAGGCTATCTGCGACGGCCATGGCTTTGACAAAATCAGGGCTCGTTGGTGTCACACGGTAACCTTCTGGTGACTCGCTGAGGAAGATGGTGTCATTCTCCCCCACCCCCATCTTGGCAAGAGCTTCCTTAGGTATGATGACTCCAACGGAGTTCCCGACCTGGCGGAGCTTAAGTTCGTACGTCATGGAACAATGTTATAACATACGTTGCAACCAAGCAACCTCCACTTAAAGCGGCTTCTGCTGGTGACCAGTAAGAACTTCAGAGTTCCAGCCCCCGCCAAGCGCTTTGATTAACTGCACGCTGGCAATCAGGCGCTGACCAGCGAGCTGGGCGCTGCCGCGGGATGTTTGCAACGCGGCTCGATTGGCATCGACCACTTCAAGGTAGCTCACGATGCCGGCGCTGTAACGCTGCCGGGCAAGGTCTGCGGCGCGGCGAGCGTTCGAAAGCGCGCGCTCCTGGGCTTCGGATTGGATGCTGAGGAAGTGCAGCCCTGACAAGGCGTTCTCGACCTCGGCAAACGCGACCAAGACGCGCTGGCGATAAACTGCCACTGCTTCTTCGTACGCTGCGCGTGAGCGGCGCAGGTTGGCGCGGTTGCGGCCGCCAGCGAAGATCGGCAGAGAGACGCTGGGGCCAATACTCCAGACGCGGCTGTCCCAATTAAACAGATTGTCGAGTTCCCCGCTGAGGTAACCGGCAGAGCCGGTCAACCGGATGGAGGGGAAAAAAGCTCCTTTTGCCACACCGATTCTTGCGTTAGCAGCGGCGAGCTGGCGCTCTGCCTCACCGATATCGGGACGGCGCTCGAGCAGGTCCGCAGGCAAACCCGGTGGGGCAAGCGGGACATACGCGGCCCAGTTGGTCGCGGAAGTTGCAGGCAGCCTGAAGACGCTGGGATTCTCGCCAATCAGGATGGCGATGGCATTCTCCAGCTCCACCCGCCGACGCTGGAGAGCCGCAGACTCGGCCTGCGCGGTAGCCAATTCGGTCTCCGCCCGAGCGGTGTCCAACTCATTGCCAATGCCGCCTTCGAAACGGCTTCGCACGAGCCTCACCAGCTCTTTGCGAAGGTCCACACTGGCCTGCATGGATGCCAACTCAGCGTCCAAGGCACGGAGGGAGAAATAATTCTGGGCAACGTCGGCTTGCAGCAGCAGGAGCGCGGAATGGAATGCGGCGACACCGGCAGCGGCATCTGCGCGAGCGGCCTCAAAGCCGCGACGCACACGTCCCCAAAGGTCAATTTCGTAGCTCAGGTCCAAGGGGACTCGGAAGGTGTTCGCTGTGATGTTGCCGAAACTTGGCTCCTGATTGGGAGAAAAGCGCTCACGCCGCCAACCAGGATTGAAATCGAGTGTCGGAAGAAATTCACCGCGAGCGGCACGAGCGGTGGCCCGTGCTTGTTCCACACGCGCCGCAGCGGCTTTGACCTGCTGGTTGGCAGTGGTGGCCCGCTGCTGAAGATCATTCAACGTCGGATCATTAAAAACCTCCCACCAAGGCCCTTTGGGAAGGTTGTCCATTGGCTTGGCTTCTTTCCAGGCGCCAAGCTCGTTGGTGGCTTTGTATTGCCCGGCTGCGTCAAAGGCGGGCCGCTGATACTCAGGACCGACCGCTGCGTTGGCAGCGGCGATGCTTACGGCGAGCAAAAGAGCGGCCGTCCCGGCTGCTGCGCCAGCAGAACCAAGGCTTGGACCATGGGCGGGCTTCACGGGCGCTGACTTCTTCCAGCCTAAGCGCATGAGCACGGTGTAGAAGACAGGCGTCAGGAACAACCCAACCAACGTCACGCCGATCATGCCAGCGAACACGGCAACACCCATGGCCTGTCGCATTTCAGCGCCTGCCCCGGAGGAGATCACCAATGGGAAAACGCCCGCGATGAAGGCGATGGAGGTCATGAGAATCGGGCGCAAGCGAAGACGGCAGGCTTCGACGGCCGCATCCCATGGAGCCATGCCTTCGTCCTGCTTCTGCTTTGCGAACTCGACGATGAGGATGGCATTTTTGCAAGCGAGGCCGACCAACACGATCAAACCGATTTGGGTGAAGATGTTGTTGTCGCCGCCCTTCAACCAAACGCCCGCGATGGCGAACAGCAAGCAGAGCGGCACCACCAGGATGATGGCCAGCGGGAGCCGCAAGCTCTCGTATTGCGCGGCCAGCACGAGGAACACGAGCAGGATGCACAATGGGTAAACGTAAACCGCAGTGTTGCCGGCGAGGAGGCGCTGGTAGGTGAGGTCGGTCCACTCGTAAGCCATGCCTTTAGGGAGGTTCTGGGAGACCAATTTGGTCATCGCGGCTTCAGCTTGTCCGGAACTCACGCCCGGGGCTGGCCCGCCGTTTAACTCGGCCGCCGGGTAGCCGTTATAACGCATCGCGCGGTCTGGGCCGTAGGATTCATTGATCTTCACCAATGTGCCGAGCGGGACCATTTGTCCCTGGGCGTTGCGGGTCTTCAACCGAGTGAGGTCATCGAGGTTGTCGCGGAAAGGAGCGTCGGCCTGAGCGATCACCTGGTAGGTGCGTCCGAACAGGTTAAAATCGTTCACGTAAAGAGAGCCGAGATAAATCTGCATCGTTTCGAAGAGACTCTGCAACGGCACGCCCTGAGCTTTCGCCTTTACGCGATCCACGTCCGCATTGATCTGCGGCACGTTGACGGTGAAGGTGGAGAAGACACCCGCCAAATCGGGCGCTTGCATCGCGCCACCCATGAGGCCTTGGACGGTTTGAAAGAGAGAGTCGTAGCCGAGCCCTGCCCTATCCTCCACATACAGCTTGAAGCCGCCGATTGTGCCCAAACCGTTCACCGGGGGGGGCATGACGGTCAGCACGAACGCGTCCTGAATGGCGCCAAACTCCTGGTTCAACGCCTGGGCAATGGCAGGGCCGCTGAGGTCATCACCTTTGCGATCCTTGAAATCCTTCAGGCCGAAGAAAATGATGCCAGCGTTCGGGCTCATGCTGAACCCGCTGATGCTGAGGCCCGGGAAGGAAATCGCGTCCTTAATGCCAGGATTCTTGAGGCCGATTTCAGACATGCGCCGGAGGACGGCATCTGTGCGGTCGAGGGAAGCGGCATCGGGCAATTGCGCGAATGCGATGAGATACTGCTTATCCTGCGTCGGCACAAAGCCGGTGGGGATCTTCACGAAGCTCCAGCCGGTCAGGAAGAGCAACCCAGCGTAAAGAATCAAGGCGATAGCGCTCTTGCGCACCACGCTGCTGACGCCAGCGGCATACTTGTTGCCAGCCCACTCGAAGGCGCGGTTAAACGGGCGGAAAATCCAGCCAAGCGTTCTCTCCATGCCGCGGGACAACGCGTCCTTCGGCTCGTGATGGCCCTTGAGGAGCAACGCGCAGAGGGCGGGCGACAGAGTGAGAGAATTGAAGGCCGAGATGACAGTGGAGATCGCGATGGTGATCGCGAACTGCTTGTAGAACTGGCCGGTCAAACCGCTGATGAAAGCGGTGGGAATAAAGACCGCGCAGAGCACCAAGGCGATGGCGACAATCGGGCCCGTGACTTCATCCATGGCTTTACGTGTTGCTTCCACGGGGGAAAGACCGAGGGCTATGTTGCGCTCGACGTTCTCGACCACAACGATCGCGTCGTCAACGACAATGCCGATCGCCAGCACCAGACCGAACAGTGTGAGAGCATTGACGCTGAAGCCGAGGGCCAACATCACCGCGAAGGTCCCAACCAATGAGACAGGCACCGCCGCCAAAGGAATGATGGAGGCGCGCCAGGTTTGGAGGAACAAGATGACCACGATGACGACGAGGATGATCGCCTCGAAGAGGGTCTTCACCACCGCGTGGATGGAGTCCCGCACGAAGACCGTTGGGTCATAAACAACAGAGTATTCGACACCGTCCGGGAAGTCTTTCGCCAGCTCGGTCATGGTGCGGCGGACGTCTTCCGAGAGTTGCAATGCGTTCGCGCCCGGCGCCTGGAAGATCGGAATCGCCACAGCGGCTTTGTTGTTAAGCAGCGAGCGCAAGGAATAGCCGGAGGCTCCCAATTCGAGGCGAGCCACATCTTTGAGGACGGTCTTCTCACCGTATGGGCCGGTTTTGACAATGATCTCGCCGAATTCTTCGGTGTTGATCAGACGTCCCTTGGTGTTGACCTGCAGCTCGAGATTCACAGGTGAAGTCATCGGCTGCTGACCGACAGCGCCAGCGGCAACCTGGACGTTCTGCTCCCGAATTGCACCGACGATGTCACTTGCGGTTATACCACGGGCGGCGGCGCGGTCGGGATCGATCCAGACGCGCATGGCGTAGTCGCCCGAACCGAAGACCTGCACAGAACCAGCCCCCGAGATGCGGGCGAGCACGTCACGGACCTGCAGGGTGGCGTAGTTTCGCAGGTAAACTTCGTCGTAGCGACCAGTCGGCGACAGCAAATGCACGACCATCGTGAGGTCAGGAGATTGTTTGGTGGTGGTGATGCCTAAACGACGAACCTCCTCGGGAAGTTTGGGCAATGCCTGGGAGACGCGATTCTGCACGAGCACCTGAGCTTTATCGGCGTCGGTGCCGAGCTTGAACGTGATCGTCAACGCCATCATGCCGTCCGTGGTGCTCTGGGAGAACATATAGAGCGAGTTCTCAACACCATTAATGGCTTGCTCCAACGGCGCGGCGACTGTTTCGGCTATCGTGGTCGGGTTCGCGCCGGGGTACATGGCCTGGACCACAATGGTGGGCGGCACCACCTCAGGATATTCGCTGATGGGCAGCCGGAACATGGCCAGCAAACCGACGACGAAGATCAGGACGGACAAGACAGCCGCGAAAATGGGCCGCTTAATAAAGAAATGCGCAAATTTCATATATGGGTTCCCCGTGCAGGATGGATTGTGGCGGAGCAGCCTGCTTCTTCTGCGTTATTTAGCGACGACCGAGGCCTGAACACGGTTGGTTTGCTCTTGAGGTGTCACGGGCATTCCGGGGCGCACCCGCTGGATGCCGTTCACAACCACCTTTTCTCCAGCCTTGAGACCGGAGCGGATGATGCGGCGGCCTTCGACAATTGGCCCCAGCGTCACGGGGCGGTACTCCACGGTGTTCGTGCTCGAAAGCGTGAGCACAAACTTCTGCGCCTGGTCCGTCCCAATGGCTTTCTCGTCCACTAATGCGGCGGTGTATTTCTCGCTGCCAGGAATTCGAATGCGCGCAAAAAGACCGGGGACAATTCGGCCTTCTGGATTTTGAAACAGTGAACGGACGACGATGCTGCCTGTGTTCGGGTCCACCTTGTTGTCGAACGATTCGACGGTTCCCTTGTGCGGATAGCCTTCCTCATCGCTCAGCCCCATTTCAACCGGGGTTCCGCCATGGGCATCCACGGCAATTTTTCCAGCGGCGCGCAAGCCGTTGAACTTGAGCCAGGAGTTTTCATCCACATCCGCATAAACGTAAATCGGATCAACGGAGACGATGGTGGTTAGCGGCGTTCCCATGCCAGCGACGCCGCTGACGTAATTACCGACTGTGACCAACTCGCGGCTGATTCGCCCGTCGATCGGAGCGCGCACCTGGGTGTAATCGAGGTCGAGACGGGCGGTGTCGCGATTGGCTTCAGCAACCTGCAACGCAGCCTTCGCTTCATTTGCGCGTGAAAGGCGGGCCTCAGCTTCTTCGGCGGAAATCGCGCGATTTTCCAGCAATTGCTTCGTGCGAGCTGCTTCCCGCTCGGCAGTGTCGAGCCGCACCTTTGCCTGCTGCACTTCAGCCTCGCGGCGATTCAACTCCGCCTCATGCCATCGGGGATCGATGACAAACAGCACATCTCCCTTCTTCACCAATTGGCCAGATTTAAACCGGACCTCTGTAACGTGCCCCGAGACACGAGCGCGAACCTCCACATTTTCAATGGGGGCTGTCCGCCCAGTGAATTCTTTCCACTCCACGAGCGCACGTTCCTCAACCGGGGCCACGGTCACGACAGGCGGGGGCATGGCGCCTGCCGCTGGGGTCGCGCCTTCTCCGCCCTTTTTGCAAGCAGCCAATGTGAGAATCGTTGCCGCGCCCGAAAGCAGAACTGATATCCGCAGTGCCCGAAGAAGTGTGGTTTCTGTCGCCTTAGGTTTCATAAAACGAAAAGTAGTTTACCAATTAGTAAAGAATCCCCTAAAAAAAAATGACCTACTTGGCCGCGTATTGGACACCCAGCAGCTCCATGGTGCCCTCTTTCAATCCCCTGAGAATCTCAAGATCATTCTCGATCCGGGCCTGGGTGAGCGAGCCTTCGTGGAACGCATATACAGCCCGCGCTTTGGCAACGGGATCCCCGGTGATCAACCCAGCCGCATGCGCGTCGCGCAATGTGGTCTCGAAATACATTCTCACTTGGCGCATGACCTCATCCACTTTGCGCCGCAAACGATCCTCCTGAGTGCTCACTTCGGCTCCCAAAGCACAGAGAGCGCAACCGAGCACACGTCCGTATTGTTCTTTTAATTTGGCCTGCTCTTCAAATTCGAAGTCGCAGCAGCGAGCGAGGCGCTCGAGGGGAGGAGTCGCTGGGGAAAAGATGTGATCAAGCTTCTGCTTATGCTCCTGCCATGCGGCTTCAACAGCGGCTTCGGCAAGTTCAGCCTTGGACTCAAAAAAATGATAAAAACTCCCCTTCTTCACACCCGCTTTATCGCAGATCTGCTCGATGGTGGTGGTGCCGTAGGAGCCGGTGAAAATCAACTCCGACACCGCGTGCATCAAACGTTCTCGAGCATCACTGACGCGTCCCATCAGGGAAGGTATGCCTATTGTTGACTAAGCGGTCAACTATTATTTGCACCTGAAACTTGAACTTGGGATATGAACAGAAAATCGACGGGGATTTGATCGCCCAGCAGGCTTGCCCCATCCGGGCGATTTTGGCTAGAGTGTGGGCTCAGCTGTAAACCAAGGGACACTGCTTTTTCCAGCAGGCGTTCTCACCATTCGGACTACTATGACGAAAACGATTCGTCGCCTGATGGCGACTATCCTCGCACTGGCTGCGCTGGCGATGCCAAGCAACGCAGATGAACTTCGAAAACTATGGCAGGTCGCTCCAGGCGACATTACGTGGCTCACGACAGGAGCAACGGAACGAGGCCTTGCTTATAATCCAACGACCGGCCACGTGCTGGTTGTCAGCCGCGCCGGGGGCAATAATGTTTGGATCCTTGATGGTGAAACTGGAGCTGAACTCGGCCAGCTTTCCATGGGTGAAGGGCTACTCAGCGGAAACCTTTTCCCCATCAATATGATCGGCGTCGCCGATGACGGCGCTATCTACGCGGCAAACCTTGCTCAACAGTCCGGCACACCGGCCGTCCCGCCTGTATTCAAAATCTATCGCTGGGAAAATGAGAACGCCACCCCGACCATCGCTTATGAAGGAGATCCAGCGAACGGTGAAAGCAACCAGCGTTGGGGTGACAGCCTTGACGTTCGCGGGGCTGGAGTGAACACGGAAATCATCATTGGGGCTCGCAACTCGGCATCAGCAGCTCTCTTCCGCACGACGAACGGCACAGACTTCACCTCCACTCACATTCGAAACGCGGGCAATGGCTCCGGCACGCTCGGAATTGCATTTGGCGAAGGAAATCGGGTGTGGCTCCGCTTGAATGGCCAACCTATCCGCCATGTCTCCTACGATCTCACTACTCGCAATGCGACGCTGCTCAACTCGTTCAGCAGTTTTCCAACAGGGATGGCGCCTATCGGTGTGAACCCCACGACGAAACAGCTCGCCGGGATTGTGATTGCAACGCCGGACACGTTAAACCTGTACGATCTTGGAGATCTGAATTTAGGGCCGATCTTCATTGATTCGGAGCAATTCCCTGCGGACAACGCGAATGGGAACAACGTGGGCGCGATCGATTTCAGCACGAACAAAGTTTTCGCACTGAATACCGGGAATGGCATCGTCGGGTTTGAAATCGTTAAAACCACAGTTCCAGCAACGATCGTCACTCAGCCGGGGAATGTGACTGCGTTGGAAGGCGCCTCCATTTCGCTGACGGTCACGGCGTCAGGTTCATTGCCATTAACATTTCAGTGGGCGTTTGAAGGGACGCCGATCAGCGGAGCAACGGGCACAACCCTGAACCTGACGAACCTGCAGGCATCGACGGCGGGAAATTACACCGTCACGGTCACCAACCCAGGAGGCAGCGTCACCAGCAGCAACGCAGTGGTGACAGTAAACCCGCTCGTTCGCTCGGACATCCTGACGAAGGCCTGGCAAATTGCTCCGGGGGATGTTTCTTATGTGAACACCGACAGCACCCAACGCGGTCTGGCTTACAACCCGGTCACTGGGAATGTGCTGCTGGTCACCCGCACGGGTGGGAACAAGATCATCGTTTTGAATGGCAACACGGGAGCATCGAATCGCAGCCTCACTATCGATCCCGCAATTGTGACGGGCGGCACATTTGCAATCAACATGGTGGACGTTGCGGCTGATGGGGCGGTTTACGTGGCGAACCTGAACACAGATGTTGCGGCAGCGGGACAGTTGGCGATCTATCGGTGGGAAAACGATTCTGAAGCGGCTGCACCGGTCACGGTGTATGCAGGCAACCCTGTCGCGGACATGGACAATGTGCAGAATCGGCGGTTCGGCGACACGCTCGATGTTCGTGGAGCGGGCGCGGACACACAGATTTTGATGTCGGGTCGCAACGGCACGAACCTGCTCGTCTTCACGACTGTTGGCGGTGATCCAAAAACGCTTGCTCCGACACAGATTGTGGTGACCAACGTGCCTGCGGGCGCATTTGGGCTTGGCGCTGCATTCGGCGAGGGCAACACCATTTGGGCCAAGACGACCAGCGGCACGCTTCGCAAGATCACCTTCCCCGACCTAGCTAACCTTCAGGATCAACGAGTTGAGCTTGGGGCGGAAACCATTGCGGGCGCCGCAGTGGCAACGACAATCGGGCCGATTGGCTACGATTCCACCAACAAGTTCCTGGCAGGCGTCGCTATTGAGAATCCTGACAACCTGCGGCTCTACAACCTGGCCGACACAAATAACATCACCATGGTGGATCAAGAGTTGTTCCCAACAGACAATGCGAACATTAATGGGACTGGCGCCATCGCGTTCGGAGGCGGGCGTGTTTACGTGTTAAACTCAAACAATGGGATCGTCGCGTTCAACTTTAATCCGAATGCGACACCGCAACCTGCGCGCGCTCGTCTGGCCGCTGGCGCTCTCAGCGGCTCCAGCTTCACGTTGAACGTGACTGGCACGCCCAACGCGCGTTACCGCGTGGAATCGACCACTAACTTCTCGCAATGGGAGCCAGTCACCGAAGTGACGATTGATGCTGATGGCACGGTGACAGCAACGGATGCCAACGCGACAGCTCAGCGGCGTTTTTATCGTGCGGTGGCTCTCTAAAAGAGCAACGAGCTAGTAATCACGAGGGAGGGCCCGCGTAGGGCGGGCCCCTTTGCTTTTAGCGCATGCGAGTCCGATTCGGAACTAGGTCGAGAGAACCCGGGTTCACCTTAATCGAACTCCTGGTGGTGATTGCAATAATTGCAGTCCTCGCCAGCATGCTGCTGCCTGCGCTCAGCCGGGCCAAAGGAAAGGCGCAAGCAACCACGTGCATGAACAACCTCAAGCAGCTAACGCTCTGTTGGATCATGTATGCGGACGACAATGATGACCGCCTTGCGCTAAATGAGGTCACTGGAGCAACCGGTGAAAGCGCCAGCCCTGATTCCTGGATTGTTGGAAATGCAAGGGAAGACCGCGACACGAAGAACATCGAAAACGGCGCGTTATACAAATACAACCGGTCAGCGAAAATTTACCGGTGCCCGACAGATCGTTCCACCGTGCTGCGATTCAAAAACCTCCTGCGCACACGCAGTTACGCCATGAGCACAGGTGTCGGGCATGATAACCCCAAGTTCCTGAAAAAGGTTTATCGCTTCTCACAACTCACCGATCCAGCGCCATCGCAAGCATCGGTTTTTCTGGATGAGGATGCGAACAGCATTCAAAACGGGGCGCTGGGAATTGAGCCGCTGCACACAAAGGTGTATGCGCACTGGAATTTAGTCGCCAATCGCCACAACAACTCGGGCACACTGACCTTTGCGGATGGGCATGCGGAAATTTGGAAGTGGCTGGACCGATACATTCCAGAGGGGTCGAAGACCCTGGCTGAACGCGCCGCGGCGAACCCGAGCAACAGTGATGTGACAGTCCCGAGCGCAGCAAGCGACCGTGACTTGGCCCGCTTGCAGAAGACAGTTCCGTTTTGAACTTAGCGCCGGAACCAACCACGAACCGCCGCGGCTGGTTTTGGTGTGTTCTGCTCCCGGAGTTGGCTGATGAGCAGTTGGCTACGAGCAGCGGTCAAGGCCATGATGAACTCATCGTAGCTCTGGTAACGCTCCTCCGGGGTCTTGGCCATGGCGCGACTTAACGCATCGCTGGTTGCGTGCGTAATGTCTGGAGCCACGTGATTGGGCGGTGTTAACGGCGTGTGAATGTGCGCAGCGACTACAGCTTCGACACTCGGCGCTTCAAACGGAACATGGCCCGTGAGGGCGTGGTAAAGAGTCCCCGCGAGGCTGTACATGTCAGAGAGGAAATCTTCGCGCTCACGCTTCACTTTTTCGGGAGCGATATAATAAGGCGTGCCCCACACGGAGCCGTCAGCCTCCTCCGTGTTCTCCGCTTTTTTAGCGAGCCCGAAGTCGATCAGTTTCGGCTCGTTCTCGTCGTTGAAGAGAATGTTGCCTGGCTTGATGTCACGATGGAGCAACCCACGCTTGAGGGCTGAATCGAGAGCGGAGGCTATCTTAATGCCGACATCCAGAACATCCAGTTCGTGGACCCGGCCATTCTTCTCAATGCGGCTGTCGAGGCTGCCGTTGTCGGCAACTTCCATGGCCAGATAAAGCTGCCCGTCAAAGTCATCGAAGGTGTAGATATGAATGATGTTGCTGTGATTCAACGAGGCGCACGCGCGGGCTTCCCGGTAGAATTGCTCCAGCGCGAGCGGATCTTCCGCCAACTCGCGCTTCATCAGCTTAACGGCGACTTCCCGCTCGAGCATTACGTCGAAGGACCGGTAAACGGTTCCCATGCCCCCGGAGGCAATGGGTGTGCGCAGCTCGAACTGCCGGAGCTGCATGGGCATCATTACGGGCGTCTCACACTTGGTGCACGGAACTGTGCTCAAAGGCGCGAGGTCGCCTGGGATGAAGAGTTTGCCTCCACATCCGCGGCAGGTGACCATTTTGAGCGACTTGCGTTCTTCCATTGGCGTCAGCAAAGCGAGCAGAGTAAATACCTGCCACTGTTCCGACAAGAAGCAAGCGGCTCCCGTGCTCAACGGGCTAAAAAGTGCGCTGTTTGAGCAATCCTCGCGCAGTTGTGTCTCACCAGATAACGCACGCTGAGGGTGTCGGAGCAGCGTTTGAAACTTTTTTCAGACCGCTTAGGATTCAGTTAAAGACAAGGTTTTAACATCGGAATTGAAGGGGTATGGAACCGGATAAATTCACCCAGAAATCGCAGGAAGCCATTGAAGGGGCGCGAAGGCTGGCAGCCGAGCGCAGCCACCAGGAGATTGACTGTGAGCATTTGCTGCTGGCGCTGGCAGAACAGCAGGAGAGCCTCATTCCTCCCCTGCTCCAGCGTGTGGGGGTCAACCTGCAACAGCTCCAGGGCGACCTGGATCGTGAGTTAAATCGGCGGGTCAAAGTTCAGGGCACAAGCAGCCGGGATATCTACGCGAGCAGTGATCTGAAAAAGGCGCTCGATGCCGCAGGGCGTGAAGCGGCTTCGCTGAAGGATGAGTTTATCAGCGCTGAGCATTTGCTCCTGGGAATCATTGCTTCCCAGAGCCCGACGATTAAAAAAATCATCGAGGCGCACAAACTGAAACGGGACGAGATCCTCCGTGCGCTTGCCGAGCTGAGGGGCAACCAGCGCGTGACGGACGCCAACCCAGAGGACAAGTTCCAGGCGCTCGAAAAGTATGGACGCGATCTCACCGCAGCAGCACGGGCCGGCAAAATTGACCCGGTGATTGGACGCGATGATGAGATCCGCCGGGTTATGCAGGTGCTGACTCGGCGCACGAAGAATAATCCGGTGCTCATCGGCGAGCCGGGCGTTGGTAAAACGGCCATAGCCGAGGGGCTCGCGCGGCGGATCGTGAGTGGCGATGTGCCCGAGTCGTTGAAGAATAAGAGGCTCGTGGCGATGGATATTGGCGCGATGATCGCTGGCGCAAAATACCGGGGCGAATTTGAGGATCGGCTGAAGGCGTTTCTGAAGGAGATCACTTCGAGCGAGGGGAGAATCATCCTGTTCATTGATGAGCTGCACACCATCGTCGGAGCCGGCGCCGCAGAAGGAGCGGCTGATGCGGCAAACATGCTGAAGCCGCAACTTGCGCGCGGCGAACTGCGGTGCATTGGAGCCACGACGCTTGATGAGTACCGGAAGCACATTGAGAAGGATCCAGCCCTGGAACGGCGATTCCAACCGGTTGTGGTTGGCGAGCCATCTGTGCAGGACACCATTGCGATTCTGAGAGGCTTGAAGGAACGCTACGAAGCACATCACGGTGTGCGGATCACAGACTCGGCATTGGTCAGCGCGGCAACCCTTTCGCACCGGTATATCACCGATCGCTTTCTTCCAGACAAGGCGGTGGATCTCGTGGATGAGTCGGCGTCTCGTCTGCGGATGGAGTTGGATTCCATGCCCACGGAGATCGATCAGCTTGACCGGCAGATCATGCAGCTGGAGATCGAGCAGACGGCGCTTAAGAAGGAAAAAGATGAGGCCGCCAAGGAGCGTTTGCGCAAGCTGCAGGAGGAGTTGGCAAATCTGAAGGAGCAATCGAACCGCCTGAAAGCACAGTGGCAGAATGAGAAGGCTGCGCTGAATGCCATTGGGATTATCAACCAGCAGATTGAGCAGGCGAAAACGGAGATGGAGCAGGCGCAGCGCTCGGGGAATCTGAGCAAAGCGGCTGAGATTCAGTATGGGCGCATTCCGCAGCTTCAACAGAAACTGGCCGACGCTGAAAAGCAGTCCCACAACACCGGCGCGGGCAGTCGACTGCTGGGCGAAGAGGTGACCGAGGAGGATATTGCGAATGTGGTGTCCGCCTGGACCGGCATTCCCGTCACCAAAATGCTCGAGGGCGAGCGCCAGAAGCTGGTGAAGATGGAGGAACGACTGGCCAAGCGGGTGGTCGGCCAAGAGGAAGCGGTCGAAGCTGTGGCTAACGCTGTTCGGCGCGCGCGCAGCGGGTTGCAGGATCCGAATCGTCCGGTGGGATCGTTTATTTTCCTCGGTCCAACGGGAGTCGGGAAAACAGAATTGGCGCGAGCGTTGGCTGAGTTCTTGTTTGATGATGAGCACGCCATGATTCGAATCGACATGAGCGAATACATGGAGAAGCACACAGTCGCGCGGCTCGTCGGGGCTCCTCCTGGCTACGTCGGTTACGAAGAAGGAGGTCAGCTTAGCGAGGCGGTTCGCCGGCGGCCGTATAGTGTGGTGCTGTTCGATGAAATTGAGAAGGCGCACCACGACGTCTTTAACGTGCTGCTGCAAGTGCTGGATGATGGGCGATTGACCGATGGCCAGGGCCGCACGGTGGACTTCAAGAACACGATCATCATCATGACGAGCAACATTGGCTCGCCGATCATCCAAGAGTTTTTCAACCTCGGGAAAGTTTCGGCAGAGGACAAAACGCGGATGGAAGAGCGAGTCAAAGGAGAGTTGCGCGCGCACTTCCGGCCGGAGTTCCTAAATCGCGTGGATGACATCATTGTGTTCCATCGCTTGGACGAGAGCCACATCGGCAGCATTGTGGATATCCAATTGCAACGAGTGCTGAAGCGCTTGCAGGAACAGCAGATCGGGCTGGAGCTGGACAAAGGCGCAAAGAGCTTGCTGGCGAAGCAAGGCTACGACCCGCAATTCGGCGCGCGCCCTCTAAAGCGCGCGATCCAGGAATACGTGCTTGATCCGCTGGCCACCCGCTTGCTCGAAGGCGAATTCAAACCCGGCGACACAATTAAGGCGACCACTCACGATGGCGAACTCGTTTTCCTCAAGACTGAACAAGAGCGTGAAGGCACGAAGAAATAGCGTGGTTTAGATCAGCTTTGTCACGCCGGGGATCCCGATTTCGGACTTGGGTGGGGTGGCGTCCCAGGTGTAGGCGGAGGGGCTCAGGTCTTCTTTGGAATTCATCGCTTGATCCCAGGTTACTTTCTGGCCCGTGTAGGTGGCCATGCGGCCCATGATGGCCATGAGCGTGCTTTTGGCCATGTAGTTGCCGTTGTTAATAGCTCGACCGTTGCGGATGCTGGCCAGGAGTTCTTCGTGCTCAGTGACGAAGGGGTCGTTGGGTTTGCCGGTGAAGCGCCAGTCTGTGGCGCCTTTGATTTCGAACGCGCGTGAGCTAATGAGCGCGCGGCCTTTGGAGCCAATCACCTGGGTGGAGATGTCGTTGGCGGTTCCGGCTTGCTGGCGGCAGGTGGCGAAGAGTTTCACGCCAGTGGCATATTCGTAGGTGACGGCATGGTGATCGTAGATGTTGCCGTATTCAGGGCCAGTGCGGACGGCGCGGCCCCCTACCCCAATTGCGCTCACTGGATATTCGTCGCGCATCACCCATGAGCAGGTGTCGAGCATGTGAACATGCTGCTCGACGTTGAAGTCGCCGGAGAGCCAGGTGAAGTAATACCAGTTCTGCAGATGGTATTCCATGTCGGTCCAGCCGGGCTGGCGGGGCTTGACCCAGATGGGACCGCGGAAGTCATTCGCTTGAAGGGCAAGTAGTTCGCCAAGCGCGCCTTGGTGAATACGGCTGATGGTTTCACGAAAGCCGTTGGAATAGCGCAGCGCGAGGCCGGAGACGACGCTGAGGTTTCTGCGTTTGGCTTGCTCGCATGAGGCGAGCACCGACCGAACGCCCTGCGCATCGACGGCCACAGGTTTCTCGGCAAAGACGTGTTTACCTGCTGCGATCGCAGCTTTTATGTGCATTGGCCGGAAATGGGGCGGCGTGGCGAGAATGACAACGTCCACGCCCGAGGCAATGACCTGGTTGTAGGAATCGAACCCGATGAAGCGGCGGTCCTCCGGCACATCGAGGTGCGGAGCGATCTTCTCCTGGGCTTTTAGTGTTTGCAGGCTGCTTTGGAGACGATCGCTGAACACATCGGCCATGGCGACTAGACGCACGTTCGAATCGGCGGTGAGCGCTTGGGCGGCGGCGCCTGTGCCGCGGCCGCCGCAACCGACGAGCCCGAGGCGGAGTGTGGCGCTGGGCTGCGCGGCCTGCGTGTGCGTTGAGATGAACGGAGCAGCAAGGGCGACGGAACTGGTGGTGTGCAGAAACTGGCGCCGGCTAAGTGAAGTCGCTTTCATAGGGGACGTTGGACCATAACCACGGAGACACACTGGTTCAAGCAAACCAGTTTCAGAATGGACCAAACGGTTGGAGGATCGCCGCCCAGTCTTTCCCACGTTGTGCGGGGAGGACTTGACGCTACCTTAAGCAAAATGGGAGGGCCGGAGCCCTCCCTCGTGCAACTTAGGTTAACGCAGCAAATTTACTGGGCGACGATGCGGAAAAAGCGTGGGTTTCCGATGATTCTGGCAACAATCCGACCATTATACTCCAGGGCACGCACAGCATGACGGAAAACGAAGGATCCGAGCTTTACCTGCCACGCAGCCCCACATTCGCACGCGGCTGCGGATACGCTTAGGAGAATTGATGCAGAGGGTTTTGCAGCAATCTCCTTGACCTTCGCGTTGCGGCGTCAATAAGGTCTTGCCTGATCATAGGCGCCGTTCATGTTTGGACAAGTTAAAGGCCTATTCTCCCACGATATTGGGATTGATTTAGGCACCGCTAATTGCCTGGTTTTCGTCCGGGACAGAGGCATTGTGCTCAGGGAGCCCTCAGTGGTCGCGATCCAGGCCGGAACGACACACGTTCTTGCTGTCGGCGAGGAGGCCAAACGGATGCTCGGCCGCACCCCTGGCAACATCGTGGCCATTCGGCCGATGAAGGACGGCGTCATTGCCGATTTCGAAATCACCGAAGCGATGCTTCGGCACTTCATCCAAAAGGTTCGCTACCGCAAGCTGATCACCCCACGTGTCGTGGTCGCAGTTCCTTCGGGAATTACTGAAGTCGAGCGGCGCGCGGTCAAGGATTCCGCCATGCACGCCGGGGCGCGGGAAGTTTACCTGATTGAGCAGCCGATGGCGTCAGCGATCGGGGTGGGCCTCCCAGTGCATGAGCCAGCGGGCAACATGATCGTGGATATCGGCGGTGGGACGTGCGAAATCGCGATCATTTCACTCGCGGGCATTGTGTTCAGCCGAAGCTTGCGCGTGGGCGGCGATGAGTTCGACGAGACGATCGTGGCGCACATGAAGCGGGCGCATAACCTAATGATCGGTGAGCGCACTGCGGAAGAGATCAAGATCCGGATTGGATCGGCTTACCCTCTGGAGCAGGAATTATCGATGGAGGTCAAAGGTCGTGATTTGTCGGCTGGGTTGCCGAAGACGATCACAGTGACGTCGCAGGAGGTGCGGGACGCGCTGAAGGAGCCGTTGGCCAGCATTCTGGAATCGATTCGCATCACTTTGGAACGGTGCCCACCCGAACTTTCAGCGGACCTGGTGGATCGAGGGATCATGATGGCAGGCGGTGGCGCTTTGCTGCGCGGGATCGACCGCATGGTCGCGGATGAAACCGGGTTGCCGGTGCATATCGCCGATGATCCGCTGACAGCGGTGGCGCAAGGCACCGGGCGAGTTTTGCAGGAGCTTCAGTTCTTAAAGATGGTCGCTTCCTCGAACCGCACGTAAGCCGCATGGATTGTTGATCGATGTTACAACGCGCGCATTTAGCGGCCTTTTTATTAGTGGCCGCGGTGACGGTGGTTCTGCTGAACCTTCCGGAGCGGACAACTTCGCGCTCGAAGCTGGCGCTGAGCAGCTTGTTTCTACCCCTTTTCGGCCTCGCCGGCTCAGCCCAGCACCTGGGAGACCGCGCCTTCAGCGGGCTCAGCTCACGCAAGCAACTCCAGGCGGAGGTGGAGCGTTTGCGTTCCGAGAATGAGCGTCTGCGCATCCTTGCGCTTCAAAATGAGCAGTTGCTGCGTGAAAACGGCCAACTACGCGGCGCGCTCGGCTGGAGACAGCAAACCACCTGGAACCTTCGCTTGGCGCAGGTGAGTTTTCGCGACCCTGCCAATTGGTTTCGCACGATTCAGATCGATGCCGGCTCGGCTCAGGGAGTTCGCACGAACGCAGCCGTCCTTACGCCCGAAGGGTTGGTCGGGCGAGTGGACGAAGTGGGTGAGCATCGGTCGCGAGTGGCGCTCATTGGGGATCCGCAATGCAAAGTGGCGGTGGTGATTCGCGAGACGGGTGACACCGGGGCGATTGCGGAAGCGGCCATGGATTCAATCGATGAAGGGATTGTGCAGGTCCAGTATCTGCATCGCCACGCGCAGATCCGGCCAGGGCAAGCTGTTTACACGAGCGGTTTAGGAGGCATATTCCCGCGCGGAATCCTGGTCGGGACCGTGGTGGATGTGAGAAGCGTTGATTTCGGCCTTTCCCAGGAAGCGCGCATTAAATTGGCGGCGAGCTTTCGGCATCTCGACAATGTTTGGGTGCTAAATCCGTAGCAAAGAAGTGAACGCAGCAGCGAAAGTAAAGTGGGTCGCAGCCGCTGAAAAGCGGCAGGGCTCCCCTTTGCTTAGCCCAAGGAGGCTCTCGTGAATCCCCGCACAGTGAAGCATGCGGGCCTTGCCCTGGCGATTTATCTGGCTGTGTTCCTGGTGGCGTACTTGGAATTTCCGAGACGGTGGCTCGGAGCAAGTGTTGATTTGCTCCCGGCTCTGTTCGTGTATGTCGGAACAAGCTGTGGTCTGGCAGCCACGGCTGGTTTGGCGATTTTGGGCGGGGTTTTGCATGATTCGCTTTCTGCAAACCCGCTGGGGGTTAGTATTCTTCCGTTATTTTTAGTGGGCGCGGCTGTCTGGTCGAACAAGCACAATCTCCTGAACGAACAAAGGTTCGCGCAGGTGTCACTGGGCCTGATCGCATCGGCAGCGGCGCCATTGATCAGTTTGTTTTTACTTTATGTGCTCGGGGCGCAACCGCTCATTGGCTGGATAAGCCTATGGCAGTGGTTGGCAATGGCCCTGGCCGGGGCGCTGATGGCGCCCGTGTGGTTCGGTGTGTTCCACCGATTAGACCGCGCTCTCTTCTATCCTGCTGCTTCTGAAAGCGGATTTCGACCAGACAGGGAATTAGACAGAGGGCGCTCATGATTGAGCGCTGATGTTCGCTGAGGATCCGAAACAATCGACGCGCGAGCTGCAATGGCTGGCGTTAGGTGTGCTGCTGGGCATGCTCATCCTTTTGGGCAAGCTCTGGCACACGCAGGTGGTCGCGCGGAAGCGTTATGAGCAAAGCCTGCAAGTGCAGTCAGTCCGCACGGTTCCCCTGCTCCCCACACGCGGACGCATTCTCGATGTGCGCGGGCGGCAACTCGCCGAGAACGAGCCGCGGTATGACGTAAAGTTGTATCTCGAGGACATCCGCCCGTTGTTCTACCACGAGTACACGAACACTGTTCGGCCGAGTTACCTCGCAACCAACCCGGGGGTGAAGCTGTCGCGCAGCGTGCAATTCGCCTTGCAAGCTGAAGCACGCTATCGGGTGGCTAGCAATCTCGTGGCAAGAGCAACGGCGGCGGTTGGGTCGCCCTTGATCCTGAATAAGGACAGGTTCGGCGAGCATTACACGAACAAGTTATCGCTGCCGCTCACCGTTCTGACCAACCTCACCCGAGCGCAGATTTCTGGCTTCATCGAAAAGGCCGCTGACTTCCCAGGTGTCGCGTTAGAAGCGACACCCGTGCGCGTTTATCCATATCCAGGTATCGCATCGCATTTGATTGGCTACATTGGGCGGGCGGAAATTCGAGGGACGGGAGAAGAGTTCCAGTTCAGCTATCCGGTGCAAGGCTTCGTTGGCCGCAATGGCCTTGAGCAGGCGTTCGACAGCGTGTTGCGCGGCACGCCCGGCGTGAAGGCGCTGTTGGTTAATAATATCGGATACGCCCAAAGCGAGTCGCGCCAACAGGAGCCGGAGCCTGGATGGGATCTCCACCTCACCCTGGATGTCGATATTCAAAAAGCGGCGGACCAGGCGTTGCGGATGACCGGGCCGGAAACCCGCGGGGCGGCGGTGGTGATGGATGTGCGGAATGGGGACATCATTGCGATGGCTTCGTCCCCAACCTTTGACCTGAACGACTTTGTGGATGGGGTCAGCCATGCGCAATGGGCGGAGCTGACGGATCCGAAGACGCTGCCGTTGTTCGATCGGGCGGCGCAAGGGATGTATCCGCCGGGATCGGTTTACAAAATAATAACGGGGTTGGCTGCTCTGGAAGCGGGGTTGGATCCGAAAGCTTTGTACGAGAGCGCGGGCTATACGCGCATTGGACGCCGCATCATCCAAGACACTGCCAAAGCGGGCATTTTTGATTTTCGGCGCGCCTTCGCCAAGTCGAGCAATCCGTACTTCATCGATGCGGGGCGGCGGATTGGGAAAGAACGAATCCTCGCGCTGTCGAAGGAGTTCAAGCTTGGGGAGCGGACAGGCTATCTCTCCCGTACAGACATTAGGGATTCCTTAGAAAAGCCGGGTTATCTCCCGAATCCCCTGACTGGGTTGAAGCGAGACGGGTTGCCGTGGCAGGAGGGCGACACGGCCAACCTGTCCATTGGCCAGGGCGAGATTCTGACTACTCCGTTGCAGGTGGCGGTGATGATGGCGACGGTGGCGAACCGAGGCACGATTTACACACCGCGCTTGATCACGGCAATTCGTCCGCCGGAGAAGGACGCGACCGGGGCAGCTGGCGAGTTCTTCGAGCCGGGCATCCTGCGGGGACGGGTGAACTTAAGCCCGGCTTCCTGGCAGACGCTGCACGAAGCGATGCTGGCGGATGTTGAAGATCCAGAAGGGACTGGGAAGAGCGCGCGCATTGAGGGGTATCGGATCGGCGGGAAAACGGGCACAGCAGAGTTGGATCAACCGACCAAAGCGGGTGACCGGAAGATCACCTGGTTCGCGGCTTATGGGCCGTTTGAGAATCCGCGCTATGCCGTGGTGGTGATGCAGGAGGGCGGCGCGTCGGGCGGCGGATCGTGCGCGCCGCGCGCGCGGGAGATCTTCAAGGCCTTGATCAAGCGGGACACCAATCCCCCACCCCAGGCTGAGCGGACTTTAACTTTTCAGAGGGAGGCGCGGTAATGTTCGAAAAGCCTCTCAAAGAAAATGTGCATCGCATCGATTGGGTGCTGTGGGGCGGCATCCTCGGCCTGATGCTGGTGGGGGCGCTCTTCATATTTAGCGCGTCGCGCGCTGGCGACCCCACGAGTGGGCTGTGGATGCGGCAGGTCATTTCGTACGGGATCGGAATCATGCTCGTGGCGGTGCTGTGCGGTGTGGATTACACCAAATGGTCGCGCTACGCGCTGGTCGGTTACTGGGGGTGCATCCTGCTCTTGCTGGCGGTGCTGATTCCGGGTGTGGGCGTGATGCGATACGGCGCGAGACGATGGATTGATTTTGGGCCCGTGCAATTTCAGCCGAGTGAATTTGCGAAGCTCGGGTTCATCTTCATGCAGGCGCATTATCTCAGCCAGCCGGTGGAAGAATTGCGCAGACGGTCGGCGTTCCTGAAGAGCCTCGCGTTGGCAGCGCTGCCATTTGTTTTGATTTTGAAAGAGCCGGACCTCGGGTCGGCGTTGGTCTTTTTCCCGGTGGGGTTGGCGATGATGTTTGTGGCCGGTGTGCCACGGCAGACATTGGCCAAGTTTTTGGGCGGGTCAGCAGTGATTATTGGGCTGCTGTTGCTCAACGTGCTTTTCGCCCCGCCGCAATGGCAGGTGAAGATTGAGGATTACCAGCGCCATCGCTTGCTTGTGTTTTTCGGTTTGGATTTTGCGCCTCGGGACGCCACGCCTGAAGCGCGACAAAAGGCTCGATCGTTGCAGCGAGAAAAAAGCTACAACGTGGAGCAGGCCTTAATCTCCGTCGGTTCCGGCGGGGTGATGGGCAAAGGCTGGCGGGAAGGAACCCAAAATGCATTGGGATACTTGCCGCGGGCAGTGGCGCACAATGACTTCATCTTCTCCGTGATTGCCGAGGAGAAAGGATTTGTGGGCAGCGTGATCGTGATCACGCTTTACACCATAGTGCTGCTAAGCGGGCTGCGAATCGCAGGCCAGGCGCGCGATCGCCTGGGAAAACTGCTGGCAGTGGGCGTGGTGGCCCTCTTGTTCAGTCATATCTTCATCAACATCGGCATGAACATTCGCCTGATGCCCGTGACGGGCATACCGCTGCCGCTCCTCAGTTATGGAGGATCGTCTGTGGTTTGCTCGTTGATCGCGATTGGCATCCTGCAAAACGTGCACCTCTACAGAAGGTCTTATTAACCCTCAAATATGAACGATAGAAACTTTTCGCGGCGACGCAAAACCATGAGATTCCGCCCTCCTGGCGGGCTCAGCGCGCCGAACCGCCCGACCAAAGCAGCGAATGAAGCTCGCGCTGATGCGGTGGGTGAGACGACTTCAGGGCCGGAAGCTGTGTTCGACGGCAGGCACACGAAGGAAATTGAACGCGCTGAGAATGTGGCGGCGGGACTGCCTGCGGATCCACATGAAGCTTCGACTCAAACGACGAATGTGGCTCCAGAGCCGCAGCCGCAAAAACCGGAGCCGGAATACAAGCCAATCGAAGTGCAAAGCGCCGCGCCGGTGGGAATCGTGGAGACGATTCGCGCAGCGGCCGAAAAAGTGATCAAACGTGTGCAACGGTTGATCAAGCCGGAGAAGCAGACTCACAAGGAAGTGTTGATCAACGCGGAGTCGCTCGAGACGCGCGTGGCGGTGTTGGAAGATGGGCGCGTCGAGGAGTTCACGATCGAGCGCACGGAAGATGACCGGCTCGTCGGGAGCATTTACAAAGGAAAGGTTCGAAACCTTGAAGATGGATTGAAGGCGGCGTTTGTGGACATTGGGTTCGAGAAGAATGCTTTTCTCCATTACTGGGACATTGTGCCGGCGCCGTTTGATAGCGGCGTGGAAGTGGTCGAGCGCGAAGGCGCGCGGAAGAAAGATCGGCCGCGCATCACGCAAAAAGATATTCCGAAGCTTTATCCTCCAGGCAGCGAAATCATCGTGCAGGTGACGAAGGGGCCGATTGGGACGAAGGGGCCGCGCGTCACCACGAACCTGGCTTTGCCGGGACGTTACTTGGTGCTGCTGCCGAACTCGGACCAGAGCGGTATTTCGCGGAAAATCGAGGATCCCGAGGAGCGGAGCCGGCTTAAGAAAATCCTCCGCAGCTTGAGCATTCCCGAAGGGATGGGAGTGATCATTCGCACCGTGGGCGAAGGGCAGCAGGCGCGTTATTTCGTGCGCGACCTGGCGTTGCTTTTGGATGAGTGGAAGCGGGTTGCGGACAACATCCAGAACAAGCCGATTGCGAGCTGCGTGTTCCAGGAACCGGATTTGATCGAGCGCACCGTGCGCGACTTCCTGACGGAGGATGTGGACCGGATCATCATCGACAACGGCCGCGAATACGACCGTGTGCGTGAGATGATCGGCCGCATTTCCCGGCGCTCGATGACGAAGGTGAAGCTTTACGCAGAGCCACAACCGTTGTTCGACCGGTTCGGTGTGACACGGCAATTGGAAAGCGCATTCTCGCGGCAGGTGCCGTTAAAGAGCGGCGGTTACATCGTCATTGATGAAACGGAAGCGTTGGTGGCGATCGACGTGAACACCGGCCGCCACAAGGGGAGCAAGGATCAGGAATCGACGATCCTGAAGGTCAACGTGGAAGCGGCCGAAGAAATTGGGCGGCAGTTGCGGTTGCGCAACATCGGCGGCTTGATCGTGCTCGATTTCATCGACATGAAGTCGGTGCGCGATCAGCGGCAAGTTTATCAAAAGCTGAAGGAGTCACTCCGCCGGGATAAGGCGAAGACACATGTGCTGCCGATCTCGCAGCTCGGCTTGATGGAGATGACGCGCCAGCGGCATTCAGAGAGCGTGCGCTCGACGGTTTACGACGACTGCCCGCATTGCAAAGGGCGCGGCAAGGTGAAGAGCGCGCTGACGATGAGCGTGGAGATTCAGCGCAAGCTGGTCGAGATACTCAAACGCCGCAATCGAGACGAATCGGACTTCCAGCTCAAGGTAGTCGTCAATCCATCCGTGCGCGACCGTCTGCGGGGCGAGGACGAACGGCTAATCATCGAACTTGAGAAGAAGTACTTTGGACGGCTGGAGTTCCGTTCGGACCCAGGCTTGCATCCCGAGCAGTACAAGATTGTAAATGCGATGACGAACGAAGAGTTGGCGAACGTTGGGTTGTAAGTCAGCGTTTGAGAATGTCAGAGCCCGCTTCGAAAGGAGCGGGCTCTTTCCTTTGTTGAACGCAGGCGCATGCGCGGGCGCACACCGTGGAGAGCGACAACCGATTGGCTGCCGCCCTCCGAAAGAGGCTAATGAATGAGCTTCCGTTACGCTCTGGCGTGTTGAGGCGAGGGAAGCTTGCTGGTGAAGGCTGCAGCTCCGATTTCGAACAAGCCAAGCGCCAAATGAGGCGCCCAGACGTGGTCGGCGAAGCCAAGCAGCCATGGGGAAGCGGCCAAAAAGAGGCCGCTGCAAAAATCGAGGGCCAGATGCATGGACATTGGGATCACACGCAATAGGCCCATCTCGTAATCGGTCAGAAGGCTGTAGAGCAGGCCAAGCCCGCCTACAGCAACCATTGCCCAGGTCTCGGGACCGCCGGCTGCGAAGCCGAGCAACCAGGGGGCGAACGCGATTAAGGCGCCCACTGAATAATCCAAAAAGCCGTGTGCTCTGGTCGTTAGCATAAGCGTGCAGAATTAGCGCGAACCGCCGCCAGTGGAGCTGCCGGTGGAACCGCCCGTCGATCCGCCAGCGCCGCTGCTGGAGCTGGCAGAACCGCCAGAGGTTGAGCCGCCGCTGGACCCGCCAGAGGCGCCACTTCCAGAGCCGCCAGAAGAGCTTCCCGAGCCGCCCGAGCCGCTGCTGCCGGAACCACCCGAAGAGCTGCCGCTGCCGCCAGCGCCGCTGCTGCCTGTGGAGCTACCGCTGCCACCGGTCGAGCCAGAGGCAGAACCTGTTCCGCTACCACTGCCGGAGCCGGTGGCATCCGAGCCGCTGCTGGAACCGGAACTGCCGCTGCCTAAGCCCGAGCCACTCGTGCTCCCAGAGCCGGAGCCGCTGCCGGATTGGCCGCTGGCGGAGCCGCCAGAGTTTCTCCCGCCGCGCTGGCTTTGATCAGCATTGCCATGGCCGCGATAACGATTGGTGGAGTTATATAAGCCAGTGTCAGAAGCACGGCCGCCGCTCGCCGACGCGCCGATGCCACCCTGGGAGCTGGAGCCGCTGCCGCTCAGGCCGCCTGTGCTGCTGCCGCTGGTAGATCCCGAAGCGCCGCCCTGGCTGGAGCTGGAGCCGGAAAGGCCACCGGAGCTAGAGCCAGAAGAACCGCTCTGCCCCGAGCCGGAGCCACCCGAAGCTGACGTGCCGCTTTGGCCGGAGGCAGAACCGCCGGACGAAGAGGATCCGCTTTGGTCAGAGCTGGAGCCGCTGGTGGACTGGCCAGAACTGCCTTGAGAGCTGGATTGGCTGCCTTGCTGGCCTCCAGAGAATGTTCCGCCGCGGGAACGCGCCGTGTCGCTTTGCGAGTTGCCTTGAAGTGAGCCGGAAGAGGAGCCGGAGCTTCCGCTGCCAGAACCCGAACCGGAACCCGGACCCGAACCGCCAGAACTTTGCGCATGCGTCATGGCGCTCAGCGCGAAGACTGCGATTAAAACTGCAATTTTTTTCATTCCGTTAATCTCCTAGTTGTCGTTGGACTGCAACCAATGCCGACATGGCTGATTGCGAGGCCAACCTTCCTCGCCAGCAGAGTGGCAACAATGCGTAGAGGAGCGGGGATGAAGGGCGAACTATGAGATGAGAGCGCGCTCAGGGAAACACGGGGGTATGAGTGCAGGAGAAGCGGAGCGCCAGTTTGTGGTTGCGCATGGTCTTAATGAAACTTAAACCAAGCATCACGATGAAATCCCTCGTTTACATTCTGATTGCTGTAGTCGCTTTCAGCGCGGCGCCGGTCTACGCTGCGAACGATCGAGCCAAAGAATCCGCACCGACCGAAGCGACGGATGGGGTGAAGAAAGAGAAGAAGGCCGAAAAGGCCAAAAAGAAGAAGAAAGCCAAGAAGGCAAAGAAGGCTAAAAAAGACAAGAAGCACGCGCGGCAATCCTAATCACGAACACGTTTTTACCGGGCCAGCGCTTTTGGTGCGCTGGCCTTTTTGTTTAGATTTCCGGGCGCTTGCATGAGGATCGAACTCAGTGGTGTTTCAAAGAGGT
The DNA here is from genome assembly GCA_035627835.1 of Candidatus Methylomirabilota bacterium. Lineage (GTDB taxonomy): Bacteria > Verrucomicrobiota > Verrucomicrobiia > Limisphaerales > SXQI01 > DASPKX01. Next base: position 34,082 of record DASPKX010000104.1, read on the forward strand.
ATGGCCGCACACGTGCACTGGATGCGGTAAGCCTGCAGATTGAGCCGGGGCAGATCATCGCACTGTTGGGCTCGAACGGAGCCGGGAAAACAACGTTGCTGCGAGCGTTGGCAACCATTGTGGGGCTGGATCGCGGCGAGATCCGCCTCGATGGGGAATTGCTCACACGCGACCGGCTGGACTTGCGCCGGCGAATGATGTTCCTGCCCGATTTCCCTTTTCTATTCTGGGACCAGAGCACGCTAAAAAATATCGCAACCATCTTGCGGTTGCACGAAGCAGATGCTTCAGGCGTGGAAAAGCGGGTGGTCGAATTGCTAAGGGATTTCGATTTGCTCCCCCTGGCCGATACGCCGGTGCAGAGCTTGTCGCGAGGACAAGGTTATAAGACCGGTCTAACAGGGCTGCTGGCCGTCAATCCTGAGCTGTGGCTGCTGGACGAGCCGTTCGCCTCGGGCATGGATCCACATGCGATCCAGGCGTTCAAACGGCATGCCCGCACAGCCGCAGCCGCAGGGAGAACCATCATTTACTCGACGCAGATTCTTGATGTGGCCGAGCGGTTCTCTGATCGCGTCTGCGTGATCCATGAAGGCGAGATTCGGGCCTTCGATAGCCTGGAACGACTTCAGGCTGCTGCCGGAACACAGGAGCAGGCTCTCGATGCGCTGTTCCGGCGGTTGCGTGAGGAAAGCAAGTGAGGCTGCATTCACCAGCTTTTCTCCGAGGCGCGAGCGCCCTGGTGCGAAGGGAAATCCGCGCTTCACGCGAGCTTCGTCGGCAGGCCCGCAGAGCGAAAAAGGCACGGTGGTTCTCGAGCAGCGATTTTTTTGTTCACGCACTCGGGCTGTCGTTTTTCTTAAGCATGCTCTCGAAGGTGGGCCCCTCGGGAACAGGGGCGCAGATGGTGTTAGTCACTATCTGGTCCACCCTCGCGGTGTTCTGGATCGTCCCAGCTATTTTTGAGAGAGTGTATCGATCGCCGATCGTTTCAACGCTCTACCATCTGCCCGTCCCAGATGAGATGATCTTCGAGCATCGCTTCCGCGCGTTAGTCCTGAACGCGGGTGGCTGGCTGCTGGCAGACTTAGCAGTGATCATGGGCTCCCTTCATATCTTCCAAGGGTGGGAGATTTCCGCGGGAGCAATTGCGGTCACCGTCGCAGTGGTGTCGCTCCAAGCCGCGGTGGTTATGGCCTGCGCAACCCTCGCAGCTCGGCATGCGCCCTCCCTGCCCTATCGCCTCATTGTGTGGCTTGTGGTCATGGGGGTGATTCTGCCGGTTTGGATCGGGAGCAAGTCTGCGGTCAACACGATTGGGGGAAGTCTCCAAACGATTGCTGGATGGCCGTTCTGGGCTTTGCCCACCGGGTGGTTAACGCGAACGCACACGGAAGCAATGGGAGAGTTTTGGCTGAGCGCCCTCTTGCCGATTCCCGCCGTTATATGCCTGATGATTGGAGCGCGCTTGGCCTATCGCGACCTCAAAAGCTCTTACACACTTACGGAGGAAATGCTTCCGCATCCCGGCTCGATTGGTAACCCTTTAAGGAACGATGAAGAGGGTCTCCAGGAGGAGCGGACGCGAGCAGGCATAACGGAGATCGAAGACCGAATCTTTTCACGCGAATTCTTAACGCCGAGCGCCGTGAGGCCGGAAGGCATAATCGAGCAAACTGCGCTGGGCGCTCTCAACCCAAAGGAGCGCGAGCTTGTTGCCGTTTTCAACGGGCAGGAACCGCGATGGACGAGGCAGTGGAAGCGGCGGGCGATTCTGTTGGCGTTTCTGGGAAGCTTGGCCGTGGCCGGACAAAACAAAGCATTGGCTTTGGTGTTCTACCTTGTTTGCGGAGTCTCGCTATTGGCAGTGATCCCGCTTGGGAACCCGTTGCCTACCGCCTTTCAAATGCTGTTCCTTAGCGGCACAAACATCCCGCTGTATGCCGGGTTTCCAGTGAGTTTCAAACAACTCGCCTCGATTATTCTACGGATTTCCACCATCCGTTGGGCGGCGGCGCTGCCGCTCGTGCTCGCGTTTTGTGCAGCTTGCGGGGTCATCGGAGGAAGTGGAGTCACAGCCGGTGTAATGGCCGGTCTGAAAGCGGGGTGGTTGTTGCTCGTTATCCAACCGCTGCTGGTGGTGATGTTCTTCAGCTCGGGCTCGAACGACAGTTCGCAGTTCCGTTGGCGTCAACTCCCGGGGCTGGTTGCCTTCTTAACGGGGTTCGCCCTGACAGGCGGACTCTGTTTGGCCGTTATCTTCTCCCGAAATCCAGCCGTAGTGATCTGGTGCGGCATGGGCGCGCTGGTGTGCGCGTGGATTCTGCTGTGGGCTTACGCGAGGATGTTTCGAACAGGAAAGTTCGATTTACTGCAAATCCCGCAGGTGTCATGAACCAACTCTTCCCATTGGAGGTTCTGCGACGGGGCAGCAAGACCGCAACTCCGCGGGTTGTGCCGCTCCGAGCCGGGCCACTCGTGATGGAGTTCGAAAGCGGCGGTTTGCGGTACATCCGCTATCGTGATGTTGAGTTGATTCGGCGCGTTTACGCAGCGGTGAGGGATAGGAACTGGGGAACGGTTCCTGCCCGTGTTGAAGAGCTGGACATTCAGGCTGTGGATCGTTGTTTCCGTGTCGCTTTTGAATCGGTTCATCAGCAGGGCGAAATTGATTTCCGTTGGCGCGGCACGATTACTGGCTCAGCCGAGGGCATTGTCGATTTCCACTTTCACGGACTCGCGCACAGCGAATTCCTTCGGAACCGCATCGGGTTTTGTGTGCTGCATCCCGCAGATTGCGCTGGGCGATCGTGCGAAGCGTTGAAGGTGAGCGGCGAGCTCGGGACCGGAAAGTTCCCGCTTACGATTGCGCCGCATTGCCCCTTCACTGACATCAAGGCGTTCACGCATGAACCAGCTCCTGGGGTGCAGGTGAAGGTTGAGTATGAAGGGGAAATCTTCGAGATGGAGGATCAACGCAACTGGCTGGATGCCTCCTTCAAAACCTATTGCACGCCGCTGCGGCTCCCCTTTCCCGCTTTGGTGCGCCGAGGAGAGCGCGTTGAGCAGCGTGTGACGGTTCAGTTGCTCGGCAACCCGGTGGAGATGGAGGCGTCCACATCAGCAGTGCAAAAATGTGTGGTGACAATCGATCCTGCGAGAGTTCGCACGAAATTTCCAAACTTCGGATTGGGGATGGCTTCCGACGGGGAGCCGCTCACTGAAAAAGAGACGGAACTCATTGGAAAGCTGAAGCCAGCTCACTTGCGAGTCGAGCACACACCCTCTGAGGCGCGTTCAGAAGCAGCCTTGCAGCAAGCGGATCATGAAGCATTGGCGCTCGGCGCGGGGCTGGAGATCGCCTTGTTCTTGTCCGATGAGGTGGAGCACGAGCTTCAACAGGTCGCGACCACCGCGCTGAAGCTTCGCGCGCCCGTGAGACGGTGGCTGGTGTTCCATGTGCGGGAAAAGGTTCCTCCGCAAGGAGTGGTCGATTTGGCAAACGCCGAACTTCGGAGGATCTCGCCGGATGCTCGCATTGGCAGCGGCACGAATGCGTATTTCACGGAGCTAAACCGGAGCAACTTGGACCCGGCGAAGCTCGACTTTGTTTGCTACTCGGCCAATCCGCAGGTGCATGCATTCGACGACGCAAGCCTGATGGAAACCTTGCCGATGATCCGCGCCACCGCGGAGAGCGCATGGCAATTGAGCAAGGGCAAGCCTGTTTGCATCACTCCGGTCACACTGAAAATGCGGTTTAATCCTGATGCGACAGGAGCCGTAGAGCCCCCGCGTCCGGGCGAACTTCCAGCGCCGGTGGACGCCAGACAAATGTCACTATTCGGAGCAGCGTGGGCTGTGGGAGCGATGAAGCACGCGCTCCAGGCTCCGATCGAGAGCGTGACGTGGTTCGAAACAGTTGGCTGGCGAGGACTCATTGAGCGAGAGAAAGGCTCCCCGGAGCCAGCGCTATTCCCTTCGGCTCCTGGGGCTGTTTTTCCCGTGTTCCACGTCTTCAGGGCATTGGCTGGAGCCGAGGCGGTTCTCGAAACGAACAGTTCTGAGCCGCTGAAATTCGAAGCAGCCGCCGTGAAAGTGAATGGCAAAACGCGAACCCTGATCGCCAACTTGCGCAACGAAGCGGAAGTGGTGGAGGTCCAAGGGATTCCTTCTGAGCGGGTTCGCCTGAAAACGCTGGATGAGCGGACGGCGCTCGGCGCGATGTTTGATGTGGACACTTTCATTTCGAATGCGGGCGCTGGGCTGCAAGTCGAGGGTGGTGTCGCCCGACTACACTTGTTGCCTTACGCGGTGGCCCAACTGGATTGGGATTGACGCTGCGGGGGGTGAGCGAAGACTTCCTTCGATGGCGACTGAAACAAAGCTGCGGTTTGGAACCTTAGGCGCTGGGTTTTGGGCTAATTACCAACTGGCTGCATGGAGCGAGGCTGGCGGCGCTGAATGCGTTGCCATTTACAATCGCACTAGGGCCAAGGCCGAGTCGCTGGCCGGGAAATTTGGAATCCCAAGCGTCTATGACAACGCAGAGCGCCTCCTGGAAACGGAGCGCCTTGATTTTGTGGACATTATCACGGACGTGGAGACGCATCCAAAGTTCGTGCTGATGGCGATTGAGCGCGGAATTCCCGCCATTTGCCAGAAGCCGATGGCCCCCACGTTCAGCGTGGCGCAGGAGATGGTCGAAGCCAGCAGGACGCAGAAAGTTCCTTTCTTCATTCACGAGAACTGGCGCTGGCAGCGGCCGATCCAGGAACTGAAGCAGGTTCTAACAAGCGGGATGATCGGGCAGCCCTTCCGCGCGCGCATTCGGATGGTCTCCGGCTTTAAAGTTTTCGAGAACCAGCCGTTCCTGGCTGAGCTGGAGCGATTCATTCTCACGGATATGGGAAGCCATGTCCTCGATGTGGCGCGCTTCCTTTTCGGTGAAGCCGAGTCCGTCTATTGCCAAAGCGCGAAGGTGCACGAGAGCATCAAAGGTGAGGACGTCGCCACGGTCATTATGCCAATGGGGCCGAGTCGGACGACGGTCACGGTGGAGATGGGCTACCCGGGAAATTACGCGGAGCATGATCGTTTTCCGGAAACCTACATTGTTGTCGAAGGCTCAAAAGGCACTCTCGAGCTTGGGCCGGATTATTGGATTCGGGTAACGACTGCAGAGGGCACCCATGCGAAACGAACGCCGCCTCCGCGTTATGCATGGGCGGATCCGCGCTATGACCTTGTCCACGCGAGCATCGTGCCTTGCAACGTGGATCTGCTCGCGGGCATCCGTGGTGAACGGCCAGCGCAAACCACCGGTGAAGATAACCTCAAGACGACGAGACTTGTTTTCGCAGCCTATGACTCTGCCGAGAGAAACGCGGTTGTGCGCCTCTGAACCAGCGGCTCAGACTTTTGGTTCCCAGCCCGGACGGTAATCACGCTTCCAGAGCAGTTCCGCCTCGGCATCTTCTTTGATCCGGCGATCTTTCGGATTGAAGTGAATCGTGCGGCCGGTGCGGTACGCGATGTTGCCGAGATGGCAGAGCATGACGCTTTTTTGGCCATCCTCAATCTCAGCGTTCAACTTCGTTCCATTGCGGATCGCATCCAGGAAATTCTGGATATGAATCGCTTCACCACCTGGCCCATTCTGACGGGCAACCTCTTTGCCTTTGATGTCGTAGATGACGTAGTCCGTGCCGAAGTTCACAAGGCTCCCACCCTCGCCATAAAATGCGACGAAGGGGAGCTTCTCATTCGAGCGCGGGTGGCAACTGCTGCTGTCCCAGATGCCGACAGAAGTCCCGAAGTCGTAAGTCGCGAGGATGGTGTCAGGCGTTTGTTGGTCGTCATCAAAATGATAGCGGCCTCCATTGCAGGTCACCTTCTGGGGGTATTCAACGCCGAGTCCCCAACGGATGAGGTCTAAAGCGTGGGGCCCATTGTTGGCAAGTTCACCGCCACCCCAGTGCCAACGCCAATGCCAGTTGTAATGGACGAGGTTATCCACGTAAGGACGCTCAGGCGCGGGCCCTTGCCAGGCGCTGTAATCGAGACCCTCAGGAATTGGAGCTGGTTTGCCTCGGCCGATGGACCCGCGCTGGTTGTTGTACCAACCCCGCGCGGAAGTGACCCGTCCAATGGCGCCGGAGCGAAGCTTTTCCATTGCTTCAATGATCGCGGGCCAACTACGACGTTGGTTACCCATCTGAACCTTGCGGTTATTTTTTCGGGCTGCCTGCACCATCATTTCTGCCTCCCATGGATTATGACTCGCGGGCTTTTCCACGTAGACATGCTTCCCCGCGGAACAGGCCAAGATGGTGGCTGGAGCGTGCCAGTGATTCGGCGCGGCGATGAACAGCGCGTCGATATCCTTGTCCTCGAGAACCTGCCGGACATCTTTGACCGCCTTGGGCGTTTTCTCCTGTTTTTCCGAGGTCGTCTTAACACCGCGCGCAAGGCGGCTGTCATCCACATCGCAAACATAGCCGACCTCAAGATTCTTGAGTGTGAGGCTGCTTCGAACATGATCGAGGCCGCGACCCAGCCCCATCACTCCAATGACGATTCTCTCACTGGGGCTTTGTGAGCGAAGGATTGCTGGCGCGCCAAACGCCGCGGCAAGAGCGGTGGCAGTGGCGGCGCGTTTGACAAAGCGGCGGCGAGTGATTGGGGCTTTCATAGGCTCAGCAACATTTTGGTCGCTTCAGCTCCGAGCGGTCAAACGCAAAGCGCGGGTGGCGGTGTTTACTTTCGCAACCCCATTCGGTTGACTGGCGGCGGAAATGAAGATCTACGCGACGATCACGGTGATTGGCAAAGACAAGACAGGCGTTATCGCACGTATCACGAACTATTTGTTCGAGCAAAAAGCGAACATCGAAGCCTTGGAGGAGCAGGTCACGCGTGGGCAGTTCAGCATGATCCTGCAAGCGAGCTGGGAGCAGGAGCAACTGGATCGTGCGGGGATGGAGAGCGGTTTAGAGGCCGTTGGGCAGCAGCTCGGAATGGAAACGAGCATTATGTTCACCGAACCGGGGCGGTTGCAGCGCATGGGAATCCTGGTGACAAAGGAGAGCCACTGCCTGGAAGCCATATTGCGCGCAGTGGCTCAAAAGGAGCTGGAGACTGAACCAGTTGTGGTCGTGAGCAACCGGCCCGAACTGCGCCCTTTGGCTGAGGGTGCGGGGCTGCCGTTCGAGCAGATCGAATGGGAAGATCGGACCCGCGCTGAGGAACAGGCCATTCGGGTGCTCCAGAAGCATGGGGCGGATTTTGTGACGCTCGCCCGCTTTATGAAAATCCTGAGCCCCAACTTCGTTTGGCGGTACAAGAACAAAATCATCAACATTCATCCTTCGTTGCTCCCGAGTTTCCCTGGGCCACAGGCGTATCGTCAGGCGTACGAGCATGGCGTCAAAATCATCGGGGTGACCGCGCATTTCGTGAGCATGCACCTGGACGAAGGACCAATCATTGCGCAAAGCGCATTTGAAACGCGTCCGAATATGACTCTTCGCGAGATTGTCGCCGAAGGCCAGCGCCTGGAAGCGGCCACCCTCCTGAAGGCCATTCAGCTCTACCTGGCTAAGCGGCTGGACGTCTATTGGGGCGTGGTCAAAGAGGTTTAACCTCTGTGTCGAGGTCGGCGTTTGACTTAAGTCAGAACGAGTACTGGTTTGTTGTAACCAGCCAAAAACGGACAGGGATGAGCAAGGAATGTAAAGCGAGGAAACGTCAGGCGGGCGACGCTTTTCCTGCTTGGAACGGAACTCATCAGCCGACCTCTTAGACCAACCCGCAGCCTGGAGTGACCCAGCCATTGCGGGAGACTCTTCGGCTACCGCTGAACCGGCTCGCTGCTTTCATTGCGGCACCCGTTGCCGCGGGGAGGTCTTCACACTTTTAGAGAAGTCATTCTGCTGCCAGGGCTGCAAAACCGTTTTCGAGATCCTTTCCGAAAACGGGCTGAATGATTTTTACAGCCTGAGCGAGAACGCAGGCGTGAGGGTGAAACGAGCCACGCGCGCGGACCAGTTCTCCTATCTCGATGCCCCAGCGGTGCTGGAGCGTTTGGTGAATTTCACCAACGGCAAGCTCACGCGCATCACCTTTCACATCCCGTCCATGCACTGCATCGCCTGTGTTTGGCTGCTGGAAAACCTCTTTCGCCTCAAGGCGGGCATTGGACAATCGCAGGTTAATTTTCCGCGCAAAGAGCTGTCGCTGAGCTTCGAGAACGAGAAGGTAAAACTCAGCGAGGTGGTTGGCCTGCTGGCGGCGCTCGGTTATGAGCCGGAACTGAAGTTTTCCGACCTGGAGAACCATGCGAAAAAGCCGGTGAATAGAAGGCTCTGGTTGCAAATGGGCATAGCTGGGTTCGCCTTCGGCAACATCATGCTGTTCAGCATCTCGGCTTACCTGGGCCTGGATAGCTTCAGCGGGCCGGGGTTCAAGAAACTGGTCGGCTACATAAGCCTGTTCCTCGCGCTACCGGTGGTGACGTATAGCGCCTGGGATTATTGGCGTTCATCCATTATCAGCCTGAGGCAAAAGCTTCTGACGATCGATGTTCCGATCGCAGCGGGGATTCTCGCCATCTATGCGCAAAGCGCTTACGAGGTTTTGAGCGGAGTTGGTGAAGGTTACTTTGACTCTCTCTGCGGGCTGATTTTCTTCCTGCTGTGCGGGCGGTTGTTTCAACAAAAGACCTACGACCGGCTGGCGTTCGACCGTGACTACAAATCGTTTTTCCCACTGTCCGTCACACGCATCGCCCACGGGACCGAAGAAACCGCCGCTTTGGCCCAGGTGGAAACCGGCGACCATTTGCTGGTACGGAACGGCGAGTTGATTCCGGCTGATGCGCGCCTGGTGAGCGGCGCAGCAGTGATTGATTACAGCTTTGTGACGGGCGAATCAGAGCCGGTCGAGAAGCAAGCAGGCGATCATCTTTACGCCGGCGGCAGGCAAATGGGGGGAGCGATTGAAATTGAGACTGTGAAGGCGGTTTCACAGAGCTACCTGACTTCTCTTTGGAACCAGGAAGCTTTCCGCAAAGAGAACAGCGAGACGCTCGCGACGCTCACAAACATCTTTAGTGAGCGTTTCACCCGGATCGTCATCGCGATCGCCGCGGGAAGCGCGGTCTTTTGGTGGCCCACCAGCCCGGCTTTGGCGATCAAAGCATTCACGTCGGTCTTGATTGTCGCTTGCCCGTGCGCATTAGCGCTAGCCGCGCCCTTTACGCTCGGCACAGCGCTGCGGGCGCTCGGGAAGAGGAACATCTTTGTCAAAAGCCCCGTCGTTCTTGAGACCTTGGCGCGGGTGACTGCGGTCGTGTTCGACAAGACCGGGACGCTTACTGCGGCAGGAGCCGGCTCGATCCGTTTCGAAGGCAACGCTCTGAACGATCAGGAAAAGGGCTGGGTTTTCTCGTTGAGCAGACACTCGACGCATCCATACGCAGTCAGAATCAGTGAGGCGCTGGCGGAAGAACAATACCCGCAAGTGGTGCGCTCGTTCCTCGAAACGACCGGCTGCGGGATCGAGGCGAACATCGGATCCAATGAGATCTGGATGGGATCAGCAGCGTGGTTAGCGACGCGCAATGTTGCCGCTCCAAAAGGCGCCATGAAGGGAAGCCATGTCCACCTGGCTATTAACGGCACGTACCGTGGGTGCTTCGTGCTCGCCAGCGCTTTGCGCGAGGAAACCGAGCAACTCATTGGGTCTCTGCGAGCCAACCATCAACTCGCGCTCTTGAGCGGGGACAACGACAAGGACCGCGCCAAGTTTCAGGCTCTTTTCGGAACAGAATCTCGTCTGGCCTTCAACCAATCCCCTGTGGAGAAGCTCGCGTTCATTCGCTCCCTCCAGGGTGAAGGAAACACTGTGATGATGGTCGGCGACGGCTTGAATGACGCTGGCGCGCTTAAGCAGAGCGATGTGGGTGTGGCAGTGGTCGAGCGGATCAGCGCCTTCTCGCCCGCCAGCGATATCATTGTCGCCGCCGGTGCCGTGCCGAAGCTCGCAGCCGCCCTGAAGTTTTCAAAAGGAGCCGTGCGCATTGTGCGCGTGAGCTTCTTGATCTCCGGATTTTACAACGTGATCGGCATTGCCATAGCGGCCAGCGGCAGTTTGTCGCCCATCGTGTGCGCCATCCTTATGCCGCTGAGTTCGGTGAGCGTCGTGGGATTTGCCTGCGGGGCAACAGCATGGCTGGGTAGGCGCTCCGGGCTGGGTGAACCTTCGCAGTTCCAAAGTAAGAACAAGCAACCATGAGCGTCATTTTTCTATTAATCCCGCTGAGCATCGTGCTCGCCGCCTGTTTCCTTGGGGCGTTTATCTGGGCGGTGAGGAGCGGCCAATACGAGGACACCTGCACACCATCAATGCGACTGCTGACTGAAGAAAGAGCCGTGAAGAATTTCAAAGAGAAGGCTGAGCTACCATGAACATAGAAACATTCAAATACGACAATCGGATCGTCCGCGCGTTCGCGATTGCCACCGTGGTCTGGGGCCTGGTGGGGATGAGCGCCGGACTGCTGGCTGCCGTCCAGTTGTTCTGGCCGGAGGCAAACTTCAACCTGCAGTTCACAACTTTCGGCCGAATTCGGCCGCTCCACACGAACGCCGTGATCTTCGCATTCGTGGGCAACGGCATGTTCATGGGCATCTATTACTCGCTGCAACGCTTGTGCAAGGCACGCATGTACAGCGACCGGCTGAGCTGGATTAACTTCTGGGGATGGAATGCCATCATCGTCGCAGCGGCTATCACCCTGCCGTTGGGCTTCACCACCAGCAAAGAGTACGCTGAGCTGGAATGGCCGATTGATCTCGCGATTGCCGCAGTCTGGGTCGTGTTCACAGTGAACCTGCTCGGCACGATCCTGAAGCGGCGCGAGAAGCACCTCTACGTGGCGATCTGGTTTTACATCGCCACGGCAATCACCGTGGCGGTGCTGCACATCTTCAATTCGTTGGCGGTCCCCGCGAGCTGGTTCAAGAGCTACTCCGTTTATGCCGGTGTGCAGGATGCGTTGGTTCAATGGTGGTACGGGCACAACGCGGTCGCCTTCTTTTTAACCACTCCATACCTCGGCCTGATGTATTATTTCCTGCCGAAGGCGGCGGAGCGTCCCGTCTTTTCGTATCGCCTGTCGATCATCCACTTCTGGGCGCTCATCTTCATTTACATCTGGGCGGGGCCGCATCATCTGCTCTACACCGCCTTGCCAGATTGGGCGCAATCCCTCGGGATGGTTTTCTCCATCATGCTCGTTGCTCCGAGCTGGGGTGGCATGCTGAATGGGTTGCTCACGCTGCGCGGCGCGTGGGACAAACTCCGCACGGAGCCAATGCTCAAGTTCATGGTGGTAGCGCTCACTGCCTATGGCATGGCGACTTTGGAAGGGCCAATGCTCTCGATCAAGAGCGTCAACTCCCTCTCCCACTACACCGACTGGACGGTCGCTCACGTGCATACCGGCGCGTTGGGCTGGAACGGGTTCCTGACCTTCAGCGTTCTCTATTGGCTCCTGCCAAAGCTCTACAACACACAGCTTTGGTCCAAACGGCTGGCCAACTGGCACTTCTGGATCGCGCTGCTCGGCATGATGTTCTACGTGGTGCCGATGTACTGGAGCGGCATTGCGCAAGGGCTGATGTGGAAGCAATTCACGCCCGAAGGGTTCATGCAATACCCGAACTTCCTGGAAACAGTGCTGCAATTGATCCCCATGCACAGGCTGCGCGCGATTGGTGGATCGCTCTACATCGTGGGGGCATTCATCATGGCTTACAACCTCTGGCGGACAGCGCGCTCGGGCGTCTTCGTCCCTGACGTTGAGGCGCAAGCGGCGGCGCTTAAATCCCAAGACGCCCACGCGCCAGCGGATCCATGGAAGCATCGTTGGCTGGAATCCAAGCCGGTGTTGTTCACCGCGCTGACCACGTTGGCCATCTTGATCGGCGGTTTGATCGAAATCGTGCCGCTCTACCTGATCAAACAAAACGTGCCGACGATCGCGAGCGTGAAGCCTTACACGCCATTGGAAGTGATGGGCCGGGACTTCTACATCCGCGAGGGTTGTGTTGGCTGCCATTCGCAAATGGTGCGCCCCTTCCGCTCAGAAACGGAGCGTTACGGGGAATACTCGAAGGCTGGTGAGTTCGTGTTTGAGCATCCCTTCCTGTGGGGTTCCAAGCGCACTGGCCCCGACCTTCATCGCATCGGCGGGAAGTACCCGGACGCCTGGCATTACAACCACATGGATGATCCGACCAGCACATCGCCTGGTTCCATCATGCCGCGCTACTCCTGGTTGTTGAAACAAAAGATCGACACCAACGCTGTGGCGGCCCGAATCACCGCGCTGCGCAAGGTGGGCGTCCCCTACCCTGCCGGTTATGAAGCCGTGGCGGTGGCTGACCTGCAAAAGCAAGCAGCCTCAATTGTCGCGAGCCTGGAGACGGGCTCCATCAAGGCTGAGCCTGACAAGGAGATCATCGCGATGATCGCGTATCTGCAACGGCTCGGCACCGACATCAAGGCAGCCCCGCAAGAGGAAGCGCCCCTGGAAACATCACAAGCTCCAGCGCCTCTCAAGCAAGCGTCAGCCACACCAACCATCATCAATAACTAAAGGTCGTTATGGTTAAGAACATATTGCAAAGCATCGGGGGGATTGGGCTTTACGGGGTGATCTCCGTTTGCCTCTTCTTCGCGGTCTTCAGCGGGGCAGTCCTGCTGGCCTGCCTGCATCGCCGCGGTTTCCTCGACCGGATGAGCGTCATGCCCCTCGAGGATGGTGAACGGCCAATTCAAAGCGCAGGAGGAAGTGACCATGAATAATCCAAAAGATCCGAACGAACAGGATCCGCTGCTCATCGACCACGAGGCTGATGGAATCAAAGAGTTGGACAACTTGCTCCCCCGCTGGTGGGTGTGGCTGTTCTACCTCTGCATCGCGTTCTCCGTCGGCTACATGCTCTACTACCACGTGCTCAATGTGGGTGATTTGCAGATCGCCGAATACCAGAAGGAAGCGAAGGCTGGCGAAGCCATTAAATCCGCTGCGTTGGCGAAGTTCGAAAGCTCACTCGACAGCCTGGAGCCACTTAAGGATGACAGCGCGATTGCAGCTGGAAATCAGGCTTATCTAACCTACTGCGCGCCTTGTCATCGGGCGGATGGTGGCGGTTTGGTTGGCCCGAACTTGACCGACGATTACTGGATTCACGGCTCCAATTATGTGGAGTCAGTGAAGGTCATCATCAACGGCGTTCCAGACAAAGGAATGCTCACGTGGCGCGGGGTTCTTAAGCCTGCGGAGATTCAAAACGTCGCCAGCTACATTTGGACATTGCGGGGCACTAAGCCCGAAAATCCGAAGCCGCCGGAGAATCAACAAGCCGCGGCGCCAGCCAGCAACGATTACGAGTAAAGTCGTTCACCAAGCAGGTAGCACATGTCTGTCACGATCCAACCAACTCCGAATGGCTCCCACAGGAACGCTGGGGTCCAGCAGGATATCCATTGGGAGGATTTCCGTGATCACTTGGCGACTGCGGAGAAGGATGGCAAACGGAAGTGGGTTTACGCAAAGAAGCCGTCCGGCAAATGGTATCGGCGGCGGGCATGGTTCAGTGTCCTGCTCCTGGCCATAATGTTCATTGGGCCGTTTGTTCGCATTAACGGCAACCCACTCTTAATGTTCAACATCGTCGAAAGGCGTTTCTCGATCCTGGGGCAAATCTTCTGGCCACAGGATGTGGTGATCTTTGCCGTGGCGATGCTGCTATTCATCACCAGCATCATCATCTTCACAACTGCGTTTGGGCGGCTCTGGTGCGGCTGGGCCTGCCCGCAAACCGTCTTGATGGAGATGGTGTTCAGGCGAGTCGAGTATTGGATTGAAGGCGATGCCGCAGAGCAACGCGCTCTCGCAACGGCCCCCTGGAGCCGCACCAAAGTGGCCAAGAAAGCCCTGAAGCACGCGACATTCTTCGGCCTGTCGTTCCTGATAGGGAACACCTTGCTCAGCTACATCATCGGGGCGGACGCCTTGATCGACATCGTGCGGGACGATCCTCGCGAGCATATCACCGGGCTTTCGTTCATGATGTTATTCACGCTGATCTTTTACGCGATCTTTGCCAGGTTCCGTGAACAAGCGTGCACGTTCATCTGCCCGTACGGCCGTTTTCAATCGGCTGTGCTTGATGAGAACACGATGGTGGTGGCCTACGACCATAAACGGGGTGAGAAGCGGGGCAAGTTGCACCGGAACCAAGCTTGGGCAAATCGTCTCGCAGAGGGGTATGGCGATTGCGTGAATTGTCGTGCATGCGTTGCGGTCTGCCCCACGGGAATCGACATTCGCAATGGCACGCAAATGGAGTGCGTGAGCTGCACCGCTTGCATCGATGCCTGCGATAGCGTGATGACGAAGGTCGGCCGCCCAACCGGTCTTATTCGTTACGCCTCTCTGAACAGCATTGAGAAAGGCGAGAGATTCCGCTTCACCGCCCGGATGGGGTGGTATTCCGCCGTGCTGTTCGCGCTTGCGATGCTCTTGTCCGCGCTGGTGTTTACACGCGCAGAAGTTGAAACGCTGTTCCTGCGCGCGCCCGGCGCGCTCTACCAGGAGACTGCGGACGGGAAGATTCAAAACCTCTACACCGTCAAGGTAATCAACAAGACCTCACATGAAATCGCAGTCCAAATGAGGGTAGAAAATTTCCCCGCCGAGCTGCAAATCATGGGACACAAGCATTTCAGCGTGGCCAAGGAGCAACTCGCGCAAACCTCCGTGTTGATTCGGGCGGACAAAGCCGCCGTTCAATCGGCCAAAACGCCCCTGAAGATCGGGGTGTATTCCAACGACAAACTTTTAGAGACCGTCGAGACCGTTTTTGCGGGACCACGAGATCGCTGAGGAGAACGCATGAAGAAGATTCTGAACAACCCATGGCCCTACGCAATAATGGCGTGGTTCGCACTTGCAATCACCGGCATGGTCATTTGGATCACCGTGGCGGTTCGCAATGACCACGAACTCGTGCGCAAGGATTACTACGAGGCGGAACTCCGTTTTCAAACTCAGTTCGACAGCGTTCAACGAACCAAACCGATTCGCAAGGATGTCGCTGTGGCGTATGAGCCTTCTCGTGAGAGCGTGACCGTCAAACTGCCCGCTTCTCATCATGGCGCTACCGGGGTGGTTCACTTTTATCGGCCCTCTGAGGCCAAACTCGACCGAAAGTTCGACCTGCAACTCAGCGAAGCCGCCGTTCAAGAGCTGGCAGTCAAAGATATGAAAGCCGGTCTTTGGAAGGTCCAGGTCGCGTGGACCGTAAACGGGGTGCAATACTACTTCGATCAACCACTGATGCTCGCGGGAACCCAATAATGATCGAACTGCCCACAGCCTTCCTGCTCGGGCTGGTCGGCAGCCTGCACTGCATCGGGATGTGCGGGCCGCTCGCCCTTGCGGTTCCGCGCGTGGGCTCCACAAATCGCGCCTTGGTCGTAAGCCGCCTGCTCTACAACGGCGGCCGCATAACCACTTACATGGTTATTGGCGGAGTGTTCGGCCTCGTCGGCAAAAGCATAGCGCTTGCAGGCCTGCAGGAATGGCTGTCGATCATTGCAGGAGCGCTGTTGCTGGTGGGGTTGGCCTTCTCTCGCCAAGCTGCGGCGATTGCGCCGATGGGACGGATGGTAATCAAGTTGAGGAATCGATTCGGACTGCTGTTGCGGAGGCGAACATATCCAGCAGTTGCCGGCCTGGGTCTGCTGAATGGTTTGCTCCCTTGTGGTTTGGTTTATGCGGCGGCCACTGGCGCGGCGGCGAGCGCTGGTTTGCTCGCCGGCACGGGCTTCATGCTGGCATTCGGAATTGGCACCTTGCCAGTAATGCTGGGCCTTGGGTTGATTGGCCCACGGCTCCAAGGTGTATTGGGTTTCAAGCTCCAAAGGCTCATCCCTGTTTCCGTTGCCTTGGTTGGAGCATTGCTGATCCTGCGCGGCCTCGCCCTGGGCATACCGTACATTAGTCCCGACCTTGCGCCCGAAGCAGGAGTCACAGTTAAGTGCCACTGAGCGCCTCTAGCTGACGCATCGCGAGGGAAAATCCCTTGCGTTTGGGGTTGCCCAGGCCTATCTCAAACAGATGCATCGCCGTGACTTTCTCAAGTTGACCGCAGCTTCCATTGCTGCTGCCGGGCTGGACATTTCCGCCGCAGACATTCTCTCCGGGAAACCTAAACGCGTTGGCCTCATCGGCACCGGCTGGTATGGCAAAGCCGATCTCTTCCGTCTTATCCAGGTTGCTCCCGTAGAAGTCGTCTCCCTCTGCGACGTCGACAAGAAAATGCTCGCTGAGGCTGCGGACATGGTTTCTGAGCGGCAGGCTTCAAAGAAGAAGCCGCGGACGTATGGCGATTACCGCGAGATGCTCAAGGAGAAGGATCTCGACATCGTGCTGATCGCGACGCCGGACCATTGGCACGCGCTGCCGATGATCGACGCAGTGAAAGCAGGGGCTCATGTTTATGTGCAGAAGCCCACCAGCGTGGATGTGGTTGAGAGCCAGGCGATGCTCGCGGCTGCGAAGAAATATAAACGCGTCGTGCAGGTCGGCACCCAGCGCCGCAGCACTCCACACCTCATCGAAGCTCGCGACCAAATCATCCGCGAAGGAAAGCTGGGGAAGATTCACCAGGTCGATATCTACTGCTATTACCACATGCGCGCCCGCGAAAACCCCGCGGACACGACGGCGCCCGACTTCCTGGATTACGACATGTGGACAGGCCCTGCTCCAATGCGCCCCTACAACAAGCTGATCCACCCACGCAGTTGGCGCGCCTTTATGGAGTACGGCAACGGCATCGTTGGCGATATGTGCATCCACATGCTCGATATGGTGCGCTGGATGATGGACCTCGGTTGGCCCACCTCAATCAGCTCCAACGGCGGCATTCTTTTCGACAAGGCGAGCAAGGCCAACATCACTGACACGCAGACAGTCACCTTCGACTACGATGGCCTGCCGATTGTTTGGCAGCACCGCACGTATGGCGACGCGCCGGATCCCAAGTATCCCTGGGGCGCGACGATTCACGGCGAAAAAGGGATCCTCAAGGCGAGCGTGAACAGTTACGACTTCATCCCCCGCGATAAGAGCCAGAAGGCTATTCACAAGGATGTGACTTTTGAGCTGGAGCAATATCCTATCGACAAAGTGGAGAAAGATCTGGAACGCCACGTTGCCCCTGCTATTCGCCGGCATATGCTCGACTTCCTCGCGGCCATTGAGAAGCGGAGCAAGCCCGTTGCCGACATTGAGCAAGGAGTAACTTCAACAATCAGCTGCATTTTGGCCAACATCTCGCAGGAGCTTGGCCGAAGCGTCCGCTACGACCATCGCAAAGGCGAGATCATCAGCGACCCCGATGCCAACCGCTTGCTTGCGCGGCAATACCGCGCTCCGTGGGTGCATCCCGATCCGAAGAGCGTTTAGTGGAACAACCGCTCGCCTGCCCGTGAGCGGTAAGGTCCGACTCCTGGAGTAAACGGGCGCGCACGGCCATGCTTGCGCGCTTCGAAGTCATATTGGAAGAGCACTCCAACGGAGTTGGCGCCACGTCCATGGCTCCGCAACGCGCGAATCCCGTGCCCATAAACGAGCGTCACGAACCAACTGCGGCGGGGAGAAGCGTAAGTTAGCCCGCCGCCCACGCCCGCATGCAAATGCCCGCCGGGCATTTCCAAGCCGGGCAGGTAATCAATGTATGCGCCCGCCGCCAACAGATCAGCGTACCAATGCTTCCCCGGCGTGAGGGGGATCGAGTATTGGCCATTGAGGAGCACGAAGTTTTCCGCGCTTAGCTCCTGGTAAAAATATCCCGGAATGCTCAACGGAAATTCTGAGCCGAAAGGAAGCACGCCGCCCAGGCGATAAGCCCCGAAACGATCAGCCTCGAAAGTGGTGCCGACAGTGAAGGAAACATCAAACAGCTGCTCCGACGGGAACGTGTACTTGAGAAGCGCTCGAGCCCAGACCGCGTGCGTGGAGTTTTCTAGGTTGCGGTCATTCGCGAACCCGTACCCTTCCGATTCATCGCGGAATGCATAGTCATACCAGGCCGACAGCTCCATCGCTAAAGGAGCCGTGAGGCTGGGCTCTCTGCCGCCAAACCGAAGTCCGACCCGTCCGCTGTAATAGTTGTGATCGGGCGGCAGCTCAAAGTTCGCCGCAGTGTCGTCCTCGTCAAAAATCGAGCGGCCAACCTCCCCACGAAAAACTGCCCACAACGGGATTTCGGAGCCGGGGTTGAGCCGGTGGTAAATGGACGCGGAGAAGTTCCCGCCATGCCCGTTAAAGGATTCTTCTTCAATGTACCGCCCGCGACGGATCTCTGAGTAGGTGTTCGCGAATCCGCCGCCAGCCACGCCAAACGCCACATCAGTGTTCGGGCCTAACAGTTCGCTGAAGCCAAGTTCGGCATCGATGTAGATAGGCGCGATCGCCAGGCGGAGGGTGCGATCTTCCGCGGTGAACTCCGGCTTGTTGTAGTAGTAAAATCCATACCCGGAGATGGGCGCTTTTCCTTCGAGGGGCTGGTTGTAGCCGAGCTGAATGAGCCGCCGCTTGTAAGGATCGATCTGCCCGTGAGCCTTAGCCCCGTAGAAACAGATGCACGCTGCCAATATTCCGGAGAACAGACCCAGTTTCCTCGTCACGCCTGGCGATCTTACACAAACGGTCCTCAGCGAGCAACTTGCCCCCCCTCCCTGCCCTCGCAAATCAAGACTAAAAGCAATGTGAAGAACTTTTTCCAGCCCCTCCTTGTGGATGAGTTTTGGCGAAGTAAGATGCGCGACGCTGATGTTCAATCTCGGATCGCTTAACCCGCAACAACGCGAAGCTGTGCAGACGATACGAGGCCCGGTGCTGATCCTGGCCGGCGCGGGCACAGGCAAGACGCGTGTGATCACCTGCCGCATTGCGCACATGGTTCAGCAAGGAATCCCGAAGGAGAAAATCCTGGCGGTCACCTTCACGAACAAAGCCGCGCGCGAAATGCAGGAGCGCGTGTCCGAAATGCTGCCGCGGAAGCGGAAAGATGAGGAGAAAACGGAGCGCCCGACCATCGCCACCTTTCACTCACTCTGCGTGCGAATCCTTCGCCAGCACATTGAGGCCCTCGGGTACAAGAAAAACTTCGTGATCTACAGCGATTCCGAGCAAATCGCGACACTGAAGAAAATCCTGGCGCGCGTCCATGTTGGCGAAGACAGCGTCGACGTGCGGCAGGTGTTGAGCGCAATCAGCAAGTATAAAAACGCGAATTGCGATCCCGCAGCAGTGGCGCTCGATAGCCACGGGCAGATCGCGATGCACATTTTCAACAAGTATCAGAGCGCTTTGCACGCCTGCAACGCGGTCGATTTTGATGATTTGATCCTGCTCACGCTCCGGCTCTTTAGCGAACATCCTGCCGCCCTCGGAGCCTGCCGGGAGAAATATCGTTATGTGATGGTGGACGAGTACCAGGACACGAATGGATCGCAGTTCCGGCTGGTGCACGACCTGACGAAAGAGCACCGGAATCTTTGTGTCGTCGGCGACGATGACCAGAGCATCTATGGCTGGCGCGGCGCTGATGTGCGGAACCTCCTGGATTTGGAGAAGCACTATCCTGAGGTGCGCGTGGTGAAGCTGGAGCAGAATTATCGCTCCACCAATTGCATCCTGAACGCAGCGAACGCCGTCATTAAAAACAACACCAAGCGGCGGGGTAAGCAACTTTGGTCCTCAAAAGGTCCAGGCGATAAAATCACGCTCATGACCTATCCCAGCGACGAGGAGGAAGCGACCGGCGTGGTGGAGGAGATCGAGTTTCTCCGGCAGGCCCGTAGGGTTCCCTGGAAAGATCAGGCGATCTTGTTCCGAACGAACCTTCAATCCCGCCCCATCGAACAAGCCCTTCGGAAAGCGAAAGTTCAATACCACCTCGTTGGAGGCCAGAGCTTTTTTGATCGCCGCGAAATCAAAGATTTCGTCGCCTATCTGCGCACCTTTTTAAATCCCAATGACGACATTAGCCTCCTCCGCATCGCGAACACGCCTCCGCGCGGTTTAAGCGACGAGACCATGGAAAAGCTGCTGGCCGCCAGCCAGGAGCGCAAATGCTCCGTTTATGAGGCGATGCGCAATCCAATGGTGCAGATGTCTTTCCAGAGTCGCACGCGGAACAGCATCGAAAATTTCCTCTCGTTCATCCAGCGGCACCACAATGCGCTGAACACTTCAGCGGCTGAACAACTAAAAAGCTGGAGCGAGGAGTTCATCAAAGAGACACGGTATTTCGATGAGATCCGTCGCAGCGAAAAGGACGAACAAACGGCGCTGAACCGCGTTCGAAACATCGAGGAACTCTGCGCAGACCTGCCGGGCCCCGCGCCGAAGGAACACGGTTCGGAACGACTCCTCGATTTCCTTGAAGACCTTACATTGGACTCCGACCGTGAGGACGAAAAAGAGAACACTGCCGACGCGGTGACCCTCATCACGATGCACAGCTGCAAAGGCCTGGAGTTTCCCTATGTCTATATCGTGGGGCTGGAGGAGGGCATCCTCCCGCACTCGCGTTCCAAGCTGGAAGGCACATTGGATGAGGAGCGGCGCTTGTTTTACGTGGCTATCACCCGCGCCATGAAGAAGCTCCACATGAGCTACTGTCTCGGGCGGAAGAAATACGGGGAGGTCACCCCAGCTCATCCCTCCAGCTTCCTCAACGAGCTGCCGAAGGAGCTGATTGAGAGCCTCGACGAGCAAAAGAAGCAGCCCGTGACGGTTGATCAAGGGAGCAATCTATTCGCCAGCATGCTCGCGGCAATCTCAGATCCGTCCCCTCTGCCAGAACAAACAAAAACGCCTCGGGTAAGCCCCTGAGGCGTTCGTCAATTCAATTTGGGAGTCCGCTTAAAGTTCCGCCAACTTGTCCCAGTCAGTCCCCCGGTCGAACCGGGTCCGCTGGAGTTTTGGAGTAATCTCGTTGCAGATGATGCGGGTGGATGAATCCATCCCCCAACGCGCGAGCATGTTGCCGCTGATGTAAAAGTCGTTGCTGACGGCGGAGCCGTTAGCTGTCGCTGAAACGTGGATTTCCTCAGGCAGATCAGTGCCTTCGACGCAGGCCCCGTGGTTCACTGGCTGGCAGTTCCATTGGAATGCAGGGAGTTCCCTTTGAAGCCGTTGCTGCAGTTGGTTCAAGCTTACTGTTATCATACCCTACCTACGTTCTTACTTTTCTAACGGGGTTCATCCTTGCTCCACACCGGAAGCGAAGCCATCAGGGAACCCCTCAAAAGGGTCTTAGATAAACTCCGAGCTAAGGACAAGGATGAGGAACGTAGGGGCCACAGCTGCAAAAAAACGCGCAGTATTGAAGTTCAATACTGCGCGCTGCTAGCGGAAGGCGTTTCTTGGCCGATTATTGTTTCGCCAAGTGCTCGCCAATGAATTTCTCGAGCTTAATGGCATCCGCTCCGAATGTCCGAATCCCTTCGCTGAGCTTCTCCGTCGCCATTTGGTTCTCGTTGAATAACCAGCGGAATTTTTTCTCGTCCAGGGTGATCTTCGGAAGTGTAAGGCTTGCCGCGGTTTCCGGACCGAGTTTCCGCGTGAGTGAGCCAGGTGTCTTCTGCAGTTCATCCAGGAGCGTTGGGCTGATCGTCAGGAGATCGCAGCCAGCCAATTCGAGAATCTCACCGACGTTCCGGAAGCTCGCGCCCATCACTTCGGTGTTATACCCGTATTTCTTGTAGTAACCGTAAATCTGGGTGACCGACACGACTCCGGGATCTTCGGCAGCGGTGTAGTTGTCTTTGCCCGAGTTCTTCTTGTGCCAGTCGAGAATGCGGCCAACGAAGGGCGATATGAGCTGCACACCGGCTTCAGCGCAAGCCACTGCTTGGGCCAGGGAAAACAACAATGTCAGGTTGCAACGAATTCCTTCCTTCTCCAACTGGCGCGCGGCGCAGATACCCTCCCAGGTGGCCGCCAGCTTGATCAGAATCCGCTCGCGTGGAATGCCCGCTTCCTGGTACAGGCCGATGAGGTGCCGCGCTTTGGCAAGGCTCGCTTCGGTGTCGAAACTAAGCCTCGCATCCACTTCTGTGGAGACACGGTTTGGCACAATTTTTAGGATTTCCGCACCAAAGGCGACCGACAACTTGTCCATGGCCATTTCCAAAGCCGCCGCGCCAGTCGCCTTGCTCGCCGTGTCCGCCAGTACCTTCTTGACCAGGTCAGCGTATTCCGGCATTTGTGCTGCCTTAAGCAGCAGTGTCGGATTGGTGGTCGCGTCCCGAGGCTGGTATTTGCGAATGCTCTCGAAGTCGCCGGTGTCCGCCACGATGATGCTGAACTGCTTTAGCTGGGTGAGAAGATTGCTCATACTTCAAAGCCGGGGATGGTAAAGGGTGGCCAGTAGAAAGCAACTGCCATGGCTCTTTTCACCCGACCAATTGCGGAAACCACGATCGCAGTTTCCCACGACGATACCATGCCACCTGAGCTAGCCGGCCCCAGCAGCTCGGTCGCCAACCGCGCCCCACGCCCTTGCGTGCTCGCTGTCGACGATCAGCGCGACTCCTTGCGCCTGCTCCAGTTGCGCCTCCTCAACGCCGGCATGGATTGCGTCGGCTTCTCCGACCCGCAAAGCGCGCTCGCTCATCTGCAAACGCACACAGTCGATTTGATCATTCTCGACTTGATGATGCCGCAAATGGACGGCTACGAAGTTTGCCGCCTGCTCAAGCAAGACGCCCGTCTTCGCGATATTCCGATCCTGTTCCTGACCGCCAACAGCGAAGTTGAGGACAAGGTCAAAGCGCTGGATGTCGGCGGGCATGATTATCTCACGAAGCCCGTCGAGCAGGCCGAGCTGCTCGCCCGCACGAAGGCAGCTCTTCGCGTAAAGCACCTTCAGGATCAACTCCGCCAGAAGCTCGCGCTGCAGGAGCAAGTCAACAAGATGCAGCAGGAAATGCTCAGTGAGCATTGGCAGAAGAATTTCGGCCAGCTCGCCGCCAGCCTCGCCCACGAGATCAACAACCCGCTCGCCGCTGCCATCGGCAGCATACAGCTTCTCACCCTCGATCACACCATTGGGCCCGATCCCATGATGCGCTTGCACATGATCGACCGGAGCCTCCAACGGGCGAGCCAAAAGCTCCGCAGCTTGCTCCTTATCGCGCACAGCAGCGGCACCGGTCCCCAAATCACTTTGGGCCAAATGCTGGACGACCTCATCACCATCGTTAATTACCAGATCGTGATGAGCAAGGTGTCGCTAACCACGGACTTTCCAACGGATGCCCGCAGACGTCGTGCGTCGAGCGAATTAGCACGAGCGTTCCTTTACGTCGTTAACAACGCCATTGAGGCGGTGAGCGGCCAACACGACGCGGCCATCCACCTGAACCTTGAGGACGCCCCGAGCCAAACAATCCTTCGCGTCATCGACAACGGGCCAGGGATTATTCCGGAAAATCTGGGCAAGGTGCAGCAGGCCTTCTTCACCACAAAGCCAAATCCACACCACGGTGTTGGCCTTTATCTGGCAACGGAAATTGTCCAGGCGAGCCAAGGCAATATTAAGATCCTATCGCCATCCTCAACCGGACGTGGGGTGGAGGTGCGAATCGAATTGCCCGTCCGGCCATCATAAGGCCCGCTCCTCGGCATTCACGACACCAGCGACCGATTAAATGCCACCGCATCCGCGTACCGGACCCCGCTGCCGCCAAAAATGTCCAACGCCGATCCAATCGTCAGATGCACGCGCCCTTCGCTGGCATTTGTGACCACCCGAAGATCCTCCATAGATGCGGCGCCACCCGCGTAAGTTGCGGGTATCGGAGAATGCTTTGCGAGCAGCTCCACCATCTCCAAATCAACACCACGGCATAAGCCTTCAACATCCACAGCGTGCACCAGGAACTCCGCACAATGCTTCGCGAGGGCGCTCAAAGTCTCAGCCGTCACGCGCATATCCGTAAACTTCTGCCACCGATCTGTGACGACGAAGTAATCATTGCCACGCTTTCTACAGCTCAGATCCAAAACCAGCTTCTCTTTGCCGATCTTCGTGACGATCTGAGTCAGCCGCTCCCAATTAAGCTGCCCATTGCTAAACACCCACGATGTTACAATGACGTGCGACGCGCCTTTCTCCAGCCAGCCAGCAGCGTTGTCCCCGTTAATGCCGCCCCCGATCTGCAACCCTCCAGGATAAGCGTTCAGCGCTTCACTCGCGGCGATCTCATTCCCCTGCCCCAGCATAATCACATGGCCGCCTGGCAGCTCGTCACGGCGGTAGAGTTCAGCGAACCAGGACGCCGGCCGTTCAGAGACGAAGTTCGTGCGCAACGACGCGCCTGAATCGCTCAGTGTGCCGCCGACGATTTGTTTTACCCGACCCTCATGAAGATCGATGCACGGCCTAAACATTGGACCGAGCCTAAGCCGCTCAGCTCTGTTGATCAACGCTGGGCACGATCTGCTTGACGGGAGTTCAGAAGCAAAGCCCCATGTGCGTATTAAACCGGCCTCGCAAGTGAGTTCAACCGAGCCGCCCCGGAAGGCGCACGGCCCCGCGTTGATATGCGCTCGTAACCTGATTGCCTACTTCGTGGTCTGCATGGCCACACTGCCGCTGGTCCGGCACGTTTGGATTGGTGAGTTGCCATTGCTCGCGCTAGTGCAGCTGCCCAAGCTCCAACTTGCGCAGTGGTTCCGAAAATCGGTTGTTATGCCGCTGTTGAAACCGCTCGGCCTTTCCGTCGGCTCCTTCTCTCCTGACTATTCGTTTGCGGGGCCATATGGATTGGCATTGGCTTACCTGCTCGTCGTTGGAGTGGTCTTGCTCTGGCTGCGACAGTGGTCCGCGTGGGAGAAGCGGGAGCGCCGCACCGCGCGTATCTTAGCCGCCGTTGCTCTTCTGGACTTCCTGGCTACGCTACTGTTCAGCTCGCAGAGAACCTTGACGCTTTACTAGCTCACGCTCTGTTTGCGCGTCTTCTTCTTGTCCTGCGTGTCGTGAAGCAGGATGGAAAGCACCAGCCAGAAGCCTCCTCCTGCGGCGGCTAAAAAGCACAAGATCGCCAATCCGGGATAGCCAAACAAAGTGAAGTCCGTCTTCACCTGCATCAGCAAGGCCGCGCCAATGATCAGCGAAGCCAGTATGAGGCCCATCGTGATTCGGTTTGCCACCTTCTGAAACCCGCCGATAAGGAACTCCACATCCACAGTGCGCACCTTCACTTCAAAGTTCGCCCCCGAGATATTCTCGAGCAACTTGTTCAGGCGCACCGGCAACGCAGTGACGAATTCCTTCAGCTCAAGAGCGGTGGCCATCAAGTTCGAGCTGTTCAGGTTGCTCTTGAACCGTTTGTTCAGAATCTCCGCGACGTTGCGACGAATGGCGTCGTTCGGATTAAAGCTGGAATCCAAATACTTCCCGACCGCATCCAACTGAAGCAGGGTCTTCCCGAGCAAACTCAGTTCGGTGGGCACGAGCAACCCGTTGTTCCCCGCAGCCTGGCTCACTTCAATCAGTGTTTTGCCCAGATCCAACTCCCGAAGCGTGTTATGCCGTTGCTCGCTGACGATCAGGGTGACCTTTCGCCGGAACTCCTGCTCATTGAACTCCTCGGTTTTCTGCCCGATGCGAATGGCGATATCCGCAGCGTCGTCTCCCCTCCCCTCCGGAATCGCGACCAGGATCTTAATCAACTGCTCCTGCATTCCAGGCGTGAAGCGCCCGACCATGCCAAGGTCGAGCAGAGCCACTTTGCGATCCACAGTCAGGAAGACGTTCCCAGGATGCGGATCCGCATGAAAAATGCCGTCGACCAACACTTGCTTGAGATAAGCCCGAAAGACCTGCTCAGCGAGGTAACTTCCGTTCAACTCCATGCGCGCGAGCGGGCCGACAGAAGTGATCTTTTGCCCCTCGATTCTCTCCATCGTGAGCACACGGGTGGTGCTGTAGTCGCGGATTGGCAACGGGATCTTTATGCTGTCGCGAAACTCCTTCAAGTTGTCGGAGAGGATCTCCATGTGCGCGGCTTCACGGGTGTAATCCAACTCCGCGACCAGCGTGCGCTTGAACTCTTCGAATATATTCCGCACCTGGTAACGCCGGCCCCAGCTCGTGTGCTCACTCATGAAGGCGGCGATTTCTTCGAGCACCTCCATGTCTTCAGCAATTTGCCGGCGAATGTCCGGCCGTTGAATTTTGACAACAACGGGTCTTCCGTCGCGGAGAGAGGCGCGGTGAACTTGGCCCAGGGAAGCCGCTGCCAGCGGCTCCTGCTCGAAGTCCTGGAACCCTTTCGAGACCCGCACTCCAAGTTCCTCGAAAATGATCCGCTCCACATCGGAATATGGAAACGGCTTTACCTTGTCCTGAAGCCGCTCGAGGCCCTCAATGTATTTCTCAGGAATCAGGTCCGCGCGGCTGGAAAGAATTTGGCCGAGCTTCACGAAAGTCGGCCCCATCTTCTCCAGGTCGTCCGCCAGGTCCGCCGGGCAAACCTCTTTGGTCGCGCGTGACTGGGTCTCAGCTTCGTCATCAACCCCGAAATCCTTAACCACGTCCGTTCGGCCATACTTCACCAACAGCCCAACCAGATCCTTGTACAATTTAAGCGCCCGCGCGTTTAACGGAATTTTCATTGGCCCCCCACCTTCATCAAAGAAGCGTACGAGTGAACACAAACCCCGACAACCCGAGCGACATAGCGGTTCGCCCTCTAGGTTTGCCTTACCCTAATTAAGATTCACCCCTGAGATCCGGTTCAGGCGCTGGCAGCGTTGCCCGGTGCTTGTTGCGGACTACGTTTCAGTCACAAGGATCAATTTCAGAGGCAATATGGAAGACTCAGTGAATTTTAAAGAGGGGCTCGAGGTCGCATGGGTGAACTTCATGACGTTCTTACCTAAAGCATTGATGTTCGCGATCATTCTCGTGGCCGGGTACTATCTGGCGAAACTGCTGGCAAAGCTGCTGGATCGCGCGTTGGAGCGAATCGGTTTCGACAACATGGTCGAGCGCGGCGGCATAAAGAAAGCGCTCGCCCGTTCCAAATATGATGCGAGCGACCTGCTCAGCAAACTGCTCTTCTACACAGCTTTTCTCTTTGTGCTGCAACTGGCGTTTGGCGTGTTCGGGCACAACCCTGTGAGTGACTTGCTCACTCGCATGGTTGCGTTCCTGCCAAGCTTGTTCGTTGCGGTCATCATCGTCATCATCGCCTCCGCCATTGGCGCGGGCGTGCGTGACATACTCAAGTCGACACTCGGTGGCATGTCCTACGGCAACTTCCTCGCGAATGCCGCCTCGACCGCCATCATAGTGCTCGGCGTGTTCGCGGCCCTGAGCCATGTGGGGATCGCTCCGGCGATCGTCAACGGCCTGTTCTACGGGTTGTTGGCCGTGGTTTGTGGCTCAGCCATCATCGCGATTGGCGGCGGCGGCATCGCTCCTATGCGTGCCGAATGGGAACGCGCTCTTGGCAAAGTGCGCAAGGAAGCCCCACGCGTGGCGGAGCAAGCTGCGAGCAAAGGCCCTCAAACTGTTCAAGCCAAAGTGCAGGAATGGAAGGAGTTGGCCACGCATCCAGCCGACGGCGGCGGCAACGCCCCTGGTCGGATCATTACGCCATAAGAAGCAGCGCAAACAAAGAAACACCCTCCGGGCAACCGAAGGGTGTTTTTGTTTTCACCATCGCTCCAAAAAGACGTAATCACGCGTTCTGTGGCAGGCCCGGTCCCCCGACCGGGCGTTTTGCATTCTTTGGAATCCCGCCAGTCATGTCGCTTCCTATCCTACACTCGCAATTCCAAGCACTCCGGAACTAAGAAAAAGTCTTAGAGCACGTACGCCAGCGGCGCTAGTTGCATCTGGAAAATTGAGCCAATTGTTACAGCAGCGCCGCACTTCTATTGTGAACACGTAAACAATATTTGTTTCTCCGAGCGCCCTCTCCAAAAACCAAAAGGCGCGAAAGAGATTCGAGGCCAAGCAATATGATGTCGAACAATAGCAAGAAAATGGTGGAAGCTCTCAACCACTCCGCCATTTACCACGATTACGAGCGCGCGTTCAACGACGCGACGGGGCTTCCCCTCTCCCTCTCTTCCCTTGAGTCGTGGGGATTGCCCCATCATGGCCGCCGGAAGGAAAATCCATTCTGCGCGATGATGGCTGGCAACAGCCGCTCGTGCGCCGCTTGCTTGCGCCTGCAGCAAGACCTTTGTCAATCAGCGACTACCGAAGCTAAAAGCGTGAACTGCGAGCTGGGGCTTACAGACACAGCCGTGCCCGTTCGCCTCGGCGAGCAAGTCATTGGTTATCTGCACACCGGCCAAATCTTCCGCAAGAAGCCGAGCGAGGCCCAATTCAATCGCGCGGTTGAGACCATTCGCAGTTGGGGAATGGACCTCGATCCAGAAGCGCTGCGCGAAGCTTATTTCAGCGGGAAGGTCGTTGGCCAAAAGGAGCACGAAGCTGTGGTTCGCCTGCTGAGCATCTTCGCCCAGCACCTCTCCAGCATCTGCAATCAAATTGTCATTCAAAACGAAAACGCCGAGCCGCCTGTGATCACGAAGGCAAAGAAGTTCATCGAGGAGAACCACTCGGAAGATCTCTCCCTGGCTGGAGTGGCCAAAGCGGTGAACACGAGCCCGTTTTACTTCTGCAAACTCTTTAAGAAGAGCACCGGGATCAATTTCACCGATTACGTCTCCCGCATCCGCATTGAACGAGCGAGGAACCTTTTGTTGAACCCGAACCTGCGCGTGAGCGAGATCGCTTACGAAGTCGGCTTTCAATCCCTGACCCACTTCAACCGTGTGTTTAAGAAGGTCAACGGCCAATCCCCCAGTGATTACCGCGCCCGCCTAACCCGCGCTCAAGTCGGCATCTAAACAGCTCGATCTCCCGCGCGCAGCCCACAAGCTGCGCGCTTTTTTCTCGTCCACGTCGATCCAGCAACGTGCTTGCGTTGGGCGATCTCTGCTCGTCGACGCAAGAAAGGAGCCGACGCATCACGCATCGGCTCCTTTCGTAAGAGTTGTAGCCGCAACCTTTAGGTTGCGCAGGTTGCGCAGGTTGCGCGGCACACACCTTAATTATTCGTGTAGTGCGACGGCGGGGGTGATCCGGGGCCGTTCTCGAGAAAGTCAGCGATCACAAGCGGCTTCTTGGACGCGCGGCCATCTTCAATCCCCAGCAACTTAAGCACTTGGTCGCGAGCCAGAGTTTCCTCCTTCAGGAGCGTCTCAGCCAGGAGCTTCGTTTGTTCACGCTTCTGCTCGATGATCGCCAGAGCCTGCTTATACGCATCTGTCAGGAGCGTGTTGATCTCCGACTCCGCGTGATCTTTCTCAAACTCGTAATAGAGCTTCTGGCCCATGCCCCAGTCGTGAATCATCTTCCGGGCAATGTTCTTGGCGGAATCGAGGTCGCCATTGGCGCCATTGGTGATATCACCGATGAAGGTCTGCTCCGCAGCGCGGCCAGCGGCCAAAACCACCAGCTGCTGCAACAGGTACGTCCGGCTGTGAATGTTCTGGTCTTCCTTCGGCAAGGACATGGTTGAACCAAGGGACATGCCGCGTGGGATGATGGTGACCTTGTGCAACGGCGGCAGCAGCGGCTGCTCGAGCTGTGCGATCGCATGGCCCGCTTCGTGATACGCAACCACACGGCGTTCATCCGCCTTCATCGTCATGGACCGACGCTCAATGCCGAAGCGCACTTTGTCGCGAGCTTCTTCCAATTCCGCGAGGCTGATGTTCGCCTTGCTGCGTTGAGCGCTGAGAATAGCAGCTTCGTTGATCAGGTTCGCCAAATCAGCTCCAGACATCCCTGGCGTGGTGGCGGCAATCACTTCGAGAACCTTCTCTGGATGCTCGATCGGCGCGTTGCGGCTATGCGTGTTCAAGATCGCGCGGCGGCCACGGCTGTCCGGGAGGGAGACAAACACCTTGCGGTCGAAACGACCAGGGCGCATCAACGCGTCGTCCAGATCTTCAGGGCGATTCGTGGCCGCGACAACAATGACACCATCGGCGCTGTTGAACCCGTCCATCGCGGTTAACAACGCGTTCAAAGTTTGTTGCGACTCACCGTTCTGGTCGTGCTTCCGGTGCTTGCCGAGGCAGTCAATCTCATCGATGAAGATGATCGATGGCTTAGCCGCTTTGGCCTGGTTGAAGATTTCGCGGATGCGCTTCGCGCCCACGCCGACATACACTTCATTGAAATCACTGCCGCTGGCGCTGAAGAAGTTCGCATTGGCTTCGCCAGCAATGGCGCGGGCCAGCATGGTCTTGCCAGTCCCTGGAGGCCCAATCAGGAGGACACCCTTCGGAAGGCTGCCGCCCAGTTTCTTGTACTTGCCGGGCTCGCGGAGGAAGTCGATCACCTCGCGCACTTCGGCTTTCGCCTCGTCCACACCAGCAACGTCATCGAATCGCACACTCGGGCGCTGGCGAATCTTGTGAGTCGCCGTGCTGCGAGTGGCGCGCATCTGGTAGAACAGCAGCGCGCCGATAATCACAGCGATAAAGAGCGTGGGGAGCATCTCGACCAGCTTCGAGCGGGCGCTCAAGTGCGGCATGCTCATAGTGGTGGTGCTCTTGGAAAGGAGCTTCTCCAGGAGCGGCTCGCTCAAATGAGTGGTGACGGTGAAATCGGCTTTCTTGCCGCTTTTGAGGTATTTGCCCTTGATCGTGTACATCCCGGCAGGGGTGCGGGGAGCAATTTCAGCCTGCGCGATGGCATTGGCTGATACGAGGCGCTCGAGGCGCGCGTGAGTGATTTCTTCGGGAGCCACCGATGGCTCGCGCATGTAGAGGAACCCGATGGCAGCCGCAATTGCGATTAACAGGACCGGGAAGATTCGTTTAAATTTTGCTGTCATGTCCAATATAGGTAAAGCCATGCCCGCTTGAGCAGGAATTGTGCTGAAATCGCTGGGAACTTGGCCCAACACAGGCTTGTCCGCAATGGCGAGACAGGGAAAAGATTACTTTTTTTCTAATGGATGTTCTGTCTGGCTCAGACTGTCCACAGAGCAATCAACTCGTTCAAAGTTGTCCCATTTCAAGCCATAAAAAGCCTGCTTTTACAGCTTGCCGCTGACCAGCCACAGGCCACAATTCCGGCCAACCTATGCTCCGCTTGCTGCTCCTGTTTGCTGCCGCCATCTCATGCTTCGCTGCGGAAGAAACGAAGCTGGATGAAATCAAGGTTCTGAAAGGGTTCCGTTACGAAGTGCTACTGGAGAAGGACTTGCCTGAACCGATGGACCTCGAGTTCTCGCCGGACGGCAAGCTCTGGGCCACCGGCCGGGGCGGACAGTTGTTTATCGTAAGCTTGGATCGTGGAGGCCATCGGAAAGTCGCCACGCTCGAAGTGGACCATAGTGAGGACCGCGGCCTTCATGGCATCGAGTTCCATCCAGGGTACACCACGAACGGCTTTGTTTACCTCTACTTCTCCCCTCCTGCCACGAACGGCTTCAGAAACAGGCTCTCCCGATTTACGATTACAAAGTCCGGCAACGCCGAGCAGTTGGACCGAGCCAGTGAGGTCATTTTTCTCGAATGGCCGAGCGAGAAGATCGGCTTCCACCAGGGTGGCGCCATCGAATACAACCCCGTGGACCAAAAGCTCTATATCTCCACGGGCGACAACAACTGGAACAACGATCTGGAGAAGTATTATCTCGATCCGCAGAACCGAGCCCAGAGCGTGGCAGATCTTCGCGGCAAATCCCTCCGCCTGAATCTGGATGGCTCCATCCCGTCGGACAACCCTTTTGTCAAGGAAAAGGGCGCGCGCCAGGAGATCTTCACAGTCGGCCATCGGCAGCCCTTCACGTTAGCCGTGGACCCCGTCACCGGCGTCGTCTTCGAAGGTGAAAACGGCGGCGATCGCACAAACGACTTCGAAGAGATCAACCTCCTGAAAGGCGGCGGCAACTACGGCTGGCCCCGAGTCATTGGCAACAACATTGGCACCTACGGGGGCGAAGATCCTTTGCCGGGCGCAATCAAGCCATGGCTCGTTTACGAGCACACCACCCTCCCCTCCTCCTGCATTCTGGGGCCTGTTTACCGTCCGAACGGCGGCACGAACGAATTCCCCGCCCAGTTCGCGAACGTCATTTACTACGCCGATTACGCCCGCAAATGGGTGCGCATCGCCCGCTTTAAGGAGCCGGGCTTCGAACTCACCGGCACGGAGCCTTTCGCCCGCGGTTTCGCTGGCGGCCCTCTTGCCCTCCAGCAAGGCCCTGATGGCGCCCTCTACATTCTCGAATACGGCGGCGGCAACAACAACCCGCGCGACCGCATCTCACGGATCGTTCCCGAAAAGCCATGAGTTATCAGATTGTCGC
The DNA here is from genome assembly GCA_035627835.1 of Candidatus Methylomirabilota bacterium. Lineage (GTDB taxonomy): Bacteria > Verrucomicrobiota > Verrucomicrobiia > Limisphaerales > SXQI01 > DASPKX01. Next base: position 66,596 of record DASPKX010000104.1, read on the forward strand.
GCAACTCTCCGATCTGCCGCCGAACACGGGGAAGACAGTTCGCATCGGCACGCTGCAAGTGGCGTTATTCAACCACGATGGGCAGATCTACGCCTTGGACGGCTATTGCCCGCATCGTGGCGCCCCGCTGGGCGATAGCTGGTTTGAGTTCCCGATAGCCCATTGTCCCTTGCACGGTTGGGACTTTGATGTGCGCACCGGCGCCTGCGGCATTAACCCCGAAAAGCCAGCCAAAGTGTTGCCCGTGCGAGTGGTTGGCCAGAACATCGAAGTTTTATTACCATTACCCGCATGAAGAGCGCTTACGAATTGGCGATGGAACGCCTGAACAAGACCGCCCCCACGGTCAAACTCACACCCGAGCAAAAAGCCAAAATCGCGGAACTCGAGTCCGTTTACGCCGCCAAGATCGCTGAAAAAGAGATTTATCTGAAAGAGGAACTCTCCAAAGCCCGCGAAACCGGCGATCCAACGAACTACATGGAAGCCGAGCAACGCCTCTCGCACGAACGCAAAGCCCTTCAGGCTCAACTGGAAGAGAAGAAAGAAGCCGTCCGCGCAGGCAAAGCCTAGAAGCCCTCTCTTTAACAACCAGCAAGTGAATGGCGCGGGTATTCTGGTGGACGCGAACCGCGCCAAGGAGCACGCCAATTCCCTCTCTTCCCCCCAGGGAGGAGAGGGTCAGGGAGAGGAGGCCCGCCCCGTTCCGGCTAAACGCCCTGCAAAAACCTTTGCAGCGTATCGCTTCTAATCGCTGTGAATAACTTCCTGTCCGAGATTCTCGACAGCTCCGCGCGAGCGGAATACTGTTCATTTGAACAGTATAGGCGTTATGGAAACACTTACGGATCGCCAGCAAGAAGTTCTCAGTTATATCCGCTCCAGCCAGCAGCAAGGCCGCGCTCCCAGCCTGCGGGAGATCGCCGCTCACTTCGGCTTTCGCAGCATGACCGCTGCCCGTGATCACGTGCGCGCGCTCGAGCAGAAGGGCGCCTTGGAAACCGCTCCCCGCCAGGCCCGCTCGTTGCGGGTGACCCGCAGCGACTTCAACCCGCCGCCCAGCGAGCGGTTCCTCGAAGTCCCTGTTTACGGCAGCATCCCCGCCGGATTTGCCGATGATCGCCGCCAGGAGAAGAAAGGGTGCATCAATGTGGACCTGCAAATCCTCGGCATCCGGCCCACCGCCCGCACATTCGCGTTGCAGGTTCGCGGCGATTCCATGATCGGCCGCCACATCCTCGAAGGCGATTACGTGATCCTGGAGCATGGCCTCACACCGAAGAACGGCGATGTCGTTGCAGCTTTAATCGACAACGAAAGCACCTTGAAAACCTTCGTGGTGGATAGAGGCCGCCCACCCTTCCTCCGCGCCGAAAACCCCAAATACCGCGACCTGCACGCCGCTGGCGAACTCGTGATCCAAGGCGTCATGGTCGGCCTGGTGCGCAAAGCAAGAGCCCAGAATTAAAGTTCGCCCCGATTGCGAAGCGCGTGCCAATCGCACAATTTTGTATGGCTATGAAACAAATTGTGATCGCACTGGCCGCTGCGGTGGTCCTGCTCAGCGGGTGCGCAACCAACAAAAGCCACAAGGAACATCAAACTGCCGCCTGCTGCAAAGAAGGCGCTGCCTGCTGTGGACCCGGCAAAGCCTGCTGCGCCGATCATTCTTGATGGACGGACAGGAAGGGAGCTTTCATCAGCGTTCTTCCGCCGCTTTTTTTAATCTGCGTCAATCTGCGAAATCTGCGGATGTCCTCTTCCTGTCTCCTCATCTAAACGGCGGGACTCCCCAATCGAACTGGTCCCCATCTTTTCCCACTGATTCGGTTGGGCACCCCGCCGCCCCTTCCTCGACAAGAGCCACCTCTTCCGGCGTGCTCGGCTGTTTGAACACGTACGAGATCCCAGTCCGATCATCGCGTGTGATGTTCCCCGGCGCCATTTGGCGGCAGTAATCGCAATCCGTGCACGAGCCATCCACATAATACTTGCCCGGCACATTCAACGGATATCGGTGAGCGAACTCAGCCATGCTCCAAGCTTAACGCCCTTCGCGGCCGAGAGGAATCGCAGGCGCTGCGTTTGGATTAAACTTCCGCGCATTCAGGCCAAGATACTCAAGCATCGTTGCCGCCACATTGCTCAGCGTGTAATCGCCCGACTTCATTTCCCCCTGCGGCGCCACGCCCGCGCCAAACACACCCAGCCAAAGCTCCTCCGCTCCCGGCACGTTCTTCCCGTGGTCCGTCCAATCCTTGTTCGTCCGTCCGCGCCCATGATCTGTGGTGACGATCAGGATGCTGTTATTCCGGTACGGCCGCGTGTTCTGGATGAGATCCCAAAGCTGCTCCAGCGCCTGATCAAAGTAAGCCAACGTTTGTACCGTTCGATCGTAACGGCGGTTGTGCGCCCAATCATCCGTCTCTCCCAAAGCCAAATAGAGCACACGCGGCTTCTCCTTCTTCACAAATTCCAGCGCAAGGTTCAGCGTCGGCGCGTCATGCCGCACCGTGTCCCACGGCGAGAGCATGCTGAATTGCACCTCGTCCCACAATTTGGCCTGCGGCGTCAGGAGCCCTGCGGGCATACGTTCGTAACCCGCGTTGCAAAACACCGCCCCATCCTTGCTCATCGAAATCCAATTAAAAATCTTCCACGAGCCGAACACCGCCACATCCGTTTCCTTCAGACGCAACTCTCGGCGAATGAACTCCAACACTGTCTCGCGCGGGCTCCACTCCGCCGAGTTGCTCGTGACCGCCTCCACCGCCTGCCCATTCAAAATCTCCGCGTAGCCTGGGTAAGAGAACTTGTGCGGATTTTGAATGCCCACTTTGCTCCCGAGCGCGCGATTCCCATAAATCGCGCCATGCTTTGAAAGCGTGTTCCAGAAGAACGGCATCACCTTTTCCCGCCGCACCTTCGGGCTCTCGTCCCAATAATTCTTGCGGAAAGTGTCCGCGCTCTCGATTCCTGAAGAAGGCTTGTTCGTCGCCAGCGAGAGTTGTTCATCCGCGCCCGTGAAGACCTCCTGCCAGCGAATTCCATCCCCGGTCACCAGAAAAACGAACTTCTGTTCCGCGCCCCACGCGCTCGCACAAAGCAGCGCCACCATGCACAAGAGAACCTTGCAATTCATACGTTGATTGCCCGCAGGCTACGCAAACCACCTGACTTATGACAGCCGTTTCGAGCAACGTTGTTGTGACAAAGCGAAACTGGAGGCGCGCAAACAGCTTTGATACCATTGCCCAATGCACCGCCGTTCCTTCATCCAGCGCACGTGCACGGCTGCGCTGCTCGGCCCCATGGCTTTAGCTGCCGCGCAAAACCGCCGCGTGCGCATTGGCTTCCTTGGCGCTGTCCATTCGCATGCTGCCGCGAAGATCCAGATCGCCCGCGATTCCGCAGATTGGGAATTGATCGGCGTGGCCGATTCCACCACCGCCGGTGAAGCCACTGCCAAACGCCTCAACGTCAAAGTCCTTCCTCCGGACGAGATCCTGGCAAAAGCCGAGGTGATCGCCATCGAGTCCGCCGTGCGCGACCAGGCGAAGCTCGCCTTACTTGCGCTCAAAGCCGGCAAACACATCCACCTCGAAAAACCAGGCGCTGCCGCCTTGCCCGAGTTCACCCAACTCGTGAACGAAGCCCGCGAACGCCGCCTCCTCCTGCAAACCGGCTACATGTGGCGGCACAATCCCGGTTTTCATAAAATCTTCGAAGCCGTCCGCGAAGGTTGGCTCGGTGACGTCGTCATGGTCCGCGCGCACATGAGCAACAACCTCGCTCCATCCTCCCGCGCCGAATGGGCCGAGTTCAAAGGCGGCTCCATGTTCGAGCAAGGCTCGCACATGATCGATGCCATCGTGCGTCTCCTCGGCAAACCACGTCAGATCACCTCCACCCTGCGCACCCACGGCTCCTCCACCGACACCTTGAAAGACAACAATATTGCCATCCTGGAATATCCCAAAGCCACCGCCGTCCTTACCAACAGCTCCCTCCAACGCACCGCCGCCCCGCAACGCAGTTTCGAAGTCATCGGCAGTGAAGGCTGGGCCAAACTTGAGCCGATCGAGCAACCGCGTTTGCAAATCGAACTCCGCCAAGCCGCGGGTCCATACGCCAAAGGCGCCCAGGAGGTTCCCCTCTCCCGCTTCGAGCGCTATGTCGGTGACTTCGTGGAACTCGCCGCCGCCGTCCGAGGCGAGCGCCAACTCTCAGTTTTGCTTGATGATGAATTGCTCGTCGCCGAAGCCACCCTCCGCGCCAGCAACATGCATTGGACCCAAGCCCCCTGTTAGTATTGCGCGTCTAAAGACCATCCACACACTGGGTGCCCAGAGGCTCTCTACCCTACTTGAACCTGCGTTTCTGCTGCGCGCTGCGTAAACGCGCCTCTAGCCTTGACCATGCGCGCCGCAAGCTCACACTCGCGGCATGAACCAGCACCTTTCCGAAGTCATTAACCTCCTGGAGCCTGAATCGACATCGCTCCTGGGCGCCTCACGCGAAGAAGCCGAGGCCCTGCTCTGGAGTGATGACGCAGAGGCTCTGGGGAAGCTGCACGGCTCATTCTGTTTGCTCGCCCAACATGGCAAAACAGTGCGCATGGCGCGCTCATTGGATCGGCCAATGCGCTATTTCCTCGCGAAGAAAGCCGCTGGTCCCGCCCTGATTGTGGCTAACCGGATCGACGTCATCCGGGATTTTCTAAGGGCTTATGGAATGGATGGGCAGTTTCATCCGACCTACACCCGCATGGTTCCAGCGCATTATCGCGTGGAAATTCAGCTCGTCGGATGCCCCGATCCCGATCCGGTTTACACCCGCTTTTTCACTCCTGAGCTCGGCACACTTACGCCCGACTTGGATTTGATTGGCAAAAAATATATCGGCGCGGTCGCAGAGGAGATCGAGCGCTGGCTGCTGCCCCTGCGAGACAAAGCCGATCCAATAGGAGTCTCCTTTTCCGGCGGGGTGGACAGCGGGGCGATATTTGTTCTGACATATTGGACGATGCAGAGGCTCGGCATGAACCTCGGCCGCCTGAAGGCGTTCACGCTGCAGCTCGGCAACGGTCCAGACCTCCAGCAAGCCCGCGCCTTCCTCGATGCGATGGGCCTCGGCTTGTTCCTTGAACCAATCACCTCACCGCACGTCCGCTTTGATTTGGCCCAGGTCTTGAAAACCGTCGAGGACTACAAACCCCTTGACATTCAATCCGCCGCCATGGCCATGCATCTCCTGAATGGCATCCGCGAGCGCTATCCCGATTGGAAGCTTTTGCTGGATGGCGAAGGCGGCGACGAAAACCTGAAAGATTATCCGATTGAAGAAAATCCCGAACTTACGATTCGCAGCGTCGTGCACAATCGCATGCTGTACCAGGAAGGATGGGGCGTCGGCAAAATCAAGCACTCATTGACGTACTCTGGTGGTTTGAGCAGGAGTTATGCGCGCTCGTACGGCCCGGCCCGGCGCTTTGGCTTTGAAACGTTCAGCCCCTTTACCCGCCCTTCAGTCATTCGTGTGGCTGAAGCCATTCCATTTATCGAACTGACGAAGTACGATGTGCCGAGGCTTTATTCGCTTAAAGGCGAAGTAACAGGCCGCGGCGTCAAAGCTCTTACTGGTCTTGAAATGCCAGTCTTTGAAAAGCGCCGCTTCCAACATGGCGCCATGAGCCGCGACGCCTTGCTCGGCCAGTTCCCGGATGCGGAAAATCAGTATCGCCGCACCTACCACAGCTTCTATGCCTGAAGCCGGGTTGGCCTACCCCGCCGAGGCTGCGGCCCAGTCCTCGTGGGTTCTTGCACGCCGCGGCGCGCGCAGGAGAGTTTCCCCTGATCAGCCTCACGGTGTTTTTGTCGAGCTTGAGCGCGACTCAACCGGAAAATTAACCGAGACGCTCACCGTCCTCCTCACCAACAAGGAGTGCCCGTTTCGCTGTGTGATGTGCGACCTTTGGGAGAACACTCTTCAAGAGCGCGTTCCCGTTGGCTCGATATCCGCGCAGATGGAGGTGGCCTTGCAGGCGCGGGGAAATGCAACCGTCATCAAACTTTATAACAGCGGCAGCTTCTTCGATCCGCAGGCTATTCCTCACGAGGAATATCCTTCCATCAGCGCGCGCCTTCGTGGCTTTTCCCACGTGATTGTCGAGTCGCACCCCGCTTTCATCGGCGCGCGAACACTCGAATTTGCGCGCTCCCTGACAGGCGCGCTGGAGGTCGCCATCGGCCTCGAGACAGCGCACCCGGTGGCGTTGGAAAAACTGAACAAACGATTTAGCCTGGAGCAGTTTACCGCCAGCGCGGCTTTCCTGCGGGCGCATAACATTGCTCTGCGCGTGTTCCTGTTGCTTAACGCCCCTTTCATCCCCGCTTCGGAGACTCAGGCCTGGACCTTGCGTTCGATTGATTTTGCCCTAGAGCAAGGCGCCTCCGCGGTGGTGGTCATCCCCACCCGGTTCAATCGCAGTTTGGAGGATCTCGAGAAGCTTGGGCTCACGACGCGTTCGCGGTTGCAACATCTCGAGGATGCGCTTGCCTATGGGATTGCGCAGAGGCGCGGGCGCGTTTTTGCAGATCTGTGGGACCTCAATTCACCTGCCGGCTGCGCTCGTTGCTTTCCTGCACGCAAAGAGCGATTGCGGCTCATGAACAATCTGCAAACCGTGGCGCCAAAGATTCACTGCACTGAGTGTGAAGCGCCGTTGTGATCTCCTAATTATCGGCGCGGGCTTCGCGGGCTCCCTCCTGGCATTGGTCGCTGCCCGCCTCGGCCTGCAGGTCATCGTTGTGGACAAAGCCAGGCATCCGCGCTTTGTCATCGGCGAGTCCACCACCCCGCTAACCAATCTCCTCCTCGAGCAGCTTGCCCACGAGCAAGATCTTCCGGAGTTGCTCGGCTTTACTGAATGGGGCCGGTGGCAGCAGACGTATAACCAAATTCCAGTCGGCCTCAAACGCGGGTTTACCTTTCTCCATCATCGTGCAGGGCAATATTGTGACGCCTCGCGGGAAGCCCAATTGCTTGTCGCAGCGAGCCCAAACAACACCCTCGCTGACACCCACTGGTTCCGAGCTGCTTTTGATCAGAAACTCATGGAACTCGCCCGCGCACGGGGGGCAACATTCTTCACCGGGGCGACGGTTCTTGCGTTCAAGCCTGAGCAAGTCCAAATCAGCATCGAGGCTGAGGATGAGCAACTCGAACTGGAAGCGCCATTCCTGGTCGATGCCAGTGGTGCGCGCGGCTTTTTATTTCAGCGGCTTGAGCTTCAGGAGGCAGACATTCCCCACATGCCCAGTCATAGCGCCCTTTTCACGCATTTCACAAACGTGCCGCCGCTCTCTGCCGGCTTGTTTGAGCACGGCGCTCCTTACCCGCCCGAGGATGCCGCCGTGCATCATCTGTTTGAAGGTGGTTGGGTATGGTCGCTCTGTTTCAACAATGGCCTCGTCAGCGCTGGCATCTCCGCCGAGGAATCATTTGCGCGCGAGCTTCGGCTCCATGAAGGCCATGCCGGATGGAACCGTTTGCTCGCCCGCTTTCCAACACTCGCGCAACAGTTACAGGGAGCAACACCGGTCCAGCCCTTTCATTTCCAGCCAAAACTCTCGTTTCGCTCGCAGGTTATGATTGGACCCCGCTGGGCGATGCTTCCATCAGCGGCCGGCTTCCTTAACCCGCTCCTGTCCACAGGGTTCCCGCTAACACTTCTGGGAATCCGCCGCATGGTGACACTCCTCCAAGCTCTCCCGGAAGTTCCGCCACAAAGTTTAAAGCAATATGCCGAGGACTGCGCGCATGATTTCAACGCCGCAGGCCTGCTCACCAGTGCAATGCTGAGGCGCGCCGACGACTTTGACGCCTTCGCTCAACTCTCACTTCTTTACTTCGCTTCAAGCATCTGGGCCGAAACGCAAGTCCGGGCCGGGGGCCTCGAGTGGCTGTATCGGTTCCCCCTTGGCCGCGCGCCGTTCTGGCCTGGAGCACAATCAATTTGCCAGGCCTCTCTCGCTCGCAAACTCTCCGCAAAAGAGTTGCAAGCACAGGTCCAGGCATTGATTGAGCCCTATGACATAGCGCAACTCACCCGACCAGAGAAACGCAATTGGCACCCCTTCCCTTCATGAACCGCAGATGAACCCGATATACGCGCCACCTCCCCCCTTCGCCAAATCCGACACCCGCATGCCCGACTACGACGGCTCCCTAACCCCACCTCAAATCGACTCCATCATCTTGTTTCTTAAAAACTGGAAGTAAACTTCGGCTGACATCGCTGAGGCCTCCTGGTCAGCTCTTAACATTTAAGGTGCGCGAGCAGCGGGGTCAGCTCTTAACATTTAACGAGTGTTAATTGAATGCGCGCGAGTGCGCGAGTGGGGTCAGCTATTAACATTTAACAGATGGTGCATTTTGTTTGGCCAAAGCCGGCGAGTGTTGATTGTTAAGAGTTGACCCTGTGGGTTCGAACCCTGTGGGTTCCCGAAAACGATCCGCTGGCGAGATAGCCTTTGGCCACGAGCAAGAGTATTCGGTTCGATCTCGCCGCGATCACAAAGGCCGTGCCGCTCAGTAAGTGGACGAAAGCCCACACGAAGAGGATTAGAGGTCCCCAGTGTAAGAGGTTGGCTGGTGCCATCATGGCTTAACCCACACGACCGTCATGGCAGCGTATTGGATTGGATTAAAACCGTCGTTGTCTCGCGACGCATCGGCTTCTGTGTTCCTCGCGCCTTTGTGCCGCGAGATTCCGCAGCGATTCCGTGGAACTGGAAGTGGTGCCCCGGTGCGGACTTGAACCGCAAACCAATTGATTAAGAGTCAACTGCTCTACCATTGAGCTACCGAGGCCCCAACAGGGAGGGGTTATTTACCCCAAAATTTCAGGATGTCAAAGGCTTTCACCCAAAGCGCGTCATGTCGCTTCCGGACTACCCGCAGCCACCGCCTCACGGCTTGATCGGCGGGAGCGCGGCGTAGAACGCGTTGATATGCGCCAGCGCATTCGTGCGGCCTTCCGCGTCCAACAAGGATTGCTGCACCAGCGCTTCCAAAGCCGCTCTGCGCTCGGCGAACATTTGCAGCGCTGCCAAAAAGCTCGTCGGGCTGACTCGTTGCTGCACTTGATCCACTTCGTAATGCGCCTGCCGCTCCAGGTCCGGAAGGTCAGGGCGATAATCATGCGGCGCCATCAAGCGCGTTTGCCCGGTCACCCATGAGGCCAGGTCAAAGTCACCGGCCACGAGCATATGGCTGCGGTCGGGCATCTCGATCACATCCACATTCCAGAGCCCCCGCTCCATCTCGCCGATGCTGTAATCCCAATTTCCAATCAGCGCGTTAAACAAGCGAAGGTTGGTCACCAGTTGCTCGTCGAAAATCGGGTCCTTCAATGCGCTGACCTCCTCATCCTTTAAGGCGCGCCCGCCGATCCGCTCCGCGATGACTTCCACATCCTCGACCAGCAAGGCCTGTCGGGTGAGTTCCCAGCCGACCATCTCGCTGTCGTTAGTGGACGTGGTGTCTTTGTAAGTGATCTCCGCGCGGCGAACCTTCGGCGCAGGCGCATCGATGAGAGCCAGCGCCTCGTAAGCCAGAGCCTCGCGATAAGTGGCGATCTGCTCCCGCAACCGCCCGATCGGACCGCGGCCACCCTCCGCGCAGTGCGTTCCAATTTTCACTTCACGCGCCTCGGCAAACGCCGTTCCCGCGCGGTTCACTGACGAAATCTTGAACTTCAGCTTCGGAAACGGGCACTCCTGCAGGCTGGAGTTGCCGCGCACGCGCAACGAAGCCGGGATCGTCGCGCCCTCATGCGTGATGGAGCCGTCGAAGTAAGGCTTCTCCCGCAGCGGTGGGAAAATGCCATCAGGCATGCCAGCGTGCGCCAGTTCGAAATGTTTTTGCAATGGCCCGGTCACGGTGAGTTGCACCACTGACGTCGAGGCGAAGATGCTGGCCGCTGGAAGAGCCGCTGCCCGGAAGAACGCGCGTGGGCTGCTGATCTCCACCTGAAACGGGCTGGTCGCGTTCGTAAGCGTGAGCCACGCGCCGCCGAGATTGGTGGACATTTGGAGCGCCCCGGTGAAGGTCACTTCAATCTTTTCCCCAGTCCGCGCGAGCTGAATGGACGGCACGACCGCAGCCGAACCATAAGTAATGCCCGCAGCGAGCAGTGACGACATAATGAGTGGAACAACACGTTTCATAACAAAGCACAGAGACAGTAAGTCCCTGGATGCCGATGGTGTGGGTGGAATCGGGGCTGACCTGCCTCACAAGAAGCAAAGCCACAAACCGCCTCCAGCCGTCAATTCAAAACCGCCCGCTCTGCCGGTCGGAAAAAGAAGATTTCCCGCAGAGACGCCGAAAACGTGGAGCCTTAAAAAGATCGAACGATTTCAGCTCAGCTGCAAACCCTACACCAGAACCATCCGCTTGTTCCCGTTATGCTTCTTCAATTCCCCTCTGTTACCTCCGTTAGCTCCGCGCGCTCTGTGTTAAATCCTTCAGCTTCCTTCTTCCACCTCTGCCCCTCGGCGTCTCTGCGGGAAATTTTTCTTCCGAAGACGCCACCATCCGCCCAGCAGCCCGGCACCGAACACCGCCAAAGCTGCAGGCGAAGGCTCCGGCACCGCAAAGATTGTCTGCCCAACGTTCAATGCTCCCGGCGTCGCGAAGGACAGAGCCGCCCACGAAAAATCCTCCCCGCTCTCCCCTGCTCCCACCAACCCCAGAGCAGCGGCACCGGCCAAAGGTTCAGCCAACCCAATGTCACTGGAAGTCAACCCGAGCGCTGGCCCTCCTGTGGCCGTTATCGACCCTTCGTACGAAAGGAAACTCACCAACGCTCCGCCAAAGTCCAGCGATAACCCATCCGGCGCGCCATTCTGAATGCCCGGGATCAGTTTGGAGTAAAGCCGGTAGGCTCCGCCCTGCTCCCCTGCCGTAAATGTGCTGAGCCGGTGACTTTCATAAACACCGCCGCCGTTCCCATTGTACAGACTCAGCCGCAACGCGCTCAGGTCAGTGATTGATTCATGCACCGCCACTTCCACGAACTCATTCACGTCAGCCCCATCGTTGTCGTAATGAAGCTCATTGATCCACGCGACAGGCTGCTGCCCCTGTGCTTGGAAAGCCAATAAAACCCCAGCTAAAGCCGTTAGCCACCTCATAGGAAAGACCCCTTGTAGCGCCCCGGTTCACGACGGGCAACGACAAGCAGCTTGAGAAACTTTGGCGCAAGGAACGGTAGGCCCGGTCCCCCGACCGGGCGTCCTCCTCTGTTACCTCCGTTATCTCCGTTCCCTCTGTGTTAAAATCCTTTCTTCCTCTGCCCCTCCGCATCTCCGCGGGAAATTCTTCTTTCTCTGCCCCGCCTTGTTTGAATCTCGTTCTTGGTTCCCCTCTGTTACCTCCGTTTCCTCTGCGCCCTCTGTGTCAAAATTTTCCTTCTCTTCGAACCTGTGGACAGGCCCGGCTCTTTGTCTTACCGTGATCAAATCCGTATGCTCAAAGGAGTTTCTCGTCACGTTGGTGGTCTCTGCGCCGGTTTCATCGTTGCGTTCTCTGGCTCCACCGCAAGTTTCGCGGTCATCCATGAGGTCGCCATTCTTGACGGCTCATTCTCTCCCGCTCAGGCAAACGTGATCGTTGGCGACACCGTCCGTTGGGTCCACCAGGGCACAGGCTTCCACACGACCACCAGCACGACCGGCCTGTGGGATTCCAGTGTGCTCCTCCCGGGTGAAAGCTTCGACTACACCTTCAGCGACCCTGGGATATACAATTACACCTCCACCACTGACACCGGCATGAACGGCCGCATCGTGGTGGAACGCGGTTACGGCGTGAACATCATCAGCCCTGGCCAGGGCTCACGCTTTAATCCAGGGGACAACGTCAACGTCCAGCTTTCGCTCTCCGATCCTGACGCCCTGGTGACCGAAATCGTCCTGAACGTGCTGCATAGCGGCGCCACCACAACCCTCACCAACCAGAGCACAAACCTGGTGTTCACGATCACGAACATTGTGGAAGGCCTGCACCGGCTAACCGCTACGGCTTACGGCGGCGGAACGAATCGCGCCTCCACCCCAATCACCATCGCCGTGGGTGACGTGAACCCGAACCCGACACCAGACACCCCAGTGATCACAAACGTGACGCTGACTGCGAGCTTCCAAATGCGCTTCATCGTCCTCGGCACAAGCGGCGTGATGCACGAAATCCTCGCCTCACCTACCGTAGATACAAACGCGAGTTGGACCGTGGTCGGAAGCGGAGTGCCCGTGGACGGCAAATTCGAGTATACCGACCCAGCAGCAGTCGTGAACCGCCGCTTCTACCGAGTGCGCGCCATGGCGCACTAAGCGCCTGAGACATTAGGTGCCAATGTAGCCGCAACCTTCAGGTTGCGTTCCCCTCCGCTCCGCATGTAGCCGCAACCTTTAGGTTGCGTCCGGTCGGTTGCCCTTGCCATTCCCGGCCCCTACCAGTTCGCCCCCTGCTCGATCCACTTCGTGATCAGCGCAATCTCCTTCTCCGGCAGCTTGTGCTTCTCAGGATGTGGGAGATCGGGATCCTTCCCAGCAACGATGATCAGGAATGAACTCTTGGCCGGGTCGGCTGCTTTGATCGTGTTGCCATAAACCTCGCCCCCTTTGAGAGCCGCTTCCTTCGTGTCGATGCGGAAACTTCCCTCCTGCTTGTTCGGCCCATGGCATTCGTAGCAAGCGCGTTGGAAAATCGGTTTAATCTGCGTCGCGAAATCAATCTTCTTATCCACCTTCGCGATCGGCCCGTCCGGCCAGTGCGCCCCTTGATCAATCCACGCGCGGATCAACCCGATCTGCTCTGGCGTCAGCGGCTCGGCATCCGGCGGCGGCATCAGCATCTCATCAATCAGCCCGGCGATCATGTGAACGATCGGGCTCTTCGCGCTATCTCCCGGAATAATAAAGGGGCCATCATCCCCCTTCTTGAACGTCCCCTCCTTCGTGTCCATCCGGTACTTCCCCTTTTGCTTCTCAGGCCCGTGGCAACTGATGCACGCCTCGTCGAAGATGGGGTAGATATCCTGAACGAAATCGATCTTCTTTTTGGAAGCAGGCGGAATTTTGCTCACGTCCACATCCGCTGCCGTTGCGGTGAACAGTGAACCGGCCAGGGCTGCGAGAACCAGGGTTTTGGGGCGCATAACTCTGTTGTGATTTTCCCCAGCTTAACGCGTTCCTCCGAAACCAACAAGCCACAGCGCTACGCCGTCTGGGGATCACCTCACGAAAAGCGTTGACCCGCTAAATCATTTTATATTACATGTATTCTTAGTTTGGAGATATGAAGACAATGCTGCTCGAATGCGCTTATCACCGAGACCGCCTCAGGATAGTAGGCCCGGCCACCCGGCCGGGTATCGCGGCTTTTGCCCCCTTTCCTCGTCGAGCCTTACGACGGCATTTTACCGGCTATTTCCGCTTATTCCCTGCTATTCCCCGCTAAAACCGCGTAATCCTGCATTTTCCAAAACTTTTTTTGTAAGCCAACCCCTCCTCCTCCACGCGCTCTTCTATCGACACGGCCAGTTGAATCCCGGAAAGTCACGGAAACCATGTCCATCCCCATTCTCAACGTCGCTCAAATGCGCGAGTGGGAAGCCGCCTCCTGGAATGCCGGGCGGCAGGCTGAGGATGTCATTGCCGAAGTCGGCCGCCAGGTCGCCGAGCGCGCGCTGCAAATCACCCAACCAGGCGCGAGCATTCTGCTCCTCGTCGGTAAAGGGAATAA
>DASPKX010000105.1:0-11428 GCA_035627835.1 Candidatus Methylomirabilota bacterium
TTATTCCCGACGCGCCACGCGATGGTGGTGAGGAGATTGTTGCGCGATGCTATCGGTTTGGAGCCGGTGTTCATCAGCATGAAGCAACCGGTTCCGTAAGTGTTCTTCACCAATCCAGGTCGTGTGCAAACCTGCCCAAACAACGCTGCTTGCTGGTCACCAGCGATCCCGGAAATCGGAACGGCAGCCCCGAACAGGTGAGTTTCGCCGTAGACCTCGCTAGAGGAACGGACCTCCGGCAAAATCGCGCGCGGCACATCGAACAGCTCCAGAAGCTCGTCATCCCAATCACCCTTTTGGATGTTGAAAAGCATTGTTCGAGAGGCGTTGCTCACGTCCGTTACATGCTTGCGGCCGCCGGTCAGATTCCAGACGAGCCATGAATCGATCGTGCCAAAGGCGAGCTTGCCTGCTTTAGCTTTAGCCCGCGCGCCAGCGACGTTGCGCAGGAGCCACTGGACTTTCGTTCCTGAGAAGTATGCGTCGAGAACGAGGCCTGTCTTCCGCCGGATCGTCTTTTCCAACCCCTGGGCCTTCATTCGATCGCAAACCTGGGCGGTTCGGCGATCCTGCCAGACGATGGCGTTATGGATCGGTTTGCCTGTCTCGCGATCCCAGATCACCACCGTCTCACGCTGGTTCGTGATGCCTATGGCCGCGATGTCGCTTCCGTTCAGCCCGGCTTTCGCCAGGGCTTGCGTCGCAACATTCGATTGAGAAGCCCAAATCTCCTGCGCGTCATGCTCGACCCAGCCGGGCTTCGGAAAGATCTGCCGGAACTCTTGTTGCCCAACAGAGATGATTGAGCCCGCGTGATCAAAGATGATCGCGCGTGAGCTTGTGGTGCCCTGGTCCAAGGCCAAAATATATTTCATCGCGCTCTCCTTTTAAGCTGCGCCCCATAGCGCTTTGTAAAACACCGCGCCAAGAATCCCCCCGACAATTGGCCCAAGCACCGGCACCCACGAGTAACCCCAGTCGCTGTCAGTTTTGCCCGGGATGGGGAGAATGGCGTGGGCGATCCGCGGCCCGAGGTCGCGCGCTGGGTTAATAGCGTAACCAGTCGGACCTCCGAGTGAGAGGCCGATGGCGAACACGAGCAAACCCACCAGCAGCGGGCCAAGTCCTTTGTCGAACCCGGATTGAGGACGGAGGTTGTTGACCGACGGAATGGCCAGCACGCCGACCAGGAGCACAAATGTGCCAATCAGTTCAGTGATGAAATTGAATGCCGGACGCCGCACAGCGGGCGCGGTGCAAAACACTCCGCGAACTGCTGCCTTGTCCTTGGTAATCTCCCAATGCGGGAAGTAAGCGAGCCAAACGGCCACGGATCCGAGGATTGCGCCAAGCATCTGCGCGGTGATGTAAGCTGGAACCTTGGCCCAGTCGAACTGCCCAATAGCCGCAAAGCCAAGGGTCACCGCCGGATTCAGGTGCCCGCCGCTGACCCAGCCCACAGAATAGACAGCCATCGTGACTGCCAATCCCCAGCCTGTGGTGATCACGATCCAACCACCGTTCTGGCCTTTAGACTGATTTAAAAGGACATTCGCGACCACGCCGTTGCCGAGCAAAACCAGCAGCATGGTCCCAATCATTTCCGCGACGAAGGGTGTCATAGATGTTCAGGGATGGCGGACGCTACAGACAGAAATCGCTCTTCAGCAATCCAAAAACGATGCACGCCATCTCCAAAGGCTCCGCTTCTCTTCCCACCAGCACTTCTTACGCGACTTCGGCAACTTCCCAGCCTTCACCAGGCATGTTTAAGGAAGCCAGGCTTTCCATCCTTGCCCCAGAGTCTCGCCACTTCAGCCTCTAACCCTTTTCTTCACCCCACACGACGCCCGTGTGCTTGGCGCTCGCTTATGCGGCTTGTGCGTGAGCAACCTGGAGGGATGTTCTTGGATCAGGTGGAGGAGCGTTGTTATGGTAAGCAGCCACAACCCCGATCACCGCCGAGGAGCGGCCCCCCAGTGCCAACAGCCAACTTCTTTGCCTAGACGCTTAGCCAAACCGGATAGCCGCACCGCTGAATGTAGGAGCGCAGCGGGAGTCGTAGGTTTAACCATTAGAACACCAAGACCCTTAAACAAGATGCCCTAAGCACGAAGGCCAGTGAAATTAACTGTCACTTTTCCCGTTGAGCGGAGATTCATGTCTAGAAAGCGGGCCTGATGACAAACGAAGAACTCTTGCAGCTTTGGAAGGCGGGCGCGGAAGAATCCGCGTTCGAGGAACTCGTTCGAAAGAACCTCCCCATGGTCTATGGGGCGGCGCTCCGGCAAGTGAGACGGCCAGATCTCGCCCAAGATGTCACGCAGGCCGTTTTCCTGATTCTTCATCGGAAGGCTGGAAATCTGAGCGAGCGGACGGTCGTGTCGGGATGGTTGCTTCAAACCACCCGTCACATTGCCTCCCGTGCTATGCGAGGTGAGATGCGGCGAGAGCATTGGGAGCGGGAGAGCAGCTACATGAAAGATTTATCTGATATGCCTGGAGAGAGCGATCTGCAAGCCGAGATGGGGTCTCATTTAGATAGCGCGTTGGCATCGCTCCGCCAGAACGATCGCTTAGTGCTCGTAGCCAGATTCTTCGAGGGCTTGCCAATCCGCAGCGTTGCCGAGCGCCTGGGTGTCTCAGAGGATGCTGCTAAGAAACGTCTAAGCCGCGCCATCGACCGCCTCCGCGCTGCTCTGGGGAAGAGAGGAGTAGTTGCTCCTGTGACGGCCCTCGCTTCTGCCTTGGCCCAATCCAATGCGTCCCCAGTCCCTGCGGATTTTGTGAACACCATCATTAAGTCGGCGGGCGGTTCTCGTTCACTTCGGGTGGAGGAACTCGTCGAGAGCGGTGTGCACGCTCCACCTCACGCAGGTCCAATTGCTCTTCTACAGATAGCCGCAGTGACGGCTCTGCTCATCACTTTGGTGGTTTTCTTTACCACCTACCGCGCGAGCCACTCAGCGATGGGCTCAACACCGCCCGTTATCACCCAGGCACCTGCAAAACAGGCACAATCTTCCGCTTTCTCCGCGGCCCAACACACTGCGCCTACGGAATCGCTCATCGCACTGCGTGTGGTGTCGAAATTGAATCACCGCCCCCTCCATGCCAAGGTCTCTCTGGCGACCTGGAAGGGCCGTCACCTCATTAATCGAACGTTTCACGAGACAGACATCAACGGCATGGTGCGGTTGCCAGTGCGAAGGGATCCGACGCGCCAATTGGGGATCACCGTCTACGAGCCCTCACACGTGCCGGTCGTCTCACAATGGTGGGGCTACGAGTTCACTCGACCGCTCATTTCCCACGAAATTGTTCTGGAGCCCGGCCGCAAATTGAAAGGCGCTGTGTTTGATGAGCATGGCAATGCCGTTCAGGGGGCACAAATCACCTTAAACACCCCTGGGATTAAAGGCAGCGAGCGGGAGAATATCGCGTATCAGCACCATCTCGGCTCCGTCGTTACAAGTGAGAATGGCTCCTTCGAAACCGCTCAGTTGCCGCAGCGACTGCCCGAAGAATTCACCTACAATGTAACACACCCCGATTTCGCTCATCGCTCACGCATAAGGCTGTCAGAGGGCAGTTTGCTGACGAACCAGCAAGTTGTTCTTACCCGCGGAGTGAAGCTGCGCGGGGTAGTCATTGATCCAGACGGTGTCCCTGTAGCGCATGCTTCCATCACCGAAGAGCACAATTACGCGGGGCCACACAGCTCCGCGACGAGCGATGCTCTTGGAGCCTTTGAAATAGGCCCTTTTACGAAAAGGCCCATACAACTAGTTGCTGATGCTGATGGTTACGACCAAGCCTTCCAACTCGTCCAGGCTGATGAAAACACAACTAATGTTGTTTTGCGACTGCGGCCCCTCAGCGACAAAAAAAGCGAATGGCAAGCTGGCATGGATGCAGCCGTTACTTTCCAGTTAAGCGGCACGGTAGTTGATGCACAAACCGGTCAGCCCGTCCCCTCGTTTGAGGTTCTTCTGAATAAGCACAGCGGCACGGATCTGAAGCTTTTGGGCCAAGGATATCAAGGAGACTTTGACTGGCCGATCGTCATGGCTTTTTTTCACAAATTCTCTTTGCAGGTGCGAGCCGAGGGTTACGAGCCTGCCACCACAGATGCTCGCGCCGTGAAGGAAGCCAAGGCGCATTTCAATGTTTCGCTCCAAAGACGCACCCGCATTGCCGGCCGGGTTCTCGATACTACCGGCGCACCCTTGGCGCGAGCCTTTGTCGGGCTGAATGGCCTGAACTATGGATCACAACTGCTACAAGGCTGTAAGCCATCCGCCCCGAACAGCCCCGTCGCGACTACGGACGCAGAAGGATATTTTAGCTTCGCTCCGCAACAGAATGCCGAAAGTGTGCTTATCGTCGGCGACACAGGGACGGCGCTAGTCCCGATTAATGAACTCGAGAATGGGCCAGTTAGGTTGGCAGCATGGGCAAGTGTCAGGGGAGTGCTTTTGGTCGGCGGCAAACCGTTGGCCGGTGAGACTGTGGCTCTGGCAGAGGCAATCCCTCTAGACGACTCCTCACCGGATTTCACAAAAGTCCAGGCGGTCTGCACCACAGATTCCCATGGCCGTTTTGAGTTTCCTAAGATCCCAGCGGGGCCAATCACGCTCGCTCGCCATATCACCTCTCGAGGCACAAGGACGCGCGCAGTTGGCCGGAGCCACTGGACGCAGATTGTTGCGGAGCCTGGCGCAACAGTCGAGGTGGTGCTAAGCGGCGCAGGACGTTTGCTCAAAGGCCGCCTGGAGCGTTCCAAGCACGTGGATGGTTACACCTGGGGAAATGACCTGCCGTTCCTGGTTCGAGAAGGCGCGCCAAAAGCGGACGCGGCCATGCAACCGGGCACAGTTCATTGGCGCGCATTTAGCCGCGCCATGCGGCGTTTCGAAGCGGCAGGTGGAAAACACCCGGTTATCGTGCAAGCTGATGGCTCGTTCGTTATCGAGGATGTTCCAGCCGGCGAATACAAATTTGAACTGACTCTTACACGCGAGGCAGTGGATCGATTGAATAACATTCACCGCATGCCAATTGGCAAAGCATCTATGCGGGTAACTGTCCCGGAAGGCCAGTCAGCAGAAGCAGTAGACCTCGGTCTGCTGCGAGCTGAGATCAATTGAACGCGAGGCTCCTAATTAGCGGCGTCCGCCGTTTCCAAAGGCAGCCCCTGAACATCAATTCAAAACTGAACCCCGGCCAAAACACGGCCCAGGGCAGGGGATCAGTCGTTCGTTTTTAAGACTCTCTGAAGAATGTGGTCAGGCACGCCGCTGCTCTGGATGCGTTGGCGCGCTTCCGCTGGGTCATGCCGCATCCATTCTCTCGCCACATTTTCCAACGTGCTGTCGCGCATGGCTCCCTTCATAGAATTCGCCCATTCCCAGGCAAGTTGGGGGTCATGCTGCGCCGCCAGGGCAGAAAACCGGCTGACGACCATCTCCCGGTTTGAACCGGGAGGCTGCTGGGCCAACCACGCTCCGGCAGCGGTTGGATCTTCGTTCGCCCAACGATCGATCAAAGCCGCTTCAGCGCGTTCACGCGCGGTGCCAGCGGGGAAATCTTTCACCCAGCTCGCTGTGTATGCCGGGTCTGAATTCGCCATGCTCGAAACAACGGATTCCACCCCGCGATTCAGCTCTTCCCCTTGCAGCTTGGCAACGTGCGCAGCGGCCGCTTGCGGCGACTGGGTTGCGAGCGCTCCTAGCACATTCCCCAAGGCGCTTTGGCGCGCTCTCCCTTCTGGAAGCTGCTCAACCCATTGCAAAGCCTTTTCGGGATCCTGCTGCGCCCAGCCAGACGCTATGTTTTGCACAATGCTCTCTTTGCCCATCAAGTCCTTCGACTTGAGCACATGCTCCGCCGCCTTCTCGGGATTCCCATGGCTAAGATGCGACAACGCCGATTCGAGGAATTTCGCGCGGTTGGCGGGATCCTCAATCGTACCCGCAAAAGCGAGCGCTTCGTCTGGATCTCGTGATGCCCAGGAGCTGCCCAACTCGCGCATCACCCGTTCGCGGCTCCGGCCGGCGGGAAGTTGCTCTGCGTATTCGGCCGCTGCTATGGGATCCTGGTGCGCCAGCGTCTGCCCAATCTGTTGCAGCGCTTCGGTTCTCGCCTTGCCCATTGGAAGCTCCTCAGCCCATTTTCGCGCTGAAGCCAAATCATTTTGAGCCCAACGGCCGACCAGATTCCCCACCACGTCCGCTCGTGATCCCATCCCGGGGAGCTTCGTTAACAGTTCCGCTGCCTGCGCCGGAGAATGGTCGCTCATGGCGAAGACCAGGTTGCGCACCATCTCTTTAGGGATGGAATTGGCCGGCAGCGCTGTCACCCACTGGATGGCCGCTTGAGGGTCGCTTTGCGCCCACTGCTGGGCGATGTGGCTAAAGGCCTCATTTTTTGCGGAGCCTGCTGGCATAGTCGCAACCTGCTCCGCGGCGCCCTTCGGATCGATTTGCGCCCAGCCACTCAGCGCCCCGGACAAAGCCT
This sequence comes from Candidatus Methylomirabilota bacterium, assembly GCA_035627835.1. Lineage (GTDB taxonomy): Bacteria > Verrucomicrobiota > Verrucomicrobiia > Limisphaerales > SXQI01 > DASPKX01. The sequence goes on from DASPKX010000105.1 coordinate 6,520, forward strand.
GCCGTCGCGCCGCTGGGTCTTTCGTCTCCATTGCCAGAGCGAGCGCCGCCTTGGGATCCTCCTGGCCGAGTGCGTGAAACACATTCTGAAACATCCATATCCGTTGTGGATCCGGTTTCATTGCAGTCAACTTCTCGGCGGCTCCTCGCGGATCCACATGGGCCAACGCCTGCGCCTGAGCCAACTCCGCCCGCTGCTTCTCTTTGGGATCTGTCAGCGAATCCATCCATTGGCTATATCCTTCGAAGTCCGATTGAGCCCACGACTGCATTACATTGGCGCGCGCTTGCACAACCCTTTCGCCGGACCCTTGCGTCTGCAGGAACTTCATCGCCATCTGCGGTTGGTTGAACCCCAACTGTTCCAGCGCCGAGATGAAAAACGGCATTCGCCGCAGGGATTCCGGTTGCCCTTCAATCCACGCAAGCGCCGCCTCGGGATCCTGTTGGGACCATCGTTGCAGCACTCCGCTCAAGGCCCCTCCCTGGCGTCGTCCGAAATCCTCGGATTTTAAGCTAAGTTCCGCGGCTCGAGCGGGATCACGCTCGGCAAGGGCGGTCACAATCTGCGAGCGAATCCCTCCACGCTCCGACGCCTGCACATTATCGAGCAGCGACAAAGCGAGATCAGGATCGCTCTCCGCGATTGAGGGCAGCGCTGACGCGTGCCATCGCCCTTTGTCAGCGCTCTCCGGCAAAGCCCGGAGCCATTCCGCAACTCCTGCGGCATCATTTTGCGCCCATCCGGCAAGCACCACCCCGACCGCTGACCGCCGTTCCTGGGCGTTTGCCATTGCGCTCGAGAAGGCGAGCGCTGCCTGCGGATCTCGCTCTGCCCACGCGCCCAAAGCTTGCTGGCGAAACTGTTGGTATTCTTGCCGAGTGAGCTGTTGCTTCGCCTCAAGTATCCAAGCCTCTTCCTGGCCGGCGGGCATGGAGCGCGCCGCCTCCCGAAGCCTTTCCCAACGACGGGAATTCGACGCCATGCGAATGGATCGAAACACCTCCACGGGGCTGCTGGCAGCCACTCGGGTCGAAGCGCTCACCGCCCGGGCCCGTGTCGTCGCTGGCGCGACCAATGCCGGCTGATCGCCTGGTTCAACTTTTTGCGCATTGGGGACAGGAACGTCAGGACGTCTGCCAAAACCTCCAATGACCAGCCCGAGCGCCAGGCAAACAACTGCGATAAGAATTTTGCCGCCCATTTAATCCTTTGGTTTCAACAGCTTTGCCTGGAGATCGGCCGGCAATCCGCTGGCCTGAATGGCCGCGCGGGCTTCCTCTTCGTTCATTCGCATCCACGCTGCTGCCGCTTTCTCCATCACATCCCGCTTCTTGTTCGCGTCTGTCATGGAGTTCGCCCATTGCCATGCGAGTTGTGGCTCGTGCGCAGCGGCGTTCTCAGCAAAGTTCTTAATTGCCGTGTCGCGGTTTCCACCTTGCGCCTGTTGTGAAAGCCATGTCGCCGCCGCGGTCGGATCTTCCCGTGCCCACCGCCGCATCAGAGCTTCTTCAGCCTGCTCGCGCACTGTTCCTTCCGGAAAGCCTTTCACCCAGCTTGCGGCGTAAGCCGGGTCGGCCCCGGCCATGCTGCTGATCACCGATTTCATCCCTCGCTCCAGCTCATCGCCTTGAAGGCTCGTCACATATTGCGCTGCCTCTTGCGGGGACTGCGCGGCCCAATTGCCAAGCACGCTAGCCATGGCTCCCGCGCGCCCATTCCCCTCTGGCAGACCTTGCACGAACTGCAGCGCTGCCTGGGCGTCGGTGCGCGACCATGAACTCGCGACCCGCTTTAAAAGCTCTCCCTGTTTCTGAAGGTCTGGATTTTCGAGGATATGCTTTGAAGCCGCTTCAGGATCACGCCCGGCCCACGAGCCGAGCACCGTTTCCATGTACTTCTGGCGGCTCTCCGGCGGGAGATTCTCTGCGGCCTTTAAGCCCTCCTGTGGATCGCGCCAGGCGAAAGAATTGGCGATTGCAGAAACCATCTGGTCGCGCAAAGCGCCGGATGGTGTGTCCTTCAGATATTCCGCCGCGGCCTTCGGGTCCTGTTGCGCCCAGTAATGGCCGAGTCGCTCCATAGCGCTGTTGCGTGCGCGTCCTTCCGGGAGAGTCTTCGCCCAAGCCACCGCGCCCTCGACGTCGACTTCAGCCCAACGGCTCGCGACCTCTGCGTTTAAGCTCACTTGGTCCATCCCTTTGGGTAAGACGGCCGCTAATTTTGCAGCGTTCTCCGGGGAGTCCTCAGCCATGCTCCATAGGGCATTCTGGATCGCCTCGCGTGCAAGGGCCGGATTAGGGACTTTCTTTAACCATTCGACCGCAGCCTCCGGATCCTTCTGAACCCATTCCTGGGCGAGTTGCGTCAGAGCTTGATTCTTAGCCGCGCCAGAAGGGAGTGTGAGCGCGTACTCGCCAGCTGCTTTCGGATCTTCCTGAGCCCAGCCGCTTAACGCCCCGCTAATCGCTTTTGCCTTAGCTGTGGAATCGCTTAATTGAATGGCCAGCGCGACTGCGGATTGTGGGTCGCGCTGCGCATATTCATTGAAAACCTGTTGAAATCCCCAACTCTGGCGCTCATCCACTTTAAGGCCGATCAACGATTCTGCCGCAGCTTTCGGATCAGTCGTGGCGAGACCTTGTGCATAGGCAATTTGCGCGAGCTTCTTTTCTTTTGGGTCCGAACGACCATCCGCCCAGCGCTTCATCGCTTCGACATCCTGCTGCGCCCAGTTTGATAGCATGTTCGCAAGCATGCTTTCCTTCTGCTCGTTAGCGGGAATTTTATCCATCAACCGCACCGCCGCGGCAGGATCCGAGTAAGCTAGTGTTTGCAGACTGCTTATCGTGCTTCGCTTTTTGCGCACACTTTCAGGCTGTGTTTCAAACCACGCGATGGCTGCGTCAGGATCCTGCCGCATCCACTGGTGAAGAGCCGCGCCGAGAGTGTTTTCGCTGCTTGCCCCGTAGCGAGAGTTACCAGGATGTTTCAAGGCCAATTCCGCGGCTGCTCGAGGATCCTTTTCGGCCATTGCTGCGATGATAGAGCTTCGCATCCACTGCCTCTCGTGAGAGCGCGCTTTTGGGAGCATCGCCCAAGCCCTTTCGGGATCACTTTCCACAAGACCGTTGATTGCGGCGGTTGTATACGTCTGCCGGTCCATACCCGTGGCGTTCTTCTCAATCCATGCCAGAGCGCCATCCGGATCGTTTTTTGCCCAATAGCGAATAGCATTTTGGGAAGCGTTTAGCCGCTCGTTGCGAGACTTCTGGGCCTGCCCATATTCGAGCAGGGCGGCGTAATCTCTTTCACCCCACTTCGCCAAGAGCTGGTGTTTAAAGTTGTTAAACTTGTCTCGAGGCAAGAGTTGTTGGGCCATCTCCAAAGCCTCCGCTTCCATTCCGGGAGGCACCTCTCTAGCCACGTCCCGGAGCTTCTCCCATCCACCCGAGCGCATGTTTACGGAACTCAGGTTTTTGATCTGCTCCTCAAGGCTCTGTCTGCTCTCCGTCTTCGAGCCTTTCTTTGTCGCGCGCACAACTGCGTTCGTTGCCGAGGTGACCCGCGCCACTTCACTTTGAGCAATGCGCGTTGATGAGTTCGGACCCGGTGGGGGAGCATTGGTGTTGCGAGCAGCTACAAACCCAACCAACCCGCCCAGGAGAAGCCCCCCGGCACCAACGGCCAATTTGCTTTGCATAGATCCTTTAGATGCCTCAAACCCCAAAGCCTCACCCTGATATAGGGAAGCTGGAGTTGGAAGGTTAGACCATTAGAACACCAAACCCGTTCAACAAGCGATGGAAAACCGACCGAGCAGGTGCACAACAATTGGAGGAATGGCGTTAGCCTACGGGCTCGGCTGTTCAACGCGAATTCCTGAGGACATCAGCGGCTCAAGCGGCAACGGGTCATCATGTTTCAGGTGATCCTCGCAAATCAGGAAAAACTCGCGCTCGGTTGTGGTTCGGCGCATTCGATGCAAAAAGTCGCCGGTGGCATCAATCCCCACGCCAATGAAGTTCATGTACTTCTTCAGCATCTGCACATGAGCGCTTTCGCGATATTCAGGCGAGCGCAGCGCTTCATAGAGGCGTCGGACGTATTCCAGCACATCGCGGCCTGCTGGGTAACGCACAGTCTCTCCGCGGAAGTGGGCGCGAATTTGCTCGAACAGCCAAGGATTCCGAATGGCCCCGCGCCCGATCATCAATCCTCGCGCGCGTGTGCTGTTCGCCACTTCAGCCGCTTTCGTGGGCGAGTAGATGTTCCCATTGGCCACCACGGGGCAACTCACCGCTTGCGCTGCTTTGGCGATGAACTCGTAATGCACTTCGCTCCAGTACATTTCTTTCACCGTCCGCGCGTGCACCGTCAGCATATCCAGTTGGTGGCTGGCGAAGATTTCGAGCATCCGATCAAAGCCGTCCGGTGAATCAAACCCCAGGCGAGTCTTCACGCTGAACTTCACCTGCACCTCCGCGCGCAACGCCTTCAGGATCGCATCCACTCGCCACGGCTCTCTCAACAAACCGCCGCCAGCGCATTTGCGGTAAACAACAGGGGCAGGGCAGCCAAGGTTCAGGTCGATGCCAGCGATCTGGAACTTCTGCAGCAGCTTGGCGGTGCGCACCAGGGCAGGTATGTCATTGCCAATCATCTGCGCTATGACCGGCCTTCCTGGAGGCGCATTCACGACCGCCTCCACGATGTGCCGCTCCAGTGCGGATGTGGCGTGAACCCGGAAGTATTCGGTGAAGTAAATGTCCGGCCCGCCGTATTGCGCCATCAAGCGCCAGAACGGGAGGTCCGTCACATCCTGCATGGGCGCCAGAACCAGGAATGGCTGGGGCGAGGCGAAGACTTTTTCGATTAGAGCGCGCTGGTCCACGGCCCGGGCTATGGC
>DASPKX010000106.1:0-5748 GCA_035627835.1 Candidatus Methylomirabilota bacterium
GGGGCCAGCGCGAGTTCGCCGCTGAAATCGCAAGGGGTGGAGATCCAGACGGAGTTTCCGATGCGGAAGCCCTGGAGGTAGGTGTATTCGGAAACGGGAACGAGATGCCGGGCGATCCAGGGGCGGAGGCGCACGCGGTCGGTGACACGGACGTGCAGGGAGGGCAAACGGACAGGCGCGCCGAAAATGGAGAAGGGAAGCTGGTTGGTGAGGGGCGCGTCCGCCATCGCAGCGAGGGTGCGTTCGGCGAGGGTGTTGCCCATCAACTCGGCGCCTTCGAAACCGGACTTCCCCGCAACGGGCGCATGGCTGCCGACGCTGCCGGAAAGGAAAAGGGCCATGCCACCGGTTTGAGCCTCGACCGCGCGCTGCCAATATCCCGGGTAATCGCCACTGAACTGCATCACGCCCGCGCCGAGGACAGTGGCATGCGCGGCAAAGGCGCCGAGAATAGCCGTCCTGCCCTCGGTTTGTTTGACGACCGCGAGGGTGAAATCAGCGTCCTCCTCGCCGAGATCCCCGACGATCCGATTGCGAACCAGATCTGGAGCGCTGAATTTCGCGTGGCCGAACTGCGCTGGCTTAAGGTCAGCAATGGCCTGCCCCGCAGCCGCGACGAGTTGCTGCGCGAACCAAACTCTGGCGTCGGGATTAAAGTCACCGGCAAAAGCTTCGCCGATGAACCCCGCGCCCCACCCGCCAATGGAGCAGTGGGTATGCGTGGCGCCGAAATAAATTTGGTCCCGCTCCAGCCCTGCCTGATCACGCAATTGAGTCGCGGCCGCATCCGCAACTTCGCGCGGGATGATGAGCGTATCGGTGCCGACAATAACTCCCACTCGTGGACCGACTTGAAAGGCGACCGCTTTGACCCAGAGATCGTCATGCGCGCCTTGGGCAGGCTTCCCCTTGCGCGCGCCATACCCGGCGAGCGGCAGGTTAACAAAGCGGCCTTCGGCCGGGTTGTCGTCAGCGCGGAGAGTCGGTGTGAGGAGCGCGCGCCCAAACCCAGCCCTCAGTTCACCAAATTGCGTCTCGTTCGTGGTCGAAGTGCGTTCAAGAACGTGCGTCGTCTCCAGAAAGTAAGTTGAGCGGAGGAAAGGCTGAACATCCAGAGTGTCGAGGGAAAGCAATGTTAGGCTGAAAGCCGCAGCAAGGAGAGCGGCGAAGACTTTCTTGCGCGGGTGACGCATGGCAGAAACGTGCTCATTTTCGCGATCTGCGTCTATAAATCATCTGCGTGCGCACGGGCCCATGAAGCTCCAACGAGGGCTTGAGTTGCAACGGCTATTCACTCTGCTCTGAGCGTGGAGAGCACAGCACGGTGGTCGGAGGGATAAGCTTTTACAACAACGTCGGCCTTTTGCGGCGTTTCGCCGACGATCTCCGTTTTCGACACGGTGATCATGCCGCCTTTGTAGAAGATCATGTCGATGCGGTCGTGGCGGTCTTTTGGGTCATTCTCGGCGGTGATGGGGGTCCAGGTGAGGCCGCGGTGGGTGAGTTCGTTCGGGAACATTTTGCGGTAGCTGTCGGTGAAGCCGGCGTCCACAACGGCTTTGGTGGCGGGCCAGTCCACGGGGAGAGGGCACAGTTTGGCTCCGGCGGCGCGAGGGGTCCAGTCCTGGTGGGAGGGTTCGTTGAAGTCGCCAGTGAGGAAGATAGGGATGTCATTGGTTGAGACGCGCGCGATCTCGGCGAGCACGGTTTTGATTTGGGCTCCACGAGCTGCGCGAGCGGCGGCGATGGCTTCGTCAGCGGTTTTCAGGAACGCGCCATCGGCGTAGGGAATGCCGAGGAGTTGGTAGGGTTGGTAAGGAGCGTGCGCGAGGTGGACGTTGAAGAGCCAAACTTCTTTGCCGTCATTGAGCCGGATTTTGGCGCCGTATTTGGCTGGGGTATTGGTGATGATGGGGAAGCGGCTGAGGATGCCGCGGTTGTCGCCCTGGTCGAGGTAATGGAACTGAAGCATCGTTGAGAGTTCGCGGGCGCGGTCGGGGCGCGGACCGCCATCTTTGCTGTGGCCGCGGGTTTCCTGGAGGCCGATGAGATCGGCATTTGCAGCAGTGATGACCTTGGCCGATTGGCTGAGTGGTTGGCCGCCCTGGTCGCCGCCGTGCCACATCTTAAAGGTCATGACGCGGAGAGTGGAGGCGGCATGCGCGGTGGCGCAGAGAAGGAGGAGGAGCGTGAGGCGTATCATGGGAGCATTTGTACCACGAAGCGCGCGAAGATCACGAAGATAGGACGAGCGTGACGCTCGACTCCATTTTGCAGGAAGATAGGAGAGGACGTCCGCAGATTGCGCAGATTTCGCACATAAGGGCAAAGGGAAGTAAACCACGATGAGCGTGACGCTTCATCCGATTAGGAGGAAGGCGCGCCCGGTCGGGGGACCGGGCCTACCATGGACCGGGCAAAAGGCGTGGAGCAAGACGAACGCCCGGTTGCGTGACTGGGAAAGGCACAAAGCGGGTTTCGCGTAGTGAGCGTGATGCTTGACCTACTTTGTGCAAGGAGGGGTAAACGTGGCGCTTCAATTTCCCTGTTCTCACTTGCTGGCGTTCCAGATTAAGGAGGTTTCCACTTTCTTTATGGGCTTCAAATAGCTCTTGGTGGAGGAGCCTATGATGATGACGTAGATTTGGCCGCTGAATTGAACATTGGAGGTGAGATCTTCCAGCACTCGTTGCTCCTCCTTTTCTCTGCTCCAACTGAACGTGCCAAAGGATCCTTCGACTGCGAGGATGAAGAAGGGTTCCATCGGGAAGATTTGAACGTCCTTTCTCACCAGGTAAGCGCGTTTGATATACGGCCGCGTCGATAGCTGCTTCACCAGATCGACCACGCGCTCCGAACTCAGAGCGTGCGGAATGAATTTGTCTTTGGCCGTGATATTCGTGCGCTCCTTATCCGCTTCAGCGACGCGGTCGTAATGTTCATCAAGGCGGCTCTCCCAAACTTCGGCGAGATCCCGTTGGTTAGTTCTACGGTAATAGCTGAGAAGAAGGTTGCCAGCGGAGGGGGTCGCGAATGGGTTTAGAGTGATGACTTGTTCCAGGAGCGGAATTCCGGCGGGGTCATTTTGCTGCAGCCGAATGCGGCCGATCTGAAAAAGGGCGCCTTGATGCTGCGGGTTAAGTTGGTGCAGAGACTCGAGCCAGAGGAGGGCATCTGCATCGGTCTTCAAGTCCAGCGTAAGCCCGGCAATGGTCCACAGTTCCTCAGGAGAGGGTTCTGTTGTGGCGGCGAGCTTTTCCTCCAATCGGGCGAGTTCCGCGCGCTTGGCCTGCAGTTCTTTGTGCTGATGACTCCAAGGCTCCGCGGTGGCTTTTGCCCATTGTTCATCCAGCTCCTTGAGGAGGCTTTGGAGCGACTCCGGCGGAAACAGGGTGGCGGCAGCGCTTTGTTGCAGTGGGCCTTGCAGCTCGCTCAAGCTCTCGGCGTCCGGCACGCCGAGGCCGCGGAGGCGATCTTTTAAACAAGGATGTGTGTCCACACTTCCGGTGCGCTCCGCCAACGCTTCACGCAACCATCCGTTCTCCACAAGTTCAGTGACTGGCCCACGCAGCGCATCGGCTGTGGCTGTGAAAGCGAGCTGCGGCGGATGCACATCGGTCATGGTTCTGGACCAGACGTTCGGCCAGTATTTTTCAGCGAGCCGCCGGGCCTGGAGCTGGACGGAAACGAGCGCTGAGGCGGCAGCGTCGCGCCCGACGGCATCGGCTGCGGCACGATCGGCCTCGTACTCGTTCGCGCGGGCAAGGACGAAAGAATAAGCGTTGAAGTGCGGGGCGTAGCGCGTCAGGAAGGATTGAATGAGCCGGCTCCAACCACCGCCATTTTCAGAAGCGACCAGCAGTTGGTACCATGTCTTCCGAAGACGATAGATCCAGCTGCCAAAACCGCCATGATTGCCGCTGACGTGGCCGCATTCGTGGGCGAGCACCGCTTTGAATTGCTCTTCGGTTAAGCCGCAAGCGAGCGGTAGGCCGATGATGAGGTAATTCCGATTCCAGCCGAAGATTCCGAGCCGCGGGTTTTGTTGGATGGCGGCGTTAAATTCGTTCGTGACTACGACCTCGTGGATCCTGGGGGTCTTGAGCTTGACTCTCAGGTCTTCAAGGACGGCGAACAAAGCGGGAGCCTCGGCTTGCGTGATGCGCCGCCCTCTGGCGGCGGGAGGCGAACCCATAACGCCCGGAGGATCATTACGGCCAAACCGCCGAAGAGGATAAGGCCTTTAATGCTGGCATACCCGGCACGCCCGCTGGCGAGGAGGGCGACGCAAAGGGCGAGCCCGCCGACGCCAAGCCCCAAAAGCAGCAAGACGTAGCCGTAACCAAGCGCTGCCAGGAGGGCGACCTTGATCTTGTAAGCGCGGGGGTTTGCTTCAGCAGCCAACGTGAGGCGCTGGACGAGTTCGTCAAAACGTTTGCGGGAGAGAGACATTGTCGGCCTTTAGCATTCGCACGCAGAGCTGATCAGTGGCTTAGCGGCGGGATTCGGTATGCTTATGCGGACGCGGGGCGTTGCGCAAGAATTCTTGTGGGCACGAAGATAGGAGGAGAGGACGTCCGCAGATTGCGCAGATTCCGCAGATGAGGAAAAAGGAAGGAAACCACGATGAGCCTGACGCTTGACTCGATTAGGAGAACGAAGAACCCGATGGGTAGGGGGCGGAGCAAAAGGACGCGCGGTCGGGAGACCGGGCCTACCATCGAAGGGGCAAACAGGCGTCGAGCAAGCGGCAGGCTTGACCGTTTAATCTAAAACTTCGAAGGCGCCTTTGACGATGATGGCGGTGTGGTCGTTGCGCATGTAATGGCTGTCGAATTTGCCGCCGACCCCATTTTGAAAGTTGAGGTCGATGTCGTGGTAGTCGCCGGTGAAGTCCCCGGGGCCTTCGTAGAAAAGTTGCAGGCGCGCAGTGTTCGGGCCGGTGCGCTCGTAGGTGTAGGAGCCGGAGGCTTGCTCGTCGTTGTCGGTGTCGTGAAAGCGTCCGTCGGGAGTGAAGGTGTAGTAATGGGTTTGGCCAGAGGTGCCGGTGGTGGTCCATTCGCGCGTGCCGGCCAGGCGCACGGCGGTGAGGTCCGGCAGCGCCAGGGTTTCGCCCGCGGTCACGAAGCGGCGGAGTTTGCCGATGGGCTTCGCGGTCTCACCTTCGAGTTCCATCCACTCGCCGGAATGAGGTTTGTTAAGCTTCAGTTTCCAAGTGCGTTTCTTCCCGTCGTGCTCAACGGTGAGCGTGCAGGAGTTTTGGCCGCGCTCGTAACTGAGGAGAGCGCCGGAGCCGAGGACCGCCCCGTTGCTGCGAAGCTCCCATTTATCGCCGCGGAGAATGAGTGAGACCAGATCGCCGCCGCTGAACTGAAGATGATAAATCGCGTCAGGCTCTTGCGGCGCCACAGTGACGGTTCGAAGGTTGAGCTGAATATGGCCGCCGACCGAACCGATCGCGCCCACCGCGATGCGGTACTCGGTGTCTTTGACAGCGTCAAAAGCGAGCATGCGGGTATCTGCCTGGCCCTGGGTGACGCGTGTGAGCGCGCTCAGTTGCTGGCCGGTGTAAACGGCCATGGCAGTGGGGAAGTAGGCGCCGATAGAATCAATGACGACAGGGGAGGTGACAGGCGCGCGCCACTTGAACCAGATGGTGCGCTCAGCACTGCATTCAGCGGAGTGCGGCGGTTCGTTCGGCTCACGTGTGGCGAGCAATGTCCAGCTCTCGGCCGAATCCAGGGTTCC
>DASPKX010000107.1:0-3385 GCA_035627835.1 Candidatus Methylomirabilota bacterium
AGCTTCACACCTTTCACTTCCGTAGCGTAATCAGGGATCGTTCCGAGATACGCGCGCAAGCTGTCGCGAGCGCCGCCAGTTTGCGCCGCCTCCACCTTTGCATATTCCATGCGAGCGCCGGGCGCTGTCAGATCGCGAATCATTGCGGCGGCGAGTTTCGTGATCCGCTCCACACCCTCATAGTTGACCTTGTCCGCGTCGTCCGAGGGCTTGTGATAATCCTCGTGGCTGGAGGTGAAGAAGTTCAGGACGGGAATGCCTTTGCTGTAAAAAGCGGTCGTGTCGGTGGGCAAATAAGGATCCTCCTGCAGCGTCAGGTTGAAACCGGCGGGGACATTCCGTTTCTCGATGATGGCGCGCCATTGCGGCGACGAACCAATTCCTTGCAGAGAGAGCTTGTTGTCCCGCAGGCGACCGACCATGTCGAAGTTCAGATACGCAACGATGTTGCTGGTGGCCACGGGAAGTTGCTCCGCAAACGCTGACGAACCGAGCAGGCCCAGTTCCTCGCCGGACCAGAAGCCAAAGATCACCCCGGCGCCCTGCAGGGCGGCACGATTCGCCGCGAAGTAAGCTGCCAGTTCGAGAACGGTTGCGCAGCCAGAAGCGTTGTCATCGGCCCCGTTGTGGATGGCGCCTTCCGCGCCCAGGCTCCCGTGGCCATGACCCGCTCGACCAAGATGATCGTAATGAGCCCCAACCAGCACATACTTTCCTGTGGGCGAAGCTGGCTCGATTTTGCCAATGACGTTGTGGTCTGTCTTGCGAATGCGCTCCAGTTCCACCTGCACCCGCAGTTTAGCGCTGGGCACCGCAAAGCTCGTTTCAACGTGCGGATCTTCAGAATCGAGAGCCGACATGACCACCTTCATATCTTTCTGCGCGAGCGCAAAGATTTGCTGAAGCACGTTCGAACTAATGCTCCCAGCGATAATGCCCGAACCGCTATTCGCCGCGTCAGACCCAAGCGAGATCAACTCGCCCGCTCCCGGTGAGTTGGGACCGGTGGCGATCAACATAGCCTTTGCGCCATGCTCGCGTGCTTGAAGCGCTTTGTAGCGAAGAGCTGCGTAGCGGTTTAACTCCTGCCGCCGCGCAGGATCGACGTTCTCGGGAGCGTAGCGGAGAACCACCACGATTTTGTTCGTCAGATCGAGCCCCGCAAACGAGTTGTATCCTTCGCCAAGCCTCCCCGGAACCTTCAGCCCGTAACCGGCAAACACGATCTCGCCTTCAGCAACGCCGCTATCGCTGAAGGCCAGCGGCCGAAAGTCTTTCTCCAATGGGTAATCTGTGCGGTCGGGGGAGAGCAGGGCGAGTGAAGACTGCGGGCCGACCTTGGCTCCGGCAGTGAAGGTGAACGGGTGCAGGAAAGTGTTACTGAGCGGCTCGGCCCCGGCGCGGCGAAGTTCCGCCTCCAGGTACGCCGCGGCCTTCTGAGCCCCGACCCCTGCAGTCTCTCGCCCTTCCATCTCGTCGCTCGCAAGTGTTTCGACATGCGCGCGCGCATCTTGCGCCGTGATTTGTGTTGAGCCTGCGCGCTGTGTTCCGGTGGTCGTCGAAGCGCCGCCGCTGGATGCGACAGCGAGGCCAAGAGCCTGGCGGGCAGCGGCGTCGTTCCAGTCGGCCAGGTAAATTTGTGATTTGCGGTCGGAGTTGCGGTTCGAGGTCCAACTCAGCTTTTTCGCGTCAGGTGAGAACACCGGTAGGCCGTCGAAACCATCAGTAGTCGTAACGCGCACAGGCTCGTGCTTTCCCGCTGCGTCCACGATGAACAATTCGAAGTTCTCAAACCCGTGCTTGTTGGCGGTGAAGATGATGTAATCACCGGAAGGGTGATAGTAAGGAGCCCATGACATGCATTTGAAGTCGGTGACCCGCTGCCGGTCGGCGCCGTCACGTTTGACGGTGTAAACATCCGCAATTGTTCCCTCTTCGTTGAAGTGGCGGAACACGATGCGCTGGCCGTCGGGGGAGAAGAAGGGCCCGCCATCGTAACCCGGCCAATCCGTGATCTGCCGCTGCTCGGAGCCATCAGCGCACATCACGTAAAGCTCACCAAAGTACGCAGGATCCACCTCGTATTTCTTCTTGTCTGCCGCGCTGAGTTTATCGAGTGGAAAAGCTCCGCGAGTGGAAGAGAAGACGATCCATTGCCCGTCGGGGGAATAGGCTGCTTCCGCATCGTAGCCGAGTGATCGGGTGAGTTGCCGAAGGTTTTTCCCGTCAGTGGTGGCTGCGAAAATATCCATCTGCTCGTCGTAATCCCAGGAGTAACGCCGCTCCTTGCCTGACGCGCGAAACTCCAGTTCCTCCTTCTGTTTGTCGCGCGCTTTTGGGTCGTGATGCGTGGAGGCAAACAAAACCTCGTCAGCGCCAGGGCGAAAGAATGCGCACGTCGTTTTGCCAACACCCGGTGAGATGCGTTGCGTGTCGCCAGACGTAAAGTCGAGGGCGAAGATTTGATAGAACGGGTTGTCAGCGTCGCGCTCGCTCTGGAAAACCAGCTTGCTCCCGTCCGGGGAGAAATAGCCTTCCCCACTGCGCTTCCCTTCAAATGTGAGCTGCCGCGCGTTCGTGACGAAGTCAGCCTCAGCAGCCATTCCAATCAAGGCCGCAATTGACAAGAACAAACCCCAGAAAGTCAGTCGCATCGTCCTCATGATTGGGGTTGAACTTATCGCGCCGAGACAAGAAAGGCCAGTGACCCGCCTCCCCGTGAAACGCTCGACACGCGGTGATGGTTTCCTCAGTATGCGTAAGACGAACATGGGAAAGCGTTCAACCCTCTCAAAGCGTCGGGCTGAGCGTCCTGTGCGGCGCAAAGGCTGCGTAGGAAGCTCGGTATACCCCCCTCACGTGGCGAGCCACGATGCTATGGCCGAGGAGGCGCAACCTTATTCCGCCGCGAAACGGCTTCGGTCCGTGGAATTGTTTGCGGGGGCTGGCGGTCTCGCGCTGGCGGGGGCCAAGGCTGGTTTCGACCACGCCGCAGTCATTGAGTTCAATCACGACGCCTGTGAGACCATCCGTTCAAACCAACGGCGGGGCGTTAGCTCGGTGCAGTCCTGGCCAGTAATAGAAGAGGACGTTCATGAACACGACTTTCGCCAATGGAGCGGCAAGGTTGATGTGGTTTCGGGAGGCCCTCCCTGCCAGCCATTTTCGCTCGGGGGCAAACACCGTGCTTTCGCAGACTCTCGGAATTTGTTCCCCGAGGCCGCGCGGGCAATCCGGGAAATTCAGCCCAAAGCGTTTGTTTTCGAGAACGTGAAGGGCCTGACGCGCGAGTCGTTCGCGAAACACTTCGGGTATATCGTCCTGCAACTCACCTTCCCCGATGTAACGCGCCGCGCGGGCGAAGACTGGCTGGATCATTTGGCTC
>DASPKX010000108.1:0-25069 GCA_035627835.1 Candidatus Methylomirabilota bacterium
GCTGTTCCGCTGTGGGCGACCGGCGCGTCGTTCACCGGATGAACGGTGATCACGATGGCAGCTGCTTCAGAGTCAGCCTCACCATCGTTCACCGTGAAGGTGATCAGATCAGAGCCAAAGAAGTTCGTGTTCGGCTGGTAACGGTAAACATTTGCTTCCTCAGTCGCTGTGAGAGTGCCGTTCACCGGCTCGGCAGTGATAATACCCGTCAAAGATTGGCCTTCAGTGTCCGAGCCAGACATCGTGATCAAAACCGTGTTGTCTTCGTTCACCTCCACATTTGCAGCCAACCCGACCGGCGCGTCATTCACAGGGGTGACATCAATGGTGACCACAGCGGAACCTGAACCCAGCTCACCATCATTGACCTCAAAGCTGAAGCTGTCGGAGCCGGTGTAATCAGCCGCAGGTTTGTAGGTGAACACGTTCGAGACGGCTGTGGCCGTAAGTGTTCCCTGCCCTGGTTCCGCCACGATGATGTAAGTGAGGTCAGAGCCTTCGACATCGCTGGCCGCCAAAGTGATTTCCACTTCCCCATCCTCGTTCACGGTGGCGGTTCCGCTCTCGGCGATTGGCGCGTCATTCACCGGATGAACAGTGATCGCGATGGAAGCTGCTTCGGAGTGAGCGTCACCATCGCTGACAGTGAAGGTGAAGAGGTCAGAGCCGAAGAAGTTGGTGTTCGGCTGGTAGCGGAAAACATTCGCGTCATCAGTTGTGGAAAGGGTGCCGTTCTCCGGTTCCCCAACGATGGTAGCCGCCAGCGTTTGGCCTTCAGCGTCGGAGCCAGACAGAGTGATCAAGACACTGTCGTCCTCGTTCACTTCCGCCGTGTCTGCACGCGCGATTGGGATGTCATTCAAAGGCGTGACATTGATCGTCACAGTCGCAGGAGCTGATTGAGCGCCACCGTCATTGACCTTAAAGGAGAAACTATCATTGCCATGATAGTTCATGAGAGGCACGTAGCGGACCACATTGGGAACCGCTGTTCGCACGATAGATCCGTGGGTCGGGGGGGTGGCGATCACATACCCCAACGACGGGGTTTCGACGTCAATGGCGTTAAGGGTGATCAGAATCGAATCGTCCTCAGCCACGTTCACATGCTGGCTGAAAGCAACTGGCACGTCGTTTACAGCGGCAACGGTGAACCTGATTGTCGCGACGTTGCTGAGACTCCCGTCGGTAACCATGAAGCGCAGTTGGTCGGAGCCAAAGAAGTTCGTGGCAGGCCGATAAATGTACCGGTTTGTTCCTGTTGCCGAAGAGATTGCCCCGTTGAGCGGTGATTGCACGATGCTGAAGCTGAGTAAGGAGCTATCGACATCCGATCCCGTGAGTTGGAATTGGACAGACCCATCCTCGAGGACCGACAGCGTGTTTGAGTGCGCGACCGGCGCATCGTTCACGGGAAGCACATAGATGAAAACGTTGGCGTTGGATGAGAGGAGCAAGCCATCACTAGCCTTATAGGTGAAATGGTTTGTGCCGAAGAAATTTGGGTTCGGGGTGTAGGTGAACGTGCCGTTAGCGCTAAACTGGAGGGCGCCGTTGGCAGGGCTGCTCGTGGCGATCGCGCTCAGGGTGTCGCCATTGGGATCGGTGTCGTTCACGAGAACCCCGCTGGCATTGGTTACAACGAGGACGCTATCCTCATTTATCGTGTAAACATCCCCTACTGCTGTGGGAGGGAGTAGTTTCGGCGTGAACAGCCAAAGGGAATCGTTTGAGCTGACGAGATCGATGCCCGCGCTGGAAACCCTCGCCATCGACCAAACGCCGTTCACCGATGGAAACGGAGTGACCTCCGAAGTAAACACGGCCTCCTGGCCCGGAGGGAGTTGATCGAGTTTCCAAGTTATTTGATTACTCGCGCCTCGTGCGAATGGCGCGGGGGTGTAATTAGTCAACACCAATGAACTGACTCCAGGGAACTGATCCACTAGCACGTCCATAGCGATGTCAGGACCGGCGTTTGTGACTGTGATTGTATAACGGACATTCTCGCCTTGTTGGTAACCCCGGGGCGAGGCGACAATGCTCACGGAGAGGTCATTGGTTGGCCGCGGGAGAACCGTTGCTGTGCTTGAGCCTGCGAAACCGTCAGCCGTCGCGGTAAGCAAAGCCTGGCCGGGCGCCAATCCGAACAGAGCGCCATGCGCGGGCGCAGTCACGATGTTTGTGGGGCTGAGAGATTGAGTATACCCCGTCGTCCCGTGAAACCGGAAAACTCTGAAACCATTCTGAGACCCCGAGTGCGTGCCTTCGATCAGCGTGTCAATGCCACCTGGAGCAAGGGTGAAACCGTACGGTCCGCGGTGAGGTTCGAAATGTAACCCTCCCAGCACGTCTCCATTCGGCAGCCAAGGGATATAAAAGCTCGCGCCATTCGGCCGCCAGTACGCCATCCAGTAAAGAGCGCGTTTGGCGTCGTAAGCCGCGGCCAATCCGGGGAAAACATTCGTTCCAACAACACTGTAGCTGCCGGGGCCCAGACGCCGCATCGCGACCCCTGAAGCGCTTCCCGTGGTAAGCTGGAGGAGGTCTGCCGCGACGGACAGCCCAGCGACATTGGCCAAGCCCGAGTCGAAAGCCTCAACGAAGTTGCCGTCAGCGTCGAAGGCCGCGATCTCGCCATTGTTGCCCGTTGGAACGAAGAACAAGTCGTGGGCAGCTGAGTACTCCCCGTCACGGGCGCCCGGGAAGTTATATGGTTTGCGAGCAATCAAAGGCAGGGAGGAACCATGCGCAGCTGAGCTTAAGCCCTCATAAATCAACAACTCCCGCGCGAGCTGATCGACGACCCAGAGCCGATCCCTTGCTGGATCATACCCAAGTGAATCAACGCGCTGCAGCTCGTCGCCGTGCACGAACCTGTCAAGAATAAGCTCTGAGTGGGCAATCGGGTGGTATGGGGGAAGGTTGCTCACAGAGCCATTACTGTAGCGGCCATGCACAGCAACCTGCTGCGTCTGCCCAACGAAGAACGAGTAGTTCGTTTTGGCATATTCCACGCCCACCAGTTCCGGAAGCACCTTGACCATGGTGCGATCGCTGGCTGAGGCTCCAGTGGAGTCGGTAACGGTCAGCTCAAACTCATGCACACCTATAGGCAGATGAAGGGTTGCGATTGCTTGTGTCGACACAACCGCCGCGACGGGATCCAGAGTCCTGAGCGATCGCCATTGATAGCTCATCGGCAGCTCCTCCGGATCGCGTGAGGCAGAGCCATCCAAGGTGACGCCGAATGTCCCGGCCCCCGCAGGAACGTGACGCTGGTTTGGCCCAGCATCGGCGACGGGAGGCTGGTTGATGGCAGGGTAGTCACCAAAAAATGACAGGTACTCTGAAGAAATGGGGTCTGCTCCGTCGGTAACTGGCCCATCACCAGGCTTTTGCCAGGCGACCGCGACGTGGTCACCAATGGACGCTTCGATCATTAGCGTCTCAATGTAATACTTTTTCCCGGCTTCCAAATAAACGGGCGCAGACTTGGCGCTCGGGAACTTGTTGTACTCGCGAACCCCGGTCCACTCGGGTGTTGAAGCGATGATGCGGGCATGAACGGGCTGATCGTCCGTGCTCAGCCAGAGTTCCGCCACGTCGTCAGAGGCGAGATGGAAAACGTAATCGCCGGTTGTTGGCGGAACAACATGACCCCGGATGCGCATGCCATAATTGTCCGAATCGCCGAGCTGAGACTCCAAGGACGCGATGAAGTCCGAGTAGGATGGAGCGTGAGGAAAGGCAGGGTGCAGCCGCAGATCCTGCAAGCTAGGCGACGAACCATAGACACTGTCGTAGCGCTCGCGCTTCAGCACGCCAGTCAGATTGAGCGTCGCGGTGAGTTGCGCGAACGCTGTGTGCCCACCGACCTTAGCTGTGATCGTTGATTCACCCGCGGATCGCCAGGTCGCCAAACCAGCATTGTCGATAGTGGCAACGCTTGGGGAGCTGCTGCTCCATTCCACTTTGCCCGCGCCCCATACTCGCCAAAGCTTGAAACCATTGGCGGTCCCGGTGTGGGTGCCTTCAATAAGTGTGTCCTCGCCAGCATATGCTAAAGCACGGCCATTAATGCCATAGCGCCCCTTAAACGGCCCTGTCACAGCAAGTCCGGTTACTGGTGAATACGCTTTGAAGTCGCTTTGCCCATCCTCACGATAAGCCAGAATCCAAATGACGTTGCGGGCTTCGTCATAGGCCGCAGCCCATGAATCCCCCGCGGACATCCCTACAAATTCGAAAGCATTTGGCCCTGTGCGCTTGTAAACTCGCATTTGCGCGCTGCTGTTCCCGGCGACAAAGAAAAGATCACCGACAATCGTGAAGTCGTCGCAGAAGGCCATTCCCGAATCGAACTGTTCCACGATGTTTCCAGAGGCATCGAACCCAGCCACGAAGCCATTGGTGCCTGTGGTGAAATAAACCAGGTCTGTCGGCGCGTAATATTCACCGTCATGCAAGTCGCTCACCGAAGGGGTGAAGGAGGTCACGGGCGTAACTGCCGAATGGGCTGGAGCCTGCAAGACACCCTGAAACGCGCGGACGACGTGGGCTACGGGATCATAGGCCCACAAGCGGTCGCGCGCTCTGTCGTAAGCGAGGCCTCGGATTTGCCCGATCCCTTCGGCGCGAACGAACCGGTCGTAGGTGACCGCTGGTATATCATGCGACTCAGCGCCCGTTAAAGTCGCTTCGGAGCCATCGGAGAAAGCGCCAACGACTTCAAACTGTTGTGTTTTTCCAATCTGAACCGTTGCATCCGCCGGGTTGACTGATATGGCGGTGAGACGTTTTAAGACAGAGACGACAACCGTGTCGCTGCTTTGACCTCCAAAGTCGTCGGTCACGGTTAGGGTGACTGTATGGAATCCCTGTGGGAGGTCGACTGTTGGCTGGACGCCTGAGGCTTCACCGAAGGCGCCAGTCCAGGTGTAAGTCAGCGGCTGCTTTTCTGGATCGTTTGACTCAAGCCCATTAAGCGTCACCGCGACAGAGCCTGGAGCGGTGGCATAGATTGCAATATCAGGGCCGGCGTGGGCGTAAGGCGGATAGTTGATGCCGGGGTTTTCGGGGCTTCGCACCGAAAGGTACTCGGACGGAATCACCGGCGCGCCGTTGGTGAGCGGCTCAGCGCCGGGCATTCTCCACGCCAATGCAATATGACCCGCTCCATAAGGGCCTTGCTTATGCAGAGCTTCGAAGTAGTAGCTGCGCCCCGCTTCCAGCAGCACGTTCGTCGAGATGTTCGGGCCGACACCTGGTTTGTTGTACTCGTACTCACTGGTCCAGCTATCCACAGCCGCGATCAGGACCGCGTTAACGGGATTTTCATCTGAACTCAAGTAAAGCGCCGCGGAATCATCCCCGGCGAGGTAGAACTGATACTCTCCGGAAACCGGCGGCGTGATATAGCCTGTGAATCTGGCGCCGTAATCCGCAAACAGATCAAAATGATCGACTGTGGGCTGGTAACTGACGAGGACGGGGGCAGTGCGGAAGCCAGGAGCGCGCAGCATGTCTGATATGGATCCGCCAGGAATTCCTGCAAAGAGTTCACGCCGGACCATGCCATGCAAAACATCGACCGGGCTGTCTGTCACGCGCACGGTCAATGAGGCTGGGAGATAATGAACTTCAAAACGCTCACCCGCATCCAGAGACGTCCCTTGAACATAGTCGAAGCGGGTGGTGTTTAGAGGATAAGAAATGAGGGAAACGGCATCGCCTAAACCCAAACTTTCAGCTGAACCAAACAACTCCAGCGAGCCCCGCAACTGCGGAGCAGTGTCCAAGGAAATCGTGTCATGTTGGCCAGGCGCCACGACGTCCAGATAGACTTTGGATGAAGGGAAGGCCACGAGCGGCCCGCGAATGGCAATGGAGCCAGCGTTGGTGCCAGCAGGATCGATGAGCCCGCTATTGAACAATCCGGAACCCGTTTCCAGCACGCCGCTCACAAGCAAATGAGCGGCGGGGGTGTTGGTTAGGAAGCTGCTAATCAGCAATTGCGAACCCGGCTCCATGTGCACACCGCCACGGTTCTCAACGCCTGCGTCGGGATCCTGCAGCGAAATGGCCAACTTGCCGCCGAGAAGTGACAAGGAGCCTTCGTTGATGAATCCGCTGAATCCTCCGTGCGTGAGTTCAAGCGCACCGCCGTTCAACACCGTAATGGTCCCGCTGTTCAAGTGAGGCGCGTCCGCGCTGGCGATGGTGGCAGCCGCGTTCACGAACACACCGCCTTCGTTGATCAGAACGGCGTTCAGGAGACTCTCGCCGGGGCCGGCGAAGGTAATCTCACCGAAGTTGAGCAACTCGCCATTAACAGTGAGTTCCGCAACGTGATCCGCGCTTTCAGCCAACAAATCTATGAGACCATGGTTCTCGAAGATTGCACCGCCAAGAACCAGCGTCGCGCTTTCGTCGCTGGTGGCTGTGAGGAACAGCGCTGAATCAGGGAAGCCCGTTAAACCGCCCTGGAAGGCGCTTTGGCCGGTGATCTCAATGGCGCCGGCGTTTTGCACGAGATTCGACACAACGCTGGAATGAACGACTGCGTAAGTGTCAGACTGTGTCGTGAGTTTGGCTGATCCGCTGACAGTCGAATGGGAAAGCTCAAGATCCCCGAGGCTATAGTCGGAAAGTAATGTCGCGGAGGTGGACTCAAAGACGAGGCTGCCGCCTTGAACTGTGCCACCGGTCTGTTGGAACTCGCCCCCTTCAATTGTGAGCCGGCCATTTGCGATAAGAATGGAGCCGCTTGAGGTGAGCAGCCCGGTCCAATCCATGTTCACATCCATTGTGCCTTGGCCAACATTGATCGTTCCGGAGTTTAGGAAGGATGGGGAGTCGCCCCATTGGCTTAGAGCAACCTCAACATCGTCGCCGACGTTAATAGCCCCGGAGTTAACATGGTCAGCATCTGCCTTGGACCATGTCGTTTTGGCGTGGATGTTAATAGCGCCGCTGTTGTTCACCTCAGCATATAAGAAGCGTTCTCCACCTCCTCCGGCCGAGAGAGTCAATGTGCCGCTGTTTAGAAGCGCGCCATCCGTGATCTGGAGCTTGGCCCATTCCCAATCAGCGCCTTCGTTGGTCAACTCAATTGTTCCCTCATTGGAGACATTGCGATCGAAAGCGAGCTTGCCGCTCCCGAATTCACGCCCGACGATGCGCATGACGCCGGTATTTGCATTTGTGAAGCCGGCGTGAACGTCGCTATGGCTGGTTGCGGTGAACACACCGTGGTTCACGTAAGAACCGAGCAGCACACCCGCGTCGATCTCGGTTGTGCCGTACAACTGAGCGGACGCGATGTCCACCTGGGAGCCGTAAACGAGGAAACCGGATCCAGACTCCAAGCGCATCTCGCCGGTGACTTTTAAGGTCGTCTGAAGTTGGGCGCCGTCACTTTCATCATCTTCATCGTCGCCCTCGCCCTCACGATCGTCACCATCCTCGTCCCCTTCGTCATCATCGCTCCACGAGGCATACGCCGTGAGAAGGGCTTGAACACCAGAGCCGCCGATATACAGGTTTTCAACTGTTGCGCCGTCATCCAGGGTGATTATGTAATTCCCCGCTAGCCCGACAATGGCAGTGCTCTCGCTCGTCGGGAGAATAGAATCGCTCCAATTGACAGCGTCATTCCAGTCACCTCCCGCTGGGTTCATCCAGAACGAAGCGCTCACTGGACCAACCAACACTTGCACCGTGCCCGAAGCTTGCTGAGGAGCCGGGGCTCCTGCAGTCGTGCCATTGTCGGCCACCAGATAGGTGAACGTGTCCACTCCGCGGAAACCCGCAGGAGGCGTGTAGGTGACCCGTTGTGCGTCTGCGTCCCAGACCAGGACTCCTCCGCGCGATCCCACCGGGGAGACGCTCATAATCTGAAGAGCCTGGCCCGCCTCATCCGCAGGACCGCCAGTGTCGTTACCAAGCAGCATGCTTGCCGAGAAATCCGTTGATGTGTCCGGCGCCGCGGGAACGATGTCGTGAGCCGCAGTTGGGCCGTCATTCACTTCTGTCACTGTGAATTCGATTGCGCCTTCGGCTTCGGACCCTTCGACATCTGCCACCCGGTAGGTCACTGTGTCCTGCCCGTTAAAGTTAGCAGGAGGGGTGTAGGTAAACGAGCCGTCGCCGTTGAGAACAACCACCCCGCCGTGGGTTGTGGCTTCTTCAACGCTTAGCAATTCCAGGGCTTGGACTTCGTTGCTCGGGCCGGCAGAATCGTTTCCCAGAACTGTGGCGGAGGAGAAGTGAATGGCAACGTCCTCGAGCGTGCTGAGCGAATCAGCAGCGGGGACAGGCGGGTCATTCAAGGCGTTTGCAAGCAAGGAGACAAGGCCGTTGCCTTTCCCCCCTTGGTTGTCCGCAAGCTGATACTGGAACTGAACGATGCCTGCATGATCTTTTGGACCTTTCAGAACAATTTTCCCCGCGCCATTCGTAAAGACCTGAGCGCCTTCGGTCAGCGGGATGATAAAGTCAACCGCAAGGCTTTGATCGCTTTCGTTTTCCGCACCTGGATTGTCGTTATTAAGAAGCGCTGCGAGATCAAACTCAAACTCACTGTCTTCGTCGGTGGAGAAGCTATCATCCTCCGCCAAGGGCGCGTCGTTGACTGCGGCTGTGGTCAGGTCAATTGTGCCGGTGCTTAACCCGCCTTCGTTGTCTTCAACGTCATACTCGAACTGAACGACGCCCACGAAGTCCTTTGGCCCTTTGAGCACGATCTTGCCTGCTCCATTGGTGCTCACGGTTGCCCCAGCCGTCAGCGCGCGAACACCTTTGAGCTTCAACGTCTGGCCGGTTTCGTTGTCCGCGCCAGGCCCGTCATTGGCCAGCAGGCTCTCAACTGCAATCTCAATGTCCGCGTCTTCGTCGCCGCTCACCAAGTCGATCTCCGCCAAGGGCGCGTCGTTGACTGCGGCTGTGGTCAGGTCAATTGTGCCGGTGCTCAAGCCGCCTTCGTTGTCTTCAACGTCATACTCGAACTGAACGACGCCCACGAAGTCCTTTGGCCCTTTGAGCACGAGCTTGCCTGCTCCATTGGTGCTCACGGTTGCGCCAGCGGTGAGGGCGCGAACACCTTTGAGCTTCAACGTCTGGCCGGTTTCGTTGTCCGCGCCAGGCCCGTCATTGGCGAGGAGAGTTTCAACTTCGATCTCAATGTCCGCGTCTTCATCGCCGCTCACCAAGTCGCTCTCCGCCAAAGGCGCGTCATTGACCGCACTTGTGGTGAGATCAATTGTGCCGGTGCTCAACCCGCCTTCGTTGTCTTCAACGTCATACTCGAACTGAACCACGCCCACGAAGTCCTTTGGCCCTTTGAGCACGAGCTTCCCTGCCCCATTGGTGCTGACTGTTGCGCCCGGAGTGAGCGCGCGAACACCTTTGAGTTTCAACGTCTGGCCGGTTTCGTTGTCCGCGCCAGGTCCGTCATTGGCGAGGAGAGTTTCAACTTCGATCTCGATGTCGGCGTCTTCGTCGCCGTTAACCAAATCGATCTCCGCGAGCGGTGCGTCGTTAACTGCGGCTGTGGTCAGGTCGATTGTGCCGGTGCTTAAGCCACCTTCGTTGTCTTCAACGTCATACTCGAACTGAACCACGCCCACGAAATCCTTTGGCCCTTTAAGCACGAGCTTCCCTGCTCCATTAGTGCTCACGGTCGCGCCCGCGGTCAGCGGGCGAACACCTTTCAGCTTCAACGTCTGGCCAGTTTCGTTGTCCGCGCCAGGCCCGTCATTGGCCAGCAGGCTCTCAACTTCAATCTCAATGTCCGCGTCTTCATCGCCGCTCACCAAGTCGATCTCGGCCAAAGGCGCGTCATTTACAGCACTTGTGGTGAGATCAATTGTGCCGGTGCTCAAGCCGCCTTCGTTGTCTTCAACGTCATACTCGAACTGAACGAGGCCGACGTGATCTTTGGGGCCTTTTAAAATGACCTTCCCGGCGCCGTTTGTCGTGACAGTTGCTCCCGGCGTAAGCGCTCGGATAGCTTTAACCATTAAGGACTGAGTGGCTTCGTCTTCAGCCCCGGGGTCATCGTTTGATAAGAGGAGTTCCAGATTAATCTCAATATCGTCATCCTCGTTGCCACTGACCAAATCCAATTCCGGGAGAGGAGCATCATTCACAGCGGTGGTGACCAAATCGACAATGCCGGTCGTTACGGCGCCTTCGCTATCCTCCAGGTCGTACTCGAACTCCACGAGGCCGACATGGTTCTTTGGCCCTTTCAAGATGATCTTCCCAACGGCGTTCGTTGTGACGGTTGCACCCGCAGTTTTGGCTTTGATGTTTTTAAAAGTCAGCGACTGGGTTATTTCGGTTCCTGGCCCTGCAAGGTCATTGCTTAACAGGATCTCGACATCCACCTCGACCTCCTCATCCTCGCCACCTGTCACTCCATCGACGCCTGCAATAGGCTCATCGTTGACCTCGGTCGTGGTGATTTCAATCACCCCCGAGGATGAAGCTGCGAATGCGTCCACGAGTGTGTAAGAATACAGGGTGACGCCAACATGGTTGGTGGGCGGCGTGAATACCAATTGGCCGAAGTGGTTCGTCGCGACGGAGGCTCCTTCCGTTACAGGGCTGATTACGGAGATGGCCAGCGATTGCTCCGATTCATCTGACGGCCCAGGAAAGTCATTGGCGAGGAGGTCATCATGCGTGATTACCACCGGGACGTCTTCATCCGTCGCGAATTGGTCCGCTTGCGCAATCGGCGCATCGTTGACTGGACTGACGAACAGTTCGATTTCACCTTGCGCCTCCGCGCCAGGATCGTCCTGCACCACGTAACTGAATTCCGCGACGCCATTGAAATCTGCGGGAGGACTTAAAACCCAGTCGCCAGAGGCATTGGTGCTGACCAAAGCGCCAGGTGTGACTGGAGCAATCGAAAGAATCACGAGACTTTGCTCAACCTCGCCAATCGGGCCAGTTTGATCGTTGGTGATGAGATCCTCTGAGGTAACCACGACGGGTTCGTCTTCCTGCGCAGCAAAGTTATCGCCGTTGGCGATAGGAGGATCGTTCACTTCCTGAACGTGCAAGTTGAAGGTCGCGATGACCGTCTCAATCCCGTCCGTTGCTTCCAACTCTATAACGGCGCTGCCGCTTACATCGGGTTGTGGTGTGATGCTCAGCTGCCACTCAGCGCCGGAGCCGGTCACGGTGATGTCCCCATCGGTCACGACTGCGGGATGGAGCGAGCGGGCTCTTAAATCAAGCAACCCAGGAGCGCCTTCATAGTTAACGGTGACACTGATGCCTGTGATCGCGGTGTCCTCGTCGGTTGTCTGGTCTTCAGGCGTGACGATCTCAGGCACTGCGGTCACCAAATCTTCACCGTCGCAATTTTCGTCAACGTCGTTATTCGGAATTTCGATCCCGAGCGGGTTGATGGACACGTTGTTGTCATCACAATCCTCCGAATTGGCCACGTACCCGGGCGGCTGAAAATTACTCTCGATAAAGGAAGCGCTATTCCCGTAGCCATCGGCGTCCGCATCAACGAACCAAGTCTTGAGATCCGCTCCATCGCAGTCCTCATCAATTAAGTTGTCCACGATTTCGGTGGCGCCAGGATGCTTGGAGCTGTCGTTGTCATCACAATCATCGGCATTGGCAAACGTTGTGTAACCGGCAGGTGGTTCTGCGTCGTTCGAGATCACAGAAGCCGCAGGATTACCGTGCCCGTCAAAATCGGAATCGACGTAGAAGGTATTTACGATATCAGGAGTGGCGGGGTTGCAGTCGTTGTCGAGCCCATCGTTCGGAATTTCTGCCATCCCTGGCCGGACGAATGCGTTGGAATCATCACAATCTCCGCCAACCAAACTCTCCGCATGACCCGGGAAAGGGTTGGAGCTTTCCACTGGGCTGCTGTCATTCCCATACCCGTCTCCATCATTATCAGTATAATAGGTGTACGACTCCGGGAAGCTGTCATCGCCCATTCCGTTACAGTTCTCGTCGATGCCATTACCGGGAATCTCAAAGGCGCCGGGATTGACGGTCGGGTTGGAGTCATTGCAGTCGCCCATAGTGAATGACCACCCATCCATGTCCATGTCGTCGAAGAATTGCGCGGATGCCCGTGGCGAAGACGCCGCCAGGAAGCAAGTGACGAAAATGAGCGTGAGCGCCGCTTGCAGGCGGCGCGCCGAAATGAGTTGTTCAGGCATAGTCCAACACCAACCGCAGCGATGCAGACTCCAAGGCCCTGTTCAACCACTCCAACCCGACCGTTGCATGGATTCTGCGCGCTCTGAGGTGCGTGTCTTTTGTTACCTGGGAGAGAAAGCGCTGCCGTTATGCGCTTAGCGAATCACCAGATGTGCCCGTTTGTAGCTGAATAAGGGTGGGAGCGCAAGCGGCAATCAGGAATTCCCGGAGCTTGCATCAGGCAGGCTGCTCTTGCGTTTAGTTTGACCCGCACGGTTCCGGGCGGATTGAATGCCTCTGAATTGCTCCGCCCGTTTGAAGAGCTTCCAAGGTCATGATGGCGTGGCTAGACGGAGCCAAACCATTTGAGCGTTACGCGGGAAGCAAAGGCGGAGTAATGTTCAACGCGGTCAACTCCACCCAATTTTCCCAAACATTCAGGATTGATATCGAGCCAGGGCTGATTTGCAGGCGGCCATAGAAGTCCAGGCTCATCCCTAAATAGTACATCAGCGCGGCGCGAATCGGGTCCGCGTGGCCGAATACGGCCATATGACCATCAGGAAATTTCGCCCGCAAACTTTCGACGCATGCGCACATGCGGGCCTGCACTTCGAGCATCGACTCTCCGTTCGGGATCCTCCCTCCGAGTCGGAAGGAATTCCAAAGCGCCCAACGGGGGTCTCGGCTGAGTTGGCCATGAGTCATGCCGGTCCAGTCCCCGAAGCTTACCTCAAGTAGTCCATCAAGGGTCTCCACAGTCAGGCCGGAGAGTTTTGCAAACGGCTCTGCCGTCTCCCGAGCCCGTTCCAATGGGCTGCTAAAGATTTTCGTGATCGGATAGCGGCGCAGCATGGCAGCGGCGGCTGCGGCTTGGGCGATTCCTTCCGCGTTCAGGTGAACACCATGAGTGCGCCCTGCGATCCGGTCTGAAGCAAGGAATGGGTTTGCTCCATGGCGAACAAAGTAGAAGACGCTCATCTTGCTACGCCAAGGTCTTGACCTCAGCCCACGAGAGTGCGTTCGCCGATCTTAACTTCGGCGCGCGAGCCGAGATGCGGGTTGCGATCCACCGGATTGTTGCTGATCTTTCCGGGTGGCGCATAGCGGCGGACCATCTCGACGCAGAACTCAGCGAACTCTTCGATCTTCTGTGGCGGGCTCGTGTAATGCGGCTCAATGCCGCGATGCTCAGGAGTGAAGCAGAAGGTTACCGTGACGTCGAAGTCCTTCAGCGCTTCCATCTGGCGGTCAAACCACTCGATCGCGCCCTCGCGATAGCGATCGGCCCAGCTCAATCCGGTGCGCAGATATTTGACGCCAAGCTTCTTCATCCACGCCACAGCATCATGGAGGCGATGGTCATGGTAATGAAACCATTGGCACAACCCGATGGCTGGGGTGTATTCCGGAAATTGCTCCAAAGCGCGCTTCGGTGTCCCATCCTCCTTCAACAACCCCATGTAGAAGTGCCGATAGTAGGAAGAGCCTTCAGCCTCACGGTGACGTGTTGTGGCAGGCCAGGCGCGAGGCAAATCATAGAGGCTGTACCAGTGGACGCGCGGCGCGCGATCTATGAGCAACTCAGCGCTCCGGCGCAGTCCAAACTCCTGGACCTCTTCAGCTCCAAACGTCGAGATTCCAACCTCAGAGACCCAAATAGGCAATTCAGTCACCCCCCTGATTTCGTCGAGTTTTGATGGCCACTCGTGGATTTGCCAGTGGTTCCAATCCAGAGGGAATCCATGCACCGCCACGGCGTCGAGTTCATCCAGAACTCCTTTGCGGCGCATATTCTCCATGTAACCTGCGTCGATGGGGGATATCCCGCCGAGCACCTTCGGCAACGCTGGATTCTCCCGCTTAATCGCGCGCGCGGCCTCCTTCACCATCTCCGCGAAAATTGTCCAATCCTGATCAACCTGGAAGTCCCAATGCGACTTGTTATTGGGCTCGTTCCATATCATTGCTGCTTCAACCATATAGAGTGTGGGAGTTAAACTTTTGGGGGATAGACAGCGCCGTTCTCGCCTTCAACGGCGCGGCAGAGATAAACTTCTTCCTCGGCGCGCTCGAGGATTTTAAATCCTGAACTGCGTAGGAGCGCCTCGGTGCAAGCGCGGTTTGGCGTCCACCAATTGGTCGGGTCGCCCGTGTATTTCTTCTCGATAAAGTGCATCTTGGGATACCCCGGTTCATTGAATATATCCCGCTCGGAGAACGGGTAATCGTCCTCCAACTCCACGACCTCCTCGCTCCCCCGCTGCATAGATTGGAACAAGAACAGATCCTTGGCCACATGCTCATGGATGAGATCAAGAGCCAGCAGCGGGTGCCGGAGGTGGTAAAACACACCCATAAAGATGACGAGATCGAACTTCTCGCGCAGCGCGCCCACTTCGTAGACGGACATCTTGTGGAACTCAATTTCTTCGCCCACAACCTGGGCGGCAAAGTTCGCTTGGTTTAAGTATTGATCGTCGAAATCAATCGCCACGACGCGCTGGGCGCCGCGCCGCTTCATTTCAAGGGAGTAGAAGCCTGCATTGCAGCCGATATCGAGGACGCTCTTGCCCGTGAGATCCGTCGGGAGGGCGTGTGCAAAGTTCTTGAACTTAAACGCCGGATAGTCACCCAGGAAATGGTTCGGCGCGGTCCAAACGCCGCGCAGGTTCATATTGTGGAACCATTGGCCTAACTCGGAAACACGTTGCCGAATTTGGTCCTGCGTCCATTCCCTCCGCCCGGTTGGACGGCGCGGCTCAGCGGTCAAGGTGTTGCTCATAACTTAGTTGATTCAGGTTTGCCCGGCAGCAGAGAAGAGCCATCAATTTCCATGCGGACAGGGCGTCCACTTTGCTGCTCCGCAAGAGCCCGGGCGCTCCGGGCCAGTGAAGGATTGGGCGGCGCTAGTCGGGAGTTTGAAGCTTTGCTGCCTAAGAGGTGAATGGCTTCACGGTAGCCATTTAGAGTGCCCACATCGACATAGGCGCGCCCGAGTGGAACCCCACGCGCCTTCCCTCCCCGTCTGAGGTATTCGTTCACCAAAGTGCCGATATATTCATCCTGGCGCCCGGGAGATTGCCAAAGGTCGTACAGCTCGCGAAGGGTTCTGCCGGGCATCTTGAAGGCGCCCCACACCCAATTCGAGCGAGCGTTCTTTTGCTTCACCTGGATTTCTTCGACGTGCCCATCCTCAGCTACGACGACAGCATCGAATAATTCCGGCCGCTCCACCGGGAAAAGCAAAAACGAGAGAAGATCATTAGGAAGGCTCGTGAGCGCATCTTCAGGAAACCAAATGGTGTCCGGCAGCCCGACGAGCACCTGCTCCTCCGGTTCAATGAACGGCACCGCGCGAAAGATCGCATCGCAGAGCCCCGAAGGTTTGTCCTGAACCACGTAGGAAATACGTGCTCCGCCAATGCTGCCGCCGTAATAACCGATGATGTCAGATTTGCCCGGGCTGATCACAAAGCAGAGCTTGTCGGCCCCTGCGATGATCATCCGCTCAATCAAATACTCGCTCACGGCCCGCGGGCGCTCGGTCTCCTTCTCATCCATGCGGCTGCCAACAGGCAGAAGCTCTTTGGAAAAAGCCAGAGGTTGGATGCGGCTGCCTGAGCCTGCTGCTGGTATTATTCCCCACATATCAAGCTTCGACCAATTGACTGCGCTGGTTGGCGAGAAGTGGCGACAGCGCCCATTCGAAAGCGATGAGCATTTCCTCGGCGCGGTTTCTTGCTGTGTGCTCCGCCAAGGTCCGTTCGCGCGCGGCTTTCGCAATGCTCGCCAATTCCGCGTCAGTTAACTCCAGCGCGGCAACGGAGTCTTCGACGGTGCGACCGATGAGCATCTCCTTTCCCGGCGTAAAAAAGGTGTCGAGCCCTTCCCACCAGTCGCTCAGAATGGGAGTTCCAGTTGCGCTCGCTTCAAATAGCCGGCCAGAGGGACAATAGCCCATGGCGGCCATGGCTCTCCGCGTGACGTTGAGAGTAAGCCTGGAGGAACAGTAGAAAGCGGAGTGTTCAGGCGGAGGCAGATGCCGCACAAAGTAGATGTTGTCCGTCCATGGGAATTCGTGGGGGTATTGGGCGCCTGCGATAATAAATCTGCGCTCTGGCAGACGGCGGGCTGCTTCAATAAACAACGTGTTTAAGGCAGCCTGGCGGTCTTCCGCGTACGTCCCGAGGTAAGATAGATCGCAACGATAACCCTCCACCGGTTTCACCGGCTTGTGAGCCTCCGGATCAACACTCCCGTAGATCGGCGCCACGCGCCTCGCTCCCAGCCTCTCACGCAACGCCTGCAATGCAGCGCCGCCAGTATAGCTCAATGCAAGGTCGAAATCGCCGAGACCACGCGGAAGCAAATATGGAACTGGCTTTCCCGAGTCGAGTTGGTCCAGCGTGACGGGTGTGTCGAGGTCGTAAAACGTTTTGAGTTGAACTCGGGAACTTAACACCAGCTCGGATGCTGCAATCCCATCCTCGCAATAGGAGGTCACCATCCCGACATCCGCATCCTCAAGGTCAGCGCGCGCGGAACTGAGCACGCTTTCCCAATCGGTGTAGAGCACGAGGCGCCCATTCGGGATATCCCAGTAATCGCGCTGCGAAGCGTAGTACGGCACATCCTTCTCATAAAAGACGACGTGGTGCCCCATCCCTGCGAGAGCGCGACAAAGCCCGCGCCAAAGCGTCGCATGGCCGTTGCCCCACGAGGAGCTGATCGTCAGGCCGAAAATGACCAGCTTCATTAAGAGACTTTCACAAGCTTGCGCCTGCTGCTCGTCGTGCCGACAGCGGGAGTGATGGTGCGGCGTGAATTGATGCGCGGCGCCTTGGCAGTGACTTTCGCCGGAGCGCGGTCCATGACGATTGGCGCGGGTGGCGCGATGACCGTGGCGCCTCGAATAAATTCTTCCGTCTTCGTCCGAGCCTCATTGTCGGTGAACTGCTTCGGAGGCGATTTCATGAAGTAGCTCGACGGGCCCACCAGCGGTCCAGCGATGCCTCGATCCAGCGCCAGCTTGATGCAACGAATTGCATCGATCACCACCCCAGCGGAGTTCGGTGAGTCCCACACTTCCAGCTTCACTTCGCAATTCAGCGGAACACCGCCAAACGTGGTGCCCTCCATCCGGATGTAGCACCACTTCCTGTCGTCCAGCCAGGGGACATAATCGCTGGGGCCGACATGGATGTCGCGCTCCTGCATTTTATGCCCCAACTGGCTGGTGACAGCATTGGTTTTGGAGATCTTCTTTGACTCCAGGCGCTCGCGTTCGAGCATGTTGAGGAAATCGGTGTTGCCACCGAAATTAAGCTGGTACGTCCGGTCCAGACGAACGCCCCGCTCCTTGAACAGATTGGCGAGCATCCGATGGGTGATCGTCGCGCCGACCTGCGACTTGATGTCATCTCCGATAATGGGCAGCCCGCGCTTAGCGAAACGTTTTTGCCAGTACGGCTGTGATGCGATGAAAACGGGTATGCAGTTGATGAAGCCACAGCCGGCTTCCAGCACCTGCTCGACATACCACTTCGTCGCCATTTCGGAGCCAACGGGCAGATATGAGATCACCACATCTGTCTTGGTTTCCTTTAAGATGCTGATGATGTCGTCCGTGGGCCCGCTCGCGCGCGTGACCACTTCCTTCAAATATTTGCCCAGGCCGTCGTGCGTCATCCCGCGGTAAACGGGCGCGTTGAGGTTCGGAACTTGACTGAATTTAAACGTGTTGTTCGGCTGCGCGAAGATCGCTTCCGAGAGATCCCTTCCGACTTTCTCCGCGTTAATGTCGAAGGCGCAGGTGAACTCAATGTCTTTAATGTGATACCCACCAAGGTTCACATGCATGAGGCCGGGGACTTGTTCATCTTCGTTGGCGTTGCGGTAATATTCCACACCTTGGACAAGGGAGGAGGCGCAGTTGCCCACCCCAATAATAGCCACTCGTATTTTGCGTTCGCTCATAATTTTCCCGCCTCCGTGTTCGATGGGTAAAGAGAAGTTAAATGAAGCAGCTCCTGCGCGTAGCTTTCCAGCTCGGCTGCCCGATGGGCGGCAGTGTGCTTTTCCAAAATTCGCAACCGCGCTCGCTCGCCGAGTTCGATGCGCTCATCCTCTGGGATTTCCATCAGGAAACGCGTCGTTTGCTCGGCTGATCGCGCGATGAAAATCTCGTCGTCCAACTCGAAGAAGTCCTCCAGGCCATCCCAATAATCGCTGATGATTGGGGTTCCGCACGCAGCGGCTTCGAACAGCCGCACACTCGGCGACCAACCCGCTTTCACCATATCCGCGCGGGTCACATTTAGGGTGTAACGCTGTGAGTTGTAGAAGCGGCGATGCTCGCGGGGCGCCAGGTGCGTTTCGCGCTGCACGTTTCCGGGCCACTGAATGCTCGCGGGGTATTGCGGGCCCGCAACGATAAACTTGCTTTCAGGCAGGCGACGGGCTGGCTCCAGCAACAGAGCTTCAAGTGTGGGCTGTCGGTCGGCGCTGTACGTTCCCAAGTACCCGAGATCCCATCGCAGCTCAACGCGCTCCGGAAAATAGAGGCGCGGATCAACCGAGCAGTAGAGTGGCCGCGCCATGGGGGAGCCAAATTGCTTCTCCAGCCGACGCAGGGTTGGGCCGCCGGTGAAGCTTAGGTAAAGGTGATAGCCAGGAATTTGTTCCGGAGCCAGATACTCTCGGCTTCCAGATTCGAGCTTGGCCAAGGTCACAGGCGTGTCGATGTCGTAGAAGGCCACGACCCCATTTGCTGTGTCCTGCGCCCAGTCCCCGACGGCGACACCTTCTGGAACGTACGACCCGACGATCACCAGATCGGCTTCCCGGACCGCGAGGGTGAAACGCTCCCTCAAATCATCCAGCGATTGATAAAGCTCGGTCTCTCCCGTCCCCATTTTGTTATAGTCGCGGTTCTCCGCGTACCACGGGACGTCACGTTCCAGGAACAGAACATTATGCCCGCGAGCGACGAGTTCACGCACCAAACCACGATAAGTTGTGGCATGGCCATTGCCCCAGGATGAGGTGATCGACAGCCCGAGTATAACGATGTTCATGGAAGGGTTCACGCGGCCACCTCTTCTGTCTTGGCATCGAGAAGCTTCTCCAGTTGGACGACGCGATGAGCGTACGTATGCTCCGCGAGAACACGCCGCAAGGCAGCTTCACCAATGTCCCGCGCCCGCTTTTGGGTTAAACGACCGAGGTGCTCAGCGACCTCATCCCCACTGCCGGCGACCAGCGCTTCTTTATTTGGCTCTAGAAACATTTCGATTCCGTCCCACTTATCCGTGAGCAAGCACGCGCCTGCGCCCGCAGCCTCGAAGACCCGGGTTGGTGGTGAGAATCCATATCTGGCCATGCTCTCGCGGTTGATGTTCAGCACGGCCTTTGCTGTGCAGTTGAACGCGTTGTGCTCGTGAGTGTAAACGTGCCCCAGATATTTCACGTTCTGGCTCTTTGGCTTGTCGTCCCACCCATTCCCGCCAAGCAAAAAGGTCTTGTTCGGCGAAGCGGCGGCCACGTTGAGGAAAAATTCCTCCACACGCTTTTCGCGGTCGGGAAGGCGATTTCCCAGGAAACCGAGATCCCCTTCAAAGCGCGCGTTCGTTGGGGCAGGATGGTGCGTGTGTGGATCCAAAGCATTGTAGATCGGAACACAATCCTGGGCTCCCAAGGCTGCATAGGCGTCTATCACAGGATCGCCGCCACCGTAGGTCAGGATTAAATCGTATTGCGGGATCAACTCGCGAAATGGGTCGTCCGGATTCTTCTGAACACGATCCAAAGTCGCCGGGGCATCGACATCCCAAAAGACGATCTGTGTTCCAGGCTCACGAGCCTGGATGACCGCTTTCTCCAGCAGTTCATCGTACACGCCGACGCCGCTTGCCTTAACGATGAGGTCCACCCCCCGAGCACGCTCCACCATCTCAAGGGCGGCTTCATCCTTGTCTCCCGGATATACCACCACTTTTGCATAATCCGGGTCAGCAATATCGCGATGCTGCTGGCGGCCGTAGGCATCCGGTTCGTAGAAGGTCACGCGATGTCCGCGCTCATGCAGCGCGCGGACAATCCCCCGATAATAGGTGGCCGCCCCGTTCCAGTAAGCGGAGACAAGGCTTGAGCCGAAGAAGGCGATGTTTAGTCCTGTTTTCATAGTGTTACGCGGCGCGGGAAAGGTCATCCGCAATAGTTAGCAACTCATCCACCCGGTGGGCGCAGGTGTGGCGCGCGTGGATCGTTTCGAGGCCGTGCGCTTTCAAATCGCCGGCCAGTGCAGGTTCGGTAAGCACGCGCTTCAGCGCCGTCGCCATTTCCTGCCCGTTGTTGGCAGTTAGAAAGTCTTTGCCAGGGCGGAACAGCCCCTCAGCGTCGCTCCATGGGGAGCACACCAAGGGGATGCCGCATGCGAGCGCCTCAAAGGGCCTGATGGTGGGGATGCCAGGAAGGGCCTGGACGTACGGCCTGCGCGGCACATGCGCTGTCACTTTGAAGCGAGCAAAAACATTGGGGGCCTCGAAGTTTGCGAGCCAACCACCATACCGAATACCCGCACTTGCGAGCGCATTTTTTGCATCGTCCGGATAACGCACTCCGTAGAACTGGGCGTTCAATCCGAGTCGCTTCACTGGTTCGAGGATGAACTCGTGCAATTCCGCCGTGCGCTCTTCGTCCCCCCAGTTACCCACCCAGACGAGATCCCCCTCCTCGCGTGCACCCTGAACTGGCTTGAACACGCGCGTATCCGCTGCTTCATGCCAGACCCACGCGCGCCGGGTCGCCCCTCGACTCAAATAAAGATCTTTTAGCACCTGCCCATAAGCCAGCACTCCATCGTACTGCGTTAGATCGTAGCTCCCCATGGACTCTGGCGCGGTCACCATCCGATGGTGTGTGTCGTGGAACAGGAGCTTGTACCCGCCGCGCTCTTTCCGATGCTGCCCAACGCGACGGACGAGTTCGTGATCGCTCCACTCGTGAACCAGGACGAGGTCCGCATCTGCGAGCGCCACATCCAGGTTCAAGGTTTTCAGGTCATACTGGCGGCTATCGAGCAAGGGATACGCTTTTTGAAAGGCCTTGATCGGCTTGTCACCATGCTCCTTGAGCAAGTTCTGAAGGCTCCAGCTATCGCGGGGCTCGTAGATCTCCACTACATGCCCACGGCTAAGTAAGTCGGTGGCCACGCCGCGAAGGAAATGGGCGTTGCCGTGGTTCCAGTCGCTTAGGAGCGTGTGATAAAACATTACGATCTTCATGCGGCAATGCGGGGTGAGGCCGTGTCGGTGAGAAGTTGCGAATAAGCGCGAAGGTATCCGCGTGTCATGCGAGCTGGCGTGAATTCCAGCGCACGAGCTTGCGCCTTGCGGGCCAGCGTTTCTCGAGCCGCTGGCAGCTCGATCAAATCGTTAATGGCGCCCTTCAGAGCTTCAGCATCGTCAGGGGGCACAAACCAGGCTGTGTTCCCCCATATTTCCCGCAGGCTGGGGATGTCGCCCAGAATGAGCGCGCAACCGGAGAGCGCCGCCTCCAGCGCTGAAAGGCCGAAAGGTTCATATTTGGCGGGCAGAGCATAAATCGCAGCACGCGAGAACCATTGTCCGAGCGCTGCTGCGTTCAACTGGCCGAGTGACCGAACGCCATTCAATGGAACAGTGCCCTGGGTAGGATGCGTTTGATCTCCTGCAACAAATACGGGGCAATCCAGGGCAGGCGCAACGCGAGCGAGGGCTGCAATATTTTTAGCCTCATCCCAGACTCTGCCAGCCGCCAGAACGAACGGCTCTTTGTGTGCGGGCCTGAAGTGATCC
The DNA here is from genome assembly GCA_035627835.1 of Candidatus Methylomirabilota bacterium. Lineage (GTDB taxonomy): Bacteria > Verrucomicrobiota > Verrucomicrobiia > Limisphaerales > SXQI01 > DASPKX01. Next base: position 22,029 of record DASPKX010000108.1, read on the forward strand.
GGGCTCCGACCATTGTAAATGACAGCTTTCCGTCGCGGAGAGCCGTAGCGCCTTTCGATTTCGTCAAGCATCGCATTGCTCGGCGCGACGACGACTGAGGCGCCATGCACCCCACGCCGAACACGCTCCCGGTACTCGCCCCATTGCGACGGCGCCTCCTCGCCTTTAACAGCGCTCCACCAGGAGCAAACGCAGGAATGGGCCACGATTATGACGGGCGCGTGGAAAGGGAGGCTGCCGTGCGCGTAGCCGTTCAGGTGAATAATGTCCGGTTCCGTCTCACGCTCCAAAGCCAGCAACCATTCGCCTGCCGCATCGACATCAACCCACGGCTCGGGCATCCACTCTAGTTTATATTGGCTCTCGCGGAGCTGGACGTTGGAAAGATAACTAACTTCTGCGCGTTGTTCGGGAGAGGCGGCGTTGCCCATCGTTGCGAGAATCACTTCGATTTCGCGCTCCCCGTACTCACGGCAAAGCTCCATAGCATACGTCCAAACTCCGCCGACGGTGTCGGCAGTCATCAGGACTCTTTGAGGCCGCAAGGTCATCTATTTTCCTGCTCGTGAGTAAATGCTGTCGAGAACGTCAGCCACATCCGCGAGGCGCTCGATTTCTGGGTTGAAGTCAGCGGAGGTTGCGAGTTGGCGCGCCCAGGCGACAGCCGCCCGGCCGCCCCAATCATCAGGCGGGGCCACCAGCGTCTGGCGCTGCGTGCCATTCAGTTTTTCCGCGGTAAAATCGTAGAACGAACCATTCAGGTTGCGGATGCAAACGCCCCCTTTCGCCCCATAGATCTTCACCTCGATGATAGCGTCGCAGCCGGCAGGCAATTTCCAGGAGCAGCTCAGGTTTGCGACCGCGCCACCGCCGAGATCCAGGCGAGCCACTGCGAAATCTTCCACTTTCTCCCAGCGATTCGTTAATGGCGTGCCTTGGGAAAACAATCGGCTGGTCACAGCGGTCGTCCTCGGGAAATTGAGAAGCCAGAGCGCCAGATCGACCAGATGAATGCCCAGGTCGATAACACAGCCGCCGCCGCTTAACTTCGGATTGTAAAACCAGTCTTTGCCAGGCCCGTAGGCGTTATGAAAGACCAACTCGATGGCGAAGACTTTCCCCAACTCACCCGATTGCAAAACCTCACGCACGGCCTGAGCGGCCGCCAGATGGCGGTAGGAAAGGTCCACGCCGAGGAGACGGTTTGCGCGCCGGGCGGCCTCGATAACGCTGCGCGTTTCCTCTCCTGTCCTGGCCAATGGCTTTTGGCAGAACACAGCAAGACCACGGTCCAGAGCCAATATCGACTGCTCCGCATGCAATGCGCTCGGCGTGGCGATCACCACCCCATCAAGGTCCATTTCGAGAAGCGCATCGTAGGTGGAAACCAACTCCGCCGTAGGTGTGGTCTCGGCCGCCTGCTTTGCGCAATCCAGCGCCGCGTCCGCAACTCCCGCCACTTCAGCGAGGCCGCTTCTGGCGATCGCTTCCAGTCGATGCTTGCCAATCCAGCCTGCTCCAAGAAAGCCAAGGCGGGGTTTGCGAGGCTTGGTGTGGGTGGAACGAACAGGTGCTTCAACCAATAAACTCATAGGGTGATGAGGCCTTTCAGAAAATTGCCTGGGCGTTGCTCGAGAGCGGCGAAACCTTCCGCGATCCTCTCAAGGGGGAAAGAGTGAGTGTATAGGAGTGATGGATTCAGCGCGCCCGATGCCATGGCATCGATGGCCTCTTGCATGCCTTGGACATAAACGCTCGTTTCACGCTCATGGGCGTTGATGACATCGAGCCCGCGCCAGTTCCAAAGCTGCATGTTGACTTGGCGTGGACCATCCTGATGGTAACCAGCGACAACAAGACGGCCTCGCTCGCGTGTTAATTCCGCGGCGAGATCCAGCGGCCATTGCTGGCCTGCAGCTTCGATGACGCAATCGCATCCCCGTCCGCTGGTGAGCTTTTTTACTTCCTCGATGATGCGCCAGTGATCATCCATCGTCACCAAATGCGTCGCGCCATAATGCTGCGCAAGACCAAGAGCGAAGGATCGGCGCGCAATGGCGATAACTTCAGCGCCAGCTCGTGCAGCTAAGGCCGTAATTAACGCGCCAAGGAAGCCGATTCCCACAACCGCTACCTGATCGCCGGGCTTGATTGCGCTGCGGCGAATAACATTGAACGCGCAGCCGAGCGCTTCCGCGGGCGCTGGTTTCTTTTCCAGAGACGGCGGAAGTCGCACGACCGCGCGAAAATCAGCGACATCGTATTCGGCGAATGCGTTCGAAGACAGAAACGCGACGCGCTCGCCCAGTTGAAAATCTGTGACACCGGACCCAACAGCCTCAATCTCGCCCCAGCCTTCATGGCCCGGGGCGCCTGCCGCAAACGGGTAGTTGAACCACGGCCGTCCCTCCCAGGGAGATAGATTGGACCCGCAAATCCCGCACCCCTCCAGCCGCACGCGCACCTGGTTGGGGCCCGGGTCTGGCGCTTGAGCTTCCTGGATTTCAAAGGTTCGAGGGGCGACCAGGACTGCGGCTCTCATGTTCATGCGACGTTTCTATTAAGGACGAGGAAGTGGCGTTTCGCGGCAGATCTTAACGTTAAGAGCTGCGGACAAATTTCCCCCTATGCCCCCCACCATTCCCGTTCGATCCGCCGCCTAAACTTCCTCCATTTCCCCAGAGGCGTTTGCTCCGAGTCGCTTTACCCGCGAGGACGGGGTACCCGTCCACAGCACGCCCTGCCAGACCGTTACCTTCCGAGAGTGGGGTGATTTCCCGGCCTAGCAGCGGCGCGCCTTCCCAGGACTCAAGCAGCCATTGCTGCAAGCGCGTAATCCCTTCACGCGCGCTGACTTGCTGTTTCCATCCCGTAGCTTCGGTGAAGCGACGCGTGTCTGAGACGTAATAACGTTGATCTGCAGGACGCCAGTCTTCGAACGTAACGGTTGGTCGAACACCGTTAAGATCTTCAATGGCTTCAAGCAGTTCCAGAAGACTGATGGTGCTGCCAGGGCCGCCGCCGATGTTGAAGGCTTCTCC
>DASPKX010000109.1:0-7122 GCA_035627835.1 Candidatus Methylomirabilota bacterium
TCTGCGAACTGGCTTAGTCGCCCCGCCAGGGGCGCCAAACCGCTGGAATGGTCGGCGCAGCGCGTAAGTGCCTGCAATTCGGGCTCGTTCGAGCTGTTAAGGGCTAATTCGGGATCCATGAAACCTCGCGCGAAGACTCACCCTTTGGAAAGATCATACTTTGCCGTTTCATTCGATGGGAGTTTAGGACGGGGGGTCCGACACAGGATGTCGGACCCCTCCCAAAAAGAGTAAACATTTTCCCGCGGAGAGGCAGAGATGCGGAGCGGGACAGGCAGGATTGCGGATCAAGAGCCACCAACAAGGGGTATGAGAACAGGGGGATCTGCGGTCGTGCAGAAGCGGGTCAGGAGACCCGCGCTCCGTTCATGAGGCGATTGGCGGGACGGGAGTCCCGCGGTGCTTTAGCGGTCGTGAGGAAAGTTTGAGAAAGTTGATTTGGTTGCTTGCGTTGCGGAGAGAAGCACCTATATTGCTGACCTCTGGTTCGCGGGGTGGAGCAGCCCGGTAGCTCGTCAGGCTCATAACCTGAAGGCCGCAGGTTCAAATCCTGCCCCCGCAACCAACTTTTCTACAAAGTCCTTTTTCCCCGGCCTTCATCAGAGTGGCTAAACTCAGTAAGGCAATTTGGCACCTCGAGGTTTCGGGCTTGCCAGCATGGAGGTGCAGCAACAGGGCATCGCAAGGTTTAGCGCACTGGCTACGGTATCCACCAAGCTCCGCTGTTCGATATGACATCCAGGTTCTGGACGCCACCCAGCCTCTGAAAGCCGCGTTCGCTGAGCACTCCGATGCTTTCAGTGACCTTTACGGGCAAATCGCGGGATGTGAGCCTGCTGCTGGGCCTTGACCCGTCAGCGCAGAGCAGATGAAGCAGACAGGTTTCAGAACGAACGGGGCAAAAATTCCCGGTTAGCAAAAAGCGCCTGCCCGGTAGCTCGCATCCACGGCAGTTCCAAGACCGTCGCCGATGACTTTGCGTTGAGCGGCCGCCGAATTCTGGATACAACCGCTGACGTGAAGCGGCTAAGGAGCAAATGGTTTGCGGTGGGAGCGACGTTGCTGGCGCTGGGCCTGATCACCTACAACCGCCTAAGGCCAGCATCCTTCCCACTTGATGAAAACCTCCTCCGAACCGAGAGCAGAGCAAAGCTGATCGCCCCGAATGGCCCATGGCACAAACGCGTGTGGTTCGAACTTACTTACTCAAGGAAGCACCCGCCTACGAATCCATTGGCCCACAGATTTAACTCAACGGAGCCACGCAGTTGCCACATTCATTCATTGCTAAACCAATGCATGGAGACCACCGGGACAGAGTACATTGTGGAAAAGAAGGTCGCGCTGGGAACGGTCATGTTCGGGCACACAAACGTTTTAAACGGAATCGAGTGGGTTCAAGCCTTCCAAGACGCTCTGCAAAAAAACTCTCCGCAGTGGTATGATTTCGGGGATCATACTTTCAAAAGTAATAACCTCGTTCTGCTGCGTTACGACGAAAACACGGTGCTCGTTTTAACGCCCGAAGCAGCCAAGAAATACCGGGAACAGCACCCAAAGCTGGTGTTGCTTGAGCCGTAAATGGCATTAACGTGGCTCACGTAGCGTGTCACTGAGCCCGAGGAGCGGTTGCTGCGCTCATTATCCAGGCAGCGACGGGGGGAGGAAGCAGAACGACTGACGAAACAGGAAGCCGCCCGCACCTGCGGGTTAAGTGGTTATCAATCGCGGCTAGGCTTTTTTTGAGGATTTTTCAAGAATTCCAGCAGTTCCTCTGGCTGGCTTAAAATCGGAATGCCGTACTGATGATGCAGCTCCAAAGGCTTGCTTGTCATCAGGACCGCCATCGCGCGATCGCAAGCTAAAACGTCGCAGTACGGCACTGCTACGGCAGCGTGATTGAAATCGAACATGTCGTTTTGTTTGAACCTTTTTGTTCCGACAATCAGCGCTGCATTTACCCCAGCGAGCACTTGCATCGATGGGAGCGTCGTAGGGTCATAACCTCCTAATTCGTTGGCGGCAGTCGCCGCTTCACACGCGCTCCGGTACCTCTCAAAAAACTCTCGCGCGATTTCGTAAAACTCCGCCTTCCATGCACGGAAAATTCGGGCCTTTTCCCGCTCTAGCGTTTGGCTGTAGGATATTTGATGCTCGCGATACCATCGCGCATCTTCATTAGTAGCGGTCGCGTAAGCCTCACGGTCTGGCGTGTAATCCAAGCCTTTGGTATCTTCAGCTAGGATTTCAACACGCAGATTCCAGTAGCAGTCAAAGAGCACCTTTTGAAAAAGGAGACTAGTAGAAATGCTCCCCGGCTCTTTTAGGTCAAAGTTGTGCGCTGTTGCTATGCCGATCTGTGTCCACACCATGTGGTGGAGTGAACGCCCTTGCGGCCCACGGCCAAAAATACTTCTGCGCACCTGTTCAGTAAAATTCAGCTGTTATAACCCCGCGCGGGTTGTGCAGACAGAGCCCACTGCTTAGCTCATCCATCAACCTTGCTGTGGCTTGTCGGGTTTTAGGGTCACCCTGCTTCACAAGCTCTGCAAACAGCTCAAAACTCGCGGGGCATACAATTCGCTCGGCCGCGTGCAGAGAGCGCAGGAGCTCAAGTAGTGCCTGGTACCGTGCATCCTCAGAGCGTTGGAGCGCAGCATCGCGCAACCGTATCCAATGATTTATATCGAGATAGACCAGGACCTTCTTATGAACCTCTCCGACGAGGGCATGCAGCTGAAGAAAGCCGTATTCACCTAAAGTCATTTCGGGACGCCTCGCGTGATAAATGATTGATTCTTCAAGACCCCGCCGGGCCCAAGGTTGCGAGAGCAGGCGCTTGAAAAGCGCGGCACCTGACGATTTGGTTTCCGCCGTTAGCTCGTGAACGAATTTATCGGCAAGAGCTTGGATTTCCTTTTCGCGCATCCGTTGTTGAACGAACAGTGTTTATACAACCCGAGAGGCAGATGCTATTAAAACCCGCCATACAAGGAGACTCCGTCCGCCATGAGGCGAGCTAAACTCTGCAAGCCTGCCCAGCTCTTCATGAGGGTTTAAGCGGCATTACAGGACCGCTTTCGACGGATGCACGGAGAAAACGCACTTAACGCGGCCAGGTCAAAGCTCGAAAATGTTCCCACACCCGATTGAGAGCTGGATTGACAAGCGCTCTTACCTATTCAAATGCTTATCTCCAACAAGAGCGAAAGTTATGGCGCAAACCTTCAAAACTGGTGACGTAGTGCAATTAAAATCGGGCGGACCAAAAATGACGATAGCTGAGGTGGACCACGGAGGGCAACGGTACTTTTGCAAGTGGTTCGCCGGGGCGAAGATCGAAACTGGAGCCTTTCACGTGGACACCCTCAAACCTGCCTCGGCGCAGAAAAAGGAGGATTAAACGGCCATGGCCACCGTGCACGATGTTGCAATTTGGATGAAGGAGCGCATCGAGTCTGCGGGGGTGCTTTATCAGGATGAAGCGGTAGCCGAAATTCAATCCAGATTCGATTGCGAATCGAGCGAGTTCCTCCGCATTAATCAAAGTGGGAATTGGTCCATTGCCCCAAATGTACTGACGATCTTTCGGAAGATGACCGAGAACACCGTGGTTTGGGACCGATACGAACGGATGTGGCGCTTGAGAGAAGACTCCGATTTGCCAGGTAAACGCGGGTGCGTCTGATCAATACGCGGGCGGGAGGCCCAGATGAATAAGGACGGGAAAATGGTCTGTGTAAAGCCTCCGCGCCTCGCCCTTGCCCCTGCTGTGCTTCTGAATGGTGACTGACTCAAAGCGCAGTCCACTCGCGCCCTTCACAATGGCATCGCTCACCAAGATGCGGTCGTACGCTGAGCCGTTCGCGTGAGTAACTGGCTTCCCGGTGAAGAAATCCAAAGTATCCACCATCGGCGGGCGAGCTTTGAACAGCACCGCAAGCTCTCCCTATTTGGGCGTGAGGTGTCACCGTCCTTCACACTGCCGCTTGCGAGCCGGAGGTTGCAAATGCATCCTGAATCTCTACTTTGCTCATGCAGGCAAATCAGGGCAACCCTGATTGAAACTCGGGCGAGTGCGCGCGGAAACTCATCGAGTGAACGCGACTCAAACCCATTCGCCTACCCCGGATGAGCGCATCAGCTCACAGGTGCCGGGAAGACACCTGAATGGTGGTGCAGATGAGGAGATTTCGCGGCTGAAAGCGGAGCTTGAACGCACACGCCAAGAGCTGGCCGAGCTTAGGGGCTTTGTGGAAAACACGTCCATTGGCCTTCATTGGGTGCGTTCAGACGGCATCATTCAATGGGCCAACAGGGCCGATTACGAGCCACTTGGCTACACCGCTGAGGAGTACATTGGACATCATATTTCCGAGTTTCATGCTGATCAGGAAGTGATTTCAGATATCTTAACTCGGCTCACTCGCGGCGAGAAAATCCGGAATTACGAAGCGAGGCTAAAGTGCAAAGATGGGGGCAACCGCTTTGGCCTCATTGACTCTTGCGTGCGTTGGGAAGAGGGGAAGTTTGTCCATACCCAATGTTTCACACGCGACATTACGGAGCGCAAAAGCGCCGAGGACCGCCTCCGCGAAAGTGAAGCTTTCAATCGAGCGATCATCGAGAGCAGCAAGGATTGTTTAAAGATTATCGATTTGGATGGTCGAATCGTCTACATTAACCCCGGAGGCTGTGACGTTCTTGAGTGCGAGGATGCCAAGATTCTCTCTGGCCGCTATTGGCCTGAATTTTGGCAGGGCGACACACGCACCGCTTGCCTGGCCGCCATCGAACATGCGAAGGCGGGCCGTTCGGGGCGCTTCGAAGGTTTCTGCCCGTCTTTCAAGGGCACGCCAAAATGGTGGGATGTCTGCATCACTCCAATTCGCGGGCCCGATCAGAAGATGGACAAGCTCCTTGCGCTTTCCCGTGATATTACCGCTCGTACGGAGGCTGAGTCCGCGTTGCAATCACAGCGGGAACATCTTAAAGCCATCATCGAGAACACCCCTGAGTGCATCAAGATCGTAGCAGCCGACGGAACCCTTTTGCAGATGAACGCGGCTGGGTTATGCATGATCGAAGCCGCTTCGCCTGCGGAGGCGCTCGGCAAGAACGTCTATGATGTCATCGCTCCCGAGCACCGTAGCGCGTTCAAAGAAATGAACGAGCGCGTCTGTCGTGGGTCGAAAGAGCTTCTCGAATTCGAGATCATTGGGCTTCAAGGGACGCGTCGCCTAATGCAGACGCATGCGGCTCCCATCGCTGACCCGCAAACGGGGGAACTCCTTCATTTAGCCATTACCCGCGACATCACAGCCGAGGTGCAGGCCAAGGAGAGCGCTGCTCACTTGGCGGCGATCGTCACCTACACCGATGACGCAATCTTCAGCACAGATTTGGAGGGCGTCATCCGCAGCTGGAACCGTGGCGCTGAGCGCCTGTACGGGTACAGCTCAGATGAAGCTCTAGGCCACCCCGTGCAAATGCTGGTGCCGCACGGCCGTCAGGAAGAATATCGCGACCTGCTGGGGCGCGTTCGCCGCGGCGAAGCCACCGGGAACTATGAGACGGTGCGGCGGCGCAAGGATGGAACTCTCATCCACGTTGCGCTGACCGTCTCACCAGTTATGAATTCCGCTGGCCTCATCGTTGGCGTTTCCAAGGTGGCTCGAGACATCACCGAGAAAATTCACGCCCGCGAACAGTTGGAGCGAACGGTCGAACTCAGGACGGCGCAACTGAGAGACACAGTCGATGAGTTGGAAGCCTTTTCCTACAGCATCGCCCATGATATGCGCGCACCTCTCCGTGCCATGAACAGCTACGCGCGCATTCTGGAAACTGATTATAAACAAGCGCTCCCAGACGAGGCGAGGGACTTTCTGCAACGCATTAGCTCCAGCGCCACACGCTTGGACGCGCTGATCATTGATGTTCTCAATTACAGCAAAATTGCCCGTGACGAAATGAGTCTTGAGAAGGTTGACCTTGAGAAGCTCACACGCGAAATCGTTCAGAGCTACCCAAACTTCAGCAGCTCAGGCGCAACGATCATGATCCAGTCTGGCATCCCTCCGGTGATTGGAAACGTGGGCGCGCTCACGCAAACGATTTCCAACTTGCTCTCCAACGCCATCAAGTTCGTTGCGCCCGGAACTGCTCCGCAGGTGCGAGTTTATGCTGAGAAGAAGGAAAAGTCTGTGCGCATCTGGTTTGAGGACAATGGCATCGGCATTTCAGAGGAGGGCCAGAAACGAATCTTCCGCATGTTTCAACGGCTCAATGCTTCGAAAGAATTCGAAGGAACGGGCATCGGGCTCACTATTGTTCGCAAGGCGGTGCAGCGCATGGGCGGAGCTGTGGGTGTGGAATCCGAGGCAGGGCGCGGAAGCAGGTTCTGGATCGAGCTTAAGCCCGCGTGAAAACCAAAGGCCCGATCCTACTCGTCGAGGATGATGCCGACGACGTCTTCTTCATTTCACGCGCTCTGAAAGCCATCGTCGGCCTTCCCTTGGACGTGGTCAACGATGGTGTCTCCGCTATCGAATATCTTAGTAACTTTTCCACGGCTCCTTCTCTGATCGTTCTCGATCTAAACCTTCCACGCAAATCCGGTATTGAAGTGCTCAGGTGGATTCGCTCAAGTTCGCGCTGGCGATTGATGATCGTGCTAGTGCTCACCTCCTCCACCGCCGAGACTGACATGACACAGGCCTACTCGCTGGGGGCCAATTCCTACATCATTAAGCCCGCCGATGCCACCAAGCTCATGCACCTGGCGGAGTTCATCCGGGATTATTGGCTCACATGGAACCAACAGCCCCCTTCAACCTGATCTTCTACTATTGCTTTGCTTAGGAGTTCGATTGCAAAATCCTCTCCCCCTGCGCAATGTGCTTTATGCCCATGCCTCGAATCATTCTAGTCGAAGACGACCCACAAGATGAGTTCTTCTTCATGCGCGCCTGGAGCAAAGCGGGGTTGAGCGGTGCTCTTGATGTCATGCGTGACGGTGAGGAGCTTGTGAATGGTCTTGATGCCGTAAGCTTAGGTGCGGCGCAGCACCCCTGCTTAGTGGTTCTGGATTCTGTGGTGAAACCCCTTTCCACGACGGAG
>DASPKX010000110.1:0-67727 GCA_035627835.1 Candidatus Methylomirabilota bacterium
TTGTCCTGAGTCAGCATTCCGTTGCTCACCATCTTCTGAATCCATTGAGCAGTCTCGTTCAGATTGGTGTCGGCATCCGAGAATTCAGTTCCGGCTTTGGATAACGATTGGTGGATTGCGGCGAAGTCGGGAATTGCAGAAGCGGCGGTGCGCGTGCGGATTGCGGCGTCTTGCATATCTCGCATGGCCGGAGCCATCACTCGGCCATTTTGCAGGAGTGCATTTAAGTCCATCGCCCTGTTCTGCAATGCCGTTTGAGTGGCAGCCTGCTGCTGGGCAAAAGCGCGATTGAAGCTGTTGGCTTTGATCGCCTCGTTCGCCTGCAACAAAGCCAGGTCAAAGTTTCTGTCCGAGTTCACCCGGCTGATCTCGTCGCTCTCAACGCCGCCGTAGCTCTCGCCATAAACTCGCTTCCCGGAGCTTGAGCTTGTTCCCGATCGCGCAGCATTCAACTCATTCAGGAGTTGTGCCCGGTTCAAATCGTCGTAAGTGCCCGTGAGGCTCCGGCTCCCGCGATATGGCTGGCCAGTGAGTTGCTCGATCTGCCGGCCGGCCTTCATCTGCTCAACCGCTGCGGCAAGCTCCAACAGGGAAGGCTGATTTGCCGTGGGTGGCGCTTCACCACGGAAGCTGCGGGCGTATCCAGGAAGGAAGTTGCTCATGTTACGCCCCAATGGGTTTGCTCAGACCGTAAAAGTTGTTTCCGAGGTTGGTGTTGAGTAACTGGCCGAGCAGGCTCGCCAGCGCCATCAGGTTCTGGTTGTTCGCGGCCACCGGGGCGAGTTCGCGCTGCGCAAACGCATCCAGCAGTCCGCCGCGGCGCCCCAACAGGCCAAGCTGCAACTGCGTGAGGTAGTCGCTGTCAACTCGACCTTGAACTGCATCGTCCAGCGCAGCCTGGGTTTCGATCTCGGCCCGCTTGTCAGCGGTGAGCTTTTGCAGGTAGCTGCTGGTCCCGACAGGGTTAGCAGAGCCCGCGCTCATTGCCATCTGGGTTTGGTTCACCGCCCGCCCCGCTTTCCCCAGGGCCCGGTCAGCCGCTTGGCGAATCGCCGTGCGTCGATTGGAACGAAGAAGATCCAGCTCTGAGCGGAGCTTGCCGCCCGCTAACCCGTCAGCGATCCCCAAGTCTTCGTTGAGGATCGCTTGCGCTTTGGGCTGGGTTTGTTTGAGGGCGGCCTCAAAGGCGCTTAGCGCGTCGCGGTTGGTGCCCAGAAGGCCGTCGAACTCTGCGAGAAGGGCGTTCTGCCGCTTCTCAATCTCCGGGTTCTTAACGTTGGTCAGAGTCTCAAATGGATTTGCGTTAGCCTTCGGTTTCCCGAGCAAATCAATTCCACCACCCGACCATCCCCAAATGTTTTGCGAGTTCGTGGCCATAATGGGCCCTTTCAGTTGCTGGTTTCAGAATCAGGACGCACAAGAATGCCGACCTCGAGCAGAACACCAAGTTCCTCTGGCACTTCCTTTAGTTTGGCAGCGTCAATTGCAAACTTCGGCTCCTTCGGTGTCTCACCTTCGCGAGAGTCGAAGAATTCGAGAGGGTGGATTTCAACCTCGACCTGCTTCTGCATCAAAGTGCGGAGTTCGGGTTTAAAGCGCCGCTGTTCCTCAGGGGAGAGAAGGGTATTCGAGTTTGCTTCTGGGCGTTTCGTTTGATCGGACATTGCCGACCACAGGAGCATCTCGCGATCTGACTCCTTCTCCCTCCAAGCGACCTGGAGCTTCCGGAAATTCCGATTCAGCCTCAGCTTAGCCTCAAGGTTCGCGTCGGGCTTGAATGTCTGAAGAGCTGCCAAGGCATCCTCGATTTGCTGGTTTGTGAGCTGTTTAGCCATGGGGTTTCGTTCTCGTGCACCGCCATACAACTATAACGTTAAAGGCTGGTCAACGAGTTAAACTGCCTTGAGATGAGTGCACACGACTTCGCCGCACAGTGCCGGTTCTAGCCCGAACTCTTTTACGTGGTTGGTAAACATGAGGCCGTCCCCGGCCACGAAAAGTCGCCCCGACTCGTCCACGCAGCACCGCCGAAGCCCAGCCTCGAAGGTGTAATCCTCCAGAATTGATCTGTGAACCAAGCAGCACCCCAGGCTTAGGAGGTCGCTCCGCGTGAGACCGGGCCGAACGTCGCGAAAGTAGCGGAATACGAATTCCGATATAAAAGTCCCGCCAACCCATCGCTCAGCGTCGCATTTGAACCACCCCCCGACCACTGGCGCCTGGGCGTGAAGCAGAGCTTCGATCGTAGTTGTCGGCGGCACAATGTCAGCATCAAGAAACAGAAAGAACTCCGAAGGATGCTCTCCAAGAGCCCTGGTCTTTGCCTCCGTTCTGGCCTCTGCAATGTTGAGCAACCGATTGAACTCTGGAATCGGATCCAGATTGCGACGCGGCGCTACATGGTGAATAACGGGCTGTCCCAGGGCAGAAACTGCAGCGGTAACCCGTCGATCGAGTTCGTGCGATCGGCTGGTGATAACGACTGGGACTACCATGACGCTGGTTCGCTGGTCGATTCCTTGTACTGAACCTCGATGCCAATCACCTGAATGGAGAATGCGTACGTTTCGGCAGGATCCAACCCGAGCCTGCTAAGGCGGAGGATAATGAGATCCTCAGCCGTGGGTGACGATAGCGCAACGTCCATTGCGCTCGTGATCTGAAGTTTTCCATCCTGAGAGGAGCCGATAGCGACGGTGAGCGTATCTGCGGTGCCGTAACTGACGCCAACGTCATCGCCTTGTGAGACCGGTGCGCCTTTAACCTCGAGCACGATGTCTCCGGTGGACGCATCGCTGGGAGCAAAATAGACCTTCACCTTCAGATCCGATAACTCCCACTCCTTTGGCAGAACGAAGTTGAAGTCAGTGGAGTCGTTGCTAAAGGCGTTAAACGTAGCATCGAAAATCACAGCAGCACCTGCCCCATACCCGGAGCAGACGGAGGATGCTGACCCGATTCTGGCGGGTATAAAGACGCGGCGATAAACGCCTGTTCTGGTCGATGACGGAAGCGAGTGGAAACCTTTCGCTCCTGAGCCGTCCGTCCCCCAGTACTTGGAGTTGCCTGGAGAGGAATTGTCTCCTGATAACTGAAGGTTCCCGCCACTGAACACCAAACTCCCCGCGAGACCAATCGCTGCAGCATCAGCTAGCACTCCCGTCGCGTTTCCGATCAGGCTTAATGCCGCTACTTGTTGGAGTTTGCCGTAGGTTACTTGGTTGCTACCGATTTTCGCCGTCGTGATCGCAAGGTCATTGATCTTGCTGGTTGTTACGGCGTTAGCACTGATTGTGGTCGCCAACGCTCCAGCCGTGGTGGTCACGTCTCCCGTTAGTGCTGGGAATCGGCCTGCGGGAAGGAATCCTGTCGCGTTCGCCAGATCAAGATAGTAGGCGCCATCCTGGCCATCGAGTGTATCCGCGTTCGTCGATGCCGCTGGGAGATCGTGATAACCTTTCGCGCCTGAGCTATCGGTTCCGTAATACTTGGAGTTCCCCGGCGATGAAGCATCGCCACTGAGTTGTAAATTGAACCCAGTGAAAGTGAGGCTACCTGCAATCCCGATGGCTGTTGCATCTGTCAGCCCAGACGTGGGGTTGCCGATCAGGCTATGCGTTGGGATTAACTGGATCTTTGCGTAAGTCACGGAATTGCTCGCCAACTTGGCCGTCGTGATCGCAAGGTCATTGATCTTGCTCGTGGTCACTGCGTTTGCGGTGAGCGTCGTGGTCAGTGAACCGGCCGATGTAGCGACATCGCCTGTAAGGGCTGGAAACTGTGTTGAATGCAGAATCCCTGGGATGTCGTTGAACGTAATCTCAGTCCAAGATGGAGCCTGCCCGAGAGTTCCCGTCCCGACCATGCGCAGGTATTTCGGTGTAACCGTCGTATTTGGCGCAAGAGCAGTGAATGCTCCACCATTAAGGTAAACAGTCGAAAAGTTTGCAGCGGAACTCAGGTCATCGTTTGTTCCGCCTCGCGACAATGCCAGAATCCCAGCCGACATGTTGGACGCATCGAGATAATAGCTCCCGCGCTGGCCATTGAGGGTGTCCGCCTCTCCAGGGGTTCTGTCGCCGCGAGCAATGATTCTGTAAACGCCCTTGCTGTTTGCTGTGTTTCCGCTTCTCACCAGATCCCCGGCGGCCGAGAACGCTTTCCGCCGTGCGATGTAGAACTTTGTGGAGACCAGGTCCGGGCGGCCCTGCAGGAAGCTCTGAGCTGCCACAGTGGAAACGACCGGCGGAACCTGATCATGGATGTTGAGGCAGAATCCATAGGCGACATAGTTATCATTTCTGACGATAACCCCGGGACATAGGACAGGCAGGTTGCGCGTGTCCGCTACGCTGTGGGCGGTGAGGGAATACTCTTTGTCCCCGGACGGTCGCCAAAGATCGAACCCGTTTGCGTGTGCCCCTTTATTAGGGGCATGGAACATGAAGCAGTATTCCGTGCCCATGTACACATCCGCTGTGGTGGTGCGGGTCAGGTCAAACTCGTAGCCTTCCCGAGACCACTTCATCGCCCAGGCGAGATTAGCCCAAAATGAGCTTGGTGCGTCTTTGGTGGCGAGCTGCGTCGTGAAGCTGAACTCAAATTTCTTGCCTACCCACTTTGTTGTCGTTGTTCTGCCAGCCCAGTCGGCTGCGGCTCCATCGACGAGCAAAGCCATGCTGGCGGGATTGCTCTCATAACCGTGAGCTCCGCCCACAAAACTGTCTTGTGTGTTTATGTTCTGGGTTGGGCTTGCCTCTACCGCAAACTCATCGTTCCCTTCTCCCATCACCTTTATGTCCGTTCTCCCCTCCTGGAGATCGAACTCATCCACTCCAACCGTTCCAGGTTGGGTCTGATCGAAACTTGTGAACCCACCATCAAAAACACGATACCCCGTCGTATTGGACGGGTTCCTTGATGTGGTGCCCTCGTAATGAACGTAGTACGTGCCGTGAGGAAGCCCGCTCACGATCACCGTCTTTACTAATTGATTGCTCGCAGAGTAGGCGTCAACGACACGGTCAGCTCCCGAAAGCGGTATTTCGTAATATTGCGCGTCAACTTCAACACCAGCGCTGGTGTAAACCTTAAAACGCAATATCGCGCTGTCTATGGATCGCCAGTGAGTCCACCGGAGCTTTGTGCCTGTGAACGAAAAACTACCGGTCCCCCCCGCCAATCGGGTCATTACGATACCCGTATTGCCGCCGACGGAGCCTGAAGCTACCGCCTCCCAAGTGGCGGTGCGCCCTGCCACGTTGTAGGGAGTGGCCGAGAAAACCCTAACGCCCCCATCATAAACACGCCCTGACGCGTGGTTAGTCGCGTCCACCGTGATTTCCACAGTGTAGGTTCCATTCGCCAGACCATCCGCCAATTTAATAAGGTGGAGGCCTGTCGTGAGCGCCTTTAGATCAATTGTCCGTCGATTAGTCGCACTGCCATTTTGAGGAACCCTGTAGTTACTCGCAGCGATTTCGGCGCCTAGGTTGTCCTTAATGACAATGTTCGCAATGCCACCGTTCCCAGAGTTTCCAGCTGCTCGCCAAAGGAGGCTGGAAGTTGTGGCCGGCGCTGTGGCGGCCAATATCACCGTGTAAACGACAAAGTTCCCGGCCGTGATGCTGTAAACAATGTCGCTAAATCCGGTCCCTGTTCCAGCCGTCCAAGATGATGGCGTTCGGCTCGTGGCCTGAGAGGTCGTACGAGTATAGGTCGGCGATGTTGCTTGGGTAGGATCCGGTGCTAATGAACCCGTCTGAAGATTCGCCGCCTGCGCTGGAATAGCAGTGGACTTATCCAGAAAGCAGGTCGTGACAGAGAAAAGCCGAGTCGCGCCATATGTTCCCGAGCCGCTGAAGTTGAAACGATTGGTGTAGTAGCAGCGAACCCAGTGCCGACGAGTTGAGGAAATCGGCAGATAAACCGCGAACTCGATAAAATCAGTTCGCAAGTTCTCCAGCATGATGGTTTCCGGGAGAAGCCGGAACGGGAGCAGAGCGTCTGTCTCGCCCTTACCTGGGAGCCCCCTGTAACTCGCCGGGCCGGTCGCTGGTTCAAAGTGAACGTTTGTTGATTTCGGCCTGTATGGGAATACAGCGCCCAGCAAGCGCAATATGCGTTCGCTGCTCGCGGTGATCTGAAAGTCAGGCCCCATCTTCACCGTGCCGCCGTCGTTGCTGATGAGGCAATTCGCGCTTCCAGGAAGAGTTAGCGTTGAGTTGAAATACCAAGTTCCCCCCGCAAGGCTCACTGGGCCGTTTGCAAGCGCAGTCTGGAGCGCAGGGGTGGCATCAAGAACCCCGGTGCGGTCAGCTCCGTAGGTTGCAAGGTTTCTGGTGAAGAATGGGTTTACCCAAAGGCGATTGACTGCATCTCCGTCCGCAGTAGGACTGGCGACGTTCGAGAGGCGCTGGCTTCCAAAATCCACTGTTGCCGTGGCCGCACCGAATCCAGAGATGGGGATGCCGCTTTTTGCTGTGGCCGTTCCTTTCCCTGTACCATTGCCGACGATGAACTGTGTGTCTGGCAGGGCGATCTCGCCAGGTGCTGCTGAGAGAGCGGTAACAGAGAGAGTTACGTCACCGGTTCCATTAAACGATACTTCGGCAGAGGTCGCCTTGCCCGTTATGGAGAATTTCCGACCGGTCGCCAAAGCTGTGGCCGTGCTCGCGTTTCCGGTGATATTGGTGACTCCATTGTTGACGACGATCGTGCTTTCAATCCTCTCGATTCTCGTGACCAAAGAATTCTGCTGCGCGTCAACGTAGGCCTGTGTGACAAACCCAGCTTTCGAGACCGCCTCCTCCACCCGAGAGATCAAAACCGCCTCGTCCAAGCTGTGTTGTCCGTTCTGGCGCCATTGCTCTAAAGCGTCCTCATACTCTTTCCAAGCTGGCAGGAGGAGTGGGTTGGATGCCTTAATCTTGTCCGGGATCTTTGGAAGTCGGGGCAGCGCGATGAGCGGCACGCTCATGCGTGATCGGACCAACCTGTCCTGACTCGCTACAGCCATTGGTTTACAGGTGTTTCAGGGCCAAATAGTTAATGAGCAGGTGGAGCGTGTTGTCCGTGATGATCATCAGCCAGACCGTTAGCCAAATTGGCCGATCGGGCTGATAGCCAAATGGGCAGTCCGCGTATTTCGGAAAGTTCCCAAGGCTCAAGATCCAGTTCTTCCAATAGGCCACCAATCGGCCGACCCAAAACCGATCGATAACAAAGTGCGTCCCGATGATAACGAGCATCGCTGTGAGCGATGGGCTCAAGAACAGGAATGGGAGTCCATAAAGCAGCACATGGACCAAGCACGGCCAGCTTCGCTTGCTCTTATTGGTGGCCATCCAGTCGGACTGAAGGATGTAATCACCAATCAAATGGCAGAGAAGTTCAGGCATCATGATCTTGTGCTCCTTGGTTTACGTCTGGCTTCCATGCTCATGCGCGAGAAGCAGCTTCCGCCACCAACCCCGCTCATCTGGAGTTCGATGTAGTGAAACCGGCCTGTGTAAAGGAATGCCCAGTTCATCGTGTTCGCGGGCCGCGTTTTCGCGCTCTCATGCGCTGAGGCGCTTTTGCTGACGCATTCCAGCGTTCGAGGTGAAAGCGAGCGCCATAGAAGCGCACAACCGCTCTCATCGTTGGGGTCCACAGCGGTGGACGCCACTCCGATTCGGACATTTACCTGGCTCGGGGTGATGTCTTCCTCAGCATCGAACTCCAGCTCCAGACTCCGAACTGCCTTCTCATCATCAGGAGCCTCGAAATCCAGAGGGCCCGTTGTCCCGTAGGAATCGTATGGGTCTCTGGCGTACGTCCCGCAGCCAGTGAACCGGGTGCATCGCTCCCGGAAATACACCTCCCCGAACTGTTTCAAGCACCAGTCATCAGCCGAGGCCATTACCAGAAGCGCTTCCGAGTTACACTGATTGCAGAGATCCTCAATGTTCAGATCGCCCAGCAGTTTGCAGAACGAATCAGACGCCGGCGGATTCACCGTCTGGTCCAGATTCATGTTCTCGAAGGCGCCCGTTGTCGTGGTGCGGCCAAGCTCGTTTACCGTCGTGCGGGTGTAGAGCGGGATGCTCCGGGATACTCCTGTGCAATTAGGCTCGGTCTGAGCGGTGCAGAAGCCACCCTCCTTCACGCTCTGGGGGAGAATGGCTGCAATCTCGGAGGAAGCTAATTCTGCTGCCGTGCAAGCGCAGTTCTGCTTCAAGAAATCGAGGAAGGTTAGCCGGTTATCGCTGGTGAAATTGCAGAACGCGGTGAACCCAGCGGTGAGGATCGACACCGCTTGATAACGCAGACTCGCCGAAAAGGTCTTCCTCGGGAAAGCGAGGCCGTCCTCAACCCATGAGATAAACAGGCGTTCGAGCGAAGGGTCATACCAGGCGACGTGCGCTTGGCACACCTGCTCGTTGATGGTGTCGAAGATGAGGTTGGAGCAACGATGCAACCATTCCGCCCGCTCAGGTTTCGGCAGGGAAAGGTTATAGACGTAGATGCCATCCCGGCCGAGGAACACATGCTCATTGCCTGTGCTCACCAGGGTGTTCGGATACGCGAGGCAAGCCGCGCCCGTCGCCGGCTCGGAGTAGAGCGAGCGAAACGAGAATACCAACTCACCACCAACTGACGACACCTGCCAAATACCCGTCGTGGTGTAGATCAGAAGGGAATCGCCCAATGGAGCGGCCGCGAGGATTCGCTCCCCGCGGGTGAGGTCCATGTAGCCCGCCATGGAGTCCACTGTTTCACTGATGCCGAGTGCGTTGACTCGCGTCGTGGTCACACCGGGCACGAAGTTCGTGCTCAGGAAGTCCGACCAGACGATACGGTTCTCCGCCCGAATCCCGTCCATCTCGACGTTCATCAGGAAACAGACTCCTTTCCACGCGATCGCTACCGCAGCCTTCGTCAGCCCGATCTCTTGAAGGCTTGGAATCTTGGAGACGGCCTGCATTCCACAACCAAAGGTGGGCTGGTCAAAAATCCATTGAACCGGCTCGTCGTAGTTGTTTGTGAAAACCGCACCGTTCTCGAGCTTGGCACATTGCCACCGGCGCTCTGGTAACCCGCTTTGGGGCGTTCCACCGTACGCGTCACAGATGAGCTTCCAGTTTCCTTTGGGCTCGTTGAGGACATAGATCCTGTTCTGCGTGGCCGCCAGCAGTCGGCGCTGTCCATCCTGGGACGTTAAATCCCAGAGCCCAGTGATTGGCTGCCGCCCGGTGCTCCGAGTCTTCAATACCGTCCCGCACACCGCCGCGCTGGGCGGATATGTCAGAACCTTGTCGGCATCCGGATGAGCCCCGGTGGAAAGGTCATCGTAATACTGCTGAAGGTTTGTGGTTCCAGTCGGCTGGCCGCAGAGCTGATCGTGCAGGTCTTGATTGTTGTAAGGGGTGGTTGTCCCCATCAGCTTCCGCCATCCGAAAGACCGGCAGAGCCTGCCCGCGACGTTCACGTCGAAGTTCTCCCGCCGGCGCCATGCGCCGAATGGCAGAGAGTCAGCAGACGAACGCGTGTCCAACGGCCCGGCAAGGGGCTGTAGGTCAACTGTCCTGAATGTTGGAGAGACTGGCATTAAGCTGCTCCGGGCCAGATGATATGAATCTTGCCGGGACTGCCGGAGACACCGTCAGAGAATGCCCCGCCGTTCCCACCTGCGTTGCCACCAGTGCCGATCGCTGCGCCACCGGTTCCGGCCGTTGGAGGGAAAGCCGAGGCTCCTGCCGTTCCGTTGTTGCCGTTGGTGTTGCTCACAGGTGTTCCGGTGGAATTCGATCCGCCGGTTCCGCCAGCGCCAGCAGTGCCAGCGCCTCCGAAGCCGCTTCCTTGACCGCCACCTTTGCCCCCCATCGCCGTTACCAAAGCAGTGCTTCCGCGCTTCAGAATCGTCGCACCTCCGTCTGCGCCAGGGGTTGGACTCGCCCCGCTTAATCCGCCACCGGCACCGCCTTGGTCAATTACGAGCGTGAGTTCCTCTCCTGCGGTAACTGCGATCTGCTTTACACGGCGGTATTCTCCAGAGCCGCCGCCTCCGCCGCCGTAATAAGCGCTGCCAGGCGCTCCATAAGGGTTGTAGCTCGCGCCGCCACCACCACCAGCGCCCCAGCATTCAACCTCGATGGACGTTACCCCTGGGGGCACGGTCCAAACCGAATTTCCCGTCCACTCCTGGTCATCGCTCGCGCCACCTCCGGGTGTGCCCCCGCCTCCTGATGGAGCGCCGGAGAGAGTGTAACCCGCGTCTCCATTTGAAAATTCACTCGTTTGGGTGCCATTCCGCGCAACCGCCCAGTAGTAATACGTCTTTCCGAGCGTTCCAGTGGTGTCCTCATATTGATGGGACAAAGAGGTCGCGATGACAGACGCAGTGTCACTGTCGTTCTGCTCCGATCTGTAAACCTCGTAGTACGTAGCTCCGAGCACCGGCGTCCATGTGATCGTAACCTTGGTTGAGCTGGTGCCATCCGTGGCTGAAAGCCCGGTGGGAGCAGCCAATGCGCCGGTGGCAACGCCGACCTCCTCCTTGAAGCTCTTCGATAAACTCCCGTCAGAGTTGAACATCCATGAGACCAACCGCCAAACCAGCCACGGCAGTCGGATCCACGCCATCAAGAGCGATTTGCACGCGCCTGCTGTGGGTGAGGGGATTGTCGCTTTGAATTCGTCTGGGGTAACTGGAGCAGGCATAGCGCACCTATAACGTTAAAGGTTACGCTACTCACCTCCCAATTTGCTGTCACTCCTTTTTACGGTTTGAAGGACGGTGAGCGATGCTGCCGGTCGTCAGGAGTAAATCCCGTCGATAACAACCCGGTGTGCTGTACCAGGCTCGGGTTGCAGGCATAGATCGGAATGGAATTCTCCCGGCAGAAGTCAGCCAGCACCATGTCGTAAGTCACGAAAGAGACCGGGATGTCCTTGGTCCAGGCGGCCAGTCGGCGTTTGTAATACAATGCGAGATCCCGGCGAATGACCCATGGGAAGAAGATCGCCTGGGTTCCGAAAAAGGACCGGGGATTGATCTCGTCGATCGGCTTTCCATTCAGGTTGTGAGCGCTGTAGAGCGTCAGGATAAATCGTTTCACCGGAACGCTCGTCAGCGCCTTCTGAAGTTTCCGGCGGAAGTCGCAGGTGAATTGAATGTCGTCCTCGCAAGCGAGCAAGTCCTCCGGAGCGGTCTCTAACTCATGCGAGATCATCCGGGCGTAATTGGTGGCCCCCCGGAAGCGCAGGGGATATACCGCCAATGCTGAAGCCTCCTCAGCTTGCAATGGAATTACCGTCCCTTTGCTGCTCTGCAGGTAGCTTGCTGAATCGTTGCCGACCAGGACCGTGAAGTCGCCACCGCCATTGCTCAAGAAGCTCGCTTCCGTATCCGCCATGTAATTCGGCTTTGGCGAACGATCTATTGAGATGAAAATGGCTCTCATATCTCGGGGAGTTCAACTCGCGAGCCGAACACGTATTGGGCATTCGGCCGCTCGAAGATGCAGTTTGGCGTGTTGAGGCAAACCTCCTGAATTGTGCGTTTCTTGAGCCCTTCAGCGATCGCGTAAGCAGCGCTCTGGTTGCCGATGAATAGCTCACATCCAGCGATAACACCCGCCATGTCAGCGAAGTCCGCCGCTTGGTAAAATGGAATTGGACCGTAATTAGCCTCAAACTCCCAGTGCTCGTCTGGAAGGCCGAGGAAGATCATTCGCCCTTTGTAAGCCGCAACCACCTGCTGCCATGGAAAGAATCGGTTTCGGTAGCGGAAGGTCGCATTGATGACGACGGGCTCGATCTCTTTCGGTTCCGCCCTAAGCCATTTGGCTGAGCGTGGCCAATGCTCTTTGCATCCCTGTCCAGCAATGTGAGCCTGCACAAGGTTGGATCCTCCGGCGAACCTGAATCGGTCGAGGTCATGGCGCACTGCCTGGCCAGTATGGCAAGCCACTCGCTTGACCATCGTCTGCTGCTCGAGCAGAGGAGCGAGCGCACGAATGCGTTGCGCGGTCATCAAGGCACGAGTCTCCGGAGATTGGGACAAGTACAAGATGCCGCCGCCGAGCAGCTCCATAGCTGGCAAGGAGTAGAGGATGTCCCCGACGTCACCGCTGTGCTTAAAGGAGTGCATGATTTAACACCTTCAGAAGTTCCCTGACCGTTCGATCCCAACTGAACCACTGGGCGCGGTCCACGCAGTTAAGGCCAATCTGCCTAGCCTCCTCGCGATCACCTGCAATGCGCAGCATCTGTTCCACAAGTTCCGATTCGTCGGGATCAGCCCAGCCGCCCCAACCTTTGCAGGCAGCGATAGTCCGGTGCCAAACTGGGTAGCCATGGCAGAAGTCACGCAGCCCCGCGAAGTTTGGGTAAACAACTGGCCGGCCCGTGGCCATCGCCTGATGTGGCATGAGCCCCCAGCCCTCGCCTGTGGACGTGCAGAGGAAGGCGGTGAGGCTGGCGTACCAGTCGGCAAGTTGGTGCCAGTCCCAAACCGCCCGGTGGACAATGATGCGCGAATCATTCGGTTGAGGAGCCCTGTCCCCTGGCATCGTTTTGATCTCAAGCCGAACGTCCTGGCGGGTTGGGAAGGCACGTTGAAAAGCTCTGATCGCCTTGCCTACATCCTTTCTGGCCTCGGAATGAGCCAGATAGCCTCCGGTCCCGAACACGCACGTGCCCGTCATCCGCATAGGCTGCGGAGAAAATATCTCCGTTGAAATTCCCAAAGGAACCACGAACACGGGCACGGTGACGCCGCTATCGAGCAGGGATGTTTTGTTTGCCTGGCAGGGAACAATGACAACCTTGGCCGCGTTCAGTGGCTCAAGGCAGTCTTTCGGCGCCGCCGTGGTTTCGATCATCGTCCAATATGCAGTAGGGACGTTCTTTGTGGGCCACTGTTTCCATCCCAGAGGGGCGATAAGCAGTTCAGGGCGCGAAGGCGCTGCATAAACGAAGCGGCTTTTGATGAGGTGGGGAATCGGCTGGGGAATGCTGTCCACTTCTTCTTGGACACCGATCGGCCGAACCTGAAGGTCCACGCCGCTTTTGAGCAACCCCGAGAACACCTCGCAGAACATCTGCCCAAAGCCCGTGAACGTGTTCACAGGCGCCTGAATGCTTAATCTCTTAAGGGCACGAGCCTTCGTCGCTGAAATCGTCTTCAATAATGGTTTCTCCTGTGTCTGTGTTCGTCAGCGCGATGTCTTTAACCAAGCTCCCCACCGTCTGGGCGGACGGGAGCCCATTGGGCTGGGCTCCAAGAGAGTATTGGCCGATCCGTATCTTGCCTTTGGTCGTGCTGCTGACGCGAAATTGGTAGCTGTATTCGGTGAACGGCTGCTTGTGGTCCGTGACCGCCACCGTCTTGAAAAATACTTTGCCCGATGCGCTGCGACCGTCGCCGCTGCCTACGGACAGAGCAACAACATCAGCATCCCTGGACTGCCGTTGGTTGCCTGCAATCTTGAGGCTGAACTCATAGAGCCCTGGCTCGAGCACAAAGTCATCTTTGGATTCAAGCATCCCCATCCCGCCCCGGCCGGCGTTCGTTCCGGCAAGATCAACGTATGGGCCTTCCGACGGATCGAAGAACACAAACAGATCACGGCCAATCAGGTCCACATAGCCAGTGACGCTCCAGTTCGCGAACTCGGTGTAATCCAAACGATCGCGATGGCACCCGGCTGCTACTGATGGAGGGAAGTATGTGCCTATGCAGGAATCGTTCTGCTTCTGGCAAATTAGGGCGGGAATGCGGGCGTAGATGTTCGGCAGTTCATCCACAGAGGACGCGGCAAAGAAGAAGTCGCAACTGCAAAGACCCTGCAGGTACGCATGGTATGTGCTCGGAACAGCCAGAGCGATAACCACAATCACCCAGCCATCACCCTTGATCTCCTCCGCCAGTTCCTCGGGGTCTGGATTGTTGATGTTCTCCATCCCGTCGGTGAGCAGGACGATAACCTTGCGAGCCCCGGATCGAGCCCGGCCGCTGTTCAGTTCCTCCTGGGCAACCTGCAATCCTCCGCCGATGCCAGTTCCGCATCCGCTGATTTCACATTCCTCAGCGCTTGGCAGCGTGATTGCGTTTACCACGGCCCGAACCTCATCCTCTCCAGCCCACAATGGAAATTCGAGCTTTGCGTCTGGGTAGCACAGGGCGGGATCCTCATTCCATATGCCGGAGAAGCTGACGACTGCGACACGGTCCTTTAACCAATCCAAGTTGTTTAGGAAGGCCTGCGCCGCGGCGAGCGTCTTGGCCATGCGTGTTTGGCCATCCGGGAGTTGCTCCCTCATGCTGCCGCTCCGATCGAGTACCAGAGCCACATCCATGTTGGCTTGAATGCAAGCTGCCTGGATTGTCAGTTGGCTCGTGTCTGCGTAACCACGGTAGCGGCCTGTGATCGTCGCGATGCCGGCGGAGATGCCCTTGGCTTTGCCCGTCACGCTGATGGACGCAAGCCCGGTGAGGTTGCTGCTCCAGGTTGCTTTGCTCGTCACGTCCTTCTCACGGCCATCGGAGAAGGTCAGTTTGGCGACGAACTGTGCATAGTTTCCAACGATCGTGGTCGTGGAGGTTGGCACCACCACCAAGCCGGTAATCGTCGGCGCGTCGGGGCATTCCGAGGGGTGATCGGCAGCCCATTCAGGATCCGCGCACAACGGATTCTGCTCTGCGGTGAAACAACCATCAGCACCTTGCTCAAGCGGCGTCGAACCCTGAAGCAACGGGCTTACTTGAATGATGTTGTCGAGGAGGCTCATTTGCTCAAGGTGAAGGAATCAATGAGGGTGCCTGCCCGGTTATAGAATTCGCCCTTCAAAGTGGCACAAGCCGCTTCCAGACGGAGAGCGCCATAATCGGACGAATAGCGGAATTTGCTGGCCGAGTCGATGTCGCCAAAGCCGTTCAGCGTCCTGCCACCAGCGCCATTCACGATGTAAGTGAGCCCGCCTTTTTCCAAGCGCTCGTAGTGATGGTTATGGCCGTTCAGAACCAAGTCCACCCCCATGGTGGCAAAAGGCCAGCGCAGTGTTTCAACTGCGGGGTGGCTGTCCCCAGAGGTAAAGGCGGGATGGTGAAAGACCACGATCTTCCAACGGGCTGTGCTCTGGGCAATCCTGGCCAGCAGCCAATCCGATTGGATGCTGCCGTAATGAATGCCGGCAGCTTCCCGGAGCGTTCCCCCAGTGTCGTAGCCGGAGTTCAGCACGAAGATATGAACCCGGCCCTTGACGTAGTCGTAGTAACGCTTGCCGGCAGGGGTTGTGAAATATGTGAGGTAAGGCTTGCCGTAAACGCCGTCAGCAACCAGATCCAGGTCGTGGTTACCCAGGCACGGAACCATGATGGATTCATCGTAACGGCTGCCGACGGAATCGTCGTAATCGCCCACGTAATCATTGTCTCCGGAGGTCACAATGAACTCTGGATCCCAACCATTAACGAGTTCGGCCACGTCATCAGCCGGCACATTCCCGGCTGCCTCGCCGAAGTCACCGATCTGGGCGAAGATGGTTGGAGGTTCTTCTTCGTGTGAGACCTCATCGTCGGTGGTCTCCAAAACGTAGTTCCGGGCGAGTTCCGACTTCTCGTTCTGGCAAACATTTGCTTCGCGGAGGCGGGTCTCCTCGCGGCACTCGTGAATGAGATCAGCGCGAATCATCTGATAATCGCGCTCGTAAGCCTGGGCGGCGCTGAAGTCTTGATCGAACTTCTTGGCGAAGTCGGTGCGGACAAAAGCCTCGATCGCCCTCTTGAGATCGTCCCCACCGTTGTCAGAATCCAACCCGCCGAACGTAACTTGATCGGTGTCGGCATACTTCCGCTGAATTCCATCCCACTCCACGACGACCATTTCGTCGCTTTGAAGCCAGGGAGCGATTATCAGGCTGCCTCTCTCTATCGCCCAGATGCCGGTGAGCGCCCGGCCAAACTGGCTGTCCGTGCTGGATTCAGGATATTTGAAGCCCAGGGGCAACTCGGGAAACCCTTCATTAGCGGGTTCATCCACGAAGGATGTCAGATTGCGCGACCAACATTTCAGATAATCGTAAGTCTCCTGCCGGTAGTGGACAGGGTCACACCACTTCTCATCGCGCACGGTGTATATCTTGCGAATGACGCCCCGAGGGACATTCTGGATAATGGAAAGGCCACACTTATAGAGCGTGGCCGATTGCGGGTAGATGCTGGTGTTCTTCGCTTGGAGGCACGGGACGCACCGCTGCAGATCAATCAGCGCGTCCACGAACATCTTGCGGATAGGCACAGCAAGATTCTCCGGAACCCCATCCGGCCAGATGAGTTCCGCAATCTCGCTCTGCAAATCCGCAAAGGTCATGTTACTCCGTCACGGCTGGAGGACGACCACCGACGTTCGGCGCTTTGGCCTTCTTCTTTTCTGGGGCAGGAGGTTGAGGAGCGTCTGGCTCAGGCTTTACGGCCGCAGCAGGGGGGCGCGGGCTGGTCACTGTGTCTGACGGCGGAGGTGCTTGAAACGCCTCCCGATCTAAGGGCCGAATGCCACCGCTTTTTTTTTCAATCAGCGCCTCGTAACGAGCCTGGTCGATTTCCTCGACGCCGCCGCGGTGTTCCGCGATGCACTTGTCGAGCAGCGCCAGTAACTCGGCGTCATCAGTTTTCAGGACACCAAGGTTGTTGGTGACTTGGTCAAAAGCGATTGGCTCGCCGTTCGCGTAAAGTTTTGTTTGGATGGCTTCTTTCAGGAAGAATCGAGTGCTCATGCGGCTTTAACGTTATAGGTCGGAAGTTCTCTTACAATCCAAAAAACAGAGGCGCGGCCGCCCAAGACCACGCCTCTGCATTTCCACAGGAGAAAGCCGGGTTTAACCCAACCCGGCCAGGGTGATCGATTAGGCGGTGAACGCGATGGACGAGAAGTTTTCGTCCCAACGGCTGGACTTTGGATCCTCCACGATCGCAGTGACCGTTTTGGAAACCAAGGTAGTCCGCCGCGTCGGCACGGACATAACGCAGGCGTAGCTGCCGTCGAGCTTCGCCA
The DNA here is from genome assembly GCA_035627835.1 of Candidatus Methylomirabilota bacterium. Lineage (GTDB taxonomy): Bacteria > Verrucomicrobiota > Verrucomicrobiia > Limisphaerales > SXQI01 > DASPKX01. The sequence continues at coordinate 17,040 of DASPKX010000110.1, forward strand.
GATCGGCGAGCTTTCCAGTCTCGTGCTGCACCCGGTTGGAAGCGAGCACCGCTGGGTAAATCCCGCCACCTTTGCCAAGGTCAAGGGTTGCGAGGAAGCGACCGCGGCTCGCAAGCGGCGTGGCCAAAGTGCTGAAGGTGTTCAGGATGTCGTCGAAGAACTCATGCGTGATGATGTTCACCGTGACACCTGCGGGTTTGAACAGCTTGAACGAGCGCCACACGAAACCGTATTCACGGTTCGAGCCTTCGCTGATGTTGACGCGAACGATGTCGCCGAGCTTGTCCTTCGCGTAAGCGATGAAGGCCACCATGAACTCGTCCGCAGTGGTCGAGTCGGTGTAAATGTCAATGCTGTCCGCCGGACGGCCAGCGCTGGTGCGGGCGCGGACGATGTCGTAAATCTTCTCCTCCAGAAAGGTGTCGATCTCCAACGCGCTGTTGGCGTGGTCCTGAACCTGCGAGCACGCTTTGAGCTGCTCGTAAGCGCCCACCATGTTGGCGCGATAGCCGACAAGTGTGCCCCCGACGCCTGGGTCGATCGAGAAATCGGCCCCGTTGACGTTGTAGATCGGCTCAAGGTTGCCCCAGAGGTCAATCGTCTGGTTGCTGGAGATCGGCCGGCCGAAGAAAAAGGAGTTGATGAACTGCTTTTGGTCGTTCAACTCATCCTGCCGGTTCCGCTCAGCAGCGCTGATGTCTTGGAACTTTGCAAAGAGGTTGTTGTCCTGAATCAGCTTCCGGAACGTCTCCTCGTAGTCGGAATCAACGGAACGGGCGCGCCGGTGGGTCTGGTAGAAGAACGGAACGTGCTTAGTCGGATTGAAGTTCTGCGGGTTATGGCAGTACTTCTCCGCGTCATGCACGTTGTTGATGCCGGGTAGGATTAAGCCGTTTGTTGGCGTTGCATCCACTTGGGACGTGTCGAAAGAGTTTCGATCTTTCAGCAACACGTCGATGTAGGTGCTGTCCGCAGCCAAAGCCGCACGGACAACTTCCCACTGACCGATGCGCACCGCACCGCCGCCGGAGCGGCCGAGGATATAAATCTGGTGCTTCGGCAGGAAGTATTGAGCGCTAAGCGAGAGCCCATGACCAGCGATCACGCGTACCACGCGGGAGCCAGTTCCACCGTCGTTCACCACTGCGAGCGGACCGGTAGAGCCAACAGCGTAAGCGCCGCCGCCGCTGGTCGCCCAACCATTCGTGACCGCCCAGTAGTCGCTGTTCACGACCGAGTTCTGGCGGCCAACGATGTAAGGCTGGATCAACGAAGGGCCTTTGCTCTGCTTTGTGATGTTGATCAGACGGCCATAGCCAGGCTTGTTGCTGGACATGACCCAGTCGTAGAGCCCGTAGCGGCGGACGCCGCAGGCGCGCATCTCAAATTGATGCGTCAGCAGGGCAGTCATTTCATGCCACTGCGATCCGGTTTTGTGTAACGCCAGCAGTTCGGACGTGCTCAGGGCTTTAATGTCCGAGCGCGTTAAGCTGCCTTGCGTGTCGTAAGTGTTGGTGTGAGCAACACTGCATTGGGTAGCGAAGTTCATTCTCTTTAACGCAGGCTCGGGTATCCGAGCCTATAACGTTAAAGGGATGCTACCGGCCAAACAGAATGTTACAGATTTCTTCGTTCTCGTTAGTCGGTTTCTTGGACCCCTTCGCGAGATTGGAGTGCGTGTCGTCCCCACCCTTAGTGTTCGGAGCCTGCGGTTTCGCCACTGTTGGTGCGGGTGCTTGCGCCGCTGAAGCAGATTGCCCCGGCGTCGATTGTGCCGCAGGAGTGTTGTCGGAATCCTTGCGCACGCCTGCCAATTTCCGCCATTTCGTAAGCGATGCCTTCGTGTTTTCGGCGATAGTCTTGACAAGCTCCGCTCGGACGAACGCCCCATCCACCCAGGGAGTCCAGTGCTTTGCTTGCTGAGCGGGAGTCATCTTTGTGAACTCGGCCAATGGCGCAAATTTCTTCCCATCCGGAACGAGCCCAGCGGGATTCTCCGCAATCTCTTGCTCCAGTCGGCCGACCTCCTCGAGGATCTTCTTGTGGAGCGGGTTTGTAAGGTCGATGGAATAACCGAGCCCGGGCGTCCAGAGTCTTTCCACTTCTTCCACCACGCGCTTGGTGAGGTCCACAGCGGGACTCACGATCTCAGCCGCCAGTTCATCCTTGGCAGCCAGATCCTTCAACGAGGTGCCCTTCAGTTCAGGGTCAACGGCCTCGAGCAGCATGTCCTGCGCGGCCGCAGTAGCCTGCTCGATTTTCTGGGGAAGTTGCTCAGCAAGCCGCTCCCGCTTCAGTTCAGCCTTAACCCGTTCGATTTCGGCGCGAGTCTCCAGCTTTGCCTCAGCTTTTATGAAGGCACGATTAAAGTCATCCTCATCGTCCTCCTCTATCGCTGGCTCGTTCTCCTCGTAAAACTTAACGTGTTCGCCAGCGTCTGGGTCGAACTGCTTGCCTGGGTGCTTCGCCTCCCATTCCTTGCGGTAGGCTGCTTCGGTCTTGGCAAAGGCGGTATATTGTTCGTCCAGCCCTTTATACTTTGGGTTGGACTCAGCCATCAGACGATAAACCTCAGCCGTGCGCCGATCTTCCTCAGAGATTTCGACATCCTGGCCCGGCGTTACCTTTGCAGGTTCGGGCGCCGCGGGCTTGAGGGTGGCGCTTACTTGCTGCGCAACCTTTTGGGCAAGTGCGTCCTGGTCGATCGCAGTCGGTGCAGATTGGTCGGTGGGTTGATTCGCGGGTGAAGCCTGCTTCGCTTTTTCATCGTCGTCGTTTTTCTTCGGAGGCTCCGGGGCTGGTGAAGGTTCGGCATCGTCCGCTTTAGGGCTTGGCTCCTCCTTTTTCTTCTTGGGTTTCTCAGCGCCGCCAAAAACATGGTCGAGCAGTTCGTTGAACTCCTCCGGCTTGATGTCTGCGACCGCAGGCTGTTGCCCTTGTGCGGCCTCCTCTGGCTTACGCTTGGACACGTCGCCGAGGTCGGTGATGGTTACTCCGCGGTCCTGTGCTCCTGCGGTAATGGATGTGTTTTCTGTGCTCATGTGGGTTTAGCTTCGGATTGTTGTTCTTCTTGGGCGTCCTCGGTCGTTTGCAGTGGCTTTAGGCTACAACTGAAGTGGTAAAGCTCTTTGCCCATCTCCACAGTCGAGAGCACATCCAAAACAGCATTTAGGATGGTTGCGGCCTTGGCGTGAACTTTGGCCTCGTCCTCATGTGCGGGCAGATTGTCGTCCACGCTGCGGAATAAATGTTCCGCTGAGCGTACCTGATGTTGGGCGATGCGATTCTGAATCGCCTCTTTAAGCAACAGGCACTCCGGTTGGAGTAACCATTTCTGGAGGCGGTTCGCCTCCTGGGCCGTAAAGGGAATGGGCGTTAAGTTGAGCATCTTGAATTTGGAGGAACTCGTTCATCTTCTGAAGGGCTAACGTGTTCCTGTCTCCTGTTTCCGCGGCAGACTTCGCCAGTTCCATCACTGGCATAAGAGCCTGCTGCAAAGTCTCCTGCATGGCTGCCTGGCTTTGCTGTGTGAGTTGCTGAACCTGCTGCAGCACTTGCGCTATTTGCTGGTCCACGAACTCCTTGATCTGTTCGGCAGTCACGCCGGCCCCAGCGCCTTCGGGCAGTTTGTTGACCAGCTTGAAATCTCGAGGCACTCCCATGAATTCCAGGCACTTGTTCAGCAGTTCGATGGCCTGATCTGGCCCGAGAGCTTGGGCGAGGCCGGGGTTCTGCAGAACCTGGGCAAGGAACTGCGTCATCACCGTTGCCATGGCGGAGTTGTTCACCCGGTCGTTGCCGTCGCGGGTCGAAGCGAACAGTTCAATTTGGGTGGCCACCGGCTGCAGCTTGCTCTTTTTGCCTTTCACCAACGTGCGGCCCTGCTTGGTGGCTGGGTGCTCCTCAACAGTGAGCCCGAGGCGGTTTAAGGTCTCCTGCGTCAGCTCGCTGTCGCCCGGGAGGCTCGCGTAGACCTCCTCCTCGCCGTAGGCCATGAGGTAGGTGTAGAGCTGCCGTTTCCAGGCATCGTTGCCCCGGTCCACGGGCATAGCCGTCAGGGCCAAACGTGTGCTTGTGCTCTGGGCGATGTTCCGGAGTTCCTCGGCGGTCTGCTCGTGGCTGGCGGCGGCGGCGACTTCCTGGGCGCTCATCACCAGCACACGCTCAAGGATGTTCAGCACAACCGTAATGGCGGTCCCGATGCTGACGGTGTCCAGTTGAGGGAACCGGACGCTCCCGAAGGCGTCCTTAACGCTCGTGAGCTGCCGGGACATGTTCTTTCCGGAGAAGCGGACCATGTTCAGGCCGCGGAAGTGGCGCTCGCCCTCGTTGGTAATCCTCTGGATGTCCTCCTCGTTTACGATGTCGGTATCGACGAACGTCAGATTGGCCAGGTTCTGCTTCACGGCCAGAAGCTGCTGGGTGAGGAGGTTGGAGACTTGGTCCTGGTACGGAAGGATCTCCATGGCCAGGGACGGGTTCAGAGACCGGCTTTCATCCACATCGCCCGTGTAGGCAATGCCCGGCGCACCGGGGAGTGGAGCGCAGTACATCACCGTTGTGTCTCCGGCCACCACAAACCGGAACCAAACATCGTGATCGTAATCCCCGAGCCCGTTCTCCTTCGGATTCAGTTTCTCGAAGTATTCTGTCAGCAGGACGGCCGTGTCCTCGAATGACGAATTGTAGAACCACTGGCTTTGATTCTCCCGATCCAAACTTTTGCCTGACTCTGTGCTTGTCGGCCAAGCCATGACGCATGGGTAAACCGTGCTGAAATAAGCCTTGTTGGCGCTCAGAACGTCATCCGGGCTGATCGCGATGCGGTCAGTGTTCCAGAGCTTCATATTGCGCTTGATGTCGCCGTAACGGCGAACCCGCCAGTATCCGCAGTATTCGCACCCAGAGTCAGAGTTCAACGTGCTCAATGGCTGGCTTCGATCCCAGAACGTGCGGGTAGGGTGGGGGAGGTGATAGCGAAGACCCTCGCGCACTATTCTTTCTACCTCTTCCCCAGCTTCGGTGAGATGGGTTTGCTTCTCCTCAAACCATTCCTCCTGGATGAACGCAACAGCGTTCGTGTAGAGCAGCATGTGGAGAATCCGCTGGCGCAGATCGTCCATGTAATTGAACTGCTGACACATCAGGTTTACCCGCTGCGTGATCAGTTCACAGCGAATTCGCTCCATCGGTGTGCTCCGGATGGGCTCGAACTTGAACATCGGATCAAGGTTGCGATCCGTAACGAGCTTCGCGAGGCGGATGGTGAGGTAGGCACGAACAAGCGGAACTGTGACTTTGAAGAAAGAAGGGACGTTGATTGCTTTCCGCCCCGTGGGTTTCCGCGTCTTCGGGTCACGCTCATCCTCGATGAGGTGCGTCAGGCCCCAATCTTGGGCGGCATTCATCAAAGCCTTCGGGTCGACCTTCTGGCCTTCCAGCGCTCTGGTCAGAGCTTCGGGCACTTGCCGGAACGGGCTGTCCCAGATTTCGTCGATCGCGGCGTAAACCTTGTACTCCGAAAAGTTGCGTGAACGACCGTCCTGAATGCGGGCCTGGATGCGACGGGTGAGTGTCTCGATCTGGGCGCTCGGCTTCTCCGACGTGAAAATGGTCTTGAGGCTCTCTGTTGTGATGCCTCGCTTTTTAAGGACGCGTAGATCGACCATTTTGGGGTTGGTTTACTGCTAACCTGCCTTTAACGTTAAAGGGTTGCCGCCCAAATTTGCAACGTTAAATGCCAGTTGATCCACACCCAGCCATCTGGTCGCCTGTTCTATCTCCTAAGCAGCTTGAGGTCTTCAACCTCAACACGCGCTACAACCTGGTCTCAGGCCCGCGGCTAAGTGGAAAGACGATTGCCGTTGCCAAAAAAGTGGTCCGCCATACTTGGGAGACTGATCGTGCTCGTGTGGCGGTGTTCGCGAAGACAATCAAGAACGCCAAGGTCGGCCCTTGGGATGATCTCCTCCGCTGTATTGAGGAATGGATCGAGGCTGGCGTGGAGAGCGAATTCGGGCATGTCTTTGAATATACCGTCGAGCCCAAGATTGATGGTGCAACTCGGATGCACTATCTGCGCATCCGCAATTACTACGGAACTGAGTCCGAGATAACCCTCCACTCCCTTGATTATGACGGGGACGTGAACGCGAAGGTATTCGGCACTCGTTTCTCGATGTTCTGGTTCTCGGAGCTTCAGCACTTCAAGGATCCTGCGGTCTTCGACGCGTCGATTCAGCAGCTCCGCATGATGCACCTGCCGTATGAGCAGCACATGTGGATTGCTGACACGAACCCACCGGAGGACGGACCTAATCATTTCGCATTCCAGAAGTGGTTCAAAGATCGCCTCGACATCGACAACCCGGACCCAGAGTTCCAGTCCTTCCGCCGAGACCTTAGCCTCGTTGAGATCAGCGTTGAGGAGAATCCATTCCTCGACCCTCGGCAACTGGCTAGCTTAAAAGCCACGTACCGCCACGACCCTGAAGGGTATGATCGTTTCGTTCGCGGCATCTGGACCTTCTCCGCCGGGCATGGTGACAAGCACTTCTCCTCCATTTTCCGTCCCTCCGTTCACGTTCTCGGGGAGGCGGTCGGGAACGACCCAACCCAATGGACGTACCTCAACCCGGATCCAGACTGCGTGGAACTGATCACCGGCTGGGACTTGGGGTTGGTAAATCACTCCGCCCACATCCTCCAGAAGCGCATGAACGAGGATGGGCGCTACTGCTACGACGTGCTCGACGATCTCGTGACGGTGAAGGAGGACTGCACGATCGAGGAGTTCACGCTGGCCTTCATCGAGAAGATGGACCGAATGGAGAAGATACTTGGCCGAAAGGTTCAGTGGCGTCACTGGTCAGACGACTCCGCTTTTCGCCAGCGCAGCCGGCTGATGAATATGGATGATTACGACGCGCTGCTGGTGGAGCAGATTTCCGGCGGCCGTATTCGGTTCTGGTCCGCCTCAAAGGCCAAAACCAATGGCGGGGTGCGCAAACGCGTTGCAGAGATCAGGAAGCTGCTGATTGAAAACCGCATCGCCATATCGGCGCACTGCAAACCAACGATTGAGATGTTCAAGCACCTGCGGCGGGGAGCGAAGGAATTGGATTTTGTGCTCCGAGGCGATCCGCACAAGCATCCGTTTGATAGCCTCAGCTACGCGATTGTTATGGAGCAGCTCGGCGACCTGGAGATGGGGCCCCAGCAGCCGGTTATTGGCGAGCGCCTGATTTCAGTCGAGTTTTGATCGACTCAGCCAGAATTCTCGTCAGCCTGGCGAAATACTTTGGATTATCCTCAAAGTGAGACTTTTTCCGCCGACGAAGGAAATCTTTCTGGCGCCGAGGATGGAGCAAATCCACACCGCAACCAGCGGCAAACTTGGATGCTGTTTCAACGTCAACGCCGCTCCAAGTTGCTTTTACGGAGAGCCGGTCAACGCACTTCTTCGACAATCCAGCCGCTTTGGCGATCTCCTCGTTGGTGAGCGCTCTCCGGCCGTTGTTCTTTCGGGCAGCCAGGCGGCAGAGGACCGGAGGAAACTTGTCGAGGCGGGCAATCAGGCTCATGCGTAGGCGAGTTGCTTTGCGGCTGCCGCCTGAATTTCGGCTTCCATCTTCTGTCGTGTAGCCTCGATCAAGCGTTTGTGGTTGTGGTCTGTCTGGACGGCTAGGTTCACATCAAGAATCTTTTGCTTCTCCGGATCTTTCTTCTTCAGAACCTCACGCGTTGCGCCAACTCCTTTTACTACCGCGTCGAAGGCGGACTTGCTGACGACCCCGAACATGGACGCGAGGGACGGGATTTTGGAGACTATCCAGCCGATGAACTGGCCCACCAACGGAATTAGGGCAGGGCAGAAGCACAAGGCCGCGATCGCGCCGACAAAGCCGAAAGTGCCAACCAGCCAACCCCAAAACCGCTTGTGAATCTTCTTGTTCCGCTCCTCCTCATACTTTCGGCCCATTTCTTCAAGCTCTTTGCTCAGCCGCGCTCGCTCTGCTTCCAATGCGGCATTCTCCGCCAACAGCTTGTCCTGCATGTCGAAACGGACAAGTAGAGCTTTCCATGCCGCAGCGTTGGTATTGAGCAGCGGTTCAACATCAACTCGCTTGAGAGGCAAGCCTTCTAGTTGTTGGTCACGCTTGGCAAAAGTGGCAGCCAAGTCTGTGGCTGGGTTCTTCGGGGCGTGTTGCAGTGAATCCACAATTGCTGTCGTCATGGCGCGGGATTCTTCACCGAGCGCGGCACGTTTCACCTGCAGTTCGCCGGAAACCTCCTGTTCGTGACGTCCTGTGTTCGTACAGCCGGCGGCTGTGGCCAGCATCAGCATGAGGAAGATGCCAATGACAAGCAGCATGATCACGCGGAAGCATTGGGTGCTCCCTGGGTGGCGTTTATCGAGGAACGAGAATTTATTCATGGCCGGGCTTTGTGGATTCTAGGCGAAGACGTTCGGCATCGTTCTTTCGTTTGGTGGAGATGCCCACCATCAGAGTGACGCAGATGGTCACGCAGGTAAGGACGATCTGCAGCAGAGTGCTTAATTGAGCGAGAGTGATCACGCCGAAGTAGCCCACTGGTGCGCCGAGAACTCGGATCATTGGAGAGATCATTGCACGGGAGAGAGAGAGGCTATCTTCCATAACGGGAGGAGGCGATATGGGGGCGTCGCTCAAAAAAGGGTTCATGGTCTGGTGGTTGGGAAACGCCTCGACGGAGTTGGGCGACCTCCGCCGAGGCGCGGCTGTTAAGCCTGGATCACAGTGACGCGGTAATCCGCGCTGGCTGGGTCAACGCCAGAACCAGTGATGTTCGTGGCACGAACAGTGACCGTGTCTGTGGCGCTGACAAACGCCATGAACACGATGCCGGCGGTCGGCGCGGCTGGCAGGCCGAGCGCGACGCTATCGCCGACGACAGCGCCGGCAACCGCGATCGTAAGATCGGCTGAGGCCGCAGCAGCGATGCTCCCGAAATTGAGAGTCCCCACCTTGCTGATGGATTTCTTCACCCCAGATGGGAACACCATGTTCGCCAACGGGAGGATGTCGCGCACCTTGCCACCATTGCTGATCACACGGGCGACGATGATGTCGTCAAACACCCCGTTGGTGGCGTCCGTAATTGACGCAGCCACCACAGCGGAAGTGACGAAGGCTGCGGTCTTTGAGGTTTTGTCGACGGTGATAAACCCATCAGCGTTGTCGGTGACAGTGACAATCTGTTGCGAGACGTTGCATGGGCTGCCGTCAGGGAGCAGGAACGTGAAAGCGCTTAAACCGACTTTCAGCCCGCTTACTGGATATACTGCTTTGTTCATACCGTTATTGTTGCTTCTTTTGCAGCTTGGGCGGGCTGCGCTGGGTTAATGGAAACGTTCACCGAAACTCCCGGCCGGGCTGAAACGGCCCGATTGCCGGGCTTCTTCTGCTTGGCCATCTTCTCCGACGCTTCCAAAATTCGTTTGTCACCTGCGGCAATGACCGATGCGAGCTTTGCTTGGCTCTCGATCATCTGAGCCTTCGTCTCAGGGTCTCCGCAGATTTGTATGATGTCCCGGAGCTGGACCACTCCTTCCATCAGGATCTCATTCAGGACCGTCTGGCGACCTACGACGATCGCGTTCGCATCCGCCTTCTCTGTGGCTTGTCCCACCAGTGCCAGGTCCGTCAGTCGTTGCCGGCGAACGGTGTTGCTCGGCAACTCCACCGCCACGTCCTCAATCTGCGTCGGAAGTTCCGCGCTTGTGATCGGGGCGAGGTGATTGGCGGTCTCGGACATTCGCAACCTGTAACGTTAAAGGTTAATCAACCCTGACAGTCCCCGTAATGACGGTCAAGAGTTATCCCAGTCAACGCCTCGGGTTGCCCCTGAGCGTTCCCACAACCAGCACTGCGCTTTGCGGAACCAGACTTTCATCGGCAGGTAACAGCCGCAGCCATTCTGGAGCCGCTCCCCGTCGATCATCACGAAGGCCCCGTCCCCGCAGGTTTGGCGCTCAGCATCGTAAACGGGGCAATTCGAGCATCCTGCCAACCGCCTTTCGGCTGTCTTTCTGGGCACGAGCCCGGAGCGGAGAGCCGCAACAAAGCTGCGAATCGCGGCGATCTTGCTTTTCTTGGTTGGCTGAGCACAAATGCTGACCCAGGCGGCGCGGAGAAACCTTAGAAAGCTCACCAGCGTATCGTCGGGCCGGAAGGGCAGGGGGCGAAGATATTTATCGTCTGCGGTCGTTTTGGAGCAGGTGCGGCTCCGCCTGTGCTACTTTCTGTGCTACTTCAGCCATCGGAACCACCCATCGGACGCCAACTTTACGCAACTTTCACGCCGCAATGAGTAGCACAAAGTAGCACAATGGGATTTCATGGAATCTTTGAAATCATTGGGGCAAACGAGGTGTTTAGCCAATGTTTACAGGGTTGAAAGATGGTGGGCGATGAGGGACTCGAACCCCCGACCAACTGTGTGTAAGACAGATGCGCTAACCACTGCGCCAATCGCCCAACGTTTGCAGCTTAATGACCTGCGTCGATAAGATTGCTGCTTTCCAACCGCATTGTAGCCGACAGTTGCAGCTTATCTCCATGAGCGGAGCCTACGAACCAAGCGACGTCGATCAGAAACCGTCGAAGTCCACAAAGGATGCCACACTGCCGAAGGATAGCAACTGGAGACTTTTGTAAATGTCCCTTCGGAACTTAATACGTCAGTCCTGGCATATATTTCGATCCAGCCGATGGCAAACGGTAACGCATCGGGATCGCTAAGTACACCAAGCTGGACGCTGCTTCGGAGGGGGTGGCGCTGGACGACACGGCGAGGCCTTTCGTCCAGATCTCTTCCCTACGCTTGCAATCGTTTCCCGGTCACAGGTATTCATCTGATCGCATTCGTGGATGATTATACCGCCTGAAACGATGGTTGATTCCGGACCTGCGCTCCTGTTCGGTTGGGCTTGTGTTCATATCATAGGCGGTATGTCTTTCGTCATCGCAACGAGAGCCAACCGGCCTCTTCTCACGATCGCGAAAGGATGTATGGCGGCCGGTTTCTTCGTTGGTCTGTGGTTGACGATCGAGTTCATCGAGGCCGCTACAAACACGCTTTGTGAGGTGTGGTCAAAAAGCCTGACGAAAGGCTTTCTTCTGCCGATTACCGTCCCGTTCATTTGCTATTGGTTCCCTTGTCTCATGCTGGGCCTGATAATCGAAGCGCGCTTCCGGAAACAATGGGCACTGTACGTTCGAGGGTTGTTAGGAACAGATCTGCCAGGACGAAAAAGAGTATCGGTCCCGCAAAAGCGACTGAGTCGCTATTAAGGCAACAAGGATGCCGCCTTGGCACAATGTTCTCAGTTCGCCGCCGCACCTGCTCGCCTTACCGAATGCGAAGGTAAACAGAATGCTGCGGACAACCAGATCGATCTTTGGATCGGAGGCCGTAAGCCACTCGGTCTTCCTCCGCTAGTTCCACCTGCTTAAGCACGAAAGTAAATTGCGTTGGCTTTTCGAGAATAATTACGCGGGGGTAAGGCTTGGTGGACATACTGTTAGCCAAACAGTAGTCCCCTACGCGGCATTCTAGAGGCGTCTTCTGGAGTTTGCCCGTATGGGCACAAGCAGCAGCCACTTCACGGACTTGCTTTACTAACCTGACTCGTCGTCCCAGCGCCACTTGATACGCGAAATCCTCGCGTGCGCGGTCCTCGTCAGTACCACATGCCAAAATGGGGAACCAACGGTCATCAGAGAAAACCCAGAGTTCCCAGATGATCTCGTTTTCAGGAATTGCGAATTCGTATTTCGTGAACACCGACCGTTACATCGTGGCAAACCGACAGTGAGTTGACGAGATCGGATGGAGGAGGCTTTAACGGGCGTGTGTGTCTAAAAAGAAACCAGCTTGCAGCCCCCTATTTCCCCTTGAAGCGGCCCATGAGCACCCGCTTCATTTCGCGTTCGGTGTCGCGCTTTTTGATGTCTTCGCGTTTGTCGAACTGGACTTTGCCTTTGCCCACGGCCAAAGCCACTTTCACTTTGCCGTTCTTCCAATAGAAGCTGAGCGGGAAGATCGCGTTGCCTTTGACGCTGCCCAGTCCGAAGAGTTTGCGAATCTCGGATTTGTGCAGCAGCAACTTGCGGGGGGCTTTCGGCTGATGGTTGTAAAGGTTTCCGTGCGAGTATTCGTCAATGTGCGCGTTATAAAGCCAGACCTCATCGTTCTCAACGCGCGCGAAAGCATCGGAGATTTGCCCTTTGCCCGCCCGCAGGGACTTCACTTCGGTCCCGTGCAGAGCAATGCCAGCCTCAAAGGTCTCAAGGATGTGGTAATCCCGACGGCCTTTTGGGTTGTTGAGGATGTCTGCCATAAATGAACCAGCCAGAAGATGTTGGCTTCTGGCTGGGCGAAATTAACTTTGAACAGGACGGTTACCGCTGAGGGATATCTTCCTGCACGGCTTCAGTTTCAGCCTCGCCGGATTCCCAGCTCAATTTGCCCTCGATGATCTCCAGCAGCGCGATGTCAGCGGCTCCCAGGCCTGCGACCTCCAGCAGCAATGGGCGCCCTTGAGGGCCGCCATTGTTCAACTGGCGAACGCGGCGGGAAACGATGTTCACGAGAGTGTTGGCATTGCCAACCTTTGCTAACGCTTGCTTTACGATATCGCTATTCAATGGATCCTCTCCCTTTGGTTACAGGGGCGGTTAACGTACTCCAAGAAAGATGTTGTGCAAGCCCAAAGTTCTGCCCATTTACATCACCTTCGCACTTACAGATTGGCAAGACGGCTTTCAGCGTCGCCAAATCGAGGCAGTTGAATTCCCATCCGGTCCAAAAGCGAGAGGTGCAGGCTGCAAAGCTTCCGGTTTTCGTCACCAGCTTTGCTGTAATCCAGCACGCGCCCGGTCTCGAGCGCGCCACCCATTTTGCCCACGGTAAGGACCGGGAGCCGCGTGTTGTCATGCCGTTCCCCTGACCACATGTTTGAGAGGTAAAGGAGGCAAGTGTTGTCGAGCACGGTCCCTTCGCCCTCAGGCATGGCGTCCAACCGCCCAGCCAGGTAAGCCAGGTTGCTCACATAATATCGTGAGATGCGCTCGTAGGCGTCTGAGAGATCATTGTGCGACGCGGAATGATGCGCATCGCGCACGTCCAGGAACGGGTAGAAGAGCCCCGACAAGTCGCGGCACAGCACCAGGGTGGCCACACGTGTCTTATCGGTCTGGAAGGCCAGCGCGACGATGTCGCACATGAGCTTCATGTGGTCGCGGATATCTTCGGGCAACCCGTTGTCCGGCCGCTGCATGGTAATGAGCGGCTTGCCCCGGTGGGCGGCGCGATCCGCGGCCTTCGTCTGTTCCAGGCGCATGCGGTCCACGCGTTTTTCAACTTCGCGGACACTGGTGAGATATTCGTCCAAGCGACGATTATCCTCAGCGCTGATTCGCCGACTGATGCTGGAGACGTCGTCTTTGACTCGATCCAGAATACTGGCAGTGCGCTTGTTGCCACGGTTTTCAAACAAGCTGTCGAACGCGAGGGAAGGGTAAACTTCCATGGGCACTGGAGAATCCGCGCTCTGCCAGGAAATGTGCGAGCTGTAGGCCATCGAGAAGTTGGTCTCGTGATAGCCTGTGATCGGTTGCTCGCAACCAAGCACCAGGCTCGGCTGGACGGTTTCCTGCCCGATCTCGTTCGCGAGCACTTGATCCATGCTGATGCCGCCGCGGAGCACAGCGCCTTTCATCAGCGGCATCCCGGAAAGAATGTTGCCGGTTTGCCCAGGGTGAATCCCCACGCCCAGGGAAGGCTTATTGAACAGGCCGTTAATGACGTTGAGCTTGCTTCGGAAAGGGGCGAGTGGCTCCAGCGTCTTGCCGAGTTCCATTTCCGCGCCGCGCCCCTTGGCCCACCAATGATCGCCATTGATGCCGTTGCCCATGAAGATGGCGGCGAAACGTTTTGGGAAAGCCCCAGGCGCCGCGCCCTCCACCTTCGGTGTCGCGCTTCCCCAAACAGCAAGGGACTCCAGCCACGGCAAGGTCATTGTAACGCCGACGCCGCGCAAGAAAGCGCGCCGCGAGTGTTGTGCCATTCCGTTTAGTTGCATCGCCATACCTTTAGTTTCGGGCCAGGGCCTTCCCGTCCCGTTTGTTCAAGAACTGCTCGCTCGTCACAATGCTCTCAACCAGAGAGCTGAAGCGATATTGGTCGCGGTTAAGTTTCTTGCGCATCTCCTCAACCAGTGGCTCATCCGAAAGTATCAACGTCCGGCCTAAACCGTAAGCGAGCAGTTTGCGTGTGAGATTGTCGAGGAAATCGTCTTCGCGCTCGCTCCGAACGTATTCCACCAACCCAGCCAAACCTGTCCCTTTTGAGCCATTCGGGAAATCGGCGCGGGTGTCCACCGGCCTGCCGCCAAGATCCAGGTCGCGCCGCTCGCCCACCGGCCCATAAGCTTCAAAGACAAGCCCAAGAGAATCGAACCGCGCATGGCACTCAGCACAACCTTCGCGGGTGCGATGCTCTTCCAACGCCTCGCGCAAGGTGCGTTCGCCCATCGCTTTTTCATCCTTCGGCAGCTCGGGGACGATCGCGGGCGGGGGTGGGATGCGCTCACCTAAAACCCGCCGCGCCACCCAATACCCACGCTTTACCGGGCTGGTGCGCAGGCCTGGTGAGTTCGCAGTTAGGAACACCGACATCGGCAACAAGCCTCCGCGGCCGAACGCGCTCGCGTTCTCCACGCGCACCCAATCATTCGACGAAGCGCTCGCCGCAGGTATTCCGTAGTGTTGGGCCAAGGCATGGTTCAGGAAGGTGTAATCGCCATATAGAAAATCGAGGGTCGAGCTGTCGCGTTGAGCGACATCCATTATTAAGCGAATCGGCTCTTCGAACATCGCTTGCCGAAGCTCGTTGTTGAACGACGGAAACCGCTCACGATCCACGCTGTTGTGTTGTTCGAACCGGCGGAAATCGAGCCAGTTGCCGCCGAATTCCACGGCGAGGTTCCGAACGCGGGGATCCTGCAGCATGCGGCGAACTTCCGAGCGCAAGACTTTCGATTGGCGCAGCTTCCCGGATTCAGCGAGTTGCAGCAGGCGATCATCCGGCATGCTCGCCCAAAGGAAGTAACTTAACCGGCTCGCCAGGGAGTAATCCGAGAGCGGCTGTCGTTGGTGGCTCGCCTTTGCGCTCGATCTTTGCTGCGCAGCAGAACCGGCCGCTTCCACAAGATCCATCCGGAAGGAGAAGTGCGGGGACATCAGGATGCGCACAACGCAATCACGCACTGCTTCTTCGTGGTCCACACCGTTCTCCTGGCGGCTCGCCTGGTAGAACGCGCGAATGTCACTTTTCTCCGCGTCGCTCAAGGGCCGGCGATAAGCCTTGGCCGCAAAGCGCTCAAGCTCGCCAAGGTGATGGGTCTCAGCAGACGCGCGGAGCTTGTCGATGCGTGTGACGTTTTGCTCAACGATTTCGAAGTGCTCACGGATGGCTGCCTGCGCAACATCACTCGCCCCGCTGCGGATAGCTTTAGCGAGGTAGAATTCGCTTAAGGCGCGAATCTTTTCCGGAGTGTTCACCGATTTATCCTCTGGCCTAAACGCATCGAATTCTGGGTCGCGCATGTAAGCGGAGTCCGTCCGTTCAAACCAAACGAAGCTGGTGTGCATCCGATGTGGGACGGAGGAAACCATCTCGAACTCATTCCACAACCGGTCCAGCTCTTTCTGCCCCGTTTCATCGAGAATCAAATCGTAGAGCGGTTGATCGTCGCGGAAATAGCCGGTCATACTATGCAGGCCGGCGCTCAATAAACGCCCGGCATTTTCCTGCTCCTTCTCCGCGTCCAAATACACGCGCGCGCGCTCGGTAATGTAGAACGCATCTGGAAAGAGGTCCGCGAACTGCGCAAACGCTGCTTCATAGCGCGCCCGCTCGGCTGGATCGGCTGGAACAATCAACTCAGGATCAGCCCCGCGCTTCTTCATCGCTGCCATCTTGGCTGTCGCGGAGGAATTCGTGGTCAGCACCGCGGGAGGAAGAGCAAACCCGCCCTTCTGCACGATCGATGGAGTTGGCGCTTGAACGCGATTTGTCCGCCCGCGCCCCGCGTAAGCCGGTGTGTTGGTGTTAGTGGCCGCTGGTGCGCTAGCGGGTTTAGCAGCGACCGTTTCGATGACGGGCATGTTGGTTGAGGAGCCCTCCACCTGCAAAGCGCCTGGATCAAAGTTGCGGCGATTCGCGGCCATTTGGCGGTTCTTCCACATCACCAACGTCTGTGATCCTGACTGAACCCGTGGCGCTGAGAGATTCTTCACTTCCGGAACGATGCTGCCCCGCACGTGGAGCACGTAATCCCGCATCGCGCCGCACTGAGCAGTGACAAGCTCATCCTGCGCGCCGGGAGCGGGCAGACCGTTCCACATCGACTGCAGCCGAGCAATCGGTCCAACAACATGCTTCGAATCGTTCAACGTGGACCAGATCGTCTCCAAATATTTTGGGCTAACCTTCGCGCGGGCTGCCACTTCGGCGATGGTCGCATTGCGCATGCCCAACGCTTTGCGGTGCTTGAATTGCCAAGCCGCATGAAAATACGCGGCGTAATCCGTTGGCTGCCGTTTGTAAAACTCGACGATTCGAAATACGCCCCATTTATCCCGGTCGGTATCCGCAACGACCGGATGCGGCGCAAAGACCAACCCATCCGGGGTCAGCACCATGTGATTCGCCACCTCGCGGGCCGCATCTAAATACTTCTTAACGAGGGCAGGGGAGGTCGCCAGGGACTCTGCTGAATTGTCGAACCCAGCTTGGTTGGCCGGATCGACCGGGAAGGTGCGCGTCGGGCGAATGTCCACACCCGTTAGGTCACGAATGGTATTATCGTATTCCGCGTTGCTTAAGCGGCGCGCTGGCACTGGCCCTGGATCTCCCGCATTCTTCATCGCCTCATGCCGGCGCACGTTCTCGATCCAACTGATGACGCTTCTGCGCTCGTCCTCGGAGGGTTGCGTCTTTGACTTCTTCGGGGGCATGTCGCCGTTCTGCACACGCTCCAGCACCAGCTCCCAGTGGCCAGGATCGTTCACGACACTCTCAAGCGATTGGTAGGGGCTGAGATCCAGCTCCGCTTTCTTCACATCAGAATCGTGGCAATCGAGGCAATACTTCTGCAGGAAAGGCTGAACATCACGCGTGAAGCGCCCGCCAAGTTTCTGCTCGGTTGCGTCGGCAGCCCTCGCATCAAAAAGCATGGCGATGGCAAACGCCAAAAATACGCTGCATGCCCGACGACTGAATTCTCTATCGATGCGAGTCACTGGTCTTAACAAAAGTTTTGTAAATGGATTGTCGGGCCGCCGTTTAAATCCAACCTAACGATACTAACGGGGAACGCGTCTCCATAGTAACTCAGCGCGATGCGTTGGGAAGTGGGGAAGTTTGGTAAATGCGTCACCTCTCACGCTCCATTGGCGGGAGCCGAACGTGTGCTGCAACGATGCTGCCTGCTTCCAGCGTGAACGACAACGAGCCCCCCAACTGCTCCACGAACGCCTTGGTCAGCGGCAAACCCAGTCCCGTGTGATCCCGGGACGAGTGGGCTTTATCCCCGCGCCAGAACGGCTCGCAAAATTTCTCCACATCTGCCGCGGTGAGGCCCGCTGCGGCATTTCGAATCTCGATAACTCCCGCCTCGGCATCGCGCTTGCCATCAATGCGGATGATTGAACCTGCTGTTGCATACTCGGCTGCGTTTAACAGTAAGTTGTTGAAGATTGCGCGGCAGATCACCCGGTCGGTCGTGACAATTAAAGGCCTGACGACATTTCGAGTGATGGTGAGGCCCCTTTCCCGGCAGTGAGATTGTAGGCTTACCTCCAGTTCCTCCAATAAATCACCAAGCTCCACCGGCGTAACTTTTAAAGGAGTGAGATTCGCCTCCGCGCGCGAGATGGCGAGCAGGCTGCGAATCGTGTGCTCCATCTGGCTTGCGAGTTCCGATGTTTCTGTGGCCAACCCGCTCGTTGCTTGCGGATCGTCTGGCCAATCCAGCGCGTTTTCAGCGGCCAGCCGCAGCTCGGAAACGGGCGTGAGTAACTCATGGGCTGCGTTGGACGCAAACCGGCGCTCACGCTGGAACGCGGCTTCCAAACGATCCATCAGGTGGTTGATTTGCTCGGCAATGGGCTTCAAATCCGACGGGAGGCTCGCTGCATGCAATCGGCTCTTCAAGGAGGCGGCGTCTATCGCGCTAACCTCCTCCGCCAGTGCGCGAACAGGCGACAAAGCGCCGCGCGCGGCGCTTCGCACGAGGTAACCTGCAAGCGCAAGAAGGGCTGTGCCACCAAGGATGATGCCAAAGGCCAGGCGTCTGAGCAGTTTCTCCAACTGCACACGGTCGCGCGCCAGGGTGACGTTGATTGAGAACTTCTCCTGCAACGCCGGTTTCCCCGTTTCCACAGTGATGCCCACGGCGCGCCCGGGCCGGCCGTCAGGAAGGGTTAGGCTCCAGAAGGTCGGCTCGCCTCCGGCCCCCGTTCTGCGCTGCAATTCGGCGCCCGCGCCCAGGGACGGGGATTTGGCGAGGACGGAGCCATCGTTCAGCCAGACTTCGAAATACTCGGCGTGCGGACCGCCGTGGAACTCTGGCAACGGCGCGTCAGTGAACGCCAGGTTAATTCCCATTCTCCCTTGCTCTGGAAAACTCGTTAAGGTTCGAACCTTTGTGAGCAGCGAATGATCGAACTGCTCGACGAGCAAATTCTGAATGGAGGTGTGCAGCGCGAAACCGCCAATCAAAACCAGCCCCGCGAGGGTGGGCATCAAACCTCGGATGAGGCGCTGCCCCAGGTTCGCTGGCGACTTCGGCTGCGCAGCGGGAGCTGTCACTTCGCCTCTTCGATAATATAACCGAGCCCGCGGCGAGTTTGCAGCAGCGGTTCGGCGCCTTCCGGCCACAACTTGCGGCGCAACGAGGAGATCGCAGACTCAACGGCGTTGCTGAAAATGTTTCGATCTTCGCTGTAAACGTGATCCTCGATTTCCGCTTTGGACACAACTTCGCCCCTGCGCCGCGCCAAGTACTCGATCAATTTGTATTCCCTGGGTGTGAGCGGAATGGCTTCTTCCCCGCGCCGCACCAGGCGCGCGCCGGTGTCGATTTCCAGGTCACCCACCCGAATCTTTGGATTTTTATCCGCGTAGCGCCGGCGCACGAGTGTGTCAACACGGGCGAGCAGTTCGGGGAGGGCGAAAGGTTTTGGGAGATAATCATCCGCGCCCGCTTCCAAGCCCGCGACGCGGTCACTGACATCGCCTTTGGCGGTGAGCATGAGCACCGGGGTGTCGATGGATTTCTGGCGCAGCTTGCGCAAGACCTGCATTCCGTCCAGGCCTGGAAGCATAATATCGAGAAGGATAACGTCGTACGCGTGCTCGCTTCCGAGCCACACCGCCTCTTCGCCATTGCCCACCGCGTCCACCGCATAGCCGCGCTTTTGCAACGCCAGCGCAAGGCTCTTTTGCATCCGCTCCGAATCTTCGACCAGCAGCACCCGCATAGACTTAGTTGCGCGGTTCAACCTCGAAAATGCGCCCTTTGCGGTTGAGCTTCACTTCGTGTTTCTTCCCATTTTCGCTGATGTCGAAGCGATAGGAGATATCCATTTTGGTCCCTTTCTCCACGTGCTCGACTTTCGCGTGGGGAAAAGCCTTGCGCAGCGCTTTCTGCACGTTGTGCGGCACACTTTCCATTGGAAGATCTTCATCCAACTCCAGCACCTCTCCCGCGGCGGTGACTTCAGCCAATATGTTCTGCTTGCCAGCGGCATCCATCAAACGCACCTCGAAAATCTTTTCCCCGTGATCAGTGTCATCGTCGGCGCGTTTGATCTCGCAGTCTGGAAAGAGGCGCTTTAACGCGGCGGTGACTGCGGGCGGAAGAGCTTCGCTCTTGGAGTTATCCGCAGCCAGCAACACCCCCACGCAAGCAGCCAGGCCGAGGGTGGAAACTTTCCACCAGTTGAGAGGTTTCATGCGCATACGCTCCAATCAGCTTGGCTTTTGTTCAATTACGGAAAGCTGATGGCCAATGACTATCAAACTTTGACGCCACCCAACTCAAACAGCCGGGCTGACTGCTCGGGTGTTACTGGGACCACCGACAACCGGGACTGCCGCACGAGCGCCATTTCGCGCAGGGTGGCGTCACCTTTGATCTGTTCAAGCGTGACCGGGGTTTTGAAGGGCTTGTGCGCCGCGATATCCACGGCGCTCCAATCGCCTTCATCCGCCGTTTTGTCCGGGTAATGCTCCTTCTTCACCTTGGCGATCCCGACCACCTGCTTCTCGCTAACCGAATGGTAAAAGAAAACCAGGTCGCCTGCTTTCATGGCGCGCAGGTTATTGCGCGCCTGAAAATTCCGAACACCCGTCCAGCTTGTCGAGCCGTCCGCGACGAGCTGTGACCAGGCGTAAGCTTCAGGCTCCTGTTTCACCAACCAGAAATTCTTCCCCATAGCAGGTGGTGATCAGGGCCGCAGTTCAGGCCCGCCATGGCTCAGGCGTGAGCGGGGCGGGGGCATGTTTGGCGTGTGGGTGGACTTCAGAATGGTGAGAACATTCTCGCCGCCTTCGCGGCTCCAGCGAACTTCCTGAGCCAGGCTTCTGACAATAAAGACACCCAGGCCGCCGATTGGCCGTTCATCGAGCGGCAGGTCGAGATCCGGTTCCGCCGCATCCAAGGGATTGAAGGGGATGCCCTGGTCCCGAATTTCCAGGCGCAGTTCAGCGCCATTATCGAGGATTTGGATGCGGATCGGAGCTTCGGCGCAGGCCTGGCCATGCTTGACGATGTTCGCGAGGCATTCGGAAAGAATTAGCTCCAGCTCCTGGCGGACCTGCGCGGACCATTTGCGCTTTTCGCCAAATGCCGTTGCGCTCTGGCGCGCGGCGACAGTGCCAGCCAAAGTGCCCGGAATCTGAAAATGGCACGCCAATTCGCGCAAACTCGCATCGAGGGCCATGTCTCCAGAGTAGTGTTTCACGCGGGGAAGGCAAACTTGAAGCGCTGCAAATTCAGACGGCAGGAGCGGCGGCGAGGGCGCGTTCTGTCTTCAATCGAAGCTGGCCGCAGGCTGCGTCAATGTCGTGCCCTTTTTCCCGGCGCAACGTGGCGATCACGCCGTTGTTCTTAAGCCCTGCGAGGAATTGTTCCTGCACCTCTTCGGAAGGCCGCTCCCAGGGGAGGTCTTCCACTTTGTTGTAAGGGATCAAGTTCACCTTAGCATTCAGCCGCTGCGCCAGGCGGGCGAGCGGTTTGGTTTGATCCATGCCATCGTTCACCCCTGCAATCAGGATGTACTCCAGGGTGATCATTTTCCCTTTCTTCGCCTGGTAATATTCGCAAGCGGCGGTCAGCTCGCTCAGCGGATATTTCCGGTTCACCGGCATGATCTTGTTGCGCACCTCATCGGTGGCTCCGTGCAGCGAAATCGCGAGCCGGAACTGCATCGGATCATCGGCCAACTCGCGAATCTTCGGGGCGAGGCCGCTGGTGGAAATGGTGATCTTCCGGGCTCCAATCCCGCCGCCCCAGGGCGCGTTGAGAATGCGCAGAGCTTTCAGCAGGTTGTCATAGTTCGCGAGCGGCTCGCCCATCCCCATGATGACGAGGTTGTTGACCAGCCGGTCCGAGTTAGGCGCGTCCTGCTGGTTCCAGCGCTCAATCGCGATGATCTGCTCGACGATCTCGTAAGGGGCGAGGTTGCGTTTCCAACCTTCAAGGCCACTGGCGCAAAAGCGGCAGCCATACGCGCAGCCGACTTGTGTTGAAACACAAAGGGTGTGCCGGTCGCTTGCTTCCCCGTAAAGCGCTGGGTTCGCCGGAATGAGCACGCTCTCGATGAACGATCCATCAGCAAGCTTCCAGAGAAACTTCTGAGTCGTGTCGCGAGATCCTTGTTTCCGCGCGAGGGTGTGGGTCTGCAACGTGAAGGACTCCGCCAGTTTTTGCCGCAAAGCCTTGGGGAGGTTCGTCATCTCATCCCACGAAGCCGCGCGCCGCGCATACAGCCAGTCCATGACCTGCGTTGTGCGGTATTTCGGCTCGCCCAGCGCCTCGAAGCGCCCTTGCAACTCCTCCAGCGTCAGCGACTTGATGTCCTCCTTTACGTTCAGCTTCACCAGGGAAGAAGATAAGCCGCGCTGGGGCAACTTTCCAGAACAGGGTTTGGGTAGCTGGGCCGCAATGAAGCGCATAGACATGGCTAGCGGAGAGGAGTTGTGGTAATCAATTATCACAGCACACCCCCCCTTGGAGAAACGGCCTAAAATCGTTTTTAACGCAGGTTTGAAAGCAGTGGGACGCCCCGCGCGCGGGTGCTGCGAGACGCTGGACGCATCCTGTTCCGGATCAGGGGCGGTGGGGGGAACTGTGTGCATTCGATCAACCCGGGTTGCACCTTCACGTGCATCGAGGCGAGGGTTGTGCGAGCAGCCCGCTGAAGGTGTTTTCATGGGGAAAATATTTTTAAGGTGTTTTTGGCCGCTTTTGCGTGCTTTTCCTAAGGAATTCACGTGTTTTCCAACGTGTTTTGGAATGTGTTTTCTATGTGTTCGGAACGTGTTTTGCCAACGTGACGTTGGATGCACTTGAGGTCGCGAGCCGTGTTGGCTTGGCGCCAACCTTCAACGTCGGCGGGGTCTTGCGTTCGTGGGCCGCGCGGTAGGGCTGGAAAGGTCAACTTTCATGGGGCGAGCTTAGAGGAGGGGTCCGACACAGGATGTCGGACCCCCCTGGGATTTTGAAAAATTATTGGTCGGGAGACGGACAGGGGAGATCCGCAGATGGCGCAGATTACGCAGATCAGAGGGAGGAACTTTCCCGCGGAGACGCCGAGAGGCGGAGGAGGAACAGGCGAATGCCGCAACAGGAGAAAGTAGATTAACCATAAAGGACACGAAGATCACGAAAATATAGAAAATGCAAAAGGTAGGGCGAGGAGCAGAGGAGAAACAACTTAGCCACGATAGAGCGCAAAGAGCACAGAAGGGAATTTCCATCTGGGAGGCGGTGAAGGGATAGCGCAATCGGGTCGCAGGGATAACGCAATCGGGTCGCATCTGAACTTTCGACAGTTGATTCGTTAGAGCTCGATTACGAGGGTGCTCGCACCGGTTCAGGAGATCAGATAATCAGCCCGCGACCCCACTGCCTTGACTTCGCCCCACTGCCTCTGACTTCGGGGAGATCTGCAGATGGCGCAGATTCCGCAGATCAGAGGGATAGGAAGGAATGTTCCCGCGGAGACGCCGAGAGGAAGAGGAGGAACAGGCGAACGCCGCAACAGCAGAAGGCTGATTAACCGCGAGGGGCACGAAAATTTAGAAAATGGAAAACGGAGCGCGAGGAGCAGAGGAGAAACAACTTAGCCACGATAGAGCGCAAAGAGCACAGAAGGGAAATTTCCTTCTGGCAGGCGGTGGAGGGATAGCGCAATCGGGTCGCATCTCAACTTTCGACAGTTGATTCGTTAGAGCTCGATTACGAGGGTGCTCGCACCGGTTCAGGAGATCAGATATGCAGATGTGACCCACTGCCTCTGACTTTCAGATGCGACCCCACTGCGTCTGACTTCCGGGAGAAGGATAGAGGAGATCCGCAGATGGGGCAGATTACGCAGATCAGAGGGAGGAATTTTCCCGCGGAGACGCCGAGGTGCGGAGGAGGAACAGGCGAACGCCGCAACAGCAGAAGGCTGATTAACCACAGGACACGAAGAGCACGAAAATTTAGAAAATGCAAAACGAAGCCCGCGAGGAGCAGACTTTCAACAGCATCTCTACACACCTCCCTTGCGGAGACATAGCATGCTTCGTCGTTGCCTTTTTCTCCCTATTTCGCATGGTGATAGGACTTCCGCGTGCGATCACGGGTGGGGTCTATATTGTAGGATGATCCGACATGATGTAAAGGCGGGTCGATCGCGAGGTTTTTTCGGCATCTGTAGAATTATGGTATGAGCGAGCGTAACGGTAGTGGTTTAGCAGAACTGGAAAAGCGGCTTTGGGCTGCGGCGGATCAGTTGTGGGCGAATTCGCCCCTGCGTCCGTCAGAGTATTCCACCCCCGTGCTGGGCTTCATCTTCCTGAAGTTCGCTGACAACGCCTTTACCAAGGCTGAGGCCGAGTTGAAGGGGAAGTCCACCGGACGCCGGGCCATCGGCAAGCTGGACTATCAGGCGAAGGGCGTCCTGTTCATCCCGGAGGAGGCCCGTTTCTCCACCCTGCTGAAGCTGCCGGAATCCGCCGACCTCGGTAAGCGCCTGAACGAGGCCATGAAGGCCATCGAACGGGAGAACGACGACCTCAAGGATGTCCTCCCAAAGACTTACCAGCAGATCGACAACTCCACCCTCGTCGAGTTGCTGAAGATCATGAACCGCATTCCCAACGACATCCCTGGTGATGCCTTCGGGAAGATTTACGAGTATTTCCTTGGCTCCTTCGCGATGAAGGAAGGCCAGAAAGGCGGGGAGTTCTTCACGCCGACAAGTCTGGTTCAGTTGATCGTGGAGGTCATTGAGCCATACCACGGGCGCATTTACGATCCTGCCTGTGGTTCGGGCGGCATGTTCGTCCAGTCCGCTCATTTCGTAGCGAACCACAAGAAGCGCCCAAACGATGAACTGGCCGTGTATGGTCAGGAACGGGTGGCGGAAACGCTCCGGCTCGCCAAGATGAACCTCGCGGTTCATGGCCTGTCTGGTGACATCCGTCAGTCCAATACCTACTACGAAGACGTTCACGCCAGCTTCGGCAAGTTCGACTTCGTCATGGCCAACCCGCCCTTCAACGTTTCGGGCGTGGACAAGGAGAAGCTCAAGGACGATCCCCGCTTTCGCCTGGGCCTGCCGAACACCGACAACGCGAACTACCTCTGGATTCAGCTTTTTTATCACGCGCTCAACGCGAAAGGCAGGGCCGGGTTTGTCATGGCCAACTCGGCGGCGGATGCACGCGGATCGGAACTGGAGGTCCGCAAGAAGTTGATCCAGTCGGGCGCGGTGGACGTCATAGTCTCTGTCGGGCCAAACTTCTTCTATACCGTCACCCTGCCTGCCACCCTCTGGTTCTTCGACAAGGGTAAACCGGAGGCACTAAAGGACAAGGTGCTGTTCCTGGATGCCAGGCACATCTACCGGCAGATCGACCGCGCCCACCGCGAATTCACGCACGAGCAGGTTGAGTTCCTGGCAAACATCGTGCGCCTCTACCGAGGTCACAGGCCCGAGTTCGAGCGCGGCAGCGAGGCGATGCTCAACCAAAAGTTTCCGAAGCTGAAGTACGCGGACGTGCCCGGCCTCTGCAAAGCAGCCACCCGGAAGGAGATTGAGACCCAAGGCTGGAGCCTGAACCCAGGCCGGTATGTCGGCGTTGCGCCTGGCGAGGAAATGAGTGATGCGGACTTCATGGAGCAGTTCGAGGAACTGACCGAACAACTCGAAAGGCTCAACGCCGAAGCGCGGGAGCTAGAGGAACGGATCGCTAGCAACGCTGCTAAGGTTATTGCGCTATGACATCGTCAAACGGATGGCCCACCGTCGCATTAGGCGAACACGTCGAATTGCTCACAGGGTTCCCGTTTAAGAGTCAGGGATTTACCTCCGACCCAATGGATACTGCACTCGTGAAGGGTGAGAACGTGGGGCAAGGTAAGATCGAATGGGCAATCTCGAAGCGGTGGCCATCTAAAGAGCTTCCAAATCTTGAAAAGTTCCTGCTGCGCAGCGGAGATGTCGTGCTGGCGATGGATCGTCCGTGGATTGAAGCAGGACTGAAATACGCCTGGATCAAGCCGCACGACCCGGAAGCCCTACTCGTCCAGCGCGTTACTCGACTCCGTGGTAGCCAGACTCTAGATCAGACCTTTCTGCGATACCTAATAGGCAGCCCGTCTTTCACCGACTACATCAAGCCGATAGTAACCGGCGTCAATGTTCCTCACATTTCACCGCAGCAGATACGGGAGTTTAGATTCCGACTTCCGCCACTTGCTGTCCAACGCGAAACTGCCGCGATTCTCTCCGCCTACGACGACCTGATCGAGAACAACACGCGGCGTATCCAGGTGCTGGAGCGGATGGCGCAGGCGCTCTACCGGGAGTGGTTCGTCAACTTCCGCTTCCCCGGCCACGCCAAAGTCAAACTCGTTGCCTCCCCCCTCGGCCCCATCCCGCAAGGGTGGCATGCCGGAAGGTTTTCGGATGTAGCGAGCCTCACGCGGTTGGGCATCAACCCCTCCCAATATGCCGATGAAAGCTTCCTCACTTCAGCATCCCGGCATTTGACGCTGGTCAGTTAGCTGTAATGGAGCAGGGTGAGACGATCCATAGCAATAAGTTTCTGGTGGACCAAGCGTGCGTTCTGCTCTCGAAATTAAATCCGCGAATCCGTCGGATATGGCTGGCAAAGCCTCGTCACGGGCATCGCTCAATCGCTTCGACCGAGTTCCTGGTGCTTCGACATCGTTCTGGATTCAGCTTGGCATACCTCTTCTGCTTGTGCTCTTCAGATAAATTTCAGGATGTGTTCGCAGGCCGGGCGCTCGGGACTTCGACTAGCCACCAGCGAGTGAAGCCGGACGATTTGATGCAACTTCCCTCGGTAGTGCCGTCTGAAGCTCTCGTGCGTAGTTTCGATACACACGTAGAACCCATCCTCGACTTGATCCATACACTCCGGGTGAAAAACCAGAAACTGCGCCTGACCCGCGATCTCCTGCTGCCACGTCTGTTGTCCGGCCACGTGGATGTCTCTAACTTGAAAGATGAGTGACCAAAAGCCAGAAGCGTTTCCACAGTCTGCGGAGGCCGTAGTTGCGGCCTTAACGGAATTGTTTCGCCATCAAGGAAACAGGTCGGTATGTGAAGTATTGGAGAACGCGAAGGCTCGTATTGAGGAAACAGGCTATGACAACTGGAACGGTGGGACGGATATTTTCACCCTCTTTCTGGACCTCCCGCTGAGAGTGTTCGCGCCCATTGAACCGGAGATTGATCGACTGGAAAAAGCGATTGGCGGTAAGCTGTCGTCTGTCGTCAGAAATACCCGCAACAAATGGCTGAACCAGGTGGCCATCAGTCCTATACTCGATACCCCATCCCATAACACCAAAGTGGCCCCTAGCGAGGTGGAGCACCTGTGGGAACCTGGAACGTTGCGCTTGTTCCTCAGCCACGTATCGGCCCATAAAGTCAATGTGGCGAACCTGAAACGTGAGTTCCGCACCTACGGCATTTCCTGCTTCGTCGCGCACGAGGACATCGAGCCGACGCTTGAGTGGCAACATCAAATTGAACTGGCGCTGCGTTCGATGCACGCGCTAATGGCGCTCCTGACGCCTGACTTTCACCGCAGCAACTGGACTGACCAGGAGATTGGGTACGCACTTGGGCGTGGGGTGCTGGTGATTCCTGTGCGGCTGGGCCTCGACCCTTACGGGTTCATTGGGAAGGTGCAAGGGGCACCTGGAAGCTTCGACAATCCAGAAAAAATCGCTTGGAACACCGTGGATATGCTCCTGAAGAACAAGAGCACCGAGCTTCACATGAAGGAGGCGCTTGTAGTCGGCCTGGAGAAGTGTTGCAATTTCCGCGCAGCGAAGGCGGTGGTCTCGAAGCTAGAGGCGGTTCCACAACTCACAGTGGATCAAGTAAAGCGAATTGAAGCCACCTGTGGTGCGAACAACCAGGTGTCAGAGTCTTTTGGCGTGCCGGAGCGAATAGCCAGGATCGTGGAGCGGTTCAAACCTGCGAATGTGGAAGAGTCGCCGTTCTGAAGATCACGAAATGCCCTCGAAATCATCCAACTTGAAGTTGCAAGCGTTCTTCGGGAACTTGGGTTATCGCCTCAAGTTGCTGGAAGAGACACGCGCTCAAACTGATGTTTTTCTCTCAAGTCGATTTAACATCTTCAGTTTCATCGAACCGGATGAAAACCGGCTATCGGATATAATCGCAGCCTTGCTTAATCCCAAAGGGGCACACGGCCAGGGCGATAAGTTTCTTCGCGAGTTCCTGAAATGCGTTTGCGGTAGGACTTTACCAAAAGTGGGGTCCGTGGCTGTTCAGCGAGAGGATTTCACCACCTTTATCAAGAGTGATCGCCGCCGTATGGATATACTCGTGGAAATGGAAGACTTGGCCGTTGCCATCGAGAACAAGCCCTGGGCACGAGAGCAGGAGGATCAGGTCCGCGACTACATCCGTCATTTGCACAGTCGGTATGGTGATCGCTTCATTATTGTTTACTTGTCGGCCACGGGGTGCGAGCCAACCAGCTTGCAGGAAAAACAAAAGCAGGAATTGAAGGCTGCTGGAAGGTTGGTTTGTGCGGCATACAATGGGCACCTGCGTGACTGGTTGGAGCTATGTGTGAAGGAATCTTCTTCCGACAAGATCAGGTGGTTTTTACGTGATTTTATCAATTTCATCGAGGGGGAGTTTTCTACTGTCCCCGTGCGCTTATGACCGATCCCGTAGCTTTAAAGACTGTTCACGACTTCGCCCTGAAGAGCGAGAGCGATTTGAAAACTGCGCTGATTGTTGCTGCGGCTGTGCCAGGGATGAAGGAGCAGATAACCAGCGATTTTTTGCAAGCACTCCAGCAGAAGCTCTCGCAGAAAAAGCCGAAAGGATGGGAAGTTACCCAGGGCATTCCAAATGTCTACGGCGAGCGTTACTCGGGGGTAAGCATCTGGCAAGCGGAATGGACCGACAACTATTCCATCCGTTTGGAAGCTCAGGAATGGGGAAAAGGATCGGTCTTGGGCGTGTGGCGCAACTGGAACAAGCTTCGTGGCGGCCCAAATCCTGACGTGTTGGACCAGTTTCGAGATGCCAAATGGCCAGGAAAAGCGAACCGATGGTGGGAGTGGTATGTGCGGGTCCCCAATGAATACGGGGACTGGCACGACACTGAAGCCCTTGTAAAGATGAAGTTCAAAACTGGTGAGACAGTGGAGTACCTCGTCTCAGCGATGCTCAAAGCCGCAAAGCTCGGCACACCGCTATTGAATGAAATGACCAAAAGTAAACCCATAGGCTTGAGCATTAGGCATGTATACATCAAACCTAAAACGGGATCGTGACCTTCAATCCATCAAAGTGGAGGTGTTTGTAGAAGCCACTAAAAGGAATATGCCGTTTTGATTTATGCCCCACTCCTTCTCTGAAGATGTTTTGATCGAGCAAACAGCCATCCAGCTTTTTGCTGGCATGGGGTGGCAGGCTATCAATGCCTTCCACGAGAGCTTTGGAGAGGGAGGAACCCTGGGCAGGGAAAACACAGGGGAAGTGATCCTGAACCGGCATCTGGTCCCGGCCCTAAAGAAGCTGAATCCCGCAGCCCCGGCTGAAGCCATTGATATGGCCGTGGTTGAGCTTGGCCGGGATCGAGGCGCAATGTCCCTGGGCGCAGGCAATCGGGAGTTTTACAGCCTCCTGAAAAACGGTGTTCTTGTTCAGGTGCGGTCTTCGGAAGGCGAACTCGTGTCCGAACGCATCCGGGTGATTGACTGGGAGCAGCCGGATAACAATCACTTCCTGCTGGTGTCTCAACTGTGGATAACCGGCGAGATTTACAAGCGCAGGCCCGATCTGGTGGGTTTCGTGAACGGCTTGCCCTTGCTGCTATGCGAGTTCAAGTCCGTCACGGAACGGGTGGAAGCCGCCTTCAAGGATAACATCACCGATTACAAGAAGACGATTCCCCAACTGTTCTGGCCGAACGGGATCATCATTGTCTCTAACGGCCTGGAAGGCCGGATCGGCAGCGTAACGGCGGAATGGGAGCACTTTGCCGACTGGAAGAAGGTCAGCAGCGAGGCGGAGCAACCCTCCGTGTCGCTTGAGACAGTCATCCGGGGGACTTGCGAGAAACAGCGGCTGCTCGATCTGGTGGAGAACTTCACCATCTTCTCCGAGGCCGCAGGACGGATCAACAAGATCGTGGCCAAGAACCACCAGTTCCTGGGGGTGAACAACGCCATCAACGCTGTTTTCAGCCTGAAGCAGAACAAAGGGCGGCTGGGTGTTTTCTGGCAGACGCAGGGCAGCGGGAAGAGCTACTCGATGGTGTTCTTCGCTCAGAAGGTGCTGCGAAAGGTGCCAGGGAACTGGACCTTCGCGGTGGTGACGGATCGGACGGAATTGGACGGCCAGATTTACAAGAACTTCGCCCAGGTGGGAGCCGTCACCGAACCGGAAGAGCGGGTGCGAGCCAACAGTGCCGAACACCTCAAACAACTGCTGACTGAAGATCACCGGTATGTGTTTACGCTGATCCAGAAGTTCAGGACCGAGAAGGGAAACCGGTTTCCCCGGTTGTCAGATCGTTCGGATGTGATCGTGATGACGGACGAGGCCCACCGCAGCCAGTATGACATCTTCGCCATGAACATGCGGGATGCTCTGCCAAACGCAGCCTTTATCGGATTCACCGGCACGCCATTGATTGCAGGGGAGGAGAAGACCAAGGAAGTGTTCGGTGACTACGTCAGCATCTACGACTTCAAACAATCCGTTGAGGATGGCGCAACCGTTCCCCTGTTTTACGAGAACCGCATCCCGGAACTTCAACTGACCAGCGACCAACTTAATGAGGAGATTTACCGGGTGATCGAGGAGGCTGAGCTTGATGCGGACCAGGAAGCCAAGCTGGAACAGGTGATCGCCCGGCAATATCACCTGATTACCCGCGAGGATCGGCTGGAGAAGATCGCTTCCGATCTGGTCCGGCACTTCGTGCAGCGGGGGTTCAAAGGCAAGGGAATGGTCGTGTGCGTGGACAAGCTCACGGCTGTGAGGATGTTCGACAAAGTCCAGAAGCACTGGGCGAATTATCAGACAGAACTGAAGAAGAGAGCCTCGGCCTTGCCTTCTGACTCGCCGGAGCATGATGACGTGCTCGACACCCTGCAATACATGGGCAGCACGGACATGGCTGTGGTGGTGTCTCAGGCGCAGAACGAAGCGGCGGAGTTCCAAAAGAAGGGGTTGGACATCACTCCTCACCGGCTGCGGATGGTGAAGGAAGACTTGGAAACCAAGTTCAAAGACCCTGCTGACCCTCTACGGTTGGTGTTCGTCTGCGCCATGTGGATGACTGGGTTCGACGTGCCAAGCTGTTCCACCATCTACATCGACAAGCCACTGCAAAACCACACCTTGATGCAAACCATTGCACGGGCGAACCGCGTGTTCAAAGACAAGGTCAATGGCCTCATTGTGGATTACATTGGCGTCTTTAGGAACCTGCAAAAAGCCCTGGCGATCTATGCCGGTGGGGCCGGAGGTGGTGAAGGCGGCAGAACGCCGGTGGAGGATAAAAAGGAACTGGTGGAGATGCTCCGCAAGGCAGTGGATGGATTGGTGGCGTTCTGCAAGGAGCGGGGTTTTGCCGTGGACAAGCTGTTGCAGGCGGAGGGGCTTCAGAAGATCGAGGCACTCACCAACGCACGCGAAGCCATCCTGGTGTCCCAGGAATCGAAGAGGGAGTTCCTGGCCAGCAGCAACAACATCGCCCGGCTCTATAAGGCGATCCTGCCGGACATCATGGCTGGTGAGTTTTCCGGGCAGGTGGCGCTGTTCACGACCTTGGCGGATATGATTCGGGCGTTGCAACCGCCTGTGGACATCAGTGGGGTGATGAACCGGATCGAGACTGTTCTGGATGAGGCTATCGGTGCCAACGGATATGAGATCAAGGAGCAGCCAAAACGTTATGACCTCAGCAAGATCGACTTCGACGCTCTGCGAGCAGCCTTCAACAAAGGGAAGAAAAGAACAGAGTTGGAAAGATTGAAGGCGGCCATCACTGCCCGGTTGTTCGAGCTTGTGGCCGTGAACCGCACCCGGACGGACTTCCTGGAGTTGTTCCAGAAGCTGCTGGAGGAATACAATTCCGGGTCGGCCAACGTCGAGGCGACGTTCGAGAAGCTGCTAAACTTCGCCAGGAAATTGACGGAGGAGGAACAACGGCATGTCCGGGAAGAGGTCACCGAAGAGGAACTGGCTATCTTCGACCTGCTGATGAAGCCACGGGTGGGACTCACCCTTGCCGAGGAGAAGAAGGTGAAGAAGATCGCCAAGGACCTGCTCCAAACCCTGAAGGGTCACAAAATGGTGCTCGACTGGAAGAAGCGTCAGCAAAGCCGGGCAGCCGTGAAGCTCTGCATCCAGGAGATGCTGGATGAACTACCGCGTGCCTACGGTCCTGAAATTTACCAGCAAAAATGCGAGGCTGTTTATCAGCACGTCTTCGACAGGAATTGAACAGGCGGGAGAGCGATTCACAAGTTTATGGCTGTTCCAGACTGGCATTCCTTCTTCCGACCAGAGTTGAAATTTGCTGCTGACGAGCAGGAGGTGGGCGAGTTTTCCCTTCTCAGCCAAGCCGATCACGGGTTGCGGGGAGAAATCGCTTTCTTTGTGACGGCTATTTCGCGAATATTCGCCACACCGCATGGCATGGCATTCCGAGCAAGTATTGGCGCTTGCGCCAGACGCTTCCTCGGCCAGGGCCGGCAAATCGCTTAGCTCCCCTTCCAAATGGCAGACGCTCGGAGCGACGGAACAATGCGCATGGGGAACGATCCAGGGGAGCGGCAAGAAGCCGTACCAGACTGCCATCGACCTTACCGGGCCGGCTTTTAAGTGCACTTGTCCCAGCCGGAAGTTTCCCTGCAAGCATGGCCTTGCGCTTTTCCTCTTGCTCGCCCAACAGCCTGCCGTGATGAAGGAGTCGTCGCTTCCTGACTGGGTGACTGAATGGCTGGAGAAGCGAACGGAAAAGGAAAAGAAAAAGGCCAAACCGAGCGAGCCGAAGGAGCGCGATCCCGAGGCTGAAGCGAAGGCAATTGCCACGGCGGAGAAACGGGCGGCCTCGCGTGAGTCGAAAGTCACACAGGGCCTGGACGAACTCTCCACGTTTCTTTCTGATCTAATTCGAGGCGGCTTTGCCACGCTGCCGTCGCGACCGCCGCGGTTTTGGGAATCGGCTGCGGCGCGCCTGGTGGATGCGCAGGCGCCAGGCCTGGCTCGGCGCGTCGGCGCCCTTTATGGGATCACCTCACGTGGCGAAACCTGGCCCGCCGATTTGCTCCATGAATTGTCCCTCCTGCACCTTGCGGCTGAAGGCTGGTCGCGCATTGATCAACTTCCGGAACCGGTGCAAGCGGATGTTCGGAGTGTCATCGGTTTCACCTCCAGCCAGGAAGCGACTTTAAACCAGGAGGGGATCCGCGATAATTGGTCGGTCGTCGGCCAACGAATTCTCGGTGACGAGGAGCGGCTACGAACGCAGCGGACTTGGCTGTTTGGGCAAAGGACGCGTCGAGCCGCGCTTTGTTTAAGTTTTAGCGCGGGGCCGAATCAGCCGCTGGATATGTCCCTTATCCCGGGCACGACTATTGACGCGGAGATGGTGTTCTTCCCGAGCGCATTTCCACTGCGAGCGTTGGTGAAGGATCGGATCGGCGTAGCCGAGGATGTTGCGCCCGTGTTTCCGCATGAAAAGATCGCCGCCGCCAATGAATTTGCCGCTTTAGCGTTTGCTTCAAATCCGTGGATTGAGCGCCTTCCACTCGGACTCCAAGCGGTCGTCCCACAACGCACCTCCAGATGGATCGTGCGCGATTCCAGCGGGGATGCACTTAGATTGGATGCGCAGGATGAAACAGGCTGGACACTTCTCGCGCTCTCGGGCGGGCACCCGATCAGCGTTGCGGGTGAGTGGGATGGCCAATGTTTTCGGCCGTTGAGCGCCTGGGCTGAAGGGAGGTTTTTCGGGTTGTGAGCCTCTCGTTTGATTCTTTGGTGCAAATCGCACTGCTCGGCACTGAGCGGAGCCCGTTGCCACAATTGGTCGGTGAGACGAAGCCTCTGGGGCAACTTCAGGAGCGGGTGCAATCCAACGCTTCCGAGAAAACCCTTCTCCAGCTCGCTGCGATTACCAGCATCCATTGGCGCGCTGGCGCCCTTCCTTTGCGGGAGTCGCGGCCCATGGCTGCCTCGGCTGCGTTGGAGACACGGCAGCAGGTGAATGACCGCGCCTCCACCGCTCTTGCGGCCATGCTGGACGGACGTTTTGATGAGATGTTTCCAGAATGGCTGCGCATCGTCGCGGAGACTGGGCAGATCGCGCGTCCAGAAGCGTTGCCCCGGCTGATGGCCCGAGGCACAGCCCGAGCTGAGCTGCGCGCGGACGTTGTAAAGGGAGCGGGGGAACGCGGCCTCTGGCTCGCGCAGCAAAATCCAGATTGGTCCTGGCTTATCGGAGCTGTCAGTGATCCGCAGGATTATTCGCTGCTGGACACAGGTCTGCCAGCGGTGCGGGCGGAGTTGCTGCGCCGATTGCGCCGTTCGGATGCCAAGCGCGCCCGCGAGTGGCTCATCTCCACCTGGAAAAGCGAAACACCGGAAGACCGCGCGCTGCTGCTTGAAGCAATGGGGGTTCAACTCAGCAGCGAGGATGAAGAGCTGCTCGAGGAAGCGCTTGCTGACAAACGGAAGGAAATTCGCAAAGCGGCCTCAAAGCTACTCGCGCGATTGCCGGAATCCCGATTCGCTAAGCGCATGCGCGAGCGCGCGGATGAACTGCTCTGTTACGCCCCGGCTGTTGATGGCAACGCCTTGAAGTTGAAGCGGGCGCAACTTGCCACTTTGGAGGTATTGCCACCGGCCAAGCTTGAGGCGGCGTGGCAGCGGGATGGCATCGAGGCCAAAGCTCCAAAGGGCGTGGGTGAAAAGGCGTGGTGGCTCATCCAAATACTCGAAATGACGCCCCTTAGCCATTGGCAGGTTAAGTGGAGGGTGACGGCGGCGGAGGTCATCGCTGCTTCAAGCGTGAGCGAATGGAAGTCTGAGCTGATTGAAGGATGGATCCGTGCCGCTCTGCTTCAACGCAACGCCGAATGGGCGGGTGCTCTCTTCGCCGGCGCCATGGCCCTTGAGAAGCAGGATCAGGCCGAGCGGCTTCTCGACATTATGAGTGCGGCGGGCGTCGAATCTGCCCTGGCGCCATTGCTAGAAGCCAAAGCGCCGGCAGCAACATTGCTTCTGGTCCGGGAACACTCATGGAGCGCGGAATTTAGCCGCAAGGTTCTTAACTGGCTTCGCGCCATCACTGAGTTGGAGTCCTACGACTGGCAAACCCGCAACCACATTCCCGAACTCGCCGCGCGGCTCCATCCTGACGTGCTCAATGAAGTCACTGCCGGGTGGCCATCCCCGGAATCCAAAGGCTGGGAGTTCTGGCACAGCCATGTGGAGCAGTTCGTGGCTGCCGCCGAGTTTCGCCGGGACATGCTCAACGCCCTTTATCGCCGCACCTAATTTATGCAAGCGCTCCGCCAACACGCCGAAACGCAATTCGCTGATGAGCTTAAGGCTCTAGCCAAAGCGGACACAAAGCCGCGCCCGCCTAACTGGAAGCTTTCGCCATGGGCGGTATCGGCGTATTTGCTCGGTGGCACACTCGACGATGGAATGGTTATCTCTCCCAAGTACATCGGCGACCGAAGGCTCATCGAAATTGCCATTGCCACTCTCGCCACCGACCGGGCTTTGTTGCTGTTGGGGGTTCCGGGCACAGCCAAGACCTGGGTTAGCGAACACCTCGCTGCCGCAATTTCAGGCGACAGCACGCTGCTTGTTCAGGGCACCGCTGGCACGAGCGAAGAAAGCATGCGCTACGGTTGGAACTACGCGGAGTTGCTGGCGAAAGGCCCGTCGCCTAAAGCGCTCACCGCTTCGCCGATGATGCGCGCCATGCAGCTTGGCAAGATTGCGCGCATCGAAGAACTCACGCGAATACCCGCCGATGTGCAGGACACCTTGATCACGATCCTGAGCGAAAAGACGCTCCCGATCCCTGAGCTGGGGGAAGAGGTTCAAGCCGCGAAAGGGTTCAATGTCATAGCAACGGCAAATAATCGTGATCGTGGCGTGAACGAACTCAGCAGCGCGCTCAAGCGACGATTCAACACGGTCGTTCTCCCATTGCCAGAGTCTATGGATGAGGAGGTGAACATTGTTCGGCAACGGGTCGAGCAACTCGGCCGAGCCCTGGAACTGCCTGCCGAGGCGCCCGCGCTTGAGGAGATTCGCCGTGTGGTCACGGTTTTTCGCGAACTCCGCAATGGCGTCACCATGGATGGAAAAACGAAGTTGAAATCACCCTCCGCGACCCTGAGCGCGGCGGAAGCGATTGGTGTCCTCAACCAGGGCTTGAGCCTTGCGGCGCACTTTGGCGATGGCTCACTCCGTGCGAACGATGTGGCCAGCGGTCTTGTGGGCGCGATCGTCAAAGATCCGGTTCAGGACCGGATCGTCTGGCAGGAGTATTTGGAAACGGTCGTGAAGGAGCGGGAGGGGTGGAAGGATTTCTACCGTGCTTGCCGCAAAGCCGAGTAAGCGCGATGCCCGAAGCTCGCACACACATTTTTGGAATACGTCATCACGGGCCGGGCTCCGCTCGGAGCCTCGTCCATGCTCTCGCGGACCTGCAGCCTGATTGCATTCTGATTGAGGGGCCTCCGGATGCGGATGACCTGCTGGAACTGGCAGCGGATGCTGCGATGAAGCCACCGGTGGCGCTGCTTATTTACGATCCGGAGCGGCCTCAGCGCGCCTCCTTTTATCCCTTTGCCGACTTTTCACCGGAATGGCAGGCGATTCAATTCGGCTTCGCGCATAAAATTCCGGTCCGGTTCATGGATTTGCCGCAGAGCTTCCAGATGGGAGTCGCGGCGGATGGGGAAGGGGAGCCACCGGCTGATGAGCAGCTCACCCCCGAGTCTCAAAATACCGAAGCTCAATCTCCCCCAAGCGAGCCCGCTATAGTCGCTGACCCGCTTGCGCCGCTGGCTTTGGCAGCGGGCTTTTCCGATCCGGAACGGTGGTGGGAGAAGATGGTGGAGCATCGCCGGGATTCCTCAGCAATTTTTCCGGCCATCATGGAAGCAATGGCGGCTCTGCGCGAACAGGCCGCGCCGCCACGTGACCTTCAGCGCGAGAACTGTCGCGAAGCTTACATGCGGCAAACCATTCGCGCCGCAGGAAAAGAAGGTTTCGCGAAGATCGCAATCGTTTGTGGGGCCTGGCATGCGCCAGCCCTTCAGGCCATGCCTTCCGCAAAAGATGACGCTGCGCTCCTGAAAGGGTTGCCGAAACGAAAAGTGGCCGCCACCTGGATCCCCTGGACTTACAGCCGTCTATCTACTGCGAGCGGGTATGGCGCAGGCATCGAATCGCCGGGCTGGTACGATTTCCTGTGGAATTCCACCGACAACTCGATGTTAGCGACTCGCTGGCTGACGGGTGTGGCTCGGCTGCTCCGAAGTGAAGATCTTGACGCTTCCAGCGCGAGTGTCATCGAATCCGTTCGACTGGCCGAAACCTTGGCAGCGATGCGCGGCATCAGCTTGCCTGGACTGCCTGAGATGAATGAGGCGACGCAAACGACGCTTTGCTTCGGAGATCCGCTCCCGCTGCGTTTGGTCTGGCAAAAGCTCATCGTGAGCGAACGCCTCGGCTCCACGCCAGAGAACACGCCCGCAGTTCCACTTGCCCAGGATCTCGCGCGGGAACAGAAGCGGCTGCGCCTGAAGCCGGAGGCATCGGCCCGTGAACTTGACCTGGATCTTCGGAAGCCTGGAGACCTCGACCGCAGCCATCTGCTCCATCGTTTGCAGTTGCTGGGCATAAACTGGGGTGAGCGCGAGGAATTGCGCGGCAACCAGAAAGGCACCTTCCACGAGCTTTGGTCCCTTGCGTGGGAGCCCGAGTATTCCGTTAACATCATTGAAGCCGCTGTTTGGGGCAACACAGTCGAAGATGCGGCCTCGGCCAAAGCTCGCCACGCTGCTGAAACCGCGACGGAACTCCAAACACTGACAGAACTGCTCGACTCAACTCTCCTCGCAGACTTACCCGGCGCGGCGCCACTCCTGATCGAGAAGCTTCAAGCCATTGCCGCTGTCGCCACGGACGTCGGGCGCCTGATTGATGCTTTGCCGCCTCTGGCCAATATTCTGCGGTATGGGAATGTCCGCAAAACTGACGCTGACATGGTTTCACACGTGGTTGATGGATTGGTGGCTCGCATTTGCATCGGGTTACCGGGCGCGGCCGGGGGCCTGAGCGAAGAAGCCGCTGAAGAGCTGTTCGAGCGCATCCTCAATGTTCATTCCGCCATCGGACTGCTGCAGAACCCCGAGCACTCAACCGCATGGAATGCTGTGTTGCTTCAGTTGGCTGATGGGCAAAACCAACATGGTTTGATTGCAGGGCGAGCTGTGAGGTTGTTGCTGGATGGCAAGCAACTCCAAGGGAGCGATGCCGCGCGGCGGTTGAGCCGCGCCTTGTCTCTGGCGACCGCGCCTGCACAGGCTGCGGCCTGGGTGGACGGTTTTCTTAGGAGCAGCGGTTTGCTGCTGCTGCATGACCAGGCTCTTTGGGTTGTGCTCGACGAGTGGGTGAACTCGCTCAATAGCGAACATTTCACCGCCACCTTGCCATTGCTTCGCCGCACCTTTAGCAGCTTCCAGCATGGTGAGCGCCGGCAGCTCGGCGTCCGTGTGGCCAGTGGCAACGCCAGCCCCACGAGCAACGTGCAGAGCGAGGGCTTCTTTGACGAAGCTCGCGCGAACAAAGCGCTGCCACTCGTGGCTCAACTACTCGGCCTGGAGCCCCCTTCGCTATGACACCGGATGCGAACGAGCGCGCCCGCCGCTGGCGCCTTTTGCTAGGCTCGGCTGCCGAGGGCCATGCTGCCAAAGAAGCCGGGGAAGGGGTGGGCTTGCAATCGCTCAATGGTGATGACGCGGCAATGGACCGAGCGTTGCAGGCGCTTTACGACAGTGAGCGCTCCGCTGGCCTCGGTTCCTCCTCACCCAACGTCGCGCGATGGCTCGGTGACATTCGGAAATATTTCCCCACCTCCGTTGTTCAGGTGATGCAGAAGGACGCGTTGAATCGCCTCGATCTGAAGCAGATGCTGTTTGAACCAGAGCTTCTGCAAACGGTCGAGCCAGACGTCCATTTGGTTACTCAGCTTCTGGCCCTGCGGAATATCCTGCCCGCGAGGACTCGGGAAACTGCTCGCGCTGTTGTGCAAAAGGTTGTGGACGAACTGCGCCGAAAACTTGAGCAGCCAACCCGGCAGGCGGTGCTCGGCAGCCTTAACCGGGCCACCCGCACTCGTCGGCCGAGGCACAACGAAATTGATTGGCATCGCACCATTCGCGCGAACTTGAAGCACTATCAACCCGAGTATAAGACGATCGTTCCGGAAACCCGCGTAGGCTTCGGTCGCAAGCGCTCTTCCCTGCGCGATATTATTCTCTGCGTCGATCAGAGCGGTTCGATGGCCGCGAGCGTTGTCTATTCCGGTGTATTCAGCGCTGTTCTGGCGAGCCTTCCATCTGTCAGCACAAAACTAGTCGTTTTCGACACCGCAGTCGTGGACCTGACCGAGAAGCTCACGGACCCTGTGGATGTCTTGTTTGGCGTCCAACTCGGTGGCGGGACCGACATCAATCAAGCGATCACCTATTGCCAAACGCTTGTGCGGCAACCGGCCGAAACAATTCTCGTGTTGATCAGCGACCTTTTCGAAGGAGGCAACGCATCGGAGATGATTAAGCGGATCCAGACGCTGACCTCGGCGGGTGTGCAAGTAATCGCCCTCCTGGCGCTCAGCGACGAAGGCGCTCCCAGCTACGATCACAACAACGCGGCAGCGCTGGCGGCTCTGGACATACCCGCATTCGCCTGCACACCTGACCTCTTCCCGGACATGATGGCTGCCGCGATTCAGCGGCAAAGCATCGCGCAATGGGCATCGGCGCATAATCTGGCAGCGGAACGCGCCAGGAAGTAGAAGAGAAGTTAAAGGCTCCAGCGTTGCAAAGAAGCTAGAAGCCGTCTCACACATACCCAAGCAGCGTCTTGCGGGTCTTTTGTCCGGATGCTTCGTTGCTCCTCAGTCGCCGATCGATGCGGATATGCTCCTTTGTCGCGCCTCGCCTCCGGCCAAAATCCCTCGCAATCCACTTGCTGGTTATTAATGAGACGACTTCTACACTTGAAAGACTTCTTCTTGTGGGGAGATGAAGCTCTGCTACTCTGCGCGGAACCCATTCCCTCTATGGAAATCAAAATCCTTTGCCCGTGCGGCTCAAAGTATAAATTTGATGTTGAACCGTTAAATGGCCGATTGCCTGGGCCAGTAAATTGCCCAGTGTGCGGGGCGGAGGGGACGGACGCCGCAAATTCAATCATCGCCGCAGCAGGCCACACGGCGGCGCCAGCGCCGCCATTTCAATCTGCGCAACCTGCTGCCACGGTTGCGCACCCTGTGCGGGTTCAGTCCAGCACATCATCTTCGCATGCTGCCGCTCCTCCCATTCCTAAATCCTCGGCAGAGCACCGTCCCAGCGCACCCGTCCCGCTGAGTCATCCACCAGGCAACCTCGCGGCCGCAAAGGCGCGAAACGCAGCGCCTGGAACCATCACTGGCGTCATTGGCGCGCTCATCGGCGGGGTGGTTGGAATGCTGATTTGGTATGGGATCACGGTGGGAACGATGCGGGAATTCGGGATGGTCGCATGGGGTGTCGGTGCGCTCACGGGCTGGTGCGGCCGCTTGCTCGCCCGCGGCGTGAGCCCACAGCTCGGCATTGCCGCTGGAGCAGTCGCGTTGTTCGCGATACTCGGGGGGCAATTTCTCTCCACCCGTCATGTGATCGGCAACGTCGTCAATGAGATGGCGGCAGACTATGCTGTTGCCCGCGTGGCCTACGCGAAGGAGGGAGTTGGAGCCACAAACGACGCGGCGATTCGGCGACTGCTTGCCGAGTCTGAAAGCGAAAATGACAGCCCATCCGAGGCGGAAGTGAGCAAGGTCACGGATGCTGAAGTTCAGGAGTTCAAAAGCAAAGAGTTGCCTAAGTTGAGGAAGATCGCCGCCGGTGAGGTGTCCAAGACCCAATTGGAAAAGGAAGGGCGGGAGGCTTTAGCGGCTTTAGATGGGGCCGCGCTGAAAGCGAGCTTCAGCTTCTGGACCTTGCTCTGGCTGGTCTTCGGGGTTGGCAGCGCGTTCAAAATCGGCTCGGGACGATCCTGATTACGTGGCAGGGCAGTGCTGGGGGATCCCATGCGCAGCTCTCTCACTGACGTCGTGAGTGGGCTCCTTTTCGCCGGGTTCCGATGAGGACAGGTTGAAAGAAGACGCCATCCAAGCGTCTGACGCTTTCAAAGCCAGCTTCCTCCATGAGTTCGCAGAGCCTCCGCGTCGATATTGCGTAATATCGCGACCGCATGGCACGCGCATCCACCTCGCCAGTTGAAAGATTTTCCACAATGAAGAAGAAGGTTACATCGTAGCAATCACCATCGAAGTCCCAAACTTGGAATAGCAAATACCGGCTTCCATTCTCGATTCGGGTTCCGTACGGCTTCACTATGCCGAGACCCCGCTCCTCTTTCTCGTAGTCTCGCACGGTGAGCAGGCAACCACCACCTTCACAAAGGCAATCGGCCATCTGCCTTAGAGCGATCAATAAATCCTCGTCAGTGAGCAAATGGGGAAGGGAGTTGTCGCAGGCAATAATCACACCGAAGCCTCCACCGTGATGAGCAGCCGCCCTGCGCACGTCACAAACGGAGAACTCTACATCCACGCTCAACCTGCTTGCTTCGAACTTTGCCCGTTCCACCGCCTGGCTGGAGATGTCAGAGGCGCGAACAGTCAATCCGTGCATTGCCAGCCCGAGGGTCTGAGTTCCTATACCACAGCAGACGTCGAGCACACGCTGGGTGTCAGGCCACTCCTTAGCTATGATGGCGGCTAATTGCTGGCCCTGACGCCGAACACTCGCATTCCAGTCTGAGTAGATTAGGTGATAAAACGGGGCGAGTTCGTCATAGAAACTAGTCATGGTCTCGTGCTTTGGAACCTGCCTCAAACAAGCTGATGTATCCGACTCTGGGGCAGACTGGGGATCTTGGCGAGCACACAAGTTGATTGCGCGTTTGTGTAAAATTTTACCCCCTGCTCTGGACACAAGAGAATGGCTGCACACTTAAGCCAGCTTCAGCTTCTGGAGCCTGCTCTGGTTGGTCTAAGGCGTCGGCAGCGCGTTCAAAATCGGCTCCGGTCGAAAGTAGCAACCGTTGGGTAAATGCCTCTAATCCGTGACTATCAAGCTACTGCTTTCAGGGTCTCCCTGATAGGCCTACACACGCCTACTTAGGTATTAGGTCGAGTGGATAGAGCGGTTAGCTTTCGCACAAATCGCAAACTGCTGCTGTCTGAGACGCGCCCTCTCGGCCTTGCAACGAGGCATGGGCGCAATGGATAGGCTCGCCTCCGTAGGCGGGCCTTCCGACTTTTACGAACACAAGAAAGGCCACTGAATGCCAGACGACAAATTAAAAACCGGAAAACAGGACGACATTCGCATCAACGTGAACCAAGAGCATGAGTTGCGTGACTGGTCCAAGAAGCTGGGGGTTACGGCCG
Source organism: Candidatus Methylomirabilota bacterium (assembly GCA_035627835.1). Taxonomy (GTDB): domain Bacteria; phylum Verrucomicrobiota; class Verrucomicrobiia; order Limisphaerales; family SXQI01; genus DASPKX01. Next base: position 59,658 of record DASPKX010000110.1, read on the forward strand.
ACGAATTGCGCGACGCTGTGAAAAAGGCAGGCCCGTTAGTGGCAGATGTGCGCAAACAGTTAAAGAAGTAAGGCCCCTCACCGCCGAGGTGGCCTGGATAGCCGCAGGCCTGATGGCGGGCCTTCGGTCGATGCGCGAGCGACGCTTCACCGATCTTAAACAAGGCAGGCGAGTATTTTTTGACCTTTGGGGAAGCTATTCGTAAAATCCCATACCCAAAGGTCGCGCTCGTAGCTCAGTTGGATAGAGCATCTGCCTTCTAAGTTAGAAACCCCCTGTTTCGGCACGTTTCGCCTTGTTTCAGCGGGTTGCATTTCCCCAGATTCATTGGCCTTTTTCACGATTCGGTGTTTCAGCAGGTTTCCCTCGTTAGCTGCAAAATCGGGCAGTAGTATCAAAAAACAGTATCAAAAACATTCCTCAGACGGAATATACGGTTGACGTGTAATGCTGGCGTGGTCTCCACGCAAATTCCTGGTGCCGAGTGAAAGATTTCGCCCGCTGCCCTCGTATTGAGTGGGAGGGGTTGACGGCGTGTGCTATTCTTTTGCCGTTCCTCAGCAAAGGAACACGCCGGTTTGTAGCTCGGAGTAATCAACCGAGTGGCGAATCATAACAAAACATTTAACCCGATTCGGATACCCATGGGGTGATAGCCATGGGGACAAGGTTGCTGCCTTCCGGGTCGGGTTAAGTTTTTGTAGGTCGAACCGTGAGCAAACAAACAGCTGGGACAAACAAGGTGTTTGTCCAATACGAACTGCCCCTTTGGGCAGTCGAGGCCCTGGAAGCCATAGCCAGAGCGCGAAAAAAGCCTATTCCTGAGGTGCTCGAAGAGATCATCTCGGAAGCCGCAGAGCGCCGCCGAAGGTAGAGCTCTTCAATCCCGAATGCTGGCCCCTCTCAGGAGGGGCTTTTTATTAAAGCCGCCTGGCTGGGTCGTCTTTGCGGCCCCTGAACCCCACGTCAGAGTAGAAACGTGTCTTGGTCAAGATCGGCAGGAGGAAGCGGCAGCGCCTTGCGATCTTCGGGGCGTCGATCGAAGAGCCGTATGTCGGAAAACTTCAATGTCCGCGCACGTTCGGGTGCGTTGTCGGCTTGGATGATTGCTGTTAGTTCGTCCGCTGCTTTTAATGCCATGAGTGATTTGATTGGAAGTGCGGGAAAACGAATGAGCGAATTCGGAAGGATCGGGGTAAATTGGGCCTCGGGGGCGGGCGGTTTATTGCGAGCAACGATGTCGTAAATTCTTTTCCCCCCTACCGTCCGGACGTCGTAGTTTGCTACCAAGGTTTCACTCATTGCCGCGAAAGGTAAGTGCATGTGGAGCATCACGTACTTTGCAAGCTTTCGTCCCTCGTTTGACATAATGTAGGCGAGGCCGATTACGTCATGTTCGTAGCCCTCGATCTCTCGTGTTTTAACCTCCAGTTCGAACTGGACGGTGACGATCGGATGGTCACCCCTCGCATTAATGTCTCTGATCTCGTAATCTTCCATCGGATCAACCCGGAAGTTACGCCGTTTGTAGTACTTCAGATCCTTGGCCTGATGCGCTCTTACGCTCTGTTGGACTGTGACAACGTATAACGCATGTTCATCGTCCTGATATGTGATAGGTGTTATCGAAAGGCCATCAAGCTTCGGCGAGACTGAGGCTAACACGCTTTCGATCCATTCTTTGCTGATTACGCTGCGTTGGGCTGGAATAATCTTCCCAGGGAGATGCCGTTTTTCCGGATCCTCCTCCACCCCGTAGATGATTGAGCCGCCTGCGGCATTCGCCATCGCAGTGACATCCTTAACGAGCTCATCCTTGCTGCTCGGGCTCGGTCCAAGTGCGCGATGTGACTTGTACTCCAACGATGTGCTTTCCTCTACCTTCGCATCAACCAGCGCTTGAATTCGCTCTAGAGTCCAGGTCTCGGCCATATCTGAACCCTCTTAACGCCGGGCAATGCAACGGATCAACGAAAATCCTTCCCGCTCCCTCTGGTATCCATGCCAGAACGCCCGGCTTTTTTATTGCTGAGTCCGCGCGAAAAGTTAGCGTCCCCATTATGGACCCGCTCACGGCTACTACGGTTGCGCTTCAGACTGCCTCAAGCGCATCGGCGCTCCTGAAAGGATTGATCTCGGTTGTTCGAGGGACTGGCAAAGCAGAAGCCCTAAACGATGTGCTTGAGCTGCAATCTCAACTTTTCGCGTTAAGCGAGGCGAACGGCTCATTGGCAGCCGAGAACAGACTGTTACGCGAGAAGGTTGAGGAGCTCGAGAAGCTTCAGAAGACCGCACGGGTGTTGGTGGCAAATTGGTCGGCATACTGGCTTCCGAGGGAGGGTGGCGGGTTGGATGGGCCGTTCTCACTAAGTAAATGGGATTCCGAGAGGATACTAGCGCGGTGTCGCTTCATCCACTCCAAGGAACCCTTCGCCAGCAAGGGCAAAGCCACCTTGATCTATCGCTGCGACTTGACTGGGGAACTTGTGGAGGTGCCTTACGAGTTCGTCTCAAGAAACCTGGTAGTGCCTGCAGAAGAATTAGAGATGATGTCCAAGAAAGGCCGCAGCAAGTACAAGGGAGACGTTAACAACCCATTCTTCGATAGATAGGCCTCCGCCATCGTGAGCGGAGGAAATCAGCCGTTTAGGCTTTGCCGGAAGACGCGGACAGCACCGCGCAGCAGCGCGGCCAGGGCGAACAACACGCCTGAGGCGTAGGCGACGACCGGCAGGGCCAGCCAGGATGTAAGGCCTACGGCAGACAACGCGAAGCAGGCAACCGCCAGCACGAGAACGAAGGCGTGGAAGAGCAGCACGACAGGCAGCAGATAGCCGCGGGCTTTTGGTGGCAGGGATTTAGCAAACGGTCGCATTGCGTTTCACCTTCTCCAGCTTTTCCAAGTCAGCAGTCACCGGGCGGCGCGCGTTAACCAGCGCGACAGCTTTCCGGATTGCGCGGCGTCTGGGCTTCGGCAGTCGGCCGAGCGCGATAGACACCCCGGCAAAGTCTCTGAGCGTGCGCCAGGCAGCGCGCGCGGCCCCAAGCAAGGCCATGATGCTTTTGGAACTGCTCATCAATAGCGAGGGGTTGGTTTTTCCCGTGTTAGGTCCAATCGGAGCCCGCTGATCTCACTCTCGATGCGCTTGAGGGTCATCAGCTGGCGCTCTTGGGTGATCCGGGTTTGATCAAAGCCACCGAGGAAAATTCCCATCCGCGTGAACTGATCGGCTGGCACACTGCTGCGCACCTGCGTCACGGCCAACACTTGCTTGCTAACCTCGGCTGCAACTTTGCCCGCTACAGTCGCGGCGTTCAGGCTGCTTGCGCCCGTCCCGCGCCCGCGCGCATCAACTGCCGCTTCGTCGTCGAACACGCGCATTGCGGCAGCTTTGCCTGCCTCGTGCGCGAGGTCGCCGATCTTCGGGTTTGCCGGATCGCCAACAGCTGTTCCGAGCCAAGCGGCGCCGTAAGCGACAATGCTCCGGAGTTCGTTGAACCGCCGCACCATCCAGTCCAACCAGACCGCGAACCCCGCTTTAATTTGCCCGCCCATCGTTTCCAAGTGGTCCCCTACGGAATCGATCCGCTTGAGCACGTCGTTCTCGATGACGAGGCCCAACGAAGCGGCGGATTCCGCCGCGTCCTGGAAGCCTTGCGTGAGTGCTGGCATCAGCTCCTGCGAGGATTTACCGAGCAGCGCCACAGCATCGGCGGTCACCTGGGCATTCTGGCCCGCGTTCCCGATGTGCCGGGCAACTTGCTCAAAGATGTCTTCGGGGCGTTTGGTCTTGAGGTCCTGGAGCGAGACGCCCATGCGCGCGAAAGCGTCGAGTTCCTTCTCGTTCCCACCCACAGCCGCGACCATTGAAAGCTGAATGTCCTTTAGGCCTTTGGCCACTGCCTCGACGCTGCTGCCTGACTGTTTCGCGGCGTACTCCCACGCCTGGAGCTTGTCGGTCGAAATCCCTGTCGCGGCGGACAGGTCGACCATTCTCCCCGCCAGGTCCATTAGGTTGTGGGATAAACCCGTCATCGCGTTCACGCCAACGAAACCCGCAGCCATGTTGAGCGCGGCCCGAGAAACCCTCTGGATTTCAGCGGCAGCAGCATCAGCACCGCGCTTGACCCCGCTCGAATTCATCGTCAAGCGGATCAGAAAATCGACTGCGTTAGCCATTTGTTGCCTCCTGTGGATGTTGGGTATTCATCGAAAATGTTTGCCCGCCCCCTTGAGAGTTTTTCCACTACCGATGGAAGGAACGAGAGGGGCGGGCAAGCCTATGGGTCACAGCAGACCGAAAATTATTCACCGCGAAGCAGCCGCGCTTTGTTCTCTCGGTAGAAGCGGGTAGCTTCTCCTGGGTCTGACGCTTGAAGCTCTCGGAACTGCTGGCAGAGTGCTCCCCCTTTAGCCTTTTCGGCTAGTAGGCGCGCTTCCTCTTGCCGGACGCCAGCCGCGAGAGCTGTCGCTTCTGCAATAAGCCCCGCCTTGTTGTCCCGAAAGAAATAACTCGCTTGCACGGGGTCGCTCTTCGCGAGCTCTTTATACCGTGTGCTGAGTGGGAGCATTCCAGGTGTTGGGGCGTTCGATGGCGGTTTGTTTGACATGGTTTGGATTGGAGGTTTGTTTGGATCTCCGGGCAGTGGCATTAAGCGCACACCGCTGTGGTCTGAGGCTTTGGCTCGAAGGCTTAGGCTATGCGCTTGCAGCAGTTCGTTGTAGTGAACGATGTCAACTCCTGGGATTGCTTTCCCACTTATGCCAACATCGGTAAACGTCGGAACGGTTGGACGCGTTGGGACTTGTAGCCCGCGTTTCCTGAGCTCGGCCTCTGCGGCGGCGATGTCTCCAAGGAGCCCGTCATTGCGTTCCGCTAATTCGGCTTGGTCAAGCAAGACAGATGTTGGGTTCACGTGCCAGGAGGGGTTGAGAGTTGATGATTTCCTTCTGAAGCTTCAGGCTGTGAATTTGCAGCGCGGCAGCGTCCGCGACTGCATTGCCACTGAGCTCCGGGCGAACCGGCAGGCGCAAGCCGTAAAACTGCTCCTCAAGGGCGCATACCTCGCGAAGGGCATGAAGGACGGCATTTCGCTGCTCAGCTTTGCTCATGCCAGTATCCCCCGGTCGGTCCTTATACCGTGCTCAACAAGCCGGGCGGCCACGGCTTTGTCTGCTCTGACTCTGGCCTGTTCAACCTCCGATTCTAGCGTGGCGATCTGAGCGTTTAACCGCGTTTGCTCTGCGAGCAAAGTTTCCCGCAGCTGTTCTGCGGCAGCGATCCGCGTGGAGTCAGCGGCGATTTCTCGCCGGGTTGCCTCGATCTTTGCTTCGAGCTGTTCGATTTCGTGTTCCATAAGCAAGTCTGTCATAGCGCAGGCGTTCAGAAGTCGGCGAGTCCCGTGAGAAACAACCGGGGGTCGGTCCACGATCCAAGGATATCGAGCCGCTTCGGCAGGTAGTAGGCGGCGCCGCGAAGCGTATGAGTTAGCACGGAGTCGGCGGCTAGCACGTCAAAACGAGCAGCGCGGGCACGTTCGGCTTTTGACTCCTCAGCTGCGAGCGCAGCCAATTGACTTGAGATGCGATCAAAAACCGGGCGCAGAAACTCGGCGGCTTCGCGCGAAATTTGCCTTAGTGCTTCCTTTGCCGCGCGCCGTTTAACCCGTGCTTCCTCCTGGTAATCGGCCAGTGACCAGGCTTCGGCCTCCTTGATGGATTCGCCTGCCAACACTTGCTCGCGTAGGCGCGGCACTTGGGCCTTATACTTGGCATGGGCGCTCTCCATGGTGCAGGCCTCTAGGTCACGCATCGCTTTGTCATACCGCGTCTGAAAGACTTTCATGGCAGCGAGTTCAGCCTTTGTAAGCAGTGGGCTTTTTGTTTCTTGGGCGACGGCCTCAAAGAAGCGCTTACTCGTTGGCAGTGACGGGGGCGCACTCGGCCTGGGTGCTTCGTAAACGGCCTTTCGTTCCGTGCTCTGCGCGGCATTTGCTCGTGCGTCTTCGAGTCGGGTGATATCCGAAAAGAACTTCTCGATGTCCATACTTAGGTGCCCGCCGTCAGGTAGGCAGAACTCGAGCTGCGATCTTGCGCTGCATTTCGTGCAACGATTGCTTGGCCACACCGGCGCGCTGTGCTGCTTCCTCTAGGCTTTCTCCGTGATCACCAACGAGCACACGGCGAAGCGCCACAGCTGCCGTGCAACCCTCCAGGCGCGCAGCAATTGCAGCGACAAGCAGGCCTGCCTCTCGAAGGGCCATGTCATCGAGCACGGTTTCCAGACGTTCGACCATGGCGGGCACCTTCGAAGGCGCCACGCCCGCGTCGAGAAGCAGATCCTCGAGCAGGTCGGTCGTATCGACTTGCGGCGGACTGTCGGCGATTTCCAGAAGCCTGAGCTCGGAAATGTCAGCATCGATTTTTCGGTGGCGCATCAGCTTAGCCCTTCGTAGTACGATCGAAGCAAAAACGCCTCCTCTTCGTGTTCGCAATGGAACGAGCGACGAACAACTGGAACGTCTCGGCCCAAGCGTTTCGCTGCTTCGACGCGCAAGTGCCCGTCCACAACAAACCCGGTTCGATCGGACACAATGACAGGCCTCGGCTTCCATCCGAATTGCCGCACAGACTCAAGGACAAGCTCCAAGTTCTGCGCGTGGCGCCTGATGCGTTTGGGGTGCGCTGGGAGGGTGTCCGGCGCGACAAGCAGAGGTTCGGTGTTTGAGGTGTTCATGGTGCGAAATTCATGGGACAGTCGAAAATTGCCTTCGGGCGTATGGGTTTAGGCCTGCTGCGGCCCCTGCTCTGGCACCCCCCGAAAGAAAAGATTCCTTACGACGGGGGAGGGGGGGTGTCTGCCGCCGCAGCTGAGATTGAAGCGCCGCAACGAGGTTCCACCCGCTTCGCTTGCGCTTCATGGCCTAGCCTTCCCCTCTGGGAATTTAGAGGTGTGCAGCCTTTGGGCGTAGTTGCTGATGCGAAAGGCCTTTGCTGCGGCACTTGCTGCGCTGCTCAGCGTCATTGGCTGGGTATACCCCAGCCGCTCCGACAGCTTTCGCAGCGACGTGTTTGACCCGAAAATTGCGGGGCTCAGGACGTAGGCCAGGGCGATGGTCCGGCGTCCGATGAATTCAACGCTGTTGCCGTGGTCGAGGTTCACGTCGAAGGTCCAACGCCAGAGCTTCCCAAAGGCTTCTGCGAGCTGCTCGCGCGTGTGGTCGCTCATTTCGGGCAACTCACCCAGGCGGCGCTCCAGGTCGGCCCAAGGGAAATCGGGCTGCTCGTATAGGCTGCGGTCAACCGCCATGAGCGTGTTGACTTCGTCGGGTGGTTTGTCTTCTCGGTTGTGTCGCATGGGTGTGTCAAAAAATTACGCTCGCGGTCGCCAATAAGCGCGCGGCCTCGCAGCGATAGGCTTGGAAGGTGTCTTCGTCTGCCCAGATCAGGAGCAGGGCGAATAGGTTGGGTGAGGGTGCGGGTCTCATGGGGTTAGTCTCCGGGCTATGTCTTCAGTGATTGCGCTGAGTCGTTGGTTATCTCTCGCGGCGGCCTCCGCATACTTCCGGCCCGGGTCTGCGGCTGTAGCTGCGGCGATTCCAAAGTTTCGTCCGTTCGAAGTCGTCTGGCGTGCCTCGCGGTCTTTTTGGTATTTGGCCTCGATCGCTAGGTAGGATCGCCAATTTCGAATGGGCACCTCCTTCGCATCCCGGCCTCCGCGTGAGTTTGCCTTGTGCCAGGTCTCGATCACAAACGCGTCCGGGTGTGCGCCCATCGCCCACGCGATTGCCTGAGCCTCAGTCTTGGGAAAGCCGGCAGGAGGCTCAACCTCGTGTTCAAAAGATTCTTCAGGAGATTCTTCAGGAGATTCTTCTATAACTGAGCATTTTTCGAATTTACGTCGTTTGCTCAACCTTGGGTTCTGTATGCCAGAGGTTAGGCATGGTGTGCTTAGGGTATGGCATACGGTGCTCAACGTGTAAGTGCTTGGGCCCAGCTCCTTAGTTCCCTCAATGTGGTTCTGTTGGATGCGCAGGAGTTGCCCGGCAACGAGCCGGTTCAGAACGTGG
>DASPKX010000111.1:0-56717 GCA_035627835.1 Candidatus Methylomirabilota bacterium
CGATTGCTCCGGTGGCGACCTGCGGAGCAGGCGATTTCTGCCCGAGGTAGAAGGCAAGAAGCATCAGGAGGGTTGAGCCTAGTTCCACAGTGATCATGCGGCGAAAACGGCTGCGCTCATCGCTGAACAAACCATGGATAAACAGGAGAAAGTGGCCGAGGGCTACGGCGGAAAAGAGAGCGTAAGCGGTCATGGAACCGAGCGGCCCAAACGGAGCCCCACAAATCAAGGCGATGGCACGACCGATCAGCAGCAGAATGTTATAGCGAAGCGAAGCGTCCTGACGCCCGCGCAAGTTGACTAGAGGGCTGACGGGAGAAGTCACCATGGTCATGCCGACGCTTGGAATGAGAGCGACGACGTAGAAAGCGACGGGATCCCATTTGGGCTCGAGGAACAAGGGGAGGACGAAAGTTAACGTGAGGCAACCTCCAGCGGCGGCAATTGGACCCAGGCGGAGCATTGCTCGAAGCATGCTGACGAGGCGCAGGTAGTTGGGATTGGGCTTGCGCGATTCTTCCGCGAAATCCCGGAAGAGCACCTGGCCGAATGCTTGCGAAACGAGCATCGTTGGCGCTGAAACCAAACGGAACGCGAGGAAGTATAGGCCGCTCGCTTCAGGCCCAAAGAGGATGCTCAGAATGAAGATTGGAGTTTGGTGCGACAGGTTGTTTATAAAAATAGCCGGGGCCTGGAACAGCGCGTAATCGCGGAATTCGGCCCAGGTGGCGCGCAAGCCCGCAAGGCCGCCGATCCGTGCGAGCGGCGGACGATGGACGAGCAGAAGAATCACAATTGCAGTGACTGAGGCGCCAAGCTGGGCTTCGAGGAAAAGGAGCGCGGAACCTTGCCCTGGACGGGCGAGAAGAATTTGCGCGAGTGGCGCTCCCGCGTAGAAAACTACCCGCGACAGGCTGACGGGCCCGACTCGGTTTTCACGCATGAACAGGCCTTGCAGCAGGTTGAACCAGGCTGTGGAGAAGGCGAGTCCGATGCCAAGAGCATAGAGCGATGTCGGTCTTGAAATTATAGGGTCAAGGAGCAGAAGAACTATCCCTGCAAGCAGGCTTAAACCCGCGCTCCAAACGAGAGAGAAAGTGAGGACTTTGCTCACCGCCGGTTCGGGAGCGACAACTACCGCCTGGTCGAACTGGAGTGAAAGGAGGATCGCGGAAGCCGTCGCGGCGGTGAGGATAAAGGAGGCTTCGCCAATGACTTCCGGGCTGTAGTGATTACTGAGCAGCGGCAGCAGGAGAAACGCGCCCCCCTGCCCCATGATCATTCCGATCAGTAATTTGACGGAGCGCGGGATCAACCGGAGACTTTTTCCTGCGCCAGAATCTTAGGCGCGCCCAATTGCCGTGCGGGATTACCCGCGACCACCGCGTGCGAGGCAACGGGCTTTGTCACGACTGCGCCAGCGCCAATCACGGCGCCGTCCCCAATGCTTTTCACCTGCGGAAGGATTAATGCCCTCGCGCCAATCCAAACATTTGCCCCAATGACGACGCCCATTGGGGTGGGTGTCTCATGCGGGCCGTTGTTGTGGACGTGGGTGTAAACCGCGGCGTCCTGGGAAATCAGCGACCCCGCGCCGATTACAAGCCCGCCGGTGGCATCAAGGCGCACACCGTCCGAAATCTGCACACCTTCACCCAAAGTGAGCGCGCCATTCTTCAGTTCGGAAAAGACGGTGACGCCACGGCCAAAATGGCAATCGGCGCCGGTCTCGATCCGGCAGTCCGCCTGGAGGTATGCGCCCGCGCCCACACGAATGTTTCGGCCGAAGCGGAACTTGCCTCGGTGCGCGAAGGTTGAAAGGTGATCCAGCAAGCGCAGACTGCCGCGCCATGCGGTGTAGTAAAGCTTATAGGCAAGACTCATGTCGTGGCGCGCTGCGGTCGCAGAAGGGCCAACACACCGGCCACGAGCAAAACAGCGAAGAAGATGCCGTTGGCCAGCGTGGCGGATGGAGCCAACAAAATGCGGGGGAGAATCACAGCGTAAATCACGAGGCCAATGTGGGAGCCGCTCAACACGAGCTTTCGGAACAAGAGAGCGGCGAGCAGGCCGCAAAGCAACGAGCCAAAAACCACACCGATGCTGCCGAAGTTCATGTACATTTCGCCGAATAACCCCGGTGGAATACCGGAGGCGCTGCCGGGACGCCAGAGTTGCTCCAACTCAACGCCAAGGTCGTACGGCTTATCCGGCCAAAAAGCTCGTGGAATCAGCTGAGTTACGATGCGGAGCAACGTGCCGCCATAATGGTATTCCGTCAGAACGCCATAGGTGTTCTCAATGAGCACGAAGGTGTGAATGTCCGACAAATCGCTGCCAAGGATGAAATCGCCGAAGTCTTCGAAGGAGACGTTCTCAGCAAGCCCGGCCACACGAGTGCCCAGATCGGCTTCCGGCGACATACCGGAGACATATCGCCATTCAGAAACGGTGTAGGCATAAAGAATCGCGCCGACGAGGAACGCGGTCATCAGCTTAAAGTTAATGCGCCGGATTTTGTAGTGAACGACGAACATGCACGCGATCACCACACCCAGGAACTGCGCGCGGGACTTTAAAAGGAAGTAAACGCCCAGCACCAGCGCGCCAGCGCCGACCCAGAAGAGAATCGCTTTCGTTGAGCGCGGGCGCGCGCAGGAGAGCCCAGCCACAATCAGCACGCCGAAAATTTCGAGCAAAGCGAAGAACACACCGCCGAACCCTGTTTCTACCCCGCTTTCGCTCAGGTAGGTGCGCTTAAACGGATCCTTGATCAAAGCGAGGACATCGAAATCGAGCGTCCGGAGCACGCCGACCAGGGAAATAAGACTCAGGATCGTGAGCGCCGCAAACATGAACACCCGAGGCTGGGCTGGAGTGGGCTTTTGCTGACCGCCTTGCGGCTGCTTCAGCGTGATGCCGAACCGGTAGCCGATGAACAAACAGGCCAGCCCGACGCCGACCAGAAGCAAGACCTTCAAGTAAGACCGCTCCAATTCAAACCCGGTGAACTGCGCGGTGATTCGGGACGGCTCGCCCCAGGCGATGGGGATTCCTTTCAGGACGTAGTAAATCGTCGCCGTGGAAAGGAGTGTGAGAGGATCCACGAGTTGGCGCCCGATCGGCGCGGGTGGTATGAGCGCGAGCGGCCCGAGCCACATAGCCAAACCACACACGCCAATGGTCGTCGCAAACAGGAAGCCGTTGGTCGCCTTCGGGCCGTAAAGGAGGATCAGCCCGAGCAGGAATAACACGAGAAGACCGACACGGGTGAGCAGGCGAACGTCACCGGAGACCTTCAGCTTTTGAGCTGGAGCGTCGAGCTGGCCAGCCATTTGGGCGGGCGTAAGCGTGGTGTCTTTAACTGCCATGCGTTATTGCGATACGAGCTGAAAGCTGGATCAGCCGCAAGGACGCAACCTAAAGGTTGCGGCTACAAGCGCAGGGCAACCAGAGGTTGCTCTGTAAACGTGCGGCCAGCCAGCAAGGCCCACACCGTAGCACATCAGGGCAGAGACTCAAATTCCAAGTTGCAGGGGTACAAACGAAAAGGCGGGTCGCCCTATGTGCCCCGACCGCGCCTTTTCTAGTTCGCCAGCCTTCCGGTCTGGCTAAGTTCGTGTCGGGCTACCTTGCGGAAGCCCAGGCACGCTTTACGCCTTTTATATACGCCACGAAGTGAGCGCATTTTATAGGTGAACAGCCTGAGTTTGCGGTGGGGAAACGCTCCAAAACTCGCGTTGTGCGGCGGCCGCGCAGGCGCTACTATCGCCACCATGTCAGTTTCCGCCCGTTCCAAGATTGCGCTCGCGCTGGCAACCAGCTTATTCACAACAGCTTCCGCAGACGTGATCCAGCTCCGGGATAACGCCAGCGTCACCGGCAAAATCTTGACCCAGAAGAAGGACCAGGTGGCGGTCGACATCGGTTACACTGTCCTGGTCATTCCTCGCCAGCAGATTACCAAGATCACCACTGGCGAGGAAGCGTCCGCGGCAACGGTGACACAAGCATCTGCAAAGCCCCTCAGCAAAAAGGCCGCCCTTATCCCAGAGGCCACGCCTACTGTGGCGACGGCCAAAACACTGGGCACGCCTACGTTCTACGAATCCGGCAACATGGCCTTGCAGGAGAAGAGCGTGAAAGAGCTTGTGGAGCAGCTCGGGGAAAGCGTTGTGCAGGTTCGGACTCCTGGTGGCCTGGGATCCGGATTTTTCGTTAATGACGAAGGGTATTTGATTACCAACTTCCACGTCATTGAGGGTGAGACGCAGATCTCCATCGAGGTTTATCACCAAAAGAACGGTCAGCTCGACCGGCGTAGTTACAAGCAGGTGCGCATTGTGGCGATGAATAAGTATGTGGACCTGGCCTTGCTCAAGGTTGAGGACGACGGAGCCCCGAAGTTCCGCACGGCGCCATTGGGCGATGCCGAATCGCTTGGGGTTGGTGAGCGCGTGTTTGCAATTGGCAGCCCGCTCGGGCTGGAGCGCACCGTGACCGAAGGCATCCTCAGCACGAAAACCCGCCAGATGCAGGGCGAGCTTTACCTTCAAACCACCGCCCAGATTAACCCAGGCAACAGCGGCGGGCCGCTCTTTAACCTTCGCGGGGAGGTGGTTGGGGTCACGAACATGAAGATCACCTTTGGCGAGGGGCTCGGCTTCGCGATCCCCATCGAGGAAGTGAAGTTCTTCCTGCGCAATCGGGACGCTTACGCCTACGACAACGACAATCCAAGCAACGCATTTCGTTACCTCGAACCGCCAAGACGGACCGCGCAAGCTGCCGCCAAGGCCGCGCCCGAGGCCAAGGCCCGTTAAACACAGCGGAGCGCCTCGAATAAGCGCTTGCTATTTAGGCGAGCGCTTCGCAATTATCTCCGACCATTTTCAGAATATGGCAGACATTGCGAACCGTTACCCCGACAACGTCACTGGACGTTACTACGTCGATAATCAGTGCATCGATTGCGACCTGTGCCGCGAAACGGCCCCGGCCAATTTCACCCGCCAGAATGATAGCGGTTATTCGTTCGTGTACAAACAGCCGACCACCCCTGAGGAAGAAGCTCTCTGCAAAGAAGCCAAGGAAGGCTGCCCTGTTGAAGCGATCGGCGACAATGCCGCGTAAATAAAACTTTCGAAAACCCGGAAATCGAGAGGCGAGTTGCTTAGGCGCTCGCCTCTTTTCTTTTCAGCACCGCACGACGGAGCATCTCCATGGTTTGTTGGGCGGTGACAAACTTAAATGTTTCGCGGTCGTAACGATTCGTCCGGTGATGGACCACGACGTCTTCACCGGAGGCAATGCCAATGAAGACGGTCCCAACCGGCTTCTCTTCAGTGCCGCCGGATGGCCCCGCGATGCCGCTGACGGCGGCGGCGAAATCGGCGCCAGTGCGCTCGCGAATGCCCCGCGCCATTTCTTCGGCCGTGGCGCGGCTTACTGCGCCGTGGGTTTCAAGGGTCGCGTGGCTGACGCCCAGGAACTTCTGCTTTGCTTCATTGGCGTAGGAAACAACGCCGCTGAGGAACACCGCGGAAGCTCCGGGGACATTTGTGATTTTGTTGGCGATGTATCCCCCGGTGCAGGATTCCGCCAACGCCAGCGTCCATTCGCGCGCGGTGAGCAGCCGAACGAGGGATGTTTCCAGTGAGTCGTCCCCGGTGGCGTAAATCCAATCGCCCAGAACCTGGCGGGCGACAGCTTCCGCTTCCTGCACAAGTTCAGAGCCGCCCGGAACGCTTGAGGAGAGCCGCAATTCGACTTCACCAACGCGGGCGCAATATCCGACCTCCAGCCCACGCGCGACAAACAACTCCAGTTGCGGCGCGACCATCTCCTCCAGATACGATTCGCCGAGGCCGGTGGTCCGCAGCACCGAGCAAGTGAACGGCGGTGCATCCGGAAACTGGCGGCGAAGCAGCGGGACGACTTGGTTCCGGAACATGGGATGCAGTTCGCGCGGCGGCCCCGGCAGCATAATGAGCCAACTGCCTTGCGGTCGGCTGCTTTGGGGCGGCAGCACCTGAATCGCCAGACCCGGAGCGGTGCCGTGGGCGTTCTGCAATACCACCGCGCCTTCGGGAGCAAGCGCCTGCACAAATGTGGATCTCGGCGCGGGCTTCGCGCGCACTGCAAAGAACTGCTCAATGTTTGAGCGCGCTTGCGCGTTCTCCATCAACTTTCGCCCCAGCAAATCAGCGATCAACTCGCGGGTGCGATCATCAGAGGTCGGCCCCAGGCCGCCAGTGGTGATGATCAGGTCCGACCGCTGCAACGCTTCGCTGACTGCCTGGCGAATGTCCGCCCCCGCATCCGGAACAGCGGTCTGTCGCGACACCAGGAAGCCTACTTGAGTCAACTCCCGGCAGAGCCATTGCTGGTGCGAGTTGAGGATGGAACCGAGCATCAGCTCGGTTCCTGTGTTGATAATTTCCGTGACTGGAGCTGGCATCCGCTATTTGGCCGCGCGTTGTTGGAGCGGTTTGCTCTCCACCTTGATGTCCGCCCAGTAACCGAACTCGTAGCTCCAATCGGAAGCAAAGTTGCCCGCAATCACATTGATGGTCTTCCCGGCAAAGCGCGAGAGGTCCACCGTCACGTTCTTCCAACGCTCACCCTTGCGATCAATCGCCTGCTTCAACAGCAGCTCGTCATCGGCGTAAACACGAAGCTCCCAATCGCCTTGATCGTGAGCGGCCGCGCTCAACGTCAAAGTGGTCATCTTGTCTTTGGGGACTTCAATTTTGCGCTGCAGACGCGCGCCTTTAACGAGATCCTGCGGATGAGTCATAAGGACGTTCCGGCGGCCATGATACTCCGGCAACTTTCGAGGCGTGCCCTCAAACTCCGCCGCGATCACGCGCCACTCCGGGTTCCAGAGCGCCACGGATTCACCATCAGAAGGCAGCGCGGCTACCGTGTCGAACTTGAGCTTTGCAAATTCATCCCACGCGGGATCCAAATATTGCGCCTCCCCTTCGCCCACATGCACGAAGAGGCGATAGCGGAACGTCTTCGATTGATTCGGTTCAATGGTCCAGTCCCCTTGCTTGGACGGGCTTGGATTTATGAATCCGAAGTCATCCACCCGCCACTGAGCTGGATGGCCTGGGTTGCTCGGATGATCGAGGACGACAATCCCGTAAGTGTCCGCATCAAACGCCCGAGCCACGTTCAGCCACTTGGCGCGCTTATCGTATGTCTCCTTGGCGCGCTCACCGTTCGAGTTCAAGTGCGTGTGGGTTTTGTTATAAGCCATGCGCACAGCGAGACCGCCGTAATCGTAACGACCAATCGTGACCTTCTCGGCCTTGGCGCGCAGCGTCCACGCGAAGTCGATCATGTAGTAATAAGGGGTGGTGGGCTGGTGGATCGTGATCCCCTGCTCTTCTTCGAGGAGAACCTTGCCGTTCGGCGCGACCCATTCGTTCAAAGCCACCCAACCAGCATGATCCTGCTCCTGCGTAATGTTGCTGATGCGCACGAACCGCTGTTTGCCTTCCTTCTCAGTCCAAAAGTCGATCCCATTGACCTTATGCAGGCCTGTGAAGATGCCGTGTTGCCAGATGTGGTCCGCCGGCTTGTCTTCGGTGACAACCGTCTTGCCGGTCGGATCCTTCACCGGATGCAGATACCCGCGGAACTCAGGGTTCATTTGATATGTCAGCAAATCAGCCATTCCGTTCCCCTCCGGCAGGTTTGAGCGGACCACGAGCTTCTTATCCTGCATCTGCACCTCAATTGGCTTTTTGTCCTGAGGCGGGTTCAGGATGAACCAGATCAGGTTGCGGAAATCGTCATCCGGCATTTGCTCCAAGCCTTCAGGCATGACCGAGAAATCACTCACCCGCATCGACTCAATGTTATTGCGGGCAACAACCTCCTCTTTTGGCCCTGCGCTCAGGAGCTTCACGCGGGCTTCGTTGTCTTCAA
The DNA here is from genome assembly GCA_035627835.1 of Candidatus Methylomirabilota bacterium. Taxonomy (GTDB): domain Bacteria; phylum Verrucomicrobiota; class Verrucomicrobiia; order Limisphaerales; family SXQI01; genus DASPKX01. The sequence goes on from DASPKX010000111.1 coordinate 7,942, forward strand.
CGATGCGGCCGCTGACGCTGCGCCCGTCTTTGGTCTCCACTTCAACCGCTTCATAACCGCGGCCGATGATTTGGTTTGGATCGATGACATTTGCCAGCAAGGCATCCAGACTGGAACGGCCCACCCCCGTAAGATCCGGCCCCACCTCAGCGCCCTCGCCATGCAGCTTATGGCAATTGAAGCAGGTGCGTTGGGCAATCTCCTTCCCGGCGTTGAAATCAACAGGTTTGCCGCTCAGGATCATCCGCTTCTTTTCCTCAATGAGCGCGAGCTTGTCCTGCGAAGGATCGCGGAATCGCCCAATCGAGCGTATCGCCCGCTCCCGAGTGTTCACGTCACGGGATTGTGTCAGCGAGCGAATCACAGGGGTCGGGATTTCACTCGGTTTGATGCTTTGCTTTTCCACTGCGGCAAGAAGGGAGCGCGTCCACTGCCCCCGCGAGGCGAGCATGCTGGCGGCGGCGGCCTTCACGCCGGGAGCGAGGCTCGTCCACCGTTCAATCACCCGATCCCCGATGTTGTCCCCGCCCACTTCGCTCAAGGCGCGAATAGCTTCCAGAGCCACCGGCTCAGGCGTGCCTTGCTTGAGGGCGCCAACAAGGGCGTCGCGAACGGCGTCCACCTTCTGTTGTTTCACCGACTGGATTGCGGCCACCCTCTGTTGTGGATCCGCCGATTCGTTGCGCACCGTCGCCAAAGTGGTTTGCAGGGCGGCCGCATCACCCCACATGGTCCCGAGTTGCTGCGCCTTGGCGGCGAGAGTTTTGTCCGCGCTGCGGCTGAACTTGGCCAACGCCGCGCTGGCGCTGGCGCCCGGCGAAACGACCTTGCCACGTTGGCCTTCAATCAGCCCGTCAAAGGCAGCGATCGCCAACGCGGTGGAGGTTGCCGGAAGTTCGTTGAGAAACTCGATCACAGGATCAAGCGAGCCAGGCTCCCCGACATCGCTAATGCGGCGCATGGTTTTCGTGAGGAGCTTGCCCGCCAGTGGCAGATGATCTTCCCCGTTTTCCCGGAACCAATTTAAAGCAGCCTCATGATTGCCTGCGACAATCGGCTCCAGTGCATGCCAGATCATGAAGGGGATCACGGGATCCTTTGCATCCGAAGAACTGGCTATCAGCGCGGCTCCGATCCGTGCAATCGCATCCGCCTCTTCCAGGCCGCCTGGAGACGGCGTGTTCACCGTAAGCGAACCGGAAGTGTATTGGCGAATCGCGGTGGCCACCGCGAGGCGAACAGTGGGATCTTTGTCCGCGGCCAACGTCATCAGGCGCTCCGCAGCCGCATCAGACATGTCGCGGCGTTCACCAGTCAGACGCGCTGCCCAATTGCGCAGCGCTGGATCGCTGTCCTTTGCGGCCGCATCCAGGATGGAAGAATCCAGAAGCTCCGCGCTATGCAAAGTCCAGAGTGCGAACAGACGCGCCTCGAGCGGGCTGCTGCTCTTGACCATCGCCACCAGCGGTTCCTTTGCCGATGCCTCCCGGCGCTCGCTCAGGATTCGTTGAGCCATGCGGCGATGCCAAACATTTGGATGCGCCAACGTCTTCACCAACTCAGGAACGCTCAGCTTGGCCATATCCAGACCAGCAGGGGCGGGACGAACCGCTTTGCCCTTTTCGTTGCCCGTGTAAACCACACGCCAAATGCGGCCGCGCTCGCGGTCCACACCTTCCGGATCCGCGTTCGCATTTTGGTAGCAGGGATATTTGTCGTACCAATCCATCAGCCAGAGCGCGCCATCAGGTCCAACTTGCGTGCTGACCGGGCGGAACCAGCCATCATTCGCGCGGACGAAATCCTGGACGAACGAAGCCTTAAACGAGGAGCCATTCGGCGTGAGCTTGTCCTGGTGGACAGAGCTGTCGTGGATGTTCCCCATGAAGATCATCCCACGGTATTCCTCAGGATATTGATCCGCCTGGTAAACCTGAATGCCCGCGTAGGCAGCGCGGAAATGCTTGTGATCTACAATCGATGGCAACAACTCGTAAGCAAATGGATGCGGAGGATTCCCGGCCTGGCGAACGTACAAACCGCCCGGCGCCATGTGGAACATGTGGTCAATCACGCATGCGGTCACGAAGGCGTTCCCGGCGCGGTCATAATCGACACCCCAAGGATTGCTCGTCCCTTCTGAAACCACCTCAAACTTCTTCGTCCGCGGATGATAACGCGCCACTGCGGCGGTCATTTCGACGCCATCATCGTTCGGGTCGTCGGGATTCTTAACATTTGAGAAAGTGAAGACGCCGTGCGTCATGTGCAGCCAACCGTCCGGCCCCCAGGTGAAGCTGTTCAAAAGTTCATGCCGGTCTTCCAACCCAAAGCCCGTCTTCACGATGGTGGTTTTGTCAGCCACGTCGTCCTTGTTCGTGTCCTCCAGGAACAACAAGTGCGGCGCCTGCCCCACGAACACGCCGCCATAACCGATAAGCACGCCTGTCGCCAGGTTCAACCCATCGGCAAACACCTTCACCTTGTCCGCGCGCCCATCGCCATCGGTGTCCTCATAGATCTTCACCCGATCCCGCGGCTTGGCCCCTTTCGGCGCGCCGAGCGGATATTCGTAAAGCTCCACGACCCAAAGCCGTCCGCGCTCGTCCCAGGTCATGGCCACTGGGTTAACGACATCCGGCTCAGCGGCGAAGAGACGAACTTCAAAGCCCGGGGGAACCGTGAACCGTTTCTGTGCTTCCTCAGGTGAGAGCGCAGGCGTGGTGGCCGGGGCATGCTGGCCGGTCAACTGCCTTCCGGCTCCCCATGCGGAAGCAGTCAGAAAGGCAGCAAGCGCGAAGCAACCCCAACGGAGGCAGGATTTCATGCGAACATTTAAGGCCACCCGCGAACCGGGTCAATCCTTGTCGCGCGTAAGGAAGGCGTTGGCGCGAGTGTCATCAAATAAAAATAGAAATTGAGCGTCAAAATGAGCAGATTACAAAACCATGACCTCGATTGAACGCACAGTCACCGTGAGCTTTCGGCATCAGGTGCATTTTACCGAAAATGCATTCGATCCCGCGAACACACTCATCCGTGACGTCATCGCCGAGGACAAGGAGCGCTCACAGCACAAGGCTCTGGTCGTGATCGATGAAGCACTGGCGCAGAGCCAGCCAACCCTAGCCAAAGAAATCGAAACTTACTTCGCGCGGCATGAGTCCGTGGTCACGCTGGTCTGCCCCCCCTTGATCATGGAGGGCGGCGAGCGCACGAAGAATTCCTATTTCCACGTTTCAGAAATCCAATCGCAAATCGACAAGCACCACATCGACCGCCATTCGTACATCTTTGCCGTTGGTGGCGGCGCTTTGCTGGACATGGTCGGGCTGGCTGCGGCCACCGCGCACCGAGGTGTGCGCTTGATCCGCTTGCCAACCACGACCTTGAGCCAGGACGACTCCGGCGTCGGCGTGAAGAACGGCATCAACGCTTTCGGGAAGAAAAACTTCATTGGCACGTTTGCGGTGCCTTACGCGGTGATCAACGATTTCAAACTGCTGGAATCACTTCCGCCTCGCGATAAGCGCGCCGGTTACGTCGAAGCGGTGAAGGTCGCTTTGATCCGGGACCGTGAATTTTTCGAGCGCATCGAGCGGGATGCAGCCAAGCTGGCCGAGTTCCAACCAGAGCCGATGAAGCGGCTGATCTACCGCTCCGCGGAGCTGCATCTCAATCACATCGCCAATTCCGGTGATCCTTTTGAAATGGGTTCAGCGCGCCCGCTCGATTTCGGCCATTGGGCGGCGCACAAGCTCGAGCAACTCTCTGAATACCGCATTCGCCATGGTGAAGCGGTCGCCATCGGCATTGCGCTCGATGTGATTTATTCACGCAAGGTAGGTTTCCTCAGCGCCACGGCAGCCAATCGCATCCTCAATCTCCTGGAAGCGCTCGGCTACGAGTTGTTCGCCAGCGAGCTGCTCCACGTTGATTCCGATAATTCGCTGATTGTCATTCGCGGCCTGGAAGAATTCCGCGAGCATCTCGGCGGCCAACTCACCGTGACCATGCTCAAGGACATTGGCATTGGCTTTGAGGTGCATGAAATCGACTTCAACAAAATGGTTGAGGCCATTTACGAGTTGGAAAAACGCCACGCTGAGAAACAGCTTCGCTTGCAGAAGGCCATTGGGTAATTCTGCCGCGTGCGCCGCACTGCAATCATTGATGTCGTTGGGCTGACGACGGGCTGTCTTGGGCCCGAGACGCCAAGGCTGAACGCATTCCTTAAGCGCTCCGCCCTGGCTCGCATCAACCCTGGCCTGCCTGCGGTCACCTGCACCGCGCAATCGACCTACCTTACGGGTGTTTCCCCAGCCCAACACGGGATTGTCGGCAACGGTTGGTACAATCGCGAGCTGAGCGAGGTTCAGTTCTGGAAACAGTCCAACCGGCTCGTGGGCGCGCCGAAGCTTTGGGAGGAACTGCGCGCGCAGGAACCGAAATTCACCTGCGCGAAGCTTTTCTGGTGGTACAACATGTACTCGAGCGCGGATTGGTCCATCACCCCGCGCCCGGCTTACCCCGCGGATGGACGCAAGGTTTTCGACATCTACACGCATCCAGCGGATATCCGCTACGAAATCAAAAAGGAACTCGGCGAGTTTCCTTTCCCCGCTTTCTGGGGCCCGGCGGCTGGGAGCGATTCCCCGAAGTTCAAAGCAGACGACGTCTCCCGCTGGATTGCAGCGTCAGCAAAATGGATCGAGGAAAGGCATCATCCCACCCTCTCGCTAATTTACCTGCCGCACTTGGACTACAACCTGCAACGCTTCGGCCCGAACGATCCTCGGGTGGGGAAGGATTATGCGGAGATCGATTTGATCGTGGGGGATCTCATTGATTACTTCGATAAAGCGGGTGTGCAAGTCGTGCTGCTCTCGGAGTATGGGATCACGGAAGTGAACCAGCCCGTTCATCTGAACCGCATTTTCCGTGAGCAAGGCTGGATCAAGGTTCGCGAGGAACTGGGTTTGGAAATCCTGGATGCCGGGGCGAGCGATGTTTTTGCAGTGGCGGATCATCAACTCGCCCACATCTACATCAATAATGCTTCCATTGCTCCACGGCTGAAGGCTCTGCTGCAAAAGACGCCTGGAGTCGGGGAAATTCTCGACGGCCCCGGCAAATCGCGCGAGGGCCTCAATCACCCCCGCTCCGGGGATCTGGTGGTCATTTCCACACCGGAAGCATGGTTCACTTACTATTATTGGCTGGATGACGCGCTGGCTCCTGACTTCGCGCGCACGGTGGATATTCACCGCAAGCCCGGCTATGACCCTGTGGAATTGTTTATTGATCCGACATTAAAAGCGCCAAAACTCAAAATTGCCGCCAGCCTCTTGAAAAAGAAACTCGGCTTCCGAATGCTCATGGACGTGATTCCGTTGGACGCAACGCTGGTGAAAGGCTCGCACGGGCGCAGGCCGGAGCGGGTGGAAGATTGGCCCGTGCTAATCGCGCCCGGGTTGCAAGCCGAAGGGGGCGCGGTTGCTGCGACGGATGTTTGCCGCCTGCTCAAGCAGCTCATTCTGCGATGAAATCGAGCAAGCTGGCTGTCGCCATTGTAACGCCCTTTTACGAACCTGCGTTCAAAATGGGCGGCCCAGTTCGCAGCGTCTCAGGCCTGGCCCAAGGGTTGATATCGCATGGCGTTGATGTTCGGGTTTGCACCACGTTGTGCGGCCTGGAGCAAAGCAACATTGCGCCAGGTGTCACTCAGACGGTTTCAGGCGTTCCGACCACTTACTATAAGATCGATAAACGAGGCCTGCTGCATTGGGCCTCTGGGATCCCTCGCTGGTGCGACGAGAACATTCCGAAGGTCGATCTCGTTTACGCAAATCTGAACTGGTCCTATCCCGCCCTCGCGGCGATGCGCGCCGCTTCAAGGCATGATGTGCCTGTCATCTTTGCGCCCCGAGGATCCCTGCTCAGCGCCGCTTGGAAAACTTCCACCACAAAAAAGCGCGTTTACCATCACCTTCTTGAGAGGCGTTGGTTGCAGAAAGTGGGCGCGTTCCATTACACCACAGAAGCCGAGCGGGAGGATTCCGCATGGCTGAACTTGCGTCCGCCCTCGTTCGTTTTGCCCAACCCCATCGAAATGCCACCCAGTGGGGAGGCGGTGGATTTTCGCGCGCGCCTGCAGGTTGCTCCGGGCGTGAAGCTTCTCAGTTACCTTGGCCGCCTCGACCGCGCGAAAGGGTTGTTCGAACTGCTCCAGGCAATCTCCACGCTAAAAGAGCCAGTGCACCTCGCGCTCGCGGGACCAGATCAGGAAGGAACGCAGGCCGCGCTCGTCTCGCGCTCGAGAGAACTTGGAATTACAGACAAGGTCACCTTCACCGGGATGCTCCAGGGCAACGACCGCTTCCATCTCCTTCGCTCGTCGGATCTATTTGTGCTCCCCTCTTACTCCGAGAATTTCAGCCTCGCGGTGCTCGAAGCGGTGAGTTGCGGAAAACCGGTGGTCGCAAGCGAGCATGTCGGTATTGCGGGAGCTGTCGAGAAGGCCGGCCTGTGCCTTGTCTGTAAAATCGACCCCATCGACATCGCCGCGAAGATACGCGCCGCTCTCGCTGATGAAGCGCTCCAGAAACGCGCGGCAGCCAATGGCCTCGCCTTTGTGCGTGAGACCTACTCAAAGGAAGCTGTCGCGCGCGGCTTTCTTGAGCACGCGCGCCGCTTGTTGAAGCTGTAGGATTAGCTGGGTTGGCCTACCACGCTGATCATCCAGCCCATGCCGAACTTGTCCTTCAACATGCCAAAGCACGGCGACCAAAACGTCGGCATCAGTGGCATCTCGACTTCGCCCCCTTGCGAGAGGGCTCCAAAAATCCGCTCCGCGTCAGCTTTATCCGTCACGGCAATCGAAAGCGAAAAGCCGTTGAACTTGGAGTCGCCACAACCATCCGAAGCCATCAGCTCGCTCTGGCCGATACGCACGTTCGCGTGCATGATCTTGTTTTCCCAACCGGGCGGAACCATTCCTGGGGGATGCGGGTCCGGGCTTTCCTTGAACCTCATCAGCATGCCTATCTCCGCGCCAATGGCGGATTTGTAGAAGTTAAGAGCTTCCTCGCAACTGCCCCCGAAGAAGATATATGGCTGAACCTGTGCGTTCTTCATAAAGACTCCCTGTGGATGTGAAGCCACAGGTCTGCCGAAGTCCCATCACGCTGTAAAGGGAAACCTCGCGTCTCGAAAATCCGCGCTGCTTTTTCAAGGCGTTTCAGTAATGTTCCGGGCCCTAACTTACGCGCAACAGAGGAGAAGCCGCCTGATTACGACACATCAACCCACAGTGACGATCCGTCCTGCGAACGACGGAGATAAGGACAAGATCTGGGAAATTTTCCGAAGCGTTGTCACAGCAGGTGACGCATTCGTTTTCGAGGCCTCGACGTCGCGTGAGGAGGCCTTCGCCTACTGGTTTGGGCCGCGAGCATGGGCCTACGTTGCTGAGGCCGACGGCAGGATCGTTGGGTCATACATGTTTCGACCGAATCAGCCTGGCCGGGGGAGCCATGTTGCCAATGCGGCATTCATGGTATCCCCCGACGCACGGGGTCTGGGTGTTGGCAAAAAGATGGGTGAGCACTGCTTGAACGAGGCGCGCCGCGTCGGGTTCAAGGCCATGCAGTTTAATATCGTTGTTTCCACAAACACTTCCGCCGTCCGGCTCTGGAAGCAGCTTGGGTTTGCGATCGTTGGCACCCTCCCGGAGGCCTTCCGCCATGCGCATCTCGGCTTTGTGGACGCCTATGTGATGTTTAAGAAGCTGGACTGACTCGCGCTGGCGTTTCAGCCGGAGTTCTCGTAATGTTGAGCAGAGCTTCCGCTCAGGCTGTCAGAGTGGAGGTAAACGAGGTTAACACGTGATCATTTCCCCAACGGGCGCAACCCGCATGAAATTTCTGAATTCATTTTTTGCAGTCACCGCTTTGGCGGCCGCCGCCTTGTCCGCCTTCGCCGCGCCGGTCCCTCCTCCCGAGCAATTGCTTCCCGGCGACACCATCGGCTTTCTGAGTGTGCCCGATTGGAGCAAGCAGGCCCAGGGCTACAATGCCTCCGCTTACGGACAATTGCTCGCGGACCAGAGCATGAAACCTTTCAACGAAAAATTCGTGAAAGGCTTCACCACCGATGTGGTCGAACCGCTGGAGAAAGAACTCGGCGTGAAGTTCAAGGATTATCAGGAACTGCTGCAAGGCCAGCTCACCCTTGCGATCCTGCCAACCGAAGAGAAGAACAAGATGTCCTGGGCGCTTCTGCTCGATTCGAAGGACAAGCAAACGAATCTCACCACACGTCTCACTGAGCTGAAGAAGCGCTGGACGGACACTGGCAAGCAGGTGAAGAGCGAGAAGATTCGTGATATTGAATTCACCTCGATCACCTTCACCTCCGAAGATGTTGAGGCTGTTTTCAAGAAAGCATTCCCTCGCGGCGCAAAAAGCGACGACCAGGACGAACAGCCGACCGAGAAGAAGAACGAAAAGCAAACGATCACGCTCGGCCAAAGCGGTTCGCTGCTCTTGGTCGGCGATAACACCAAGACTTTGGAGAAAATCCTTTCCCGCCTCTCAGGCGGCCTTGTCAACCCGTTGGCTGAGCAAAGCTCCTACGCAAAAGACGCTCGACTCTTCCGCAATTCTCTCGTGGTTGGTTGGTTCAACTGGAAGCCTCTTTATCAACGCTTGCTCGAAGAAGCCAAACCTGACGAAGACGCCGACCAGCCCGCTATGATCAACCCACAGCAGGTTCTCGGCGCCCTTGGTCTGGATGTCATCAACAGCCTCGCTTTCTCCGGCAATTACGGAAATGACGGCATGTTCTTTGAACTCAGCCTTTCCGCACCCGAAGCCGCGCGCAAAGGGTTGCTCAAAATGATCGCTCCGGATGCCCAGGATGCCTCGCCTCCCCCGACCGTCCCTGCGGACGCCGTGCAGTTCCAACGCTGGCGTTTGAATCTCCCCCAAGTGTGGGACCAGCTTGAAGCCACTATTAAATCTGTGTCACCCCAGGCCGCTGGCGTGATGAATCTCGTTCTCGGCACGCTGGGCAAAGACAAAGATCCAAATTTCGATTTCCGCAAGAGCCTCATTGGCAATCTGGGGAACGACATCATTTCCGTCCAGAAGCCGCCCAAAGCTGCGACTCTTGAAGCCCTGCAAAATGCTCCCTCGATCGTCATGCTGGGTTCACCCAAGCCGGAAGAACTCGCGAGCGCTTTAACCTCGCTCAGCTCCATGATGGGACCGACAGAGAGCGGCAATTCCCCGTTTAAGGAGCGCGAGTTCCTGGGCAAAAAGATCTATTCCATCACCGCCCCTGACCGTGCTAACCCGGAAAAGACCCGCACCTTGAGCTACGCAGCCAGCGGTGGGTATGTCGTTTTCTCGACCGACGCAGCCGCGCTGGAAGAGCACCTTCGCAGCGCTGAAAAGCCTGCTAAATCTCTCCGCGACACGGCGGGCCTGCGCGAAGCCGCTGAAAAAGTCGGCGGCATGAGCACCGGAATGTTCGGTTTCGAGAACCAGGCCGAAAGCGCCCGCACAAATATCGAGTTGCTCAAGAAAGACCCGAAAGCGGCGAGTCGTTTGCTCTTCGGCCTCGCCGGTGAAGAAGGCGAAGACAACAAAATGGCGGAGTGGATGGACTTTTCCCTGCTCCCGAACTACGACCAGATCGCCAAATATTTTGGCCTCTCCGTCTTCTCTTTCGGCGGCACCGCCGACGGCCTAAGCATTCGCGCCTACGCCCCTCAACCCGCAGCCATCAAGAAGTAAGCCACGCTGGAGCGTAGGTAGCCGGATGGAGTTTTACGCTTCATCCGTTATCGCTCCCAGCGGAACAGCTCCACGTTGTTATCGGCGAGGCATTTTTGAATCTCGCCGATGTGCTCCCGGTCGCGCGTCTCCACTGTGCAGAGCACATGGACCCGCGAGAGATCTGGGCCGGCAAAGGTCCGGTTGTGCACGATCTCTGTGACGTTCGCACCCACTCCAGCCAGCAGCGCGGAAAGCTGCGCCAACCCGCCGGGCCGGTCCTTGAGCAGCACGTCAAAACGATAGATGCGCCCGTCCGCGGCGAGGCCGCGTTCAATTACCCGGCTATGAGCCAGGGGATCGATGTTGCCGCCGCTCAACAGCAGAACCACCGTCTTGCCCACAAGCTGCGGCAAATGGCCGCCGAGAAGCGCCGCCAAACCTGCCGCGCCCGCGCCTTCGATGATGCACCTCTCCAATTCAGCCAACCTCAACATCGCCAGCGCGAGCGTTTCTTCCTGGACCTGCACCATCTGATGCACCAATGGCTTCGCCAAAGCCAGGGTGTGCTCCCCTGCCTCAGCCACAGCTAATCCATCCGCAACAGTGTAACGCGTGGGCACACGAACAGGGTTTTCCTGCGGAAAGGCCCATCGCGAAACACGCCGCATTCGCAGGCTCCACACCAATGATCTGCAAGCTCGGCTTCAGGGCGTGCAACACCGTTGCCATCCCCGCCAGCAACCCGCCCCCACCCACCGGAATAATCACCGCATCAGCGTCTGGAACCTGCTCGAGGATCTCGAACGCAACTGTTCCTTGCCCCGCGATTACGTGGAAATCATCGAAAGGATGCACATAAGCGAGCTGCCCTTCCTCCGCCAACCGCGCCGCTTCCTGCCGACATTCCTCAAAGGTGTCTCCGTGCAAGATCACGCGTGCGCCGAACTGTTTGCACCGCGCGACTTTTACGAGCGGCGCAAATCGTGGCATCACCACTGTCACTGGAACCTGGAGCAAACGCCCGTGCCACGCTAAACCGAGCGCATGATTCCCCGCCGAGGCTGCAATCACCCCCCGCTGCCGCTGGTCGGGTGAGAGCTGGGCCAAGGCATTCCGCGCGCCGCGCTCCTTGAAGCTGCCGGTCCGCTGCAAGAATTCATGTTTGCAAAAAATCCTGCTGCCCGTCAGCTCACTCAGCTCGGCGGATTCCTGGCACGGCGTGTTCCGTATCGCCCCCGCCAGGCGCGCGCGGGCGGCAACGATTTGAGAGAGGGAGACCTCTGCCGCGGATGTGTTGTTCATAAAGCTTGTTGACAAATAAAAAGCCCCGAGAAGTCTCGGGGCTGTGGGGTGGAAAACGTAAAAGCTGCGCGCGTTTATCCAATGCCCCCAGTGGGGCTAATAATGATCGCGAAGATCGCTTCGGATGACAGATTCAAAAACACGCGGCTTTCTGCTTACGGCCACCCAAACCCCGTGTCAAGAAATGCCAGCACTCACTTTGTAAGAAAGGCCAAGACGTGCGGATGTACTTTTCACAAACGGATAGACCGCCGGCAAACGTGCCATGCCAAATTTGTCGCCGCCTTGTCTGACTTTGGATATAGCTCACGAGGATGAAAGGCGGAGTCACCATACTGCCGGTGGTCGCGCGGGAGATGCTGGTCGCTTCCCGTCGCAAGCAAACATACGGCATGCGCATGGCCCTCGCTCTCATCAGCGTGACCGCCACCGCGGTCACCACCGTCCTCTTTGACATGCTCGGGGCACCGCCGATCAAAGGCCCCCAACTCTTTCAAATCCTCACCTTCATCGCTTACGCCATGGGTGTGATGGCCGCCACGGGCACCCTCGACAGTGTGGCTGTCGAGAAGCGTGAAGGAACCCTCGGCCTCCTGTTCCTGACACGGCTCCGGGGCCATGACGTCGTTTTCGGAAAGCTCGCTCCGATGGCCTTGCTGAGCCTCTACGGGCTCATCAGTGTGATTCCAGTGATGGCCATCCCAATGGCTATGGGCGGCGTGTCGTTGGCTGAGTTGCTCCGGATCGGGCTCGGTCTCGCAACGGTCATTTTGTGGTCCCTCTCCCTCGGGCTGCTAATCTCCGTGCTCATTAAAAACCCCGCCCGCGCCATGGCGGGCCTCGGTGTCGGCATGGCCATCTGGGCATTCATGATCACCGACATCATCACGAACACTCCGTTGCGGAGCAAAGCGCCTGAGTTCTTTAGCGCGCTGGCGTTGTTCACGCCGAAATACGTGATCAACATGGCGAGCGGCAGCGCGGCTGGCCTATCGACCAACATGTTTTGGACCTCCTGGGCCATTCACGTCGTGATGACGATTGGCTTCCTCTGGGCCGCGAGCGCCCTCCTGCCCCACAGTTGGCAGGATAAACCGGGTGGCGAGAGGCTGACGCGCTTTAAGCAACAAATCCTCGAATGGAAATTCGGCGCGGCCGCCGCGCGCGACCGCTTGCGCCGAAGGCTCCTTGAAGTCAACGCAACCTTCTGGCTGCGCTCCCGCGAGATTGTTAGTGGCGGGGGCTTGTTGTTCCTCATCTTCCTGCTCGGTTGCATCGCTATCGCCATAGGCCTCTGGCCTTGGAATGTCCCTGGTGTGGCTGGCCAGTTGGTTCCTGTCGGAGCGCCATGGGTGTTCACCTTCATGTCTGTCACCTTTGCCTGGCTGGCCAGTGTGCCCGGATCCATGGGCCAGGCTTTGGCGGAAGATCGGCAAAGCGGAGCCCTCGACCTGCTGGTCGCCACCCCACTTGAGGTTAAAGAAATTGTCTGCGGTCACTGGCTCGCCACTGGCCGAAAACTCGCAATGCCAGCGATTGCCTTGTTCTGCATCGGAACCTTCGTCTTCAATTGGTTTATGACCATGTTCCGCGTCGAGGAAAAGATGGATCCCGACGTGTTGGGCGCTGCGTGGCTCGGCCTGCGGGCAGCGTTCTCAACCACCCCGCCGCAGGATTACGAAATCGGGATCCCAGCCCTGATGTTCATTGGTGGATTATGCCTCCTCCCCATAGCTGTGTTTGCGCTCGGTTGGTCGGGCCTGTTGCTCGGCGTTAAAGTCCAGCAACCCAAGAATGTGCCAGGCCTCAGCTTCCCAATGGTGGCCGGCCCGCCCTGGGCCTTCTTCCTCCCGTTGCGCGGCATCATTGTGTATGGCAACAGCCGCTGGCACTGGAACCTGCCGGAAAATGGCTGCACCTGGATCTTGCTCTGGATCAGCGTGGCCGCAGCTTACATGCTCACGCTCGGCTTCATTGCCCGCGGAAAGGTGCTGCGCGATTTTCGCAGGATGGCCTCCGACCGCTTCACCAACTGGAGAATTCACTTCTGGCGCGTCTGTTCGGCATAAAAGGCAAGGCCAGCTAAGCCATTGGCTTTGGCCGATCCGTAACTGGGCAAGCCTGCGATCCCGCCATAAAGCGAATCAAGCAAGGGAACGGCTCGAAGCCAAACCGCTCATAGAGGCTGTGCGCATCACGCGTTGCCAGAATCTGTTTGCCGCGCCCGAGCTTTGGGTGCGCGAGCAACGTCTCCACCATCCACTTTCCAAGGCCGTTGCCGCGATGCGCGTTGTCCACCACCACATCGCATATCCAACTGCACGTGGAGTAATCGGTCACAGCGCGCGCAAACCCGATCTGCTCCTTCCCCTTGAACAATCCAACGCACACCGAGTTCGCAATGGATGTCTCGATGTCCGCCTCGGAGCGTTGGTCCGCCCAGTACGTGCTCCAGATCAGCCTCTTGGTTGCAGCCATATCCAGCTCGGCAGAATTATCGGTGATGCGATGCTCGCCCCGGGTCCATTCCATAAGAAGTAGATGAAAGTTCACCGCGAACGGCCGCAAGCAAAAAGGCCGGGATCACTCCCGGCCTGTGCAGATTATATTGAAGACGAGGTTCCCTACACGCGCCAACCTTTGCGGGCATCCTTTTCCACGAATCGCCGCGCTTCTTTGATGTTTGGCGACCGCATCTTCGGCCCATTCCATTGCATCTCGCGGCCAACGCCCACGCGCATGGCGACGACACCCAGGAGGATGATCTCGGTGAGGTACGCGGCGATGTCGAAGTTGGAGTAAGCCGCCGGGCCTCCCTTCATCGCTGCGAACCATTCCTCCGTATGCCCAGGCGAGCGGGGAATCGATTGCGGAATGCTCCGGATCGACTCGTGCTCCGGCTGGTTGCGCACCGCGCCCGGCACGAAACCTTTCATGCCGTTGAGCATGATGAAGAACTCCGCGCCATAATCATCCGGTGAAAAGATTTTCCCCTTCTCGCCGATCAGCAGGCAGCCGCTGGGCGGGAGTTGGTTTCGCAGCGCGATGATGTCTTTCACGGTCTCACCACCAGGACGCAGCGCTTTCACTTCCTTGTCGTTCGGGCTGCCGTCATACCACCAGAACTTCAAGGGCGGCATCCCTTCACGCGCCGGGAACTCGAAGCGAATGCGGGACGTCTTCGGAAACGTCTCGGGGAACATCTCCGAAGTCTCTTCGCACACCACCAGGCTCGGGTAGCCCATCTTCAACGCGCGGAACGGCATGTTCACCGTGTGGCACGCCATATCCCCCAGAGCGCCAGTGCCGAAGTCATACCACCCGCGCCAGGCAAACGGATGATAAATCTTTTCCTTATATGGCCGCATCTTGGCAGGCCCAAGCCACAGATCCCAATCCAGGTGCGCCGGCACAGGATCCTGCCCTTCTGGCCGCGCGAAACCCGATGGCCAGATCGGCCGGTTCGACCAGACATGCAACTCAGTCACACCGCCGATGATGCCGCTTTGGATCACTTCCACCGCGCGCCGCAAACCAGACTGCGCGCTCCCCTGGTTCCCCATCTGGGTCGCGAGCTTTTTATCCTTCGCCAATTTCCGCAGCAGCCGCGCTTCCGACACCGTTTGCGTAAGCGGCTTCTGGCAATAGATATGTTTTCCTTCCCGCATCGCTAACGCCGCAGCCGCGGCATGCGTGTGATCAGGCGTGGAGACGGTCACCGCGTCGATCGACTTCTCCATTTCATCGATCATCTTGCGGAAGTCGCGGTAGAGTTTGGCTTGCGGATATTTCTGCGCCTTTTGCTTCAGCACATTTTCATCCACATCACACAGGGCCACGATGTTGCCGCCGCAACGCGCCGCGTCATCGGTGTCGCTGGAGCCTTTCCCTCCAACGCCGATGCAACCGACATTGATGCGATCATTCGCGCCCAGGACATTCCCAACATACGGGAAGTAGATGGCTGAAGCGCCTGCCGCCACTGCGGTCGTGCGCAAAAAGTGGCGGCGTGAGAGTTTGTATTGGTTTTTCATGCGTGAGAATTCGACGTTCCGGACTTGGAGCAGATTTGATTATTCGGTCGGCTTCTTGAACTTCGCCTCATCAACCTCAACATTGTTCTTCAATTCCTTCGCTTTCAGCGTGAACGTGAATCCGTCCTCACCTTCGGGCCCAAATTTCATCCAGAGCGTGTGCGGGAACTTCACTCCGTCCGTCGCTTTGTAGTCCGAATAATTCATCTCAATCTTGATTCGCGATCCTTCGCTGCCGATGAACTCTCCTTCCTGGCGCACGATCAACCCGCTCTTCACGTCAAAATAAAGCCGCTCCACGCTCGTGGCGGTTGTCTTCGACTCCAACACGTGCGCGTCCGAGTTCTCATGCTTGGCGAGCTTTTTGTAGGTCAGATTCGGGTAAAGGGACTTCAAGTTTATATCCCAGTGAAGATCGGCCTCACGCAACGCGCGCGCCAGGTCGTCGCCAGTTTTCTCGCGCACACTCCCATCGGGGTTCTTCGTCCACGCCTTTTCCCCATCCACCACCTCCGAGATCTCGCCCCAATCCGCAACCAACGTCCACGCCCGCTTCCGCAGGGCTTTTCCATACTCCGTGTAATCCCCTGTGCTTCCGCCACCTTCGAAGCTCATCTTCATCACCCGCGTCTTGATCTTCTCCACGGCAGCTTTGCCGCCGATAGCACTGATGTATTTCTCGATAATCGCGTCAACGCTCGGCGGAGTCTCCGCAGCGACTGAGGAGGAGAGTTGGGCAGTAAGAAGCAGGCACAGCCCTGCAAGGAAACAAGTGGCTTTCATGTGTTCACACTAGCAACTCTGAACAGCCGCCCATTTTCAAGTCCATTCAGGCCTCAGGGGGCACCCCTATATCCGCATCAGGGAAAACATTATTTTCTTTTCTTAATGCAGAGGATGGAATTAGCTCTGCTCCACCGAAGGCACAAATGTCCCTAATTGAATGGTTATTATCCGCCGTTGCCGCCATAGCGGCCGCAGGCATCCTGATTGGCGGGACACGGTTCATGTACTACAAAGCCAGACAGTCTGATCAGGAGCGAAGAAACCGATCCCATGCGATGAACATGGAAAGGCAGAAGCGCCGTGCGGAAGCCGCGCGTGTGAAACCTTCCGCCCCAATAAAGCCGCCCCAATAACGGAGGGCAGGCAAAGCCCCGCACCTCCGTTAAGAAGCCGGCATGCCGCTGCCTTAAAATGCGGGGAAGGGTCTAGCTGTTATCCCCGTCGAGAACCCCGCCCAACGCTCCCAGAATGGAGCCTTCACCGCGAGCTTTGCCACCTGCCTTGGGTGCAGCGGCGTAAATGCGATCCGCCAACCGGCTCAACGGCAGAGACTGCAGCCACACACGGCCCGGGCCGCGAAGCGTCGCAAAGAATAAACCTTCCCCGCCGAACAGCGCTGACTTAACGCTCCGCACGAATTGGATGTCATAATCCACCGAAGGTTGGAAACCGACGATGCAGCCGGTGTCTACGCGGATCAATTCACCCGGCGCCAAATCCCGCTGCATCAAAGTTCCGCCCGCATGAACAAAGGCCCAGCCATCCCCTTGCAACCGCTGCATGATGAAGCCTTCACCGCCAAATAAACCCACGCCAATCCGCTTTTGGAACGCGATGCCGATGCTCACGCCCTTCGCGGCCGCGAGGAACGAATCCTTTTGCGTGATCAACTCCCCGCCAATTTCCGATAGATGCACCGGAATAATCTTTCCAGGATAAGGAGCGCCAAACGCCACCCGCTTCTTGCCATAACCACGGTTCTGGAAAGCGGTCATGAACAGCGACTCACCGGTGATCAAGCGTTTACCAGCGCCCATCAACGCGCCGAGGAACCCGCTATTTTGCTGCGACCCGTCACCGAAGATCGTTTCCATCTCGATGCCGTCGTCCATGTACATCATGCCACCGGCTTCGGCGACCGCAGCCTCCTGCGGATCCAGCTCGATTTCCACGAACTGCATGTCATCGCCAAAAATTTTGAAATCCACCTCGTGCATGATGTTTGCCATAGTGTTCCTTTTCTGCGGGAAAGCCTTGGAAAACAAGGTTGGATTGTCAATTACGATTGAGCCCGTTGATGGCTTGGGCGCCGACGGCTCCGAAGCCCGAGACGGGCGAAATCTTTGTAGCCCAGGGTGCAGCGCGCAGCGCAAACCCTGGGTTACACGACATAACGATTACCCTCTCCTCCTGTAAAGGAGGAGAGGCAAGGGTGAGGAGGCCCTTAACCGGGTGCCCAAACCCCAACATACAAACTCGAATCTCGCTACGAATGGCTCCCTTTGTCCTTCCCACTTCATGCGCTTCGTATGCTCCGTGGTTCATCCATTCCCTCCTTAACCCCCGAGTTGATTGTCCCACCTGACTTTGGCACAGTTGGGCTATGCGGCTCAGAGCGCTCTTGTGGGCTTCACTCGCTGTGAATGCCGGCCTCGCCACGATGCTGATCGTCGTCAACCGCGACGTGCAGGACGCGGATGGCCCTCTCTCGAACATCCACGCTGCTGAGAACCGCAAATCTCCCCCACCCCAGGTCATCGTCCGCCGCGAGCCCTTCACCTGGCGCGACATTGAGGCTGAGGATTACCGCGCTTACATCTCAAACCTTCGCAAGATCGGCTGCCCCGAAGCAACCATCCGCGACATCATTGTTGCGGACGTAAACCACTATTTCGCCCAGCGCCGCCAGACGGAGGTCATCACCTACGAGCAGGAATGGTGGCGGCAGGATCCAGTGGTCGACTATGCGGGCCTCACCAGCCGCAGAGCGCAACAGCTTGAGTCCGAACGCCGCGCTCTGCTCAATGACCTCTTGGGAACTGGCTGGGATGCCGATGCCATGCCTCCCGTTCCGGAGTTGGAGATTCGCGAGCAGTTCCTGGCCACCATCACCCCGGAACAACGGGCGGCGTTAACAGAAGCATTTCACCGCAACCGCGCTGCTCTTGCCCAGCTCCAGCCAGGCGTTGCCGCTGAGCGACTCGAAGTCGAACGCGCCCGTTTGGCGCAATCACTTCGCCAGGAACTCGCCCAGATCTTTACGCCCGATCAAGTCGAAGCCGCTTTGGTCCGTTATTCTGAGCTGGCTTCCACCATGCGCCGCGAACTCGCCGGCTTCGAGCCGACCCGCGAGGAATTTTTGACGATCTTCCGCGCCCGCCAGCAGCACCAGGAGCAGCTCGCCGCTTTGACAGGGCAAGGCCCCGCTTTTGCAGCCGCCCGGCAAAATCTCGAGCGCCTGCGCGATCAAACGATTCGGCAAACTCTCGGCCCAACGCGTTACCCGCTATACGCGCTCAGCGGCGACTCGGAGTTTCGCAGCGCCCAAACCTCTGTGCAAAGAATCGGCGGCCGCGCCGAAACTGCCCTTGCCCTGTTTGAACTCAATCGCACAGTGGCAGATGAGCGCGAGCGGCTTGCGGCCAACGCCCAGTTCACCTCCGCCGAACGCGCAGCCGCCTTGCAGGAAATCAAAGACCAACACGACTCCGCCTTGCGAACCTTGCTCGGTGAGGATGGCTTAAAAGCCTACAAGGAAGTCGCGATTGAAAACGCCCAGCCATGAGCCGCCAACGCGCCATTCAGATCTTCGCCACCACGATGGCCTTTCTCATGGTCTTTGTCCCCTTCGCCCTTGTGGGTGTGCTGCTTGTCCCTGAAATATGGGATGGCTTCAAGGTTCCACACCCGATAGCGGCGTCCGTGGCGGGTGTTGTGTTCGCCATCATCAGCGTTGGCGGAGGAATTCACAGCGCTCGCCGCACTGCGCGTGAATACCAACCCCGCACTCCTTCTCACTCCGCCGGCGACGCTAAAGCCTGATAGTCGGGCGAACTACCCCATAGCTGTGGTAGGCCCGGTCCCCTGACCGGGCGCAGCATCGTGGCCCGAGCGAAGACTTGACACACCTCACTATCTTACGTTACATGTCACGCATGATTAACGACATAAAAGGGATGTTTGAAGTCGCAGGCACTGACCCGGGCGGAGAGTTCGATCGCCACGAACCAATTTCCTCCGTCATGGCCTCAGCATCCAACGCGCCAACCCAGCGGTAGTTTCGGAAATACACATTTATACACGATCATACACGCTTTTACACGGTCTCCGCGAAACGCGTTCAGCTTCTCCACTCACTTGACTTTGGCCCCCCCGAGAGGGACTCTCGCTGTCGGGGAGCCATCCAGCCGCGCAAGCGGCGAAGGCTGAGAGTTTCGCGTGGGAGCGTGGAAGACCCATAGAACCTGCTCCAGGTAATGCTGGCGAAGGGAACTCCCTCTTCACCCGTTCTGTCAGGTTCGCCTAAGAGTTATGATAGCGAGCCAGGATTCATTCGAGCCTCAAAGCAGCCAACCGCTGCCGGCTTCCAAGCGCATTTACGTTGCCGGAAAGCTGCACCCCGATCTGCGCGTGCCATTCCGGGAGATCGAGCTGAACGTCACGAAAGGCCCGAACAACAAAATCGAGGTCAACGAGCCTGAGCGCGTCTACGATTGCAGCGGCCCTTGGGGTGACCCCGAAGCCAACTGCAAAGTCGAGGAAGGCTTGGCCGCCCATCGTCGCAACTGGATTCTGAAACGCGGTGACGTTGAGGAATACGAAGGCCGTTCCATTCGCCCCCAGGACGATGGCTATTTAAGCGCGCAACACGCCTCCCTGGCAGCCGAGCGCGATGCCAAAGGCCGTCTGCAAGTGTTCCCCGGTCTCAAGCGCCGCCCGCTCCGCGCGAAAGCTGGGGCAAACGTCTCCCAGCTCCACTATGCGCGCAAAGGCATCGTCACGCCGGAGATGGAGTTCATTGCGATCCGCGAGAACCTGGGGCGCGAAGCAGCCTTCGAGCAGAGTTACAAGCAGAATGATCGGAAGGGCGGCTTGCGATCACACGCGCAAGGCGGCTCTTCCAACCTGCTCAATCATCAGCACCCGGGCGTTGGCTTTGGCGCGCGCATTCCCAAATTCATTACGCCGGAGTTTGTTCGCGATGAGGTTGCTGCTGGTCGCGCCATCATTCCCGCGAACATCAATCACCCCGAAAGCGAGCCGATGATCATTGGCCGCAACTTCCTGGTGAAAATTAACGCGAACATCGGGAACTCCGCTGTCGCCTCCAGCATTGAGGAGGAAGTCGAGAAGATGTGCTGGGCGATCAAGTGGGGCGCGGACACCGTCATGGATCTTTCGACCGGAAAGAACATTCACACCACCCGGGAATGGATCCTGCGCAACTCCCCTGTCCCCATCGGCACCGTGCCCATTTACCAGGCTCTGGAAAAAGTCGGCGGGAAGGCGGAAGAGCTTACGTGGGACATTTATCGCGACACGCTCATTGAGCAAGCGGAGCAAGGTGTTGATTACTTCACCATTCACGCCGGGGTTCTTTTGCGTTACGTGCCGCTCACCGCGCGGCGCGCTTGCGGCATCGTGAGCCGCGGCGGATCGATCCTCGCGAAATGGTGCCTCGCGCATCACAAAGAAAACTTCCTCTACACTCACTTCGAGGAAATCTGCGAGATCATGAAGGCCTACGACGTCAGCTTCAGCCTCGGCGATGGCCTTCGCCCGGGCGCGATTGCTGACGCCAACGACGAAGCGCAATTCGGGGAACTGGAAACGCTCGGCGAGTTAACCCAGATCGCCTGGAAGCACGATGTTCAAGTGATGATTGAAGGCCCCGGCCACGTCCCCATGCACTTGATCCAGGAGAACATGGAGAAGCAGTTGGAGTCGTGCAAAGAGGCGCCCTTCTACACTCTCGGGCCGCTCACGACGGACATCGCGCCTGGTTACGACCACATCACCAGCGCCATCGGCGCCGCTATGATCGGCTGGTACGGCTGCGCGATGCTCTGCTACGTCACGCCCAAGGAGCACTTGGGTCTCCCAAATAAGAAGGACGTCAAAGACGGCGTCATTGCTTACAAAATTGCCGCCCACGCCGCTGACCTCGCCAAAGGCCACCCTGGCGCGCAGCATCGCGACAACGCCCTAAGCAAGGCCCGCTTCGAATTCCGGTGGCAGGATCAATTCAATTTGAGCCTGGATCCCGAAACCGCGCGCGAGTTCCACGATGAGACTCTGCCGCAGGAAGGCGCCAAGAGCGCTCACTTCTGCAGCATGTGCGGCCCGCACTTCTGCTCAATGAAGATCACCGAGGACGTGCGGAAATACGCCGAGGAAAACGGCCTCAACTCCGAAGAAGCTTTGACCGAAGGCATGAAAGCCAAAGCCGCCGAATTCGCCGCCAAGGGCAGCGAACTCTATACGAAGAGCTGAGCGCTAACCCTTGCGCCCAGTGATAATCTCGCTGGGCGACACTGCCCGTTTCTCTTTGGCGCTTAGATAACCGGCGTCCACCAGGGCCATTGTGTTGAGATTGTCTCGGCCGGAGATCGCAGGCTCCGTCCCCGTTTCGAGCGCGACGAGCAGTTGAGCCATCGTTCCGATGAACGCATCAGGAAACCAGCTTTCGCTCCAGCTTGGGGTGTGAAACTGTTGGTCGCCCTTCCGCGCGTGGCGAATGGTTGAAGGCGTGGTGTAAGGATCCTTGCACCACCCAATGTCCCCAATCGCAAGGCCTTCGGTGCCTTCGATTCGCCAGCGAATGTAAATGTCCGACGGGCAACCTTCTTTGGCCGGGCCGGTCCAGGTGTCATCAAGGGCCATGCAGCGCAGCCCGTTCTCGTACTCAAGGATGTACGCGCAAATGCCGTCTGTGTGCTCAAAGTTCGTGCGCGGATCGGTGCGGAAACTGCAATAGATTCGGGCTGGATTCCCGAACCAATACCGGAAGGTGTCCAGGTGATGAATCGACATGATTCGCAGCGTCACCCACCCCTGCTCCTTCTGCCAAGGCATCCAGTGCGGAATGCCGCGCATGTCCACCGAAGCAAGCACCGGCTCGCCAAAATAGCGCTCGTCCAAAAGCGTTTTGGCCGCGCGAACGCTTTGGTCGTAGCGCATGTTCTGGTTCACACCCAGAAGAATGCCCGCGCGCTCACAAGCGTCCACCGCTTCCAGAGCCTGGGCGTAATTAACCCCCAATGGCTTCTGGGCAAGGATCGCTTTGACCGTGCCTCGCGCGCACGCTGCTTTGATTAACTCCACCTGCTTGTGCGGTGGAACCCCAAGGTCGAGAACCTCGATGAAAGGGTCGTCCAGCAACGCCTCCGCCGTGGGATACACCTTTGGAATCTGATGCCGCGCCGCAACCGCCTTGCTCCTTTCCGGAGTGCGCGAGGCAATCGCCACCGGATTGAACCCGGCCTTCCGATATGCCACAAGGTGGCAATCGTTGACGATGAAGCCCGCGCCGAGAATGCCGATGCGGAAATCCTTCCGCTTAGGCAATGGCGAGTGAATGTTGAGATTGCGCACGCGCTACTCCGCCGCGCTGGCCACGCGTCGCGGCGCTTTCTTGCTGATGCACCAAAGGTGCTTGTGCGTGCGCACGAAGATGTCGCCGTCGGAAACAGCGAGCGAGGAATTGCTCATCTCGTTTTCCAGGGTGTTCACGGCAACCGTTTTGAATTGCGGGCTCGCCTCGACCACGAAGGTCTCTGACGACTGATTCAGCGTGTAAATCTTGCCGTCCGCTAGCACGACGGACGCCCAGGAATCGGCCTTTGGCCCCGGCCCTTTCAAGCGCTCGCGCCAGACGCTTTTGCCGGTCTTCAAATCGATGCACTGCAAGAGCCCGTTCATTTCCAGCACGTAGCAATGACCATTATGAATCACGCCCGAGCCGATATAACCGCCCAACTTGGGAGAATTCCAAAGCCGATGCGTCTCGGTGACATCACCGTTCCCACCTGGCTTCACGGCGATGCTGACGCCATTGAAACCACCCAGCGCCACAACCATTCCGTCACCGTAAATCGGCGAGGTGTACACGAGCGGGTTCAGCCCGTCGCAGGTCCAGAGCGTTTTGCCTGTGGCCGGCTCGAAAGCACGTAGATGCTCGCGCCAGCTCATCACCAACTCCTCGCGGCCGTTGGCATTAATGATGATCGGTGTGCTCCAGGAGCCGTTCGGCTGGCCCATTTGGCCGGTGAAGCCATCAATCCGTTTGGCTTCAAAACGCATCGCAGGCTCCTGCACTTCCCAAACCGATTTGCCGGTCTTCTTGTCGAGCGCCACCATGAAGCTGCGCTCACCAGGCCCAAAGTTCAGAATGCAGAGGTCTTTGTGCAGGACCGGCGACGCGCCATAGCCCCAGAAATGGTTGTGTTTGCCGAGATCGCGCTTCCAGACCTCTTTGCCGTTCATGTCGACGCAAAGCACGCCAGCCGAGCCGAAGAAGGCATACACATGCTGGCCGTCCGTGGATGGCGACGAGGATCCTTGTGGATTCGTCGGATGCGATTTCTCCGGCAGCTCGTAATCAACCCCCGTCTGCCAGAGCTGCTTGCCCGTCGCCCGATCAAAGCACGCAATCATCCGCTTTGTTCCGTTCTCCGCGGGTTGAGTGATGAACACCTTGTTCTCCCAAACAATCGGTGTGGAATTGCCAGGCTCAGGCAGCGGCGTTTTCCACAGCACGTTCTCGGTCGCGCTCCACTTGAGGGGCAGGTCTTTCTCTGCAGAAACCCCACTGCGCGCTGCTCCGCGCCATTCAGGCCAGTTCGCCGCTTGAACGCTGATCGCCATTGCGGCGGCCAACGAGAGCGCCGCCAAAATCGAACGGGTATTCATGCGCGGCATTATGATTTCACGCGCAAGCGCGGCAACCCGATTCTTGCGCGGAGAGGATTGATGTTTTAGCGCCACTCGCGTAGCAAAACGCCATGCGGCAGATCACGACAGTCCGAGCGATGCAACGCTGGGCCTTGGAACAAAAGCGAGCCGGTGCGCGCATCGGCTTTGTGCCCACGATGGGCTACCTGCACGACGGGCACATGAGCCTGGTGAGGCGCGCGCGCAAGGCCGTGGGGCGAGACGGCAAAGTGGTCGTAAGCATCTACGTGAACCCGACCCAATTCGCGCCAACGGAGGATCTCGCGCAATACCCGCGCGACTTGAAGCGTGACAAAGAAATGTGCGCGGCTGAGGGAGTGGACATTGTGTTCACCCCTTCCGACGCCGAGATGTACCCCGGGCGCGCTGAAGGGCTTTTCAGCTGCTACGTTGTTGAGGAGGGGCTGTCAAAGCTGATGGAGGGAGCCTCCCGTCCGACCCATTTTCGCGGCGTCACCACAATTGTGGCAAAGCTGTTCAACATCGTGCTGCCCGATGTGAGCGTCTTCGGCGCGAAGGATTTTCAACAAGCCGCGATCATTCAGCGCATGGTCAAGAACCTCGATTTCCCGGTGAAGATCATCGTCGCCCCCACAGTGCGCGAGCGCGACGGGCTGGCAATGAGTTCCCGGAACAAATACCTGAACCCACCCCAACGAGCGGAAGCCACTATCGTGTCCCAAGCTATTAAACAGGCGCGCGAACTGGTCTCTCGCAAAACGTACAAGGCTGAGGAACTGCTGAAGGAGTTGGAGAAGCTCATTAAAAGCAAGCCAGAGGCTCGCTTGGATTATATCGAGTTTTTTGATCCCGAAACATTGCTGCCTGCCACGAAGGTCGGAAAAGGAACACACATGGCTTTGGCGGTGTTCTTCGGCAAAACAAGGCTGATCGACAACGGGCTGCTTTAACGCGCGCTCGCGAGCAGTTCACTTAACGCGCGCAGGAGCGCGTTGTAATCGTCCGCCGTTGTTTCCCAGCCTGCGCTGATGCGAATGGTGCGGGAGATTTCTTCAGGCGTGAATCCCATCGCGGTGAGCACGTGAGATGGCTTCTCTTCGCCGCTCGAGCATGCGGAGCCTGTCGAAACAGCAAACCCCGCTTTATCGAGTTTCACCACCCAGCGGAAGCAAGCGTCTGTCGCAGGCAGGAGAACCATTGTGGTGTTCCAAAGCCGCGGAGCATCAGCGCCGATAACTTTCGCGCCGGGGAGATGTTGGATTAAATCTCTTTCGAATTGCTGCTTGGCAGCCAGGAGCGCGGAAGTGGCCGCAGCATCCCGCGCCTTCAGGGCTGCCACGGTCGCCAGGACGCCCGCGACATTTTCGGTTCCGGCGCGCCGCCCGAACTCCTGAGGCCCTCCGTGCAGCAGAGGGCGCAATGGCGTTGTGGTGGGGGTCTTCAAAAAGCCAACTCCTTTGGGGCCGCCGAATTTGTGAGCGCTGGCTGAGACGAAATCGCAATTGCCGAGGCCTGCAGAAGGCAGTTTGCCGACCCGTTGCACAGCATCAGTGAAGAAAGGAACTCCGTGTTCGCGGCACAGGTCCGCGATTTCGCTCCAGGGTTGAAGCACACCTGTTTCGTTGTTGGCAGCCATGACCGCCACACCGGCCGGTTTTCGCTTGCGGAGCAGAACACCGAGGGGCTCTAGCTCAACAACGCCTGCGGCGCTCACTGGCAGGAAACGGAGATTCTTTCCGAAATGCGCACGGCCCGGTTCAACGACAGATGGGTGCTCGATGGGTGAAATCCACAGCTCCTTGCGCTCCGCTGTCACGGATTTGGCGAAGTGATGGATAACCGTGTTGTTCGCTTCCGTCGCTCCTGACGTCCAGACTATGTCCGTCGGGTTGCAGCCAAGCAGGCTGGCGACATCCACGCGAGCGCGTTCGAGAGCGGCGTCCGCGCGTGAGCCAAGTCGATGCAGGCTCGATGCATTGCCAATGAGCTTTTCAGACGCTTCTAGCCACGCCGCGCGAGCCGCAGGGTGCAGCGGTGAAGTGGCGTTGTGGTCGAAGTAAATCATCAGCTACGCACGACTTCTTTAGGGGCTCAGCCTTGGAACCACAAAACAAAAAGGGCGGCCCCTTGCGGGAACCGCCCTTGCGTCAAACCTGAACTGAATCAGGAAAGTTTCTTCTTCGCGTCTTCGGGAACGGTGACGGTGGTGGCGCCGACATCCTTGATCTCAACGGTTGTCGTGCGATCCACTTCACGATCGTTGCCGTTGAAGCTGACGGAGCCTTTCACGTTGTATTCGTATTTGGAGAGAGCGCCGTCTTTGGTCCAGAACTTGACGGTGCCTTTGCCACCGCTAACCGTCGGGCCTTCGCCGCCACCTGCGCCGCCCCGGCGCATCGTCAGGAAGCCTTTGGCTGCTTCCTCGGTCAGTTCCGCCTTGTACGCGTCGCCTTCCTTCGTCAGCGCCTTGGCGCCGGTGAGGAGCCGCTCCGCTTGAGCGGTGGGAGCTTCAGCGCGGCGTGCGAGGCCGCCCATAAAGCGGCCGGCGCCTTCACCGCCTTCGAGTTCGGCGGCGCTTTGCCAGCCGTCTTGGGTTTTGATGGCGGCTTTGTCGCCTTTGCGGACAACTTCATAGGTGGTGTCGCGCATGGAACCGGTCATGTGCAAAACACCTTCTTTATCCACTTTACCGGTAATAGCGCCCTGCCCAGGGCCCTGGGAATTGGCGTTCTCGCTTTTTTGAGTCCAGCTGTAGCTGCCGGCTTTGGAGAGTTTCTCGATGGCTGCTTTGACCTCGTCTTTAGGTTCAGCAGCGGTAATGGAAAGGGCGGCCACAATCGCGAGCAGCCCGACATTCAGGAATGATTTCATAAGTTCTGGTTTGTTGCGTGCGCATCCAGCGCTAAACCAACCAGACGTAACCCGCAATCGGGGGGTTACAGATTTCGAACGACGGGCCGGGCGTGATCAGCCCGGCCATCGCTCGTCATCAGGTGCATCCTCGCAGGAGAAACAACCCCAACAAAACGGGGATTGGCACCCCAATCAGCCATAGGAACGCCCAGCCGACCTTCCCTTCCTGACCCTTCAGCTTCTTTTCAACGAATTTCATATTCCCACCTCCCCTCACCCACAAAGTCGCCCTCAGGCTGAAGTTCATCAATCTTAGTGAGGAGCCGAACCGGGCATCGGGGTGGTTGCGTGGCGACGCTCATCCGGTCGCTGATCTAGCGTTTTCATTTGTCTCCACGGAAGGGCTCACGCAATTTTCGAGGATGCTGAGTTTGGAAATGCTCGCGGAGCTGCAACAATGGCACGAGGAGGCGTTGCGTGCGCGGGTGGCAGAATTCGCGATCGGCGCAACCCAGTTCGATTTCAACACGCGGCCAGCGATCATGGGGGTCGTTAATCTTTCCCGCGATTCGTGGTATCGCGAAAGTGTTTCGCCCTCCAGTGCGGCGGCAGCCAAACGCGCTCGTGTGCTCGCGGCGCAGGGCGCTCAGATCATCGACATTGGTGTTGAATCCACCTTGGCGCATGCCGAGCGGTTTGGGGAACACCAGCAGATCACAGCGTTGCGGCCTGTGCTTGAAGAGCTGCGCGGTGATCAGTTGATTCTCTCCATTGAAACGTATGAGCCGGAGGTCGCTCGTGCAGTCCTGAAGCTGGGCGCAAACGTCATCAATCTTACCGGGCCAGCGAAGTCGGATGATGTTTACATCGCAGTGGCTGAGCACGATGCAGCAGTCATTATCTGCTATGTCGAAGGGTCCAATGTGCGCGAGGTGTCAGACTTCAACCTCACTGGTGATCCGATCCCGCGCATGCATGAGTTTTTCGCGAGAGAGATCGAACGCGCAACTGCCCGGGGTGTGCGGAAGATCTTCATCGATCCAGGACTCGGCTTCTACTACCGGAATTTGCAGGACAGCAGTGTGCGAGTGAAACACCAGATGCTTACGTTCCTGAACACCTTTCGCTTGAGGGCGTTGGGCTGGCCGGTCTGCCATGCGTTGCCGCATGCCTTCGACTACTTCCAGGAAGAAGTGCGCTCGGCTGAGCCGTTCTTCGCGGTGCTCGCGGCTCTAGGCAAAACGGATCTGTTCCGCACACATGAAGTGCCCAAGGTGCGGGCGGTGCTCGACACCTTAGAGACAATTCGTTAACGCGCTGGTTCGGTGACCACTCGGTAGAATCGGCGGCCTGCGGTTGGCGGAATATTTGCCGAAACCACCTGAACATTTGGGCTCGGCGCAGTGAGGTGAACAATCGCCCAAGGGGCTCGCCCATCGGAGCTGCTTTCGAGGCGATAACTGCGATTGGCCTGGGCTTCGTAGGCGATTCGCAGTTCGCCAGTTGGCAAACGCTCATAGTAGATCTGCAGCACACTGGTGGCGCGGCGTGGATTCGTGCCGGTTAAATACTCATGCAGGTTCGAAGCGCCATCGCCGTCGAAGTCACTGTTCGCATCAGCCACAGAGGTGTCGAGCCCGTGGGCGATTTCCCAACTGTCGGGGAGACCGTCCGCGTCAGCATCTTCCACCTGCGAGGCGGCCGGTTCGTAGAATGCAGTGACGAAAGTCGGGCGTTGCATTGAAATATTCGTAACGGTGTGAAGGAGTCCCGCGCTGTTCGTTTGGAGGTGGCCTTCAATGTCCCAGCCAGCGAAGCGGTAGGTCACATTGCTGCGCGTGAGTGTATCCGGAGCTGTCGGGGTGGTGGCGAATGTGCCAGATGTCCACCAACTCAACGGCAGCTGTTCTGCGAAACGTGCCTGCAAAGTGTAGAGCTGCGCATGGCCTGGCGTGGAGTTCGTCGTTGCCGCAAAAGGAGCGCCCGCAATCAAACTCTCATCGTCTGCCGCGAGGGCATTGCCGAACATGGCTTCGGCGCCGCCGAAGCCATTGGTCAGGGTTCGTTTGTGAACATACTTGTTCGTCTCCAGCGCGAATTGGTAGAGGGCGCCGTCGGCCGCTGAAGCGCCTTCAGCCAAAGGCGCGCCCACATACAGGAGCCCCTGGCTCGCAGCCACGGCCTCCCCGAAGCGTTGGCCGTGCTGTGCCGCGGGCGGGAATATCTCCTGCCCGGAAGCCAAGCCTTGCTCGGGGGTAATCCTGTACACGAACACTCGGCCTCCGCCACTGTCGTCGGGAGCGCCAACGAGAACCTGCTTGTTGTCAATGGCAACAGAGGCGCCGAATGCTCCGAGGTTCAGAACATTTGTTTCGCTGACGCGTGAGGTTAAGGCAGCAGGACGTCCGGCGGATAGGTTATAGAGGTAGATCGCGCCTGTTCTCCGATTGTCGCCACTGAGGGCCGCGGGGGCGCCGACCACCAGATAAGGCGCATCGAGAGCCACGGAGTGGCCGAATCGCTCGCGCATACCGGGCCCACCGGGTGTCAAGGTCGCGGCGGTTGACCAGCGTGTGGATTGCCGGGTGTAGATCAAAGCCAATCCGCTGCCTGTTTGCGTGTTAGCGCCAAGAGGAGCGCCCACAACAAGGTTCGTCGCATTGAGAGCCATACTCGCGTCGCCAAACGACGCCGGGTTTGTGGTCTGTATCAAAGGCTCGGATCCCCATGCGCGCGAGGCTGAGGAGTAGCTGTAGGGGAACAGAACAAGCAAGCCATTCCGAACCGCGGCGACAACCACGTGTTGGTCGTGGATCGCAACTGCCATTCCGAAGTGTTGAGCGTCCGCCGAGGTGATCGTTCGATGGAATCCCCAGCCTTTGGCTGTTCTCTGGAAAAGATGCACCGCTCCTGGGCGAGAACCTGTAACGCTGCCCCGGGCGAAGGGCGCGCCGATGATTGCCCAGTCACCACTTACAGCAACAGCCCAGCCAAACAAGCTCTCTGAGGCAGAATTGGTTGCGCCCAGAGAAACTGGCGTGAAGGCATCAGGAGCTTCGGGCAAGCGGAAGACCTGTCGCGGGCTGAGTGCATGCTCAAGGTTCCAGATCCATGTCAAAGTTGAATTTGTATAGAGAGTAAAGCTGACCGAACGAGCCGCGCCACTTGGAGCGCTGCCGGTGCCGTTGAACCCGTCGAACACGTAGCGGGTGAGCCCGGTTGAGAATGGCTCGTTGGTGACAAACAATGTGATGTTCGTGCCAATGGCTAACCGGTGCTCGCCATAAGGAAACGGAAGCGATTCACCCAATTGCGGTGCGCCATAGATCGTGAGGGTGGTAGTCGGCATGCTGGTGGGGTCCAGCGGGTTGGAGCCAACACTGATTTCGGTTCCATCCGAGTGGCCGTCCTCATCCGTGTCGGTTTTTCGCGGATTCGTTTGGAGCTGGAACTCGCGCCAATTTGGCAATTGATCTCCATCTGCGTCAGCCAGGGCGCCGGCATCGGTGGTTGGGAAGCCGTGTTCGTGCAGCCAGGCTTTCGGCACCTGGTTTGTGACCGTCTCAGCTTCAAAGGTGGCGGTTAGATAAAGGCGCTGAGTGACGACGAGTGAGAGATTCGTTTCAGTGGCGACGCGTGCGCCGGTCCAGCCATTGAACTTCGAGAAAATACCGGGGGTGGCGCGCAGTTGAACAGAAGAGCCTTCGGCAAACCAATTCGAGCTGACGTTGACCGAGCCGGGGCCTTGCACATCGACCTTCACCAGGTGCTCCGCAGTCCAGTTCCATGTGAGCGTTGAATCCTGCGTGAGCTTGAAGGTGACGGAGTTGGTGGACCCGCTTGCAGGCACATCCCCTGTGCCCGACCAGCCACGGGCGCTATAACGTGAGCCATCGCCGTCCAACACCGTTGAAGGAGCATTGGCGGTCACGGTTTCACCTTTGGGGACGAAGTTGCTGCCGTAGGAGAACGGATGCGGCGCCCCGATGCGGACCGTGGAAGAGTTTACAACGAGCAAGGAGTCGTCTGTCATGGTCCAGGCCTGGAGCCCGGCCGTGGAGGCAACATAGAGCACACCGCCCGCAAGGCTAAGCTCACCGCCGACGGGTATCTCCTGACGCAGCTCACGGGTGAACAGGTCAAAGACATAAGTGCGCGCATCCCATGAGGCGATCAATGAGTCGTCTGTGAGAATTGGCTGCATGGCGGTTGTATTCGACGGGTTTGAACCTGGCCGCATGTATTGTCCGAGCCTTTCACCAGTGTGCTCTCTAAAAGCTACGACGGACGTTCCGTCGAGGATGTAAACCACTCCCCGTGCGACCGCAGGGTAACCCAGGAATGATCCCTCTTGCGTCCAAGCGACGGCCCTCGTGGCGAGATTGACTGCGCTGATCTTTCCGGGGGAGGCCACGAGGGCATATCCGTTGCCGATCACGACCGTGCGCGTGGATCCCCACCCAGCGGAAGGTAGAGTGACGCTCCAGAGCGCAGCTCCAGTCGCCGTGTCATGCTCAGTGAGGGTTCCGTTGATGCAGCTATAGAGGCGGTTGCTCGAATACGCGGGAGTCCAACCGTCCTCCTGTGGGAGTTCACGGAAAAACTTTTGGGTTCCAGAAGCTTCGTCATAGCCGTACATGCCGCCGTAATAGCCGCCCTGGATGTACACGCCTCCATCCGCGACGACGGGCGGCAGGTGGGAACTCCATTGCACAGCGAAGGGCGCGCGCCAACGTTGTTCGCCGCTCTCAGGGTCCAGACGAATCACATAAGAGTCAGCGCCATGATTTCCCCGCTGCACGTACACACCCGATTCCGTGACGGTCGGAGCGGTCATTGAATGAGGCATCGGTTGAAAAGTTCTGCTCCATAATTGCGCTCCAGAGTATTCACTGAACGCGCTCACAGAAGGCGCATAGGTGGCGAAGACCCGATGATCCCGCACACTCACTGCCCCGTTCGGCCGATTGGGAACGGTCCATCGCCACTTGAAACTTTTTCCTCCCAGAAACCCTGGTGTGTAACTCGCGTGCTGGGGGCCATTGCCGAAGGCGGTCCATGACTCGCCTAAGGAGCCGTCGTTGGGCGGGGCAAACAAACCAACAATGCGGCGCGGACGATCCATTGTTAACGTGAGCGGATTGGTTTCCTCCTTGCCCGCTGGAACATCTCCCATCCAACGCAGGAAGCGCATTCCTGATTCGGGAACCGCAGTGAGCGTCACGGTCGAGTTCACAGTCTGCCAACCATTGGCCGCCGTAACAGCGCCCGGGCCCGAAGCGTAGCTGGAAAGCTCGTGCTCGGCTAAAAGCCATCGGAAGCGGAGCAAGGTGTCATTCGTGACGGCAAAAACGACGGAATGCAGGCTTCCGGTTCCGTTGGCTCCCTCGAGTTCCCAGCCGTTGGCGAGATAGCGTGTTCCCTGCACCTCAATCACCGGCTGAACGGAATTGGTGACGAGCATGCCGACTGGCACGGAGTTCGTGCCGTAGGGAAAGGGATGGGCCGTTCCGATCCGAGGTGTTCCCCCTTCGACAATTAATCGAAGCGTTGGGGCGCTCCCCCAGGCGGAGACCACACCATCGCGAGTGGCCAAGTAAAGGACGCCATCGGCAAGACTTGGGATGCTAACGGGCGCGAGGCGCTGCCGCAATTCACCTGTGTGCAAGTTGTAGATGAGCGTGCCGTCTGAGCCGCTGGTGATGAGCACATCATCGGTGATGATCGGTTGGTTCACGAAGCCATCGAGAGGCACCGGATAACGCATCACCACATCGCCCGAGGTTGAGGCGACGGCAATGATGTTTGTTGCGCCTTCGTGAGCATAGACGAGGCCGTTGGCAACCGCGGGGGTGCCGCTGAATGAACCCTGGCGGCGCCACCTGATCGCGCGGGTGTCAGCATCGATGCACACAAGGGCGCCGGTGCTCGCCACATAGATTTGGCCATCCACAACTGAAAGGCTGCGGTTCATCGTCCACCCATGCCAATCCCAACCCAGGCTTACGGTCCAGAGTTGGGCGCCGGTTAGAGGGTTGTGCTCGCGGACCTCCCCAGCGACGAACGAGAAGAGGCGGCCGTTCCAAAACGCCGGGGTCCATTTGTCATATTGCGCCAGGGTGTGGAAAAAGAGCTGCTGCCCGTTGGTTTCGAAGCCATACATGCCGCCATAAGAGCCGCCGTTCACGTAAACACGGCCTTCGGGCGTGACGACCGGAGCCATGTACTCCTCCCATTGCGCGCCAAAGGGCGCTTTCCAAATGATCTCCCCATTCGAGGCGTTGATCCGGTAGAGCTGCGAATCGCTGCTATGGTTCCCGCGCTGCACATAAACGCTGCCGTTGGCGTAGGTTGGCGGGTTCACGGAGCGTGGCGTGGGAGGAAGCGGGCGCTCCCAAAGCACCTGTCCGGAGTGCTCACTCAACGCCCAAAGACGACCTTCGCCAAAGTAGGCATGGGGGGCGACGTACACCCTATGCTCAGCCACTGCAACCTGGTGCAAGGCCACACCGAGGTTTGCAGACCAGCGCGGGGTGAACTTGTTTGTGCCGAGCGCGCCGGGGAAGTAGCCGGAGTGCCCAGTGTCCCGGCCGAAAGTGGGCCACTCACCCATCAGGCCAGAGTTTGTTCCTTCAGGAATAAACACAGCCCCGACGCTGCGCGCTTTATCCATGAGGAGTGAAATAGAGGATTGCTCAGCGCGGTCGGCGGGAACATCCCCCACCCAACGAAGAAACCTCCATCCGGGCGCTGGGGTGGCCTGCAAGGAAGCTTGTGTGCCGGCGGGCACCCATTTTTCCGGGTGGTCGACGGCGCCCTGGCCGGTATGACGAACGTTGAGGGCGTAATCTGTCGCGCGCCATTTCCATGTCAAAGTCGCGTTGTTCGTCGCTGTGAAGCTTACGAGGTTGGTCGTGGCGCCAGGCGCTGCGGTGACGCCGAGCAATTCATGGCCGTCGATCACATACCTGGCGGTGGCGCTTTCCGCTGTTGCCGGAACGCCATTCGTCACTTGCTCGCCTCTGACGACATAGTTCGTGCCATAACCAACCGGGAGGCCCACTTCCTCGGGAACGCCGCGGATGAGCCAGCGAACGTAGGTGTCGATCTTTTGCGCGTGGCGGTAGTAAGCCACGCCGCCCGCAACGGTGACGAAAACGGTCTCACCATCACCGGAGACCTTCACGCGCCCCTGGGTGAAAGCGTGATTGCCCGTGTGCTCGAACCGATGGCCGACGTTGACGCGGCTGATTTCCTGAAGCGTGCTGGAATTGTACAAACGCACTTCCTGGCTTTCGGCCCATGGAAGGAAGAGGCCATCCTTGGCGGGATGGTAGGCTGCAGCGATGGGTTGCCCGCTGGCGTAGGCGCCGATGCTGGCG
Organism: Candidatus Methylomirabilota bacterium; assembly: GCA_035627835.1. Lineage (GTDB taxonomy): Bacteria > Verrucomicrobiota > Verrucomicrobiia > Limisphaerales > SXQI01 > DASPKX01. Next base: position 41,995 of record DASPKX010000111.1, read on the forward strand.
AACTTCTTGAAGCCCGCGTCGTAAACGAAGGTGCTGCCGTAGGTGGGTATGGACATCTGGCTCCCGTCGCGATTGAGAGCGACTTCGAAGTTATACCAGCCGGTTCCTTCCGGGCTTTGACGCAAGGCCTGAGCTTCAGCGTCAAAAAGAAAGAAGCTGCCGCCCGAGCCGCCGGATTCAACAATGGCAACGTGCCGGCGATCACCACTGGCGGAGAGCATGGCTTGTGAAATGTTCGGGCCAAAGTTTGTTTGAGTGTTGGCAGCGGGATCGAGAAGGACGACTGGGAAGCTCCCAATGGTGGAGGCGAGAATATTTCCGGTGTGTGTAAAAACGGCAGACCAGGTTCCGCCAAGGCCCCAGGAGCGATCTATCAGCAACTTCCGGCTGGAAAGATCCCGCAGATCGACCAGATGAACCCAGCAGTTGGACCCATTGCCCATGGAATCTGTGGCGACGAGGAATTTTTGGTCCGCTGAAATATCCACGGAGCGAAGAGAGCCGCCGATCTCGATCGGCTGGCGAAATCCTTCAATGCCCAAATCGTAGCGCAGGATGCGGGTGCCCGCAGTGATGTAGAGCGTGTTGCGCTCGGCGCTGTGAACCATGTCCACCCGCTCGGGCGCGGAGATTTGCTTCACGACAGTTTGGCAAAGCGAAGTGACGCCGAGGCAAAAGAGGGCCAGCAGGCCGAGCAGGGGTTTCATAGAAGCGCCTAGTTTTATCAGGTTGTAGCGCCAAAGGCATAAGCCAGCAAGGAGCTTGGCTCCTGGGCAAAGGCTCCGTATAGATGTGGCATGAACCCCACGTTGATCCATGTGACGCAACGTTTTCCGCGCCCGATTGTGGAGGACGTTTCGGCCGTCGCGCTGGCGGAACTGAGCAGGGTTCGAAAATACTTTGAAGGACGCAGCTCAATCGCGATTGCGGTGGGAAGCCGTGGGATCGCAAACCTCGCGCAGATTGTTCGCCAGAGCGTGAGGGTGTTAAGCTCCTGGGGATGCTCTCCATTCATCGTGCCCGCGATGGGGAGCCACGGAGGGGCGACCGCTCAAGGACAGGCGGAATTGCTCGCTTCCTACGGCATCACAGAGGAAAGCATGGGCTGTCCCGTGCGCTCATCTATGGAGGTGGTGGAGATACCAACCTCGCTCGGCTTCGGCGTTTACATGGATGCGCTGGCTAACGCTGCGGATGGTGTGCTGATCATCAATCGCATAAAGCCGCACACGGATTTCCACGGACGCTACGAGAGCGGGTTGGTGAAGATGGCGGTGATTGGGCTGGGCAAGGAGCGGCAGGCCCACCAGATTCATTGTTATGGCACGCATGGGTTGCGTGACCTCGTGCCGCAGGCCGCACATGAGATTCTTAGTCGCGGCAAAATCGTGGCGGGACTCGCGATTGTGGAGAATGCGTATGACGAGACGGCAATTATCGAAGCGATTCCGGCACAGGAGATCGAAGGCCGGGAGCCGGAGTTGCTTGCCGTTGCCAAGGGCAACATGCCGCGGCTGCCGGTGGAGGATCTTGACGTCCTCATTGTGGATGAGCTTGGGAAGAACATCAGCGGGACGGGGATGGACACGAACATCATCGGGCGAATTCGCATCCCGACTGAACGAGAGCCGGAGAGTCCGCGCATTCGAGCCATCATGGTGGACAGCCTGACGCCTGAATCGCACGGGAACGCCACCGGGATGGGCCTTGCCGATGTGGTGACGGAACGGTTGCGCGCGGCAATAGATTGGGAGGCTACTTACACTAATATCGTGACGAGCGGCTTTGCGGACCGGGGCAAACTTCCTGTGGTTCGGCGAACGGCGCGGGAGGCGTATGAGTTCGCCGTTCGCACTTGCGGAATGGTTGCGCCGGAAAAGCTGCGTGTGGTGCGGATTAAGAACACTCTTCATTTGGGCGAGTGCTGGGTTTCCGCGTCGGTTGCGCAGGAGTTGAGTGCGCGCGAGGAAGTCTTGATCGGCGGAGAACATCCATTGTTCGATGATGCGGGGCAGCTCGCTTTGGCAGCGCGCGGGTAACATGAAAGAGCCAGATTTCTGGGGCATGCCGCCTTGGGTCTTTCTGGGGTTAACCAGCGTCATAGTTCTCCTTGTGACGGCATGGCTGGTGACCAAGGCGCTCGACTGGCTAGCCCGCTGGTAAAGGGTCGATCTCCTCTAACAGTTTGCTTGGCAAAAACCTGCCTGCGTCAAAGCGATCCGCGGACATTTCACAGATGCTTGTTGAACCAGTCTTGAGCCAGGAGGGCGACTTGTTCCAAGGCTCCCGCTTCGGTGAACAGGTGAGTGGCGCCTGCAATGGTGGCGAACTCGCAATGCGCTCCAATCGCCGCGTAGGCGTCGCGATTGAGATCCATCACTCCGAAATCGTCCCCTCCAACAATCAGCAGCGTTGGGGACTTAACTTTGGGGAGATGTTCCTCCGCAAGATCAGGACGGCCGCCGCGTGAAACCACCGCGCGGATACGATCACCATATTCCGCTGCGGCCACCAAAGCCGCGGCAGCGCCAGTGCTTGCGCCGAAGTAGCCCAGGGAATCGGTCCCGCAACGCTGCTCGCTGCGCAACCAACTGGTGGCGGCAATGAGCCGCTGGGCGAGAAAGGAAATATCAAAGCGGAGGTGGCGCGTGAAATACTCGTCGTGCTCTTCGGCGGGCGTAAGGAGATCGAAGAGGAGAGTTCCGAGATTCGCTTCGTGCAGGATGGAGGCAACGTAGCGGTTACGCGGGCTCAAGCGGCTGCTACCACTGCCATGGGCGAAAATTACCAGCCGATCGCATTCGCCAGGTGTAACAAGCTCACCGTCGAGCTTTACGCCGCCGACGGGAATCTGGATGGACCTTGATTGAAGCGGTTCCGGCGCCGTTTTCCTCATAAGCCTGATGGATAGGTGTCGGGCGTTTCGCCGCCGATCCACAAGGGAGTGCGCTCCAGAGGCTCAAGGGCGCGTGTCACATCAAAGTGCAACATCGCGTCGAATTGGTAAGGCAGGTGGCTGAGAAAGTAGTGACTGTAGCGCTCGGTTTCGGGGCGATAAATCACTCCGATGGCGCGTTGATTTCGCTGCTCGGAAAGAGCTTCGCGCAAGCGCGCGTCATCACGGAGGAGCAGCATGAAGCGAGACTGGTCCACTTGATGGAACAGGTTTTCAAAGCTCCCGGGCATCCCTTCACGGACTCGCCGCCGCTCAGCGGGTGTGTCCCAGTCGCGGGCGGCAGTCACAGTGCCGCTGTTCGTGCTAAAGCCCACGAGCACGGATTCGGCTCCATACTTCTGGCGGATTAATTGCCCGACGTTCCATTCGCCCCGCTGACCCATTTCAGTCGCGCGGGCATCGCCCAAATGCGAGTTATGAGCCCAGACAATCACCTTCGGCTCGCGGTGCTGTTGCCGAGTGTATTCACAGAGCGCGTCGATCGACTCGACCATGTGTTGGTCGCGCAGATTCCATGATGATGGGCGGCCGCGATACATGGAGCGGTAATATTGCTCGGCGTTCTTGGCCACGCGGGCGTTTTGCTCGGCGAAGAATGATTCCTCAGCGCACGGTTGGCCGTTGCGGATGCAATCGGAGGTGCGCTTTTGCAACACGACCAACTGGCGAATGACTTCTTCCTCGCACGAAAGGGAAATGTGCTGGCTGGAGGTCATTCCATACACCTGGGGATCATCGGCGAAGTCTTCGAAGCAGGCGTAGCGGCGCTTTGCTTGTTGGGCAGCGGCGGGGTCGTGCTGCTCGAGGTATCGGATGACCTGCTGGATGGAGCTGAACAGGCTGTAGAGGTCCATGCCGAAGAATCCGGTCTTCTGCCCCGAAGGTTGGGAATCATTGTGGGCGCGCAGCCAGCCAATGAAGTCGAGCACATCCGCGTTTCGCCACATCCAGGCGGGGAAGCGTTGGAAGTCCGCTAGTGAGTCAATGGCGGCGTTGTCATCGCTCTGGGCTGTCACGTGGCGGTGGATACGAAGGGCGTCGGGCCAGTCCGCTTCGACCGCGATGGTGTTGAAGCCTTTCTCGGTTATGAGCCGCTTCGTGATTGTTGCGCGTTCTTTGTAAAATTCGTGGGTGCCATGGCTCGCCTCGCCGAGGAGCACAAAGCGGGCGTCACCGATCATCTTCAGGAGCGGATCGTAGTCGCGTGCGCCGCCTTCAAGCGGGTGCGCCGCTTCGCGAATGGAATCCAGGACTGCGTGTTCACGAATGCGCGCCATAAAGCCTCAGAGTCAATAAACGACGCATGCAGGCGGTGTGCAAGGAACTGACCAACGGAGTTGAGCCTCAGGGTATGGCCGATAAACAGGAAACAAACCGAACAGAGGCGCAGAGGGAAGGCAGGACGACGCAGAGAGGAGTTACCAGGCAGCCTGGTAGAGGCTGATGAAATCGTCTCGGGTGATTGGGCGGGGGTTGAAGGTGGCGGTCCATTGACGCGCAGCCTCTTCAGCCATAACGGGAATTTTGGCGGCTTCGACCCCGCAGTCGCGGAGGCGAGCGGGAAGGTTGGCGCTGGTGAGCAATTCCAGGAGCCGGGCGGAAAGGACGTCGGCGGCTTTAAGGCCGGGAGTTGCGGGGTCCACCAGATGAACCAGCAGCGCGATCTCCGCGTAGGCGCGAGCAGCGGCGGGTTCGTGGGCGTTGAATCGCACGACGTGCGGAAGCATCAGCCCAACGGCGTGGCCGTGGATGATGTTGAAATGGGCTGTGAGCGGGTTGGCAGCGGAATGCGCAGCGCCCAGCATGCTGTTTTCAATCGCGGTGCCCGCGTAGGCCGCGCCGAGCAGCATGCGGCCTCGCGCTTCCACATCGCTGGGATTTGAAAGCACACGATCAAAGCCGGTCATGCAGAGCTGGAAGGCTTCGCGCGCGAAGAGCCAGGACAAGGCGTTCTTCTTCTTTGTAACGGCTGTCTCCACCGCGTGGGCGATGGCGTCGATCCCCGTGCAGGCGGTCACACGCTGTGGCTGTGATAATGTGAGCGTGGGGTCGAGAATGGCAATGCGAGCCGCAGCTTTCGGGTCACCGCAGGCCATTTTTTGGTGGGTGTTTTCGTCGGCGATTAGAGCGAACGATTGGCACTCGCTGCCCGTGCCCGCAGTTGTTGGAACGGCAATGAGGGGCAGCATTGGCTGGGTTGCTTTGCCGATCCCCCAGTAATCCTGCATGCGCCCGCCGTTCGTCAGGATGAAGTTGCAGCCTTTGGCGGTGTCCATGGCGCTGCCGCCCCCAAGGCCCACGATGAAATCAATCTGCGCTTCACGAGCGACCTTAACGCACTCGTCAACATCGCGTGTGGTGGGGTTCTCCTGGACTGAGTCGTAGGTCGTGCTTTGCAACCCTGCCGCGCGCAGGAGGCCGATCACGCGGTCGGCATGACCGGCCTTGATGATTCCTTTATCCGTGACGAGAAGAACTCTCGTGGCGCCAAGGTTGCGCGCCAGGTCACCGATTCGGTCAATAGTGTTGGGTCCAAAAATCAGCCGGGTTCGCGGCTGATAATCAAACGCCGCGACCGGGAGTTGGGTGGAGCTGACCGAATGTTCCATGCCCTGCCCTGCTCACCAGCCGAAGTCGATGGAACGGCGTTTGTAGAGGAATTCGAACATGTTCCCCTCGTGCGGCTGATCCCAGGAAATCTTCATCGTGGAAATCGGGCCGATGTTGAGGCGATCGATGAAGGAGGCTTCCTGCAGCTCTTCAATAAAGGCTTTGTCCTTAGTGATCGCGGTGACCACGAGAGAGTAGCCAATTTGCTTGAGCATCTCGCTTTGCGGAACTTCAACCACACTGGCGTACGGGCAAAGATACTCCTTGTTGGCAAGGGGATGAGCGAATGATTCGCAATGCACGATGGTGGGGCGAACATAGACGCCGCCTTCGTAGCTCACCTTGCGCGGGCCGTTGCGGTACTTGGCAGTCATCTCGGTGGCGCCTGGCGTTTTCAGGCCGTCCTCGATGGCAGCGTCGATGAAATCGGCCATCTTCACATTCGCGAATCCAGAAAGACGGGCATTCTGGTCGTCCGCAGGCAATGGCTGGACCGGTCCGAGTTTCTGCGCCAGTGCGTCGGCTATTTCTTTGGCGTACTTCGGCACAACGATGGCGGAGGCATTAATGCAACTCCGGCCGCCGTTGTCCGATATTGAGGAGACCATCAGGTCGATGTGCTCGCGCCAGTTTTCGATTTGATCGACGCCGATGAGCACCTTGCTCCAGCCTGGCCCGTGAACTTGAATGGCGGGGTTGTTGGCGTATTGGGCAGTGGTGTTTTTGTCGCCAAAAATCAACGCGCGACCACAGGTCTTCAGGATTTCGCCAGCGCCTTCGTGATCGGTGGGGTAGAAGCCGAACGCTTCAGCGGGGCACCCGGCGGCGATGAACGCCTGAATGAGGCGATAGGGAGTCCAAGGCTCTTCTTTGCCCGGCTTGATCACCACTGGAATCTTGAGGGCAATCGCGGGAAGCCAGAGGGAGTTCACGGCGGGTGAATTGCTCGGCATTACGAGGCCGAGGGCCTGAGTGGTCGGAAAGAAGCTCACTTTTGTTCCGGCGAATTCGCCAGAGCCGCTGTCTATGAGGTCCAGCGGCAATCCACGGGTCAGGCCGTTCAGCACCTCCGCCATGTTGGTGAGGGCGTAATGGATCTTGGCCATGTTCCGGCGAACCATCACGTAAGGCAGGCCGCTGGTGGAGCTGAGGCTTTGGACATATTGATCGGCGGTTTGCGTGTGGCCTTTGTCGCCCAGAGGCAGTGTGCCGTTGAGAAAGAGGTCGCCAGCTTTCCGGCAGATCTCCAGCAACTGCGCTGTGCTAAAGCGGCGCAACGCGGCGCGGGACTCGCTGATCTTCGCCAGGTCACGCCGCACAATGCCGGCATTCACCTGGCTGATGCTCAGGAGTGGTTTCTGGCTGAGGTGATCGATGAGATCGGATTTCTCGAGGCTCTCGTAAGCGCGGCCGCGGCGCAGGGCTGGAATGTGCGGGATGTCTGACATGGCTCCTTAAAGTGACCTAAACTTTCTGACGCGCGAGTTAGTACACGCCTTCGACAATATTTTTTTCCATCGCGCCAAATGGGCGGACATCACCGACACCGTCCCATGGATATTCAGGGACAGGTGTTCGGCGCATGGCTTCGTCGCGCTCGAGGAACCGTGGCATGAAAAATTCCCAGGTCATGGTGGTCAACTCCACGCGGCCCCATTCGCCGTAATTCTTGAGCTGGCTCGTGTTGTTCGGGTCCACGATGCGCAGGACCGCGCGAGGCTGCGGGGCGTAGTACGTGACGGAGAAGTTGTCTTCCGGCTTTAACTTCCGGCTCGCAGCCAGGCCCATGAGGGTGTTGCCGTACGTGGGATAGAAGCCGATGCGGTTCTCGAGAACTTCCTCAGTGAGGAAACGCACATACTGCGGAGTCATGGTGGTGCCGCCGCAGAACACGCCGCGAATGCCGGCGTCCCAGAGGTTCACCTTCTCGCCGAGGGCTTCCAGCAGTTTCGGCGTGGTGAACAAGCCCGTCACTTTGCGGTTCTTTAAGATTGTCACCGCTTGATCGACCACATGGTCCATGTAAGCGCGGGCGACTTCGAATTGCTTGTTGGAAAGAACCTTCTTCACCCAGCGCGGATCCAAATCGATAAAGAAGCAAGAGGAGCCGCGAACGTTAGCCAAATGCTCAATGGCCAAACGCAGCCGACGCGGGCCGGTAGGGCCGACCATCAGCCAGGCGCCGCCGCGCGGGAAATGTTCGTCCGAAATCTTCGTGGAAAACTCGCTGTAATCGGTCTTGTAGTCGTCCCAGCCGATCCGCTGCTTGGGCATCCCTGTGGTTCCGCCTGTTTCGAAGATGTTGTAAGGGCGGCCTTGATACTTTTTGGGAACCCAAACTTCGTTGGGTGAATCCCGCAGCCACTCATCCTGGAAGTGCGGGAACTTCAGCATGTCCGCGAAGCTCTTCACTTCTTCCGCTGGATTCCAACCAGCTTTCTTGGCCCAATCCAGCCAGAATGGGCAGCCCGTTTCCGGGGAGAAATGGTAACGAACAATTTGGCGGGTGTGCTCGTCGAGCTGTTCCTGGGCCTTTTTAATCGGCCCTTCGAGTGCGGGGTCAATGTTCATGAACGTAGAGGAGTTTAAATACTAGGTTTTAGCTCTGGCGCTCAAGGCAGATTCCTGCCCGAGGGCCGCTCTGCGGCCTTGCTGCGGTGATGGAAAAAACTTGGCGATCGTTGCGGCTGAGGGCGGCGCGGTGAAGAGCGAGACGACCCACAGGATAAGCCCGGCAATTAGAGTCATCGGGACCACGGAGAGATAGCCAAAATGGGTGACGCCACCTGGGGTGCGCAAGAAGAGGTTGCCCAACCCAGGGAAGACCTGGACGGGAGGCTGGCCGGGGCCCGGGGCGATTTTCATTGTGTGCTCATGCAGCCAGAAGGTGAAGATCAAGGCGATCACCACCCAAACGGCGGCGCTGAACACGCCCCATTTCGTAGCCCGTTTCCAATACATAGCTGCAAGCATGATGGGCGCTAGGGCGGAAAAACCAGAGAACGCGAAGCGAATGGCCAGGTTGAAGATTCCTTCCTTATCTTTCAGCGCGAGCGCAATGAAGTAGGCGGCAGCAGTCACGATGACCACGAATGCGCGCCCCCACCAAACTTGCGCCTGGTCGCTCATGGTCGCGCCTTTGTAGAAGCGGACCAGATCGTTCGTGAACATCGTGCAGAGAGCCAGGATCTGACTGTCAGTCGCCATAACCGCCGCCATGATGGCCGCGCCCAGAACACCTGCCAAAACGACACTGGTATTAGCGTTCAATAGACGCAAGAGAACGTCATCGGACTCGCCCGGACGCAGGCCCGGGAATTGCGAAGCGGCCACCACACCTAGAAAGACGCTGGGCAACCAGAGCACCAGGATGCAGATCGGATAGAAGATGATGGTCTTCTTGAAGGCGCTCACCTTCTCTGCGGTCATGCACATGATGGCCACATGCGGGAACATGATTGAGGAGAGCGGGATGAACATGTAGCTGAAGAATTCCTGCGGCGCGATTCGCTCGCGAGTCAGCAACGGCAGCGTCTTAGGATCGGACGCCAGCTTTTCCATGACGCCGCTGTAACCGCCAAGGGCTTTGCCGATCAGGATGAAAGCAATTGTGCCGAAGCAGAGGAACATGATTGTTTGGAAGGTGTTCACCCAGGCGGTCCCGCGCATTCCGCCAAAGAACACGTAGCTCATGACCACAACGGCCACGAGGGCGCCGCCGAACCAATAAGGCACCTTCCCGCCGCTGATCGCTTCGAGTGTTTTGCCGCCGCCTATCACGCCAATGATGATGTAGGGAACCAGCATGGCGGCGGTGAGCGCGAAGATGAGTGTGCCGGTGCCACCGCATTCAAAGCGCTCGCGTAGGAACTGCACCTGGGTGATGTAGCCGTGCTGCTTACCGACGGCCCACAATCGCGTGCCGATTAGCAGGAAGGTCAGCGGGATAATGAGAGCGGAGGATGACGCGAGTTGCCCAAAGATTCCGACCCCACGCTGATAAGCGGCGCCAGAGCTGCCCAGGATCGAGAAGGCCGTCATGTTCGTGCCGAACAAAGCGAGGAGGAAGATGTAGGGCGTGAGCGAACGGCTTGCGACGAAGAAGTCTTCGCGGGTTTGCTTCCCTTTGCGGAAAGCAAAGATGCCGATGTACAGCACAACGGCGAGGTAGCAGAAAACGACGATGGCGGGAATCATGGGCGTTTGTTCTGATCCCGCTCAAGCTCATCGATGTGCCTTGGCCAGACTAACCGGACCAAGGCCCACATGAGCAGGGAAGCGAGCACGCAATAAAGCGCGTGGTAGCTAAGCGCCGGAGGAAGGGTTCCGAGCAGCAGCGGGCGCGCTGTTTTCCACCACCAGAAATCCTGGTGGAGGGCAAACAGTGCAAGGACCAGCAGCGCCGCGATGACCCGCCTGCTCATTGAATCACTTCGTCTGAGCTGGCTTCAGATCCTTGGTCGCCTTCGCGCGAGCTTCATCATGAAAGGCGTACAGGTGCGTGTTGCTGGCAATGTAGAGAACCCCATTGGCAACCACAGGCGTGGAGTAAACTGGAGCGTTCAAGTTCGTTTCGCTCAGGACTTTCTTTGTCTTGTCCGCGGCGAGAACCACGACATCCCCATCTTCGTCTCCGACGTAAACCTTCCCGTCTGCCACGAGGGTGGAACCCCACATGTGGGCCTTCATGTCGTGAACCCAGTATTCTTTTCCGGTTTCCGCATCCAGGCAGCGAACGAACCCTGAGAAATCCCCGACGAAGAGCAGGCCTTCCGGAGTGATCGAAACGGTCGAGATGCTGCGGTTGATCTTGTCGTAGCTCCAGATGGCTCCTGTCTTGGTGATGTCACCAGTCTTTGTAGCATCGATGCAGACCAGGTTGCCCACACCTTCGCCGTGCTCAGGATCCTGACCGATAGCCACGTAAACGCGGTTCTTCCAGAACACTGGTGTGGAGTTAATTTCGCTGGGCCCTTCAGCGGCTGGGTAACGGATCGGCTTGCCGTCTTTGACTTTATAATGAGGCGGGTTGGCGTCGAACCACCAAACCTTCTTCAATGTCGGAACATCATCGATGACTTCTGGTTTGGCATCGAAGGCGTAGCAGAAGCCGTCGCCACCGCCGAAGAACACGAGGTCGCGGCCATTAACCGTGCCGGAAGATGGGGAACTCCATTGGCCGTGGAAGATGCGCGGGCCGATGGCTGCGTTGTCCTCACCCGCGAGTTCGCCGGTCTTTTTGTTGACCGCGATGAAACTTGGGGCGAGCGGTGAAGGAATGTTGGAGTGCGTCCAATCCTGCCCGTTCGAGGTGCAGGCATAAACGTAGTCGCCGAGCACGAGGACAGAGCAATTCGAGGCGTTATGGGGGAACACGCCGAGATCATCCATCATGTCGTACTTCCAGATGATGTCGGCATCAATGGCGGTCGGCTCGACCGGAGGCTTTCCTGGCCCGACATAGTACTGGGCTTCGTCCTTGAAAGGGCCGTCGTTGCCGTTGGCAAAACCATTCACGTCCAGGCACATCACTTCGCAGCGGGTCGTGACGATGTAAACACGATCTCCCTCAACAAAGGGGGAGGAAAAAAGTCCGAGGCCCTCCCAGTCGTTGACCTTGCCCGATGGGAGCTTCGGAATGACGAGGTGCCAGAGAAATTTTCCTGTCTGCTCCTCGAAAACCATCATGATGCTGCGGTCACCGGAGTGCCGTTTATCACGTGGGGTGTCGTTGTTGGTGCCGACGAACACCTTGCCGTTGGAGATGCTCGCATTGCCGTAGCTCTGCGAACCGAGCTTGGCGACCCACTTGACGTTCTTGGTGGTGGAGAGGTCAACCTCCTCTGTGCCCTGCTTGAATTTGCCCGGCTCAACTTTATCCGGGAGACCCTTCTCCGGGGAGAACATGTTGCGGTGGTTGGCCCCGCCCCATTGCGGCCAATCCGCCGCCGTCGCGGCCAGCACTGTGGCGGCCAGAATTGTGAAAGCGCTTTTCTTCATCTCGTATTCTCCAGATTGCCTATTTGACGCTCGTTATTTGTTTTCCGTCACAGAAACATTGTCGATAAAGACACGCATCTCCTGAGGGGAGAAGCCGAACAGACCAGGGCAGCCGCTTTGATGAGCGGTTGCGTGCTCCACTTCCAAAGTCCATTTCTCTGGCTCAGGCTCGCCGCGTTTCCATGCTTTCGCACGGACTACACCGCTGCCATCGGGTTTATTATCAACTGTGGCTTTAAGAGTGTACCAAGTGTTCGGGGACCACTTAAAATTACTCGGGGCTTCGGTCGCAGGCACACGCAAGCGCTCGAGGTTAGAATTAATCTCGAGCTTCTGCTCGTTGCCCTTGAGCACGATCAGGTAACGCTGCGCGATCACGCCGACCTCAGACATTTTGCGGCGATTGCCTTCGCTCATCACGTCGGCCTGGATGGTGTAATTCTTCATGTTTGGGTCGCCCATGAAGACAAAAGCGCGCTGGAAGAACTTGTTGTCGATGGTTTTAACCAGCGCTTTAGTGGGGTTGTTCGTGGTTTCGCGAACCTCGAACTTAAAGCGCGCGCCGATCCAGGGCAGCGGCGGGTAAGCGAATTTGGTGGGAGCCTCCACAGTGTTTGTCGTCACTTCAGCGAGATCGAAACTCTCGAAGTCTTGCTTGATTGGGAAACCCGGCAGCACACGGCCGCGGATATATCCATGCATGTTGCCCAAAGTGGCTTCAAATGCGCCCGCTGATGGGGTGGAGGATTCAGCAGCGACCAACTCGCCTTGCGCGTTGAACTCGGCCTGCATCGTGGCGCGAACGCGGGCGGTCGGTGGGATATAGGCGGCCCACTTCACCTTGCTGGTGTCCTTAATGTCTTCAACAGTAAACCCAGCCTCATCCAGCGCGCGAACGCGGAACTTCGCCTTCTGGCCGGGCATTAAGAGAACCTCTGAAGGGATAACTTGCAATTGAGCAGCAGGACCGGCCTTTGGCCAGCTCTCGACTGGAGCTTTCGCGACGCCGGCGTTGTTGCCGGGCTTGCCCCAGGCATAAATCTTCCGCGTGGTCTGAACGTAGAGCTTGCCGTTGTAAGCGCTCGGTGTGCCAAAGCAGCGGCCATCCAAAGCGACGCTGGAAAGGAACTTTGGCTTCTCACCGGAAGGATCAATCACATACAGGGCGCCTTTGCTTCCGGCGACAGTGCCAGGGAAGCGCTCGGGAGGAGCTTCCAGGATCGGGACGTAAAGTTTGCTGTCCGCAAAGAATGGAGAGGCATTCCGCTGCTCAATGCCGATCTTTTCTTCCCACACCACCTTGCCTGTGTTTGCGTCAACAGCGGCGAGTTCGCCTTTCTCGCCCACCACGTAAACGCGATCTCCCACGAGTATTGGGGAGCTGGTGGAGGTGGAGAGATCATTTGCCCAAAGCTCGACCTGGCCGCGATCAACCACGACAGGGCCGCTCAGGCGATTGGTAGGCTCCACTTGCGGGATTTTGATCGCGATCATCTGGCCTGGTTCATACGGTGTTCCGAAGATCGAAATAATTTTGTCGTTGTTGTGCACCACCACGCTGGCGTTGATGCCGGCGCGGAACACAGGCACGCGCCAGAGAGGGAGGCCAGTGCGGGCGTTCAAACCGATGATGCTTCCGTCACCGGTGGCCGAGATGAGAACCCGTTTGCCATTAATGAAGGTGAGGTATGGGTGGGAAAAGGAATTGTCCTTCGGACGATCTCCGGGGCTGGAGGACCAGACCAGTTCGCCGGTGAGCTTGTCGAAAGCGTAGAAGCGATCCCCACCAGCGCCTTCAGCTCCCCAGTTGGCCGTGATGCCGCGGGTAATGAGGAGATCCTTGTCAATAACTGGGGAAGCTGTGCGGCTATTGGGGAATGTGAGCCGGCCGTAGGACTCCATCATCGACTTTTCCCAGAGCGGTTTTCCATCTCCAGTGAAGCCAGCTAGGATGCCCTGGGTGCCCTGCATGTAAACATTCCCCGTTTCAGGATCGACTACCGGGCTCGAGGTCGCGTAACGGAGGTAAATGGTGTCGCTCAGGAAATCGTTGTAGCGGCGTTCCCAGAGCTTTTTGCCCGTCTCCGCATCGAAGCAGGCGACACCTTCCTGAAGATCCGGCCCTTCGCCGAGGTAGCCGATAATGTAAAGCTTGCCGTTGGCAATCACAGGCGCGGATTGGCCAGGGAAATCAGCGGTCCAAAGAGCTTTCGCTGGATCAACGTCCGTTGGCAGGCCTTTCTCAAGCGAATGGCCGTTTTGCTGCGGCCCACGCCAGGAGAGCCACCCCTCAACAGGAGCAGCGGAGATGGAGACGGCAGCAATAGAGCAGGCGATGAGAGCGGTTTTTAAGATGTTCATGGTTGGAAATGGCTCATGGTTGAGCAGAACTCCTCGCTTCGATAGAATGAGGCAACTATTGTGCGCCCAGGGAAAGATTGCAACCGAAATAATACGGACACGTATCATTTTCAGGGACGCGCCTTACCAACGTCATGACTGCTGATTCCGCCCCGAACTCTGCCAACGATTCCGAGGATTCTCTGCCAATTGACGCGCCCGCCCGGCGCCGTCTCCCTCCCCTGCTGCGGCGTGCCTGGTTCAGCCTCAACCAGGCTTTCCGTAGGCGGATTGCGCATTTGGACGTGACCCCCGATCAATTCACTGTTCTGCGGACGCTGGTGGAAGAGGATCCCAAGGGAATCACACAGCGGCATCTGACCGAGTTGATGAGCAGCGATCCGAATACGGTGGCGTCTCTCGTGGAACGAATGGAGTCAGCGGGCTTGATCGAAGTGCGCCCGCATGAGTCCGACAAACGGGCCAATCGAACCCGTCTGCTGCCCGCCGGAAAGAAGAAGTATCTTCAAGCGCGAAAAGTGGCTGTTGAGCTGCAGAGTGAAATCCTCTCGGTGTTGCCTGAGGGGAAGCGCGAAGAGTTCCTGGAGTTTCTCGCCCAAGTCGCAGATGCCTCCCGGCTGGCGGCAGACGCTTCGCCGCGAAAGAAGGCGAAGTGATGGTTGCTTCAGGACAGGGAGGAGGCTCCCGTGTCGCCCTGAGTGACATGTGTTCCACGTGGAACAATTGGATGATAGAGAGCCACCCTCCCTGCACGGGGACGTGCCTTTCCACAGAATATCCGAAAGCAAACAATGCT
>DASPKX010000112.1:0-6099 GCA_035627835.1 Candidatus Methylomirabilota bacterium
TTGCTTCCCGGCTTGCTGATCACCGGATTCGAAGGGGCCGGGGAATTGTTCGGCAGATTGCGGTTCAGTGAAGCCATTTCGGTGACGACCTTTGTGCTCACTCCGCGATCCAGCAGATACTTCGATTGCTCATCAGTCAGATCAAAGACCTGTTTGGTGGCGCGCAGCTTCTCGATCATTTGGTCATCAGCGATTCCCGCTTGCTCCAGCGCGACAACCTCATCCAGCGTGACGAAGCCGTCGCTGTTCACGTCCGCTGTGACAGCAGTCTTCGCTTGCTCGGCTGTTGCGGGAGCGGTCTGGGCGTTTTGAGCGGCTTGCTCAACGGTTTTCTCATCGGAGTCTTTGCGATCGACTTGCTTGCCGATGACGTAACCGCCGGCAGCGCCAACAGCTCCGCCAATGACGGCGCCAAGGGCGCGGTTCTTGGTGACCGTCGCTCCGACCGCGGCGCCAGTTGCGCCGCCGACCACCGCGCCTTGCTGCTCGTTGGAGCCTGGAAGATTGCTGCACCCAACTCCCACGACCAACAGCGCGGAAGTGATAATCCCTGTGTTCACGATTTTCATGACTACTCCTTTACGTTCTCTCCAACGCTCGCCCAAAGCGTGGGTGTGTCAACGAGGGAGGCGTCTGTTTGGCGCGTAGGGCCAGCGTTCGCGGCATCGGGAAACGCCCGATGTTTTTTCGGGGCGAGTGGCCCAATGGCAACGAAGCGGCGCAACCCTTTCAATGGCGCCGGGATAAGCGGAGCGGGCTCGATGCCGCGCTCGCTCTGGGCGAGGCAGCTTCCTCTGGCTTTATTCCATGGAGATAAAGGTATGCTGACCATATTGAAGATCGCTGCGGCGGCAATTATTGGCCTGGCTGTGCTCAACCCATCATTCAGCCCTCGGGCTGAAGATGCGAGCTGCAGCTGCAAAGCCGATGCTTAAGGACCGCGCGCCGCTCTCGCCCCGGTGAGGCGGCCGCACAGCGAATCAGCTCCGCCCAGGCCCATAACCTGGGCGGAGTGATCTCTTCGATGCACCCGCGACTTTCAGAATACCCGCATATCAGCTCCTACAGCGCGATGCTCGTGCTGGGATACTTTCTGGCTTTCCTGCTCACGCGCGCCCGAGCCAAGCGAGCCGGGCTTGAGCCACGCCACATCGACAACCTGGGGCTGATGCTGCTGCTCGCGGGAGTTGCCGGGGCGAGGCTCTTTTCGCGGGCTTTCGAGATGCCCAACGTGCAGGGCCTTGATGTCCTCAAGCTATGGGAAGGAGGGGGGTTGGTGTTTTACGGCGGGTTCATTGCTTCAAGTGTCGTTTGCGTCACGTATGTGCTCGTGAATCGTCTTCCTTTCCTCAAAGCGTTGGACGCATTCGCGCCCGGCGTGCTCGTGGGTTTATCTGTGGGCCGAATTGGGTGCTTCCTCGCGGGTTGCTGCTGGGGGGATGTCTGCCTGGATCGCGCGTTCGTGGAGAGAACGATTCAAGATCCACAACGGGTTTTTCAGGTCCAAACACTGCCCGCGCTTTCGCCCGAAGGTTTCGCTTTAGCCGTGCAATTCCCGGCGCGCGCGGAGGCGGCTCGACAGCATCAAAGGTTGGGTTTGATTCCCGCAGGCAGCGCGCGCTCAGCTCCCGTGCACGCGAGCCAACTTTACGAGGCGGCCCTTGCCGCTTTGGCTGCGTGGCTCTTGCATGTCTTTACGAAAACGAACCAGGGGTCAGGGCGAGCTGCGGGCCTGCTGTTGCTGAGTTACGCGATCATTCGTTTCGCAATTGAATTCGTTCGAGCGGACAATTCCCCAAGGTATTGGGGGATGACGCTCTCGCAGGTGGTCAGCCTGTTTATGATCGGGGCAGCGTTTGCGATAGCTCTTTGCCGGATGCGAACAGTCGCACTTGAAGCCCGCCCGCGACTCGCGCCTGAGACGATCACGCCACGTTAGGCGGCGTCGAAAAGCAGCTCCATGTAAACCACATCGAGCCAGCGCCCAAATTTGAAGCCGACTTTCTGGAATCGGCCCACTTCGAAGAAGCCGTGCTGGGCGTGAAGGTGGATGCTCGCGGCGTTGTCAGCATCAATGATGGCGATGACGCAACGGAGACCTTTGGCCCGAGCGGCGGCGATCAAAGCGCGCAGAAGGGCCTTTCCCACGCCCTTTCCACGATGCGGCGCGGCTACATAAATGGAGTTTTCAGTCGTGAACCGGTAGCCGGGCCGGTCATGAAAGCGGCTTAAGGAGCCCCATCCGAGAACTTCGTTAGAGTCTCCTTCGACGACGAAGATGGGATACCCTTGCTGCGCATGATCCTCGAACCACGCGATCCGATGCTCAAGGGTCCGCGGCTCATAATCATAAGTCGCGGTGGTGCTTAAAACGGCGTCGTTGTAGATCGCCAGTATTGCGGGGAGATCGCCTCTGGCCGCCGGTCGAAGTTTCAAGCTGCCCTGCATATTTCAGGGGCAGGTAGGTGTGCGTTTAGTGGCGGTTGGGGCCGGATGTCCGATCGCCGCCTGTCACAGCAGCATTCTTTGAGGCGTCGGCCTCGACGAATTCCGCAGTGAGGAAAATGAAGAAAAGAATCAGCGACACACCAGCGAAAGCCAGGATCAAAGCGCTGACCATGTGAAGCTTTATGATATGCGTCACGATGTAGAGCCCGGTCAGGAGGGCTCCGACGATTAAAAACAGCTTGCTCTTCTTCACGGCGCGTAATGTTGGGATTCTCTACTTTGAAATCAACGGGAAAATTGTCCTTGGACAATATCGCTTATTTGATGCTGCCGTAAAACTCCTCGGCGACACGTTTGAAGTTATTGTCGGCGACGTTGACGATTCCGATTTCGCGTTTGGCGTTGTCCTCTGAATCGCTCGCGTGGGCGGCGTTGATCATGATCGTTTGGCCGAACTCGCGGCGGATGGAGCCAGGAGGCGCTTTGGAAGGGTCTGTGGGTCCGAGGACATCCCGGATCTTCCGCACCGCTTCGGGGCCTTCGTAAACCAGGGCGATGCACTTCTCGCTGCCCGGAGCTTTCATCTGCTGCTCATCGCATTCAGCGGGGGAGCGGCCGGACATAAAGCGCACGATGTTGCCGAATTGATTATCGCCGAAGAGCGGCCCAAGGATTTGGCCGATGGCGCGCTCCTCATTTGAGGGGACTGGGAAGCCGAGTTCTTTCTCGATGAGCACTTTCGCTTTGGCGCCTACGACATCGTGGAATTTGGTGCGCAGGATTTCGAGCACTGGACCGTAGAAGGCCATAGCCTGCTCAACGCTGAAGCGATGAACTTTAATCCCGACAATGTACAGGCCGGTGCGGGAGAAGAAATCGATGACATTCCCAGGACGGCCGGTCGGAAAGCGGAAGTTGTCAGGCTTAATTAAGACAAGCGTCCGCTGCGGGACATCATTGGGGCCATGCTGAATGGTATTTTCGAGAATGCCGCCGTCTGTGTCGGAGTAGCGCGCCCATAACTTGAGCTTCGTCTGAGCTTCCTCAACGTTGGGGGCCGCAAGGACCGCGGGCTCGAAATAACGGACAGCGCCGTTCTCATCGAGGATCAGGTCGCCATAGGTGTCGCGAATGGTTTCACCGCCGCGCCGTTCCGCGCTGATGTTGCCGACGACGGAGCGCACTTTGCGGACGGCATCCTCGCCGCGGAACAGCAGCATCATCACCCGCCGGCGCCGACCGGTTTTTGGGTCGGGCATCAGGTTCTGGAGTATGTAATCGCGGATCAACTCCTGAATGCGGCGATCCTGGGGATCGTTGGCTGAGACGATTTCCTGGGCGTACTCACGAACGAGCTGCTCGGAAGGCGCGAACATGCGCGCGGCAACGAGGTCGAGGCCGGTGCGGGTGATCAAGCGGGCGAAGATACCGCCAGTGCGCGACTTGTGCAGGGAGTACGGGGTGATGATTGCGTAAGCGAGTTGTTCAGACATAACCAACCGGGGAGAGGAGCGGATTAGCTGGCCTTGTTTGCGTCGGGGGCGGGAGAGGCTTTGCCGCCGAGGATCTTGAACATGACGACACCGCAGGTGGGGCACTTGCCCTTGATTGCCTTGCGGCCGTTTTTGAGGGTCTCCTCAACGGCGTCGGCGATCTCCTTCTTTGATTTGCACTTAACGCAGTAACCTTCGGCCATATCCTGTTCCTCGAGCGGAGTTCCCCCAAAATGCGGCGAGCGCAACCCGCCCCGCACTTTAGGTGTGGTTTTCACGGCCCGTCAACCCGTAAGGGTTTGTCACAGGCCGCTGGAGGTTGATGTGAAGGAGCCGCGCGTTTTCGGGGAATCGTGTAAAAGCGTGTATTATCGTGTAAAAGCGTGTATGTCCGAAACTTCGTGCGGGTTGGCGCTGAAGCCGCTTTGTGGCTTAAACGAGGTGGCGGAGCGTTCGTGGCTGTTCGTTGTCGGAGCGGTGGCCGATGTGGCGCTCTCCTCGTTGTTCCCGGGTTGCTCAGCGGCGACCGGGTTCTCATTAACCTCGCGTGCCGGCGCATCTATGACTGGGGTGACCGGGGTTGAAGCCTCAGGACTGCGGCTCCGAGAAATGGCGTCCAGTTTACGGGCCAGGTCGCGCTCGCGCAGTTCCTGGGAGCGAATGCGCAGGAGCAGATCGGTGAGTTTGACCAGGCGATCTTCGTTGCCGTTGGGAGAGCCGGACAAAGCGAGGACGTGCTGCTCGATCAACTCCCGGGCAAGCACGAAGTATGGGTGAGGCTCGGCTTTCAATGAAGCGGCCGTCTCCTTGAACTCGGCAAGGGACTGCTCGCGCTCCCTTCGCAATTGGGCGGGGAGATGCTTAACATAGAAGCGCTGGAGGGAGGTGACGCTGACGTCCAGGCCGCAGCCATGAGGGGCAGGGGCGGACAGGTGGCGTTGGACACTGGCGTAGGAGTGCTCAGAGAGCCAGGCGAGGATTTGCTCGCGCTGGGCCAAGGGGAGGTTTCCTAGGACATCGTCGGGGCGGGTTTTTCGAGTCGCATTCATGTATGGTTACTTTCTGTTTTACATGACGTGTAATCCTGGAAAGCGTGTATGTCAACCTCTGAATTCCGCGCGCAATTCCCTCCCAAGCGGAGGTGGAATGGAGGGTCTTATTCGTTGGTGTAGGTGATGCCGATGACCGTAAGAGTTTGCGTACCGGCAGGAAATTTGAAGTTGATGGCTTCGCCGAGGGAACGGTTTAGAAGCGCATTGGCGAGGGGCGACCGCCAGCTCACCCAGTTTCGATCCAAGTCCACTTCATCGACTCCCACGATGCGGTAAGTGGATTCTTCGCCCTTGTCACTGCGCACGTTAACCGTTGCACCAAAGCGCACTTTGTTTTCCCCAGGAGGTGGAGGCGAGGGAACGACTGCGGATGCGAGGATTGCGGAGAGGAGTCTGATCTCCTCGTCGATGGCGGCAAGTTGCTCGAGTTTTTCGGGCGAATTGCGGGCGTTGGCCAGTTGAGGGCGGACCTGATCGGTTAACCGTTGGAGTTCCTCACGAAAGCGAGCGGCGCCGTCTGGTGTGAGATAGTTCTTCGTTCCGGGTGGAAGCGACGCGGAGGCCGGGGCGCGTCCGAGCCGTTCGACCGATGTGGACTCCTTAGTGAACGCTTTGCTCATGCAAAGCAATATACCCGAATGACGCAAAAAAGGGCTAATGGCGCAGTTCCTCTATTAAGTTTGATAATTTCTGCTAGCCACGAACGGGGAAACTTATAAAGTTCGTCTCGCATGAAGGCTGCACCCCAAAGATATAGGTTATTTTCCAGTTTACGAAGAGTCTGGGCCTCGAGAGCAGGCATTTGCCTTGCGGCTCTAGTTTTCACGGGCGGGTCCTTTGTTGGATGCACAACTCCGGAGCAAACAGTGGGGCTGGCGGTCGCAGGAGCAACACTGAGCGGCTCGCAAATGATCACCGACGAGCTGGAGCAAATATATTACCTGGGCGTCTTCGATCCACTGGAGCAACTTCCCCCAACAATCTATCGCGTAACGGTGCGCGGCCAATCGAGCGCGTTGAACCGCTCCAAGTTTGCTTCGGGATGGGTGCCGGCGCCGTTTATCGACTCACTTTCTGCGCGGGTGTTAGAGGATGATAATGGGGTG
>DASPKX010000113.1:0-121216 GCA_035627835.1 Candidatus Methylomirabilota bacterium
TGGGCGAAGCTGAAAAGAACACCGAGTTCACGAATGTAGTTGCCAATTGTCAGGCGTGAAAAATTGTTGCTGTGTAGCCATTCATCGACCTCAGCGACGGAAAGACTGTTGATTGGTCGCTCAGCGAACCTCCGGCAAAATTGCCTGAACTTGGATCGCAATTCCTTTAAATACTTCGGTTTCTTTCCCGCACGTTCTTTTTTTGCTAAACACTCGTCGCAGACTTCTTGGAGGGACTTAACACCCCCAACGGGCTTGGCGTGCTTGCAGTAATATTCCACCGCCGCGACCAGAGTTGCTCCTGATCCTTTAAGAAGCTGAAGCGCGGCTTGTGCATCCAATATCTCCTTTGATGAGAGCGCGAGAGTCAGTCTTCCGTTTGTTTTTAACGCCTTTAGCAGCGAACGTCGGTAAGCCAGAGCATCCTCTTTGCTCGAAAAGAAACGACGCCTGCGGCGGTTCTTTTCATCACGTCCTTCGACTTTGTAACTTATTGTTCCGCTTGCGTTTCGCCGCTCGCTAATGCAGATTCTCCGCGCTTTCATGACCGTGAGAGTGGTGCGTTTTGAGGGATAACCCTTCAGAAGATGGCACTTTTACGGCACTCAAGCCAAGCAAGTTCCTCGCACGAATTGCTAAGTGCTTGGTAGAGAGCAACCTCAGTTTTGGGGTAGGATACCCAAGTGGCCAACGGGGGCAGACTGTAAATCTGCTGGCTTACGCCTTCACTGGTTCGAATCCAGTTCCTACCACCATCTCCCTCAGAAGAGAAAGAGGACATCCGCAGACATCTGAGGTTGTCCGTCCAATCTTTTTTTAAGATTTATTCACCGCGTCGCCCTCACTGAGCTCGAGCCTATAAGGGGACTGTCGACGGACCATCGCCTGCAAGTAGGCCATTTCGTCGTAAGTCGTGTTGTTCATCCACATGCGCCATATGATGCGCAGCCACTTAAACGCGAGCGATCTTACTGCCGCGTTGTAGGTTTTGCCCTTGGCTCTCTGAGCGCGAACATATTCTCGCGCCCAGACGCAATGAGCTGCTGAAGCCATCGCAAACTCATGCACGGTTTGTTTAAGGAAGCGCGAGCATGCCCGGCGGCACCGGACTGAGCAGCTCTTGCCGCTGCGGACAGTCACGGGAGCCATGCCGCTAAATTGCTGCACGTCTTCAGCTCTGGGAAAGCGTTTCCTGTTTTCGCCAAAGAGAGCGAGCAGGCGCGGGCCCAGGGCGGCGCCTGCCCCCGGCAGGCTGCGGAAGATTTCAGCGTCTGGGTGGCTTTCATAGATCTCTTTGATGGCCGCGTCGTATCCCTTCCTGCACCGCCCGGATTCGCCGCACCAAATCGATCACTGCCAATCGCCCGGCCTTGATGATGGCCGGATTGGCCGTTAGCGGCTTGGCGTTCTGGATCAAGGTGATGCGCTGCTGGATGAGCTTTTCCGAGCGGCTGCGAAGCGCATAGAAGAACTCACGAAGAGCTTGCGGCCTGGCGCGCTGAGCTTCGGCCAGGGTTGGGTGCTTGCCGAGGAAAGCCAGCGCGATTTCCGCCTCCAAGTGATCCTTAAACAAGGCCAGCGCCTGTGGGTAGAAGCGGCTCAACTCCTCCTGCAGGCGCAACACCAGGGCGGTGCGGTCGTCGACCAGCGCCCGGCGCCTTTCCGTCAGCGGCCGCAACAACTGCATGGCTTCGCTCTCGCGCGCCAACTTGGGGCATTGCTCGGCGTGGAAGCGGCTGATGTCGCACAGAATGGCGGCGTCGGTGGGATCATCCTTTGCGCCGCTTGGCTTGAACGCGTCGCGCAAGCGGGAGATCGTCTTGGGGTTGGGCAGGCAGATCTCCAGGTTTGGCTGATCGGCCAGGAAGTTGAGCAAGCCGCCGCAGCTTTGCTCCAGCGCAATGCGGATCCTGCCGCCCCGCGCGCGTTGCTGGAGTGATTCCATCCAATGCGCGAGCGCTTCGGGAGTGTGCTTGATTTGCATTGTTTCGGCCGGCCCGTTGAATCCCTGGCGCAGGCAGATGTCATGCTTCTCCTTGGCCCAGTCCAGGCCGACAAACAGGACGATGTCAGGTTGAGGTGATGATGGCGTGATCATAGTTTTTGGTTTTAGGGCTGCGGATTCACGCTGGCTGGAGCCGATCGAAAACCTTACAGTGGAGCTTAGGCGCTCGGCATCTGAGAGTTCGTAAAGGCGCCAGCGCTGCGCCCGGGGTGGCCGTCTGCGGAGAGTCGTTAGGGCGACTGAATTCGCTAGTCCATTTCCCGGGCGTAGCGTGTTGCCGAGGAAATACCAGATCGGTGCTTATTCACAACGGCGATGGCCAAAGTTACTCACAACTTCCTGCGGGGAGCTAAACCGCCGGCTCTCCTCGGAACTCATGAATAACTTTGGATCACCTGTAAGATTTCGCAGATTTTCGCAGATTAAAAAGGGGAGGAGGGTTTAAGACAGCCAAGGCTATCTCTCTTCTTTGGAAATGACCGCTGCTGCAAACATCGGCTTTGCGCCTGCTTTGAATGACAGCCGCCGCCTTCTGACATTTTCCCAACGCAACGCAGCCGGTTCTCGCGCAGTGCTTCTTCTGCTGTCTTAATCTTCGTTTGTCTGCGAAAGCTGGGGACTTCCCCTGCTTCTTTCGCTGGCTTACCCGCCCGCGACGATGCGGACGATTTCGAGGGTGTCGCCAGCAGCGAGGGGGCGGGTTTTAAACTCGGAGGGCGCGACGGCTTGGCCGTTGTGCTCCACGACCACGCTTCGCGGGAGCAGGTTTTGCGCGACTAAGAACTCTTCGATGGTTTGAGGGAATTGGGTTTCGAAGCTCTTCCCATTCGCGGTGATCTTGCCGGTGCTTGAGGATGACATGGCGGAGGCAATCTTACGCGGTGAGGGCGGCGTCCCAATCTTTCCAAACGGCTTCGTAGCCGAATTGCTTCAAGCGATTGGCCACTTCGGCAGCGGTGCGTTCGTCGGCGATGTCGAACTGGCGCGTGGCGGCGCGGGGAGTTGCTTCGGCGCTGCTCGTCAGCGGGATGATGCGGCCGCGCTCGGTGTGGTGGAGTTGGTCTTTGCCAGCGCCGGTGTAGCCGCCGGGCTCGGTGTGGCTGCCAGCGCTCATGTGGGTGACTCCGAGTTGCATCAGGCCGTCACGCAGGGAAGCGGGCTCGCGGGTGGAGAGGACAATGCCGACGTCAGGGAAGCAGATGCGGAATGCGCAGATGAGCTGGGCAAGTTCTTTGTTGCCCAGGGTGGTGAGGGGTTCGAAATCGCCTGCGTTGGGACGCAGACGCGGGAGCGAGATTGTCACCTGCGATTTCCAACAATGCTTGAGGAGATATTCGGCGTGAGCCGCGAGCGCGATGGCTTCCTCGCGCCAGTCGCTGAGGCCGAAGAGTGCGCCAATGCCCAGGCGGCGGAAGCCTGCGGCGTCGGCGCGTTCAGGGGTTTCCAAGCGCCAGTCAAAGTTCCGCTTGGGCCCGGCGGTGTGCATCTGCGCGTAAAGGTCGCGATTATAGGTTTCTTGATAAACGACGAGGCCTTCTGCGCCTTCAGAAACGAGCGGGCGGTACGGGTTCGTCTCCATGGGTCCGATCTCCAGGGAGACGCTGGGAAAGAGTGGGCGCACAGCGCGGACGCATTCGGCGAGGTAGGTTTCCGAGATGAATTTGGGATGCTCACCTGCGACAAGCAGGAGGCTGCGGAAGCCTTCAGCGTGCAGCGCGTGGGCTTCCTGGAGGACTTGATCGACGGTCAGCGTGACGCGGAAAATGGGGTTATCGCGGGAGAAGCCGCAGTATTTGCAGTTGTTGATGCACTCGTTGGAAAGGTAGAGCGGCGCAAACAATCGAATGACTTTGCCAAAGCGTTGGCGAGTGAGGCGCTGGGATTCGGCAGCGAGTTGCTCCAGGGATGCGGCGGCGGCGGGGGAGATGAGGGATGCGAAGTCCGCGAGCGATTTGCGCGCGGAATGGAACGCGCGCTGGGCGGCGTCCGCGTCCCGCGAGCGGGCGCGCTGCAAGAGCGCCGGGAGCGGCAAGGCATTGAATGTGTCAACGAAACTCATCGCAGAACGCCGCGTGAGCGGCGCTGGGTGAAGGTAGCAGATGCGGCGGGGGTCACAAGAAAAGGAGCGAGGGGCAGGATTCATTGGGAGTTGCCGTCGATCTGGGGTTACAAATTGTTGAAGAGGCGAGGGAATTGTTCGGCTCCTACGGAGCCTGTGGATTATTGGGGGGCAACCCACAGGCTGCGCTCGCGCTGGCCTGTGGGCTAGTATGTTTGGGCCCTCCGGGGCCAAGAAGATCGGTACGTGTAAGAAACCCCGGGGAGCATTGGCGAAATTACCAACAACAAGTCAACACGCGCGTTCGTTTGTCAGATGTTGAAGAGGGCGAAAGTGCGAGCAAGGACGCCCGGTCGGGGGACCGGGCCTACCATCCGGCAAGAAAAAAGCCCGAACCTTGTGGGCTCGGGCTTTTAATGCCGGTGGTTTAAGAAAAGTTACTCGGGCTGGGCGAGGATCTCGCGGCGGCGTTGCTGATATTGATCAGGGCTGAGCTTGTCGGCCTTGTACTCCTCAAGCAACTCAGCCAGCTTGTCGCGACGCGTCTTCGGGCGGTTTGGATCGGTATTCATCGGCGCTGGTTGCGGGTTCTGCGCGGCAGGGGCGGCTGAAGCGCGCCCGGTCGGCGTGGTGCGAACTTGCGGTGTCAGCGAAGGGGGGCTCGTGCGAGGAGCAAGGCCGGTGGCGCGAGTTTCGTTGGTGGCGCCGGTGTTTTGGTTGCGCAGGGCTTCCAGCGCTTTCCGTTGGTTGGCGCGATCCGCAAGCGTTGGCTGCGGTGCGGTGTTGAAAGTGGCGGAACCTGAAGTCGAGGCTGAGCCGGTCACCGCTCCAGATGAAGAGGCTGACGATGTTGTGCTCTGGGCCGGGGCTGGACGAGCGGCTGGGGCAGAGGCGCTGGGCGCGGAGCTTGTGCTCGTGCTCGGCTGGCCAAGGCGATTGGCGCGCGTTTCAATGGCGCGAGGATCGTTGTTGCCGCTGGAAGCTGGTGGATTGCGCAGGGCGCGGAGAGCTTTCTCCTGGTCGGCTGGGGAAAGCTGCTGGCCAGCAGCGGGCTGAGGCTGGCTGCTCGAAGAAGCTGTTGGGGCCGTTGGGGCAGCCTGTCGTGATGGCTGCGTCGTATTGGACTGCGCAGGGCTGCTCGATTGCTGAGCGCCGCCGGATTGCTGCGCGGCACGGAGGGCCTCAAGGGCTTTGCGCTGCTCTTCAGTGGTGTTGCGGCTTTGGGCAAGGGTGTGGGAGCCGCCAGCGCGAAGAGCGCGCATGCGGTCTTCAGCAGCGAGGGAGCCGGCGCTGGCGTTGCGTTGCTGTTGCGCACTGTAGTTGAGTTCCAGAAGGCGAGGCTCGAGTGCGTCCTGGTGCATGCGCTTGCGAAGGCGTTGCTCGGGATCCATCGAGGAGGTGCCTTGCTCGCGAAGAGCGCGCAATGCTTGCTCATGGATAACGGCTGTTTCGTCCGCAGCGGAAGCGGTGGTGGAAAGAGCGGTTGCGCTGAGACACGCCAACAGTAGTAACCTCTGGAATCGCATGCCGTTTTCTAAGCAGAAATTAGGCCGTTAAGCAACCCTGCATTCCGAAAACCACGCCAACTCAGATGTGGATGGGGCGGCCATCCACGGCCAGGGCGGCTTCTTTCAGGGCTTCGGAAAGCGTGGGGTGAGCGTGGCAGACGCGGGCTATATCTTCGGAACTTGCGCCGAAGGTCATGGCGGCCACCGCTTCAGCGATTAGATCGCCGGCGTGCGGGCCGAGGATGTGGACGCCGAGGACACGATCCGTTTCTTTGTGGGCCAGGACTTTCACCTTTCCGTCGACATGGCCGACGCTGTGGGCGCGACCGTTGCCGCGGAATGGGAAAACACCTTTGCGGAACGGAATGCCCGCTTCGGTGAGCTGCTCTTCGGTTCTGCCGACGCTCGCGAGTTCGGGGTTGGTGTAAACAACGCCAGGGACGAGGTCGTAATCGATATGGGCATGCCCTGTGACGATCGATTCGACGCAGGCAATGCCGTCCTCTTCCGCTTTGTGCGCGAGCATGGGGCCGGGGATCACATCGCCGATGGCGTATATACCGGGGATGTTCGTGGCGAATTGAGTATCGACGATTATGCGGCCTTTCTGGTCGGTTTTGATGCCAAGCGTTTCGAGGCCGAGGCCTTCGGTGTTCGGCGCGCGGCCGGTGGCGACTAAAACGCGATCACCCCGCAGCGGCTCACGGCCTTCGATCTCGACAACGCCTTCGGGGCCATCAGCCTTGGCGCTGAGAACTTTGGAGCCGAGCAGGAATTGGAAGCCTTGTTTCTCGAAGATCTTTTGGGCGTCGGCTGCGAGTTCCGAATCGAGGCCGGGAAGAATGCGATTCAGGTATTCAACGACCGTTACCTTCGCGCCAAGTCGCAGCCAGACAGAGCCGAGTTCCAGTCCAATCACACCGGCGCCGATGACAATGAGGTGTTTGGGCACGCTTGGATAAGCAAGCGCTTCGGTGCTGGTCCCGACGCGATCTCCGTCGAGTTGAATGCCGCGAAGAGCGACGGGTTTGCTGCCGGTGGCGATGATGATGTGCTTTGCTTCCAGCTCAACAGATTCGGACCCGGCCACTTTCAGTTTGCCTGGGGCAGTGAGCGTGGCTGTGCCTGAGTAACGAGTGATTTTGTTTTTCTTGAAGAGGCCTTCGATGCCTTTTGTCAGCATCGTGACGACCTGTTCCTTGCGTTTGTGCATCGCCGGGAGGTCTAGTTCCACGCCGGCGATTTTGATGCCGTGGCGACCAAAGCCGGATTTAGCCTGGGAGTAGAGTTCCGCTGATTCCAGCAGGGCTTTGCTCGGGATGCAGCCGACCCGCAGGCAGACGCCGCCCAACAGGGGCTCGCGCTCCACGCAGGCGACATTCAGGCCGAGCTGGGCGGCGCGGATGGCTGCGACATAACCGCCCGGACCGGCGCCAATCACCACGAGGTCATGTGCAGGCATTTTAAACCTCGAGGAGCAAGCGGGCTGGGGTTTCGATGACTTCCTTGACGCGGCGGAGGAAGCTCACGGCTTCGCGTCCATCGACGATGCGGTGATCGTAGGTGAGGGCGATGTACATCATCGGTTTGATCACGACCTGACCGTTCACCGCCATTGGCCGCTCTTGAATCGAGTGCATTCCGAGGATGCCGCTCTGCGGCGGGTTCACGATGGGGGTGGAAAGCAACGAGCCGTAAACACCGCCGTTGGTAATGGTGAAGGTGCCGCCCTGGAGTTCCTCAACTTTCAGTGCGCCTTCCTTGGCGCGTTTGGCGAACTCGCCAATGGCAACTTCGATTTGGGCAAAGCTCATGCGCTCGGCGCTCCGGAGGATCGGCACCACGAGCCCTTTGCCCCCGCCAATCGCCACCCCGATGTCGAAGTAGTTGTGGTAAACGATGTTGTTGCCCTGCAGCTCGGCGTTGATGGCGGGGAACTGCTTCAGGCCTTCAATCACTGCTTTAACGAAGAACGACATGAAGCCAAGCTTCACGCTGTACTTGGCCATGAACGCTTCCTGGTGCTCCTTGCGAAGAGCCATCACGGCGCTCATGTCCACTTCGTTGAACGTCGTTAGCAGAGCGGCTGTTTGCTGTGCCTCGACCAAGCGCGCGGCGATGGTGCGGCGGAGTTTGTTCATCGGCACCACTTCGTCACGGCGCGCAGTTTCGACGGTGGGTCCCGCTTGAATGCTGGCCGGGACATTTCCCGCAGGCTGCGGGGGCCTCAGTAGCGCCGCTGCTGCCTGGGGAGCGGGCGTTGGAGGCTTGTTGTTGGCGGCGGCTTTTTGGGCGTCTTCCTTTAGCACACGCCCGCCAGGGCCGGTGCCTTGCACTTGTTCGGCTGCGATATTGTTCTGGGCGAGGACGCGCTCGGCTGAGGGCATGACCCTCTTTTCCCCTTTTGCAGGCGCGGGCGCCGGAGCGGGAGCCGCCGCTGGCGCTGGCGAAGCCGCTTTCGGCGCAGGAGGAGCCGCGAGTTTGTCGTCCGTTTCGATGACCGCGAGCACCTCGCCAATCGTGGCGGTGGAACCGCGCGGCTTCATGATTTGCGCAATGGTGCCGCCCTCGGGCACCGGCAGCTCAACAGTGGTCTTATCCGTTTCGAGGATGA
Organism: Candidatus Methylomirabilota bacterium; assembly: GCA_035627835.1. Lineage (GTDB taxonomy): Bacteria > Verrucomicrobiota > Verrucomicrobiia > Limisphaerales > SXQI01 > DASPKX01. The sequence goes on from DASPKX010000113.1 coordinate 8,187, forward strand.
CAACATTCTCGTCGCGTTGGACGGTGTCGCCTTCTTTTTTCAGCCAGTCGCCAACTTCGACTTCTGTGATTGATTCGCCCACTGGAGGCACCCTGAGTTCCACACGCATATTGATTATCCCCCGCCCAATGCCTACCGGAGCTTATTCGTTTTTGAAAGCCTCGTTCAGCAATTGTTCCTGCTCGAGTTTATGGCTGGCGTTGGAGCCGGTTGCCGGGCTGGCTGATTGCTCGCGGTAAACGCCTTTGAAGGGAAAGCGTCCGAACAGCCGCTCGGAGAAATTCACGAGCATGTGACGCCATGCGCCCATGTTCTCAGGCTCTTCCTGCACCCAATAAACGGGGGTGCCATCGCGGACCGGCTTGAGAGCCGCCTCGATCATTTCCGGCCGGAGCGGGTAAAGCTGCTCGAGGCGGATGATCGCCACATCATTTCGATCCAGGCTCTTGCGGCGGTTCTTCAGATCGTAATAGACCTTGCCCGAGCAAAGGAGGACGCGGGAGACATTCGCCATGTCCACTCCGGTATCGGTGAGGACGCGCTGGAAACGGCCGGTTGCAAATTCCTCCAGCGTGGAAGTGACGTCGGGATGGCGCAGGAGGCTCTTGGGGCTCATGACCACCAGAGGCTTGCGCCACGGGCGGATCACTTGCCGGCGGAGCAGGTGAAAGTATTGCGCAGGGGTCGTTGGATAAACGACTTGAACGTTGTCATGCGCCGCAGTTTGCAGGAAACGCTCCAGGCGGGCGCTGGAGTGCTCCGGGCCCTGGCCTTCGAAGCCATGCGGCAGCAGCATGACCAAACCGCTGAGGCGGTCCCACTTGTCTTCAGCGCTGCAAATGAATTGGTCGTAAATGACCTGGGCGACGTTCACGAAATCCCCGAACTGCGCCTCCCAGAGAACGAGCGCGTCGGGATATTCGAGGCTATAGCCATACTCATACCCGAGCACGCCGATCTCGGAGAGTGGGCTATTGATGATGTCCACCGCGCCTTGCTTGGGCGAAAGATTCTGAAGCGGGATATAGCGGTGGCCATCCTCGTAATCGTGCAGCACCGCGTGACGATGGCTGAAGGTGCCGCGCCCGGTGTCCTGCCCCGCCAGGCGGACATGCACACCGTCCACAGCCAGGCTGGCGAAGGCGAGGGCTTCGGCGGCGGCCCAATCCAAAGGCTGTTCGCCTTTGGCCATGGCGACACGCGCCGTGAGCCACTTCTCCAGCTTGGGGTGGAGATGGAAATCTGTGGGCATCTGCGTCTGCTTCAAGAGCAGCTCACTGAGCTTTTGCCGTGAATAACCAGTGTCGGTCTCCGCTGCGACCACATCGAAGCCGCCGACGAATTTGCTCCAGAGCCGGGCGTTCTTTCGGGCGGGCGGCTTGTATTCTTTGCTGCGGGCCTCGGTCAGGGCTTTTTCGAACCGCTCCTGGCGCTCGCGGGCGATTTTGTCCGCTTCTTCCTGCGTGATGCCGTTCAGCTTGAGGAGATGATCGAGGTACCCTTCGCGGACGGGCTTCCGCTTTTCAATGGCTTTATAAAGCAGCGGCTGAGTGAATGTGGGTTCATCGGTCTCGTTGTGCCCGAGACGGCGATAGCCGTACATGTCGATCACCACATCGCGCTTAAAGGTCTGGCGGAAATCCATCGCGAGCTGCACCACCTGCGCCACCGCTTCGGGATCTTCCCCGTTCACGTGGAAGATGGGGATGGGCAGCATCTTCGCGACATCCGTTGAGTACGTGGAGGAGCGGGATTCGGTGGGGCCGGTCGTGAACCCGATCTGGTTGTTCACAATAATGTGCAGGGTGCCGCCGATGCCATAAGCGCCAAGCTGGCTCAAGTTGAGCGTCTCCTGCACAACGCCCTGGCCCGCGAAGGCGGCGTCTCCGTGGATGAGGAAAGTCATGCCACGGGAGCGATCGGCGTCATTAAAGCGATCCTGCTTGGCGCGCATGCGGCCAAGGACAACGGGATTTACGAACTCGAGATGGCTGGGGTTGAACGTTAGCGAGAGGTGAACGGTCTTTCCGGCCGAGGTCTTCCAATCGTTGCTGTAGCCTTTGTGGTATTTGACGTCGCCTTTGCCCATGTAGAGCTGGGGATCGGCGTCAGCAAATTCGCGGAAGATCTCGCGCGGGCTTTTGCCCATGATATTCGCGAGGACGTTGAGGCGGCCGCGATGGGCCATGCCGAGGTCGATTTCCTCGATGCCCTGATCGCCGGCGCGCTCAATGGCTAAATCGAGGAGCGGGATGAGGCTTTCGGAACCTTCCAGGGAAAAGCTTTTCGCGCCGATGAACTTTTTCCGGATGAACTCCTCAAAAGTTACGGCGTCCGTTAGGCGGGTGAGAATGCGGAGCTGCTCTTTACGGCCAATAGCCAGGCGGTTTTCACTGGGCTCCATGCGCTCCTGGAGCCAACGGCGGACGCTGACTTCATCAATGTGCATATATTCCACACCGATGGAGCGGCAGTAAGTGTTTCGGAGCTTTTCGAGAATTTGGGAGAGAGTGAGCGATCCCCCTTTGTGGATGGTGTCACAGGAGAACTGGCGATCCATGTGCTCCGGGCCAAGGCCGTGATAAGTGGGATCGAGTTCGGGAGGGGTGGCTCGTGGCAGCCCAAGGGGATCGATTTGGGCGATCATGTGCCCGCGAATTCTATATGCGCGGATGAGTTGATCGACGCGGTCCTGGAGGCTGCTGGCCTGGGCTTTCTCAGCTTCCAACTGCTCTGAGTCGAGTTCTGTCGCGGGAGCAGCAGGATTAAAAACACTTTGGGCCTGGAAGGAGGGGCCGAAGCGCGGCTTGGGGGAGGGTTCCGCCAGATCGTGGGCGTCCCCATTGCTGATTTCCTCGAAATAGGCCTGCCAATCAGGCGGGACGGAATCCGGAGCCTTGAGGTAGTCCGAGTATAGGTTTTCGACAAAGTCGAGATTGAGGCTGCTGAACTCCTTATCGCTCATTCCTTGGGAACCGGAAGGTGCGGCCCGAGGAGGCGCCAACCGGTCAAGGCAAGGATACAACCGTGCGAGTGTGTGTCAAAGGGGACGGCCCTGAGAGTGAGTCGGGTTAAGGTCGCCAACCTTGGGGCTAAGGCCGCACACTAGGGAGATTGTAGGGGCGGCCCCGTTGCGCATGCATACCCCTCCAAATATGCTCATAACGTGTTGGAACTAGTGGAGGATCTGCGGCTCGGTGATCATGCAGCCCTGTTCTATCGCAGCCGCGCGGAGCAGCTTGCGTGGATGATTCCGTATGTTCGGATTGGTCTCGCCCGCAACGAGCGCTGCCTGTACATCGCGGATGACAACAGTGTCCTTTCAATTTTCAGAAAGCTTCAGGAAGCGGGAGTGGACACCGACACAGCCCAAGCGAGTGGCGCGCTGAGCGTGGTGACTAAGCAGGAGACTTACTTGCGCCACGGGCTTTTCGAGCCGGCGAAGATGATCGCAGACCTTAAAGAGGCGGTCCAATCCGCGCTCCAGGCTGGCTTTACCGGTCTCAGGGCGACCGGCGAAATGACGTGGGCTCTGGACCTTCCTTCCGCCCTGGCTCGAATGATCGAGTACGAAACAGCGCTGCAAAGGGAGTTTCCGGCTGAATTTGTGGCCATTTGCCAGTACGACGAGACTCGCTACCCGGAGCACATCATCGATGGCATGCGGCAGCTGCACCCAGTCATTCTTCGTAACAAAAAAGTTACGCGCCAGGCGCCCACGGCCGGGGAGCTGGCCAGCTAGCACCAAGTCTCAGCATTTCCCTGAATTGTCACTCGTGCGGCGGCACGGGTTGTGCTACGTTGCGCCCTAGCTCTGATCGCCCCTCGTTCAGTCCACGTTATGCTGCGCAAACGACTGCCGTTAATCTGCTTTGGGAGCCTGCTGGCTTCTTTTTTGTGCCTGGCCCAGCAATCTCCAGTCACAAACACGATTGGCCTCGGGCCAAACGGCGAACCGATTCTGTCCCTTCCACTGGAGCCCGGGATTGAAGAGTTCACGATTCTTTCCACCCCGGACCTCACGCAGCCGTTTGCGACCAACACACAAGGGCAGCTTTACGGGTACACGTGGACAGGCGCAAAACCGGCGGGCAAATCTGAGTTTTACAACATTCAACTCACCCCGCTCAGCTCCAACGCGGTGCTCACAGCGACCGTTCTGAACAGGTTGGCGTATGGGCCGACACCGGATGAATTGGCGCGTGTCTTGCAGATGGGTCCGCAGGCGTTCATCGATGAGCAGATGGCGCCTGAGTTGATCCACGAATGGCTGCCGGTAGATGAGGTAAAAGAGATTTCGGAAGGATGGACCTTCGTTTCAGTTAGCGGCCCTGCGTCCAGTTCGCGAGTTTACATATCGATCGACCAGGAAGGGCACATGTTTATCGACGACCTGAAGGTTGTCCGCGGCACTTCACCGGATGCGGGGCCGAATCTTTTGAAACAAGGTGACTTTGAGCTGCCGCTGGACACGAATGTCTGGGTTTTCGGGGAGGACTTCACTGGCTCGCATGTTTCGACAGAGAAGGCGCGCTCGGGCGCTTCCAGTTTAAAGCTGGTGGCCAGTGATGATGGGGGCGGAGGCGCGAATTCGCTAAACCAAATCATCACCCCGGCGCTGGTGAACAATGCGACTTACAACATCAGCTATTGGTATTGGCGGGACACGAATGTGCAGCAGCGGTTGACGATTCGTTTGTCAGGCAGCGGCATCGTTGCTGAGAACACAGCGGAGTACACGCCAGCAACGATGCTGGCGCACGGGCTGGGGACAGCCACCCACTTGCAGCAATGGCACACCACCCATGCGATTGAAAGCAAGCGCCAGCTTTTGGAAACGCTCCTGCAGTTCTGGGATAACCACTTCGTCACGCAGTACGACAAGAGCGTGGAGTATTTCGACCAATATTACGGGGGGAACTTTGATTCACGCCTTGCGGCGCTGATCGAGTATCGGGAAATCCAGAAATGGCGGGAGGCGTTGCTGCGTCCTGGATGCACCTTCCATGACTTGCTGAAGATCAGCGCGGAAAGCCCTGCGATGATCATCTATTTGGACACGGTGAACAGCAAAGGGAACGGGTCCAATGTCGCCAACGAAAACTACGCGCGTGAGTTGCTGGAGTTGTTCACCTTCGGCGTGGATAACGGTTACGACCAAAATGACATTGTGACCATGTCGCGCGCCTGGACCGGTTGGTCGGTGAACATTGTGGACGCGACTAATTACAATAATCCCTTTGCGGCAAGGACCACAGTGCGGCTGCCCGGCGCGCCGGATGGGGCGATCGCAAACCTGAAGGGTGTCTGGACGTTCAACTTCAAGAGCGCGAACCACAACACAGCAGCTAAGTTGATCTTCCCCGGGAAGACTGTCCCGGCGCGATTCGGGGCGCCTTACGCAGGACGCAGTTACGAGCTGTCAATCCCCGCGCGCACCGGCACGAACGGCATCGTTGATGGTTACCAGGTGTTGCAGCATTTGGCGGATCAACCGTTCACGCAGGAATACATTAGCGTGAAGCTCTGCCGCTTGTTTGTTCATGACCATTTCGAGCACGGTTACGATTTCACTGACCCGAATCTCTCCGCGGAAGGCAAGCTGGTGCGTGAGTGCATGCGGGCCTGGGAGAATGGCTCCCCGAAGGGGCAGATCCGTGATGTGCTGAGGGTGATCTTTAATTCGGAAATGTTCCGCACGCAGGCGGCGTCGATGCAGAAGGTGAAGACGCCTTTCGAGTTCGTGGTGAGCGCAGTCCGAGCGTTGCGCGCGCAAAAAGCGGACGGGACTTACACCGCCCAATCGGTTGGCAATCTCCGGGATGCCATGACGCGCATGGGGGATATGCAGTTGTTCAACCGCCCCGAGCCGGATGGTTATCCAGAGACGGCTGCGGCTTGGATCAGCGCGGGCACACTGGCGGAACGACTTCGCTTTGTGCAGGGGCTTGTCTCCACTGAAGCGACCGTTCGCGACAATGCGGGGAGCAGCAACAGCGCGGATCCGGTGGCGCTGATCCAGTTGAGGCTTCCGCAAAGCGAGTGGGGCAACGCCGAGGCGATTTCGCGCTATTTCCTCTCCGTGCTCTACCCCGCGGAAGGGAGAGCGAACCTCGACCTTTACCGTCGGGCAGCGGTCAAATACTTGAACACCGCGGATAATGGGACTGCTTCTCCGTTCAGCAGCCTGACCCTAAACTCAGCAGGGTACCAGTCGCGTGTGCGCGGGATGGTGGCGATGCTGATGACTTTTCCCCGATTCCAGGAGCAATAAGATGCAGCACTTCAACATTCTTACTCGGCGCGGCTTCTTCGAAATGGCGATGAAGACCGGCGCGGCGGCCGCGCTGGCGAGTCTCACAGACATCCCCTTCGTGATGAAGAGGGCGCTCGCGGAAACCGGAATCGGGCGCAACAACAAGAAGCTGTTCTTCATCTTCCTCCGTGGCGCAAACGATTCGCTGAACTCGGTCATTCCCATCAACGATGATGGATACGGGCCAGGCATTCGCCCCACATTGTTCATACCAAAAGATCCGGCAACGGATTATTCGGCGAGCGGCGTGCCTGCGGATTTTCCGGTGGCTGGGCCGAATGGAGCGACCTTCGCCTACCAGAATGCATTGCGGCTCGGGAATGGATTCGCCGCTTTGCATCCGAGCCTGAAGTTTTTAGCGCCGGTGTACAACAGCGGTGATTTAGCGCTCGTGCATCGCGTTGGATATCCACGGCAATCACGCTCCCATTTCGACTCACAGAACTATTGGGAGAACGGCAGCCCCAACAACAACATGGCCAAGGACGGTATCTTTTACCGCACGATTGTGGAGTCAGGGCTGGCCAACACTTCTCCACTGACAGGCGTTTCGATTCAATCGACGCTGCCGTTGCTGCTGCGTGGATCCCGCGCGGCGATGACGAACCTCAATGACCCCACGCGCTACGGCCTCCTGGGCATTCCGAACACGGATCCCGGCAACATTAAGGCGGATGCGGCCGTGAGCGAAGCCTTGGGAATGCAGTTCCCCGAGAAGCACAACCGTGAGCTTCTTCGTTTGCAGTACAAGAACCTGATCGAGACGATGACCATCTTCAAAGAGCAGATGGACTTCTCCGAAGCGGGCAACACGTACACAGACGACGAGAACACGGATGGCGATTACCCGTACTACTTGTTCCCCACCACAAACGCGAAGAACGGCGGATACGCGCAGCACGCCAACAATGCGAACAAGTATGTGGTGGACACGGGCGCGTATGGGTTCATGGGGCGGTTGAAAGCGGCCGCAATGATTCTGAACAACACGGATGCGATCATTGCAGGAACGGAGATCGGCGGCTGGGACACCCACAGCAACCAGGGGAAAGTCACTGGCTCGCACCCGAACCTGCAACGCCGAGTGGCATGGGCTGTTTACGCGCTGAAGAAGTATTTCACCAAATACGGCAACAAGTGCAAATGGGATGATGTGGTGGTCGTAACGCTTTCGGAGTTCGGCCGCACGACCAAGGAGAATTCTGACGCAGGCACTGACCACGCCGAAGCAGGCGTGATGTTCGTCGCCGGGGGCGGTGTGAAAGGGTTCACGCCGGGGGCGCGATCCGGCGTCATTGCGGCGCATCCAAACGACCCGGTTCCGTGGGTGACCGGGACGACCGAAAAGGTCAGCACGATGTTCGGCGCGAGCAGCCGTTACCTGAAGCGGTCTGTGGATTATCGTTCGGTCCTTGGCGAAGTCATTCGGGAGCATCTCGGCGCAAGCCAGGAACAGCTCAACCGGATCATTCCTGGCTACGCCGACGAGAGCCGCGAGAGGTTGCGTCTCGGCGGCGCCGTGAATGTGCGCGAGGAAAACAACAACACCGTTATTCGCGGTGAAGTTGATGTGGTGTAACGCAGGGCGAGTGTAACTCGCCCTTGGGGACAGAACGCCCGGTCGGGGACCGGGCCTACCAGGCTACTTCAGGCTTCCGAGATACTCGATCAGGTTGCGCAGATCTTGCTTCGAAAGAACCTGACCCATGCCTTCGGGCATGCCGGAGAGGCCGCGCTCGCGGGATTCAATGTCGGTCTTCTTGATCGTGACCAAGCCATCTTCGGGCGAGTTGATCACCATCTCGGTGGCGTTTTCACTCTTCAAGATTCCCGCGTAAGTGGCGCCGCTTTTCACGCTCACCACGAGTGTCTCGAAGCCGGCGGCAATGGCCTTGTTCGGCAGAACAATTGATTCGAGCAGGTATTCGCGGGTTTGGCGCGCCCCAATCCCGGTGAGGTCCGGCCCAACTTCGCCACCCTCACCATTTACTTTATGGCAACGAAGGCAGGCGACTTCCGCGCGTTCCACGAAGATTTTGCGCCCGGCTTCGCCGTTGCCGCCATACATGGTCGAACGGAACTCGCCGAGTTCATCATTGGCTGGTTGCTTGGCCAGCAGCGCTTCCACGCGTGGCTTGACCGAAGGCCGAGCCAAGGCTGCTTCGAGCACGTCGAGAATCAGTTCGCGAGGGAGTTCGCCTTTTTCGAGGCGTTCAAGTTGGCGAACCAGAAGCTGATCCGCGGCGGCATCCTGAACTTTGGTGAGCGCTGAGAAAGCGGCTTGCTGCTCACTGACGCTCCCTTTCTCAATGGTTTGCTCGAGCCGCGCGAGAGCTGATGCGCCGGAGCCACTTGCGGCCTGGAGGCGAACGACTTCACGGCGGAGTTCCTCGTTGGAGCTTTTGCCCGCCGCTTCCAATGCTGCGGAAAGCTGTTCACTTTTCACGGCTGCCAACGCACGGAGCGCGGCAATGCGGGAAGGCGCGGAAGCATCTTCCTTGGCGGCGAGGGCTGCCAGTTGCGGAGCGGCAGCATTCAGGCCCAGAGCCGCGGCTGCGTTCGCAGCGGCGGCGCGAACGCGATCAGGGGCGGTGTTGAGGATGTCAGCGATGATTGGGCCGAGAGCTTCGGCCGCATGTTTGTTCTCGCGAATGCCCACAGCGGGGCGCCAGAGGCCGGTGATTCGGTCGCGGCCGGAAGGATGCTGCCAGTTTGCGAGGGCTTCCAGCGCTTGAACGCGGTGGATTTCCGCTGCGCCGGATCGGGCCACCACTTTGGCCAAACGCGCGGCGGACTCAGCAATGCCCAGGCGATAGTTCGCATTCACAGCGCGGAACATGGCGGGCTCAGTGAGCGACTCCGTTTCACTCAACTTGGCCAGCTCGTAGAGCGCGCCGCTAATCGGCACGTCGTTAATCGCACGAGCGGCTTCCGTCACGATGAATGGATCAGCGTCATCAAGGAAGTTGGCGATTTCCGCGCGTTGCAGGCGGCGCAGTGCAAGCAGCACACCCAAACGGACAGACTTATTCTGATGCTCCGTGGCCGCTATGAGGGCGTCCGGTTCATTCAATCCGAGGAGGCCCATCACAGCCGCGTGGCGGATGTATTCATCCTTGTCCGCGTTGCGCTCCAGCAGTGCAACCAAAGCGGGGAAGGCCTGGGAGCGGCCGAGTTTTCCAAGCGCCAAAGCGCTGTGATATTGGACGCGCGGGGAAGCATGGTTCAGGTTGCTGATGAACGCCTCGAACGCCTCTTGCGCATTGGCTTCGCCTAAAACTTTTGTGGCCTGGGCTGCGACTTCCGGCTCGTTGTCCCGGAGCAAAGGCATGAGCGCCTTTGCGACTTCCGCCGCTTGCCGCGAATTGAGCGCATGCGGGCGGGCAAGGATTTGCCCCAAAGCCCATGTGGCATGCACGCGGCTAAGCGTGGTCTTTCCGCTGCGCGCCTCGTTCTGCAAAGCGCTGACTGAGGCCTGGCCGCGACCGGCCAGTTCAAATTGGGCTTCCTGGCGGACGCGCTTGTGCGGGTGGCTCAGCAAGCTGGCCAACTCCTTCACGCTTTTGCGGGCAAAACCTTCCTTCAACAGACGTTTCGATTCGGCTACCAGCGGATCGGAAGCGCTCTGCTCTTCATAGACACGGTAAACACGGCCTTTGCCAGTCATACTCCAGCCCTGCACCCAATCGACAAAGTAGAGGCCGCCGTCTAAGCCAAAGTCCGCATCGGTGGGCAACGCTTCCCACACAAACTTGTCCCGTTTGTCCAAGGTGAAGGACGCGCCGTTAGGCTTGAGGTTTAAGGACATGATGCCGCTGCCGCGCCCACCATGGAAATCGACGATGAAGAAGTGATCTTTGTAAGCCGCAGGCAGGCCAACGCCGGGATAATGCGCCAGGCCGGAAGGGCCATCGGTTATGTTCGTTAACGGCGCGAGATGGTGCGCGGATTGGCCTTCGTGGCGAGGGTGCCAGAGCTTCTCGCGATTCCAGGGGCCGCGCGGGTTGGGCCAGTCGTTGAATTGATACCCGACGCGCCAGCCGCTATCCCCGCCTTCGGCAAGGTAGGTTAAACGCGCGCGATCGCCGCCGTCGGAGTTGTTATCGACGGTGAAGAGATTCCCGAAATCATCGAAGGCGATTTCCTGTGGATTGCGGAGGCCGAAGGAAAACATTTCCAACCCAGAACCGTCCGGATTGCAACGAAACACCGCGCCGCTGTCTGGATCGCCCACATGTTTGCCCTCGAAAGGAATGTTTGCGCCGCGATCGCCAATTGTGAAGTAAACCTTCCCGTCAGGACCAAACGTCAACCCGTGCAGATCGTGCCCCAGGAAGCCGATGCGGACGCCGTAACCATGGTGGAGCGACTTGCGCCAATCCGCGACGCCATCGGAGTTCTGGTCCCGAAGAAGCCAGAGGTTAGGCAGATTGGCGTACCACACATTCCCCTTCCATTCGAGCACTCCAGCGCCAATGCCATCGAGCGGGTGATTGAATCCATCGGCGAACACGGTGGACGCATCCACTTTCCCGTCTCCGTTCTGGTCCACCAGCAATTTGATCCGGTCGCTGTGCTTGCTGTAATTGGCGATATTATCCCGCTCATGGCGCTTGAGCATGGCGAGACGATCCTCGACCGTCCGGGCCGCGAGATCTTCGTCCAACCAGGTGTCCTTGCCGCGGATGTCGGTGACACCCCGGCTGTGGCGGAAGGTTTCAGTGACGTAGATTTTCCCGTCATTGGCGATGTAGAAGGAGACGGGATTCGCGATGTGCGGCTCAGCGGCAATGACCTCAGCCTTGAACCCTGGAGGAAGCTGAAAGCCGCGCATGGCATTTTCGCCCTCATTTGAAGCAGCGGCGACTTCAGGGGCATTGGCGTTGCGCGTGCCGACCTCGGCAGTGTGCGTGGTGACGATAGAAGCGCACGCGATAAGCGCGGCGACATGACGGGAAACGCGATGCACGAGCATGACGGGGCGAATATACCCAAAGACTTCTAACGGGCAATGGGGATGCTACGTGAGCGTATTAACCGCGCCGGATGAGAAGATCTAACCGCTCGGCAGCCCCAACGACCTCTGTAGATGCAAGCTTCAGCTTGCGTTTGTCTTAGCGGGCCAGCGCAATGTTTTAAACGGACGCAACCTAAAAGGTTGCGGCTACATTGCGGCTACAGGCCCTCGCCGTCATGCAGCGCCAAATTTGCCGAACATCGCCTCAAGCTTGTCGCTCTCAAGGAAGCCTTGCAATTGGCGGATGCGGCTGGGATGCCGCATTTTGCGAAGCGCTTTGGCTTCGATTTGTCGAATGCGCTCTCGCGTCACTTTGAATTGCTTGCCGACCTCCTCGAGTGTGCGGGAATATCCGTCGAGCAAACCGAAGCGCAATTCGAGCACCCGCCGCTCGCGGTCGCTTAAGCTGGAGAGCACATCGCCCATCTTGCCTTTAAGCAAGCTGTAGCTCGTCATTTCCGAGGGGTTCTCGGCCCCTTTGTCCTCAATGAAATCACCGAAGTTGGCGTCCTCGCTCTCGCCGACAGGGGCCTGCAGGGAGATGGGTTGCTGCGCCATCTTCAGGATTCCGCGCACGCGTTCCACCGGGATCTGCATTTCGTCGGCGAGTTCTTCCGGTGAAGGTTCACGCCCGAAGTCCTGCACCAACTGCTTCTGCATGCGCATCAGCTTGTTGATCGTTTCGATCATGTGCACCGGGATGCGAATGGTGCGGGCCTGGTCCGCGATGGACCGCGTGATCGCCTGGCGAATCCACCAGGTTGCGTAAGTCGAAAATTTGTAGCCGCGGCGATACTCGAACTTCTCGACCGCCTTCATCAGGCCCATATTTCCTTCCTGAATCAGATCGAGGAAACTCAGGCCGCGGTTGGTGTATTTCTTGGCGATGGAGATGACGAGCCGCAAGTTCGCCTCGACCATTTCCGTTTTCGCCTGAAGCGCTTTGCGGCTGAAGAGCTGAAGCTGTTTGAAAGCGACCAGATAACTCTCCGGCTGCATGCGGACCAGGAGGTCGAGGCTTTCCAGCTTGCGACGCTCCGCATGAATGGCCTGCTGGGTGATGGCGGTTTTGCGCTCTTTTTCCAGCGCTGCAATTGTCTCGAGCGACGAGCGGATTTTGTCGTGGATATTTTCGGCCACGAGAGACATTTCCTCGATGACCTTCTGCTTGAAGTAGAAGCGCGCGAAAGAGCGTTGCAGCGCATTGTCCGCGCGCGTGAACTCGCGCTGGGCGCGGCTGCGGGCTGAGGCGCTTTGGGCGGAGCGGAACTTGGCGTACCGGGCATCCACAGCCTGGTCGAGCCTGCGAACATCTTTCACCAGGCGGCGCAAAGCGCGGACATGCTGCTCGCGGCTGTCCACCTTCTTGTCGACGATCACGCGATCGAAGCGCTCCTTGGGAGGCTCCGAAATCAGTTTATCAGCGAGCGCGAGGTGCTCTTTGCCCGCGAAGCCGAAGCTGTATATGATCCGGCGAACTTCGTTCTCGGCCTCCTCGATTCGTTTGGAAATCTCAACCTCCTGCTCGCGAGTGAGCAAGGGCACCTGCCCCATCTGCTTGAGATACATCCGAACGGGATCATCGAGAATATCGAGGCGGGATTTGTCCTCCTCATCCTCGGGCTCGGGCTGGCGCACGCGATCAACCTCAGCCTGGTCCACGATCTCGATCTCGAGTCCACGGAGCTTGGCGTAGATCTCGTCGAGATCCTCTGGCGTAACGACGTTGTCAGGCAGGGCGTCCGCAATGTCGGTGTAGGAGAGATACCCTTGCTCCTGCGCCAGGCGAACGAGTTCCTTGACCTTCTCGGTAATGTCCAGGCCCCCCTGGGTGCGGGTTTCAGTGACTTGCGGGAGTGGCGGCTCCGGCGACGGGGCTGGGACTACGGACGGAGCAGAGGCGCGCGTGGTATTGTTAGGGGGCGGGGACTCTGTTCTATGCCGGGCCGCGCCAAAGATGAGTGTGCGGCGGGTTGGCTTGGCTTTTCGAAGGGCGGACTTTGCCCGCGAGGGTCGTGCGGCCGGTTTGGACGTTCGTTTGGGGATGGCTTTGCGTTTGAGCGCCTTGCTCTTAGGCGCGCCACCTCGGGCTGCTGGCTTCTTCGCTTTGGCTTTAGCCATATAAGAGCTGGGAAAGGCCGGGTTTAGAGGGATTGCTCGCGAGAGTGGTGAAGGGCGAGGGATCGGTCAAGGAGAAACAATGAAAAGGCCGCCCCACTCGAGGCGGCCAACTCAATACTGTTAACCGAACCGGCCAACGTAGCGCCGAACGTCATTGGTTCAAGGGGGAGAATGGTAACGTCTTTGAGGCGCGACACGCCTGCTTCCTAATGTAGCGGCAAGCTTCAGCTTGCGCTGGCCGCTAAGAAGCCCAAGTCCGCCCGACCTGCCTGCTACCTCGTGAAGTGCTGCCAACACTTTCCGTGGCAGACTATGCGAGGTTCAACCAAACTAAGCCTGACAATCACAACCTCGCCGTTTTAGAATCCTCAAATGCGTCCTCTCTGCGAACGAGTCGCAAATGTGTTGTTCGTGTTTCTCTGCTTTGTCCACGCTTCGGCGGAGCAGCCCCCAGTCCTTCTGGTCTCGTTCGATGGGTTTCGGGCCGATTACTTGGATGCCGTCGCAACCCCCAACTTCATCAAGTTCGGCAGGCAAGGTGTGCGGGCCAAGGCGCTCGTGCCCCCCTTTCCTTCAGACACCTTTCCCAGCCACTATTCAATGGTCACGGGCCATCACCCAGACGAGCATGGAATTGTCGCCAATGTCTTCCGTGATCCGCAATCCGGCGATTGGTTTAATTTTCAAGATGCGACCTCCATCTCCTCCCCAAAATGGTGGCAAATAGAGCCTATCTGGGTAACCGCCCGGCGTCAGGGATTCCGCACCGCAACATGCTTTTGGCCCGGAAGCGGCGTCGAAATCGCGGGGCTTCGGCCCAATTATTGGCTTCCGTATGACAGCAACCTTCCCACTGACGCGAGAATCGAGCAGGTCATCGCCTGGCTGCAATTACCTGAGAGTCAAAGGCCCCACTTTCTCACACTTTACTTCAGCTTGGTCGATAAAGCCGGGCATGAGTTCGGGCCCGCTTCCCCGCAAGTCCGTGAGCAAATCCATCTTGCTGACCAGGCGGTCGGCTCGTTGATGGCCAGGCTACCCAATGTAGATCGCATCAACGTGATCATCGTGTCCGACCATGGAATGGCGCAACTCATGCCCCAAAAGATCATTGCGTTAAGCGAGCGCCTAACTGAATCGGAAGCGGAATCTCTCTCCAAGTCCGATCTAGCGGAGGATGAACAAGACCGCCTCCTGGAAAAGTTGCAAGGCCTACCCCACGTCAGGTTCTACAAACGGCGCGAGTTGCCTCGTCGGCTTCGCTACGGCGCAAATGCGCGGATTCCGAGTCTTGTTCCTATTTTGGAAGAAGGAGCGACTATCCTCTGGAAAAAGGAAGATTGGGACCGCTTCCCAATGCGCGGTAATCATGGCTACGACAACAAGCACAAGTCCATGCACGGCATTTTCCTCGCGAGAGGCCCTTCCTTTCGCGCAAAAGGGACTGTTGGCGAAATCTCGAACATCAACGTTTACAATGTTGTGTCAAAGGTGTTGGGGATGCAGCCATTGCCCAACAAAGGTGACCCTTCGGTGGTAAACCGGATCGTTGGGCCGTAAAACTCATCGCACACCAGCGCCTGTCATTGCCGACGACTGCGGCACCGGCAGCGCTGTAGCATTTGCCTTACACGTAAGCATAGCGGCGGGCGCAAGCTAAAGCTTGCGGCTACAAAAGCGGTGGGTCGCTTGCAGCAACGGACATCGGACTTTACCCTCGCACAGGGGGGAGTTCACCACCGATGGAGTGGGTCGGCCAGTTACAATCCGCACAACCTATCACGCACGCCGTGCTCATCTTGAGCGCGGTTATTGCGTCGGGGCTTGCCTTGGGCAGCGCGAAGGTCCGTGGCATCGGCCTCGGGATTGCGGGGATCCTGTTTGCAGGGATTGGATTTGGGCATCTCGGCTTCACAATCCTTCCGGAAGCGCTGGAGTTCGCGCGTGATTTTGGATTAGTCGTTTTCGTCTATGCGGTGGGGATGCAAGTGGGGCCAAGCTTCTTCGCTTCACTTCGGCAGAATGGCCTCACGCTGAATTTGCTGACTCTCGCCGTGGTGGTGATGGGAGCCGCCGTGACAGTCGGCTTAGCCCGATTGTTTGGGATCGACATGGCCGCTGCGGTGGGCCTTTTCTCAGGGGCCACCACAAACACGCCTTCGCTAGGCGCGGCGCAGGAGGCGCTTCGCTCCATGCCGGGCATGGATCCCGCCCGAGTGTCGCTGCCGCCAATGGGTTATGCGATCGGGTATCCCTTCGGGATTGTGGGCATCATATTGAGCATGCTGCTGTTCCGGGCGCTGTTCCGGGCCGACCCAGTGGCTGAAGCAAAGGAGTTTGAACAAGCCGCCCGGGGGCAGGTGAAGAGCCCCGTGCGCATGAATGTGCGGGTGGAAAACGAGAATCTCGAGGGGCTAAAGCTGGAGGCGCTGCCGGGATTGCGGGAATGGGGCGTGATTATCTCGCGGATCAAACGCGCCGGCGAGGCTGAGGTGCGCCGGGCTCACCCGAGCGATGTCGTTCACGTTGGAGACACACTGCTGGCGGTAGGCGCACGCGGTGACCTCGAACAGTTCCGTCTCGTGACGGGCGCTGAAAGCGCTGAGGATCTGGTGGAGTTGCCGGGCCCAGTGCAGCGGCAGCGGGTGGTGCTCACGTCGAAAAACGTGGTCGGAAAAACGTTGGCGCAGCTCGCCTTGGACCGGCGGCATAGCGTCACAGTCTCACGGCTCACGAGAGCGGGGTTGGAGTTGGTCGCGCGGCCGGACTTGCGCCTGCAATTTGGAGACATGCTCCAGATCGTTGGCCAACGGGATGACATTGATCGGGCCGCGAAGGAGCTTGGCAACTCTCTCAAGGAGCTGAACCACACCGACTTCATTCCGGTGTTTCTTGGAATCGCGCTTGGTGTGATGGTGGGCGCATTCCCGCTCTCTTTCGGGAACATGCCCGCGCCCGTGCGGCTGGGGATAGCGGGCGGCCCATTGCTCGTCTCGATCATCCTCAGCCGCATCGGAAAGATTGGCCCGCTTGTGTGGCACATGCCTGTCAATGCCAACGCCGCGTTGAGGGACTTTGGAATCTGTCTTTTCTTAGCGGCGGTCGGCTTGAAGAGTGGGCAAAGGTTTTTTGAGCTGCTCTTTGGCGCGGAAGGATGGCTTTGGGTAGTTTGCGCGGCGGCGATCACGCTGCTGCCGCTGCTGGTGGTCGGGCTTGCCGCCCGTTTGATATTGAAGCGGAATTTCACGGAGGTGACTGGCTTGCTGGCGGGGAGCATGACCGATCCGCCTGCGCTGGCGTTTGCCTGCGCGATGTCAAACTCCGACGGACCAACCGTCGCTTATGCGACCGTTTATCCATTAACGGTGTTCCTGCGAATCCTGGCGGCACAGGGGATCGTGCTGTTCTTCGCGGGAGGTTAAGAGGAGAATCCGATTTGCTGAAACCAGCCATTTGGCCAAGACTTGTTCCAGAGCCGTATGACCAGCTTGTCGCGCGAAGCGCGAGACATTTACAAAGACCTGTGCGCGAAGGCCCACAATCCCCAGGCGAGCGCCGCTGAAAACACGCGCATTGCGGAGAGCGTGCTGCGCACGGTGGTTTGCCTGCTCAGCCAAATCATGATGGCTGACGGGAATCTCTCCTTGAGCGAAGTGCGGATCATTGAGGAGATCCTCGAGGGCATGCAGGTCGATGTGAAAGCATGCATCGATGTGTGGAACAAGAAGTGGCCGCACATCGCGCATGACATTCCGTACTTTATCGAAAGCGCCGCTCGGCACGACAAAGTGCAAGGAACCAGCAAAGCCGCTGAGCTGCTCCACGGGTTAAATGAACTGGCGCTGCACGCGGCAGCGATTGACGGCCCGGCGTCCGAGCGAGAGGTCCGCTTCATCACCGGCTACATGGATGGAATTAAAAGATCCTTGCAGCAGGAAGGAGTGGCGGTGGAGCACAAGGCGGCGACGAAGGCTGAGCGGAGCTTGCAGGAACTCTTGCAGGATTTGGATCGGTTGGTTGGCCTCGCGCAGGTGAAGAAAGATGTCACTGGGCTCGTGAACCTGGTGAAGGTGCGCCAGATGCGCCAGCAGCATGGCATGAAGGTGCTGCCACTTTCATTGCACCTCGTGTTCACAGGAAACCCGGGCACGGGCAAAACAACGGTCGCGAGGTTGCTGGCGGAGATCTACCGCGCGATTGGGCTGCTGAAGAAGGGGCATTTGGTGGAAACGGACCGCTCCGGCCTGATCGCGGGATACGTTGGGCAAACGGCGTTGAAGGTCCAGGAGTCAGTGACCAAAGCGCGAGGAGGGGTGTTGTTCATCGACGAGGCTTACACGCTGACGCCAAAAGAGGATGGTGAAGATTATGCGGGGGAAGCGATCGCAACGCTGCTTAAGCTGATGGAGGATCATCGGGATGATGTGATTGTTATCGTCGCGGGATACTCCGATTTGATGGAGCAGTTCCTCGAGTCCAATCCCGGGCTACGGTCACGCTTCAACAAGTTCATCCACTTCCCGGATTATTCGCCCGAGGAATTGTACGAGATTTTCCGCGTGATGTGCGAGCAGTCAGACTACACCTACGACGAGGCGACCGGGCAGCGGGCGCTGGAGGCCTTAACGAAAATGTGCGCCGTGAAGGACGAGAACTTTGCGAACGCGCGCGCGGTGCGGAACCTTTTCGAGCAAACGGTGCAGAACCACGCGAACAGGATTGCGATGGCAGGGTCTTGCGACGCGCGGGATTTGATCACGCTTAGCGCGGTGGATTTGCCGACCTTCTGATCTTCAACGCGGCGCGACCGCAACGCACTCGATCTTCTTCACCTGGCCGAGTGGGCTGAGCGCTTCGACGGTCTGGAGCGATTCCACATCAAAGCCAGCGCCACGGAGCCGGGCCTGAATCTTGGCAGGTGTGTTTAAGAACAATGGGGGCCAACCTGTCTTGCGATCCCATGCCTGGCGCAAACTGTTAGGGAGGCGCGAATAAATGGCTGCTTTCAACTTTTTACGCTGGGCCACCTTCTCCGGGAACGTCTCTTCCGCAAAGCAGTCGAAGAAAAACTTCCCGCCGCCGCGAAGCCAGCCGAAGATGTTTTGGACCAGGCTCGGTGTGAGGTCGCAGCCGTTGCCGAACACGCCGACACAGTAGATGAAGTCCAGAGAATCCTTTGGCAGCCGGAGAGCCATTAGATCCGAGCAGCGCAGGGAAATGTTGCTTGTGCAAATTTCATCCGCTTTCACGGGGCGCTGGGCGGCATCGAGCATGCGTTGTGAAATGTCCACGCCCAGGAGGCTGTTCACATTCGTGAGGCAATGGAAGTAGCGCCCGGCGCCGCAGCCAAGATCGAGCACATCGATGGGGTGAGGAAAACTGCCGCTGATTCGTGTGAGAACCTGCCGAACTCTGAGGTAGTCGTCCCCCTTGATGTGAAGCTCGTCTGCCGCACGGTATTCCGCGGCAGTCTGATCGTACATTTCTTGAACCAAGCTCATCCCACTTCGCGACGTTTCGGCGCGGAGATTATATAGCCGCGCTGCATGTGGCTCGCTATCAGGCTGCGCCCTGACAAACGAGGGCGCGAAATGCGGAGAAGAGGAACCGTTGGCATCTGCAAACATGTTTTGTGTAGCGAATGACCGTATGCTCCCACAGCTTTCAGGGATTTGGGGTTCCTTCGCTCAGGCTTCTTGCAGCGCAAAAAAGGGGTGTTCAACGGACCCCAAATTTCAGCGGCCGCACTCATTGACGAATGCGGAATGTGTGGAACCTTATTGTTCAACCCCGAGAGGAAGGAAGGCAATGCGAGGTATTCTTTGTACGGTAACT
The DNA here is from genome assembly GCA_035627835.1 of Candidatus Methylomirabilota bacterium. Lineage (GTDB taxonomy): Bacteria > Verrucomicrobiota > Verrucomicrobiia > Limisphaerales > SXQI01 > DASPKX01. The sequence goes on from DASPKX010000113.1 coordinate 27,476, forward strand.
AAGGCGGTATTAACAATTTGCGCGGCTGCGACTCTCAGTCTTAACGCGGCTACAATTCTCCCCCAAGGCATGAATTCGACCGGTGGGTTCCGGGTTCGTATTCTGAACAATATAGATGCTGGCTTGGCGCTGCAAGGCTCCGCTGATCTGCGTTCCTGGACGACCATTCAGGAAAACGTCCCTGTCACTTTGGACACCACCGTCACGGACAATAGCGCGGGCGCTGCCCGCCAACGCTTTTACCGCTTGGCCAAACCAAGCCCTGTGGTTCAGCTCCCGGAATTGGCCACGCTGCCGAACCAGGTGTTCACCGCAAGCGAAGGTTTCGACACCGTGCAGTTTGCTCCTTCTGGGGCGCTTGGGATGATTGTTTGGAAAAATCAAAACCTGGTCTATCGAGAGCGTAACACCAGCGGATCGTGGAGCGAAGCAACCATCTCCAGCAGCGGCCGCACCTTCACAGCTGGCTCTCGCGAAGAATTCCGGTTTCAACCGCATGCAGCGCTGCTGTTTAATTCCGTCTCGCAGCCCGTTGTGATTCGCTACGCCGGCGGCGCCAGCTTTGTTGCGCATACTCGCCAGGCGAATGGCGCGTGGGCAGAGCAGACGATTGCCGCGCAAAACGCTGGCTCTGATTTTGTGTTCTTCGCCGCGAGCATGGGTGCGGGCGACAAGTTGCACATTGCGGTGGTGAACTCTGGTGATAACCCAAGCGTGAGCTATGGCTCGAACAAGAGCGGCTCCTGGAGCTGGAGCCGTGTGGCCGGCATCGTTGGGAACCCTCGCCGATTCCTCGCGCAGTCCTACGCGCCCCGTTACTTCGGGATGGCTGTGGATAGCCGCAACAAGGCGCACATCGTTTACACTCCGGAACTAGAGATCACCTTCCCGACGGGCTATGCCAAGCCTTACAGCAAACTGGGCTACGCCTCGGATGCCAGTGGCGCGTGGCAGACTGAGATTGTGATGTCACCTCGCGATTGGTCCGGCGATGCGGGCACCGGCGCCAGCATCGCGATCGCCCCAGGCGACGTGCCTGTGGTGGCAAGCTGGATGGTGGAGCGCGCGGACACCGGTTCCAGCCAGGAGAGCTACCTCTACTACCATGTTCGCGGCGCGAACGGAACGTGGAACAAGACGATGGTTGTCAGCTCTCCGCAAAATTACGCCGCAGGCGATGGACCGAAAGGGACTGGTTTTGCGCCATACCTGCGGTTTGATACGAATGGCCGCGCTCACATCCTGTTCCTTGATCATGCAGCTGAGCACTTCAACGAATCTGGACAAAATGAGTATGCGGGCAATCTGCGCCTGGCCTCATGGAATGGATCGAGCTGGACGACCAAGACGCTGGTGCAACAAACCAACCCGTTGCAAGGGCAGATGGTGTACCCTGCGTTTGCGGTGAACGGGAATGAGATTGCTTACCTGACTCTGCAGCGCGCCACAACCTGGCTAGCGGACTCCTGGCCACGCCAGAACGCAATCAGCGCGTACACCATGCGATTTGGAACTGCGACGGCGCAGTAAGATCTCAACCTCTTCAAAAGCCGCGGGGGAAACTCCGCGGCTCTTTGTTTTTACATGCGGCTAAGACGAAGCGCCTCGATGGCACGATGCGTGCCTTCGGAGATGTTCTTAAGAGCATCAAAATCGCCACGGAGCATCTTGAGGGCGTACTTCTCAGCTTCAATCTCACGCCGGGTGCGAAATCCGACCTGGCGAAAGAGGAAGACTGTCGGGGCGCTGCCCGTCGTTGCGTGATGGAGCATGCAGCCCATCATCACCGCCGGGAGGGTGAGCCAGCGGCGTGTGCGCAAAGCGCTCATCATCACGCCGAACAAGGTCGTGGATGCATAAGCCACTTCCACAGCGCGCTCCAGATCCCATTCAGCGTCCAAGGCGTCGATGCGCGCGGAAATTTCCTCTTTGGGGCGAGAAGCGTAATACCAAATCCGCTTCATCGACCCTTGATCGATTTTATGATTCAGACGCTGTGAGGTGTGCGCGCGGACCCGGTCGGTCGTGCTGCTGAAGGTCCGGGCTGCGGTCATGACGCTGGCTGTTTCCATAGTTTCCCGAAATATAAATCGGCCACGGGATGCGATTGAGCAAACCTGCTTGTGGCTTCAGGGGGGCATGGTGGCGCCATCCGCTCCGGCCTAATTGACAGGCGAGCAACTTTTTGAGTCTCGCGAAATCGGAAGGGATGTGGCGCAGAGGATGTTAAGGCACATCGTTTCGGCTCTGCTCATAGGATGCGAGGCGAACCGGGAGGAATTTTCCCGCAGAGGTAGGGGACGGAGGAGCGAAGAGTAAAACCGCGACTAGCGGCTCGGCTCGTCGAGCGCTCGACGGACCATTTGCGAAAGGGCGCTGGGTGTGAATGGCTTCGCCAGGAACGCGACACCATCCTTTTGGACCCCCCGCAGGACGAGGTCATCGTCAGGATAGCCGGACATAAAGATGACCTTCAAACCCGCCACGCTGGCGCGCAAGGTTTCTGCAAGCTCTCCTCCGGTGCCGCCGGGCATCACCACATCTGTGAGCAAAAGGTCGAAGTGGAAGTTATCGTCGCTGGCCATGGCGATTGCTTCCTCCGGACCGCTGGCAGTGACGACATGGTATCCAAGGGAAGCGAGAGTGTGCTCCACCAGCGAGCGAACGAATGGGTCGTCCTCGACGACGAGCACTGTTTCATCACCGCGAAGAATGGCTTTTTCCGGGCGCGCGTTGGAGAGGGCAGGTTTCAAAGCTCGTGGATAATGGACGGTAAACAAGGCGCCTCTTCCAGGCGCGCTCTCAACGCTGATATGGCCGTGCGCCTGCTGGACACTGGCATAAACAATCGCGAGCCCGAGACCGCTGCCACGGTCCCCTTTTGTGGTGAAGAACGGCTCAAAAATTCGTGCCTGAATGTCCGGGTGAATTCCGCCACCAGTATCCTCCACCTCGAGCACGACGTAATCACCGGGGGGTGGATTGGCCCCGGCCTCAGGCACAGAGGTGTTATACGTGCGAAGTTTTAACCTTCCGCCATGGGGCATGGCATCGCGGGCATTCAGCACCAAGTTGAGAATGGTTTGCTCCAGTTGGGTGGGGTCAAGCTGCGCGCTCCAAAGGTCCGGCGCGTAAGTGAACTCCAGGAGGATATCTTCACCAACCAAACGGCTGAGGAGCTTCTCCATGCCACGCAAGACAGCATCCACAGAAAGGATCGCAGGCTGGACGATCTGGCGACGGCTGAAGGTCAGTAACTGCCTGGTGAGTTGAGCCCCACGATCTGCGGCCTGGGCTATCTCACGAACAGCAGCCTTCATCTCTTCAGGGGTGCAATTCTTCGCCTCGAGCAGATTGGCGTATCCCATGATCACGGCCAGGAGATTGTTAAAATCGTGAGCGATGCCGCCTGCTAAATGGCCAACGGCCTCGAGCTTCTGCGACTGGCGCAATTGATCCTGAAGGTTCTTTTGCGCTGTGATGTCGCGTTGAACGCCGACGAAGTGCGTGACCTTTCCTCCTTCATCCAGGATCGGGGAGATTGAGAGGGCATTCCAAAACGGAGTTCCCTTCTTTGTATAATTAAGGACTTCACATTCGATCCGCTCGGCCTTCTGCAAAGCTTTTCGGATCTCCTGAAGGGTCTCCTTGTCGGACCCCGCGCCTTGAAGAAAGCGGCAGTTTCGCCCGACGACTTCCTGCCGCGAATAGCCGGTCATCTCGCAAAAACCGGGATTGGCGTAGATGATGGGATTATCCGGCTGGCGCGCGTCTGTGATGATTAGACCTGTTGGCAGAGCCTCGATGGCTTCATTCCGGAGCCGCAGAGCTTCCGTTTTTAATCGGAGCTGAGTGGCGGCCCGTAAATACGCCGCGACCATGGCCAGGAGCACATCGGGGTCCGCTGGCTGCGTGAGGTAACCATCGGCGCCGCGGTGCAGGCCTTCCGCAATATGCGCGGGATCAATGAACACCGAGGAAACGAGAACAATAGGAATCCACCGTTCAGAAGTGGCAGCGCGAATCCTGTCGCAAAGCTCAAACCCATGAACATCAGGCAGATGAACATCCAACAGAATGAGCTCGGGGCCTAGCGGGAGCTTGCTGAGCGCTTCTTCACCTGTCGCAGCTTCGATGACCTTGTAGCCGCAACTTTCAAGATGACGCGTTGTGGCATAGCGTGCATGCGGTAAGTCATTGACGCTGAGGATGGTGGCCCTCGACATGGGAATTCCGGGGACAGTATAGGTATATGCTGGTAGATGGCAAAGCTTTCTTTGCTAAGGCATTGCTAATGCGATGCTTAACACCGATTCATTCGCTGTTGCCCAATTTCTTCGAACCTTTTCCGCTGCGGCGCGTTTAACCTACTGAGCGATATGATATCGATGGCCGCTAGTGCGCGGGGAGCGCGGGGAGAATGAAGGGATTACTTTCCACGCTTTTCGGGCTTACGGACGAGCAAGCGATGTGGCGGGTGCAAACCAGCGATGACTCTGCTGCATTTGAGCATCTCGTCCGGAAGTGGCAGGGGCCGATCCAACGCCTTTGCACCCGGATGACGGGCAGTCTGCACAAAGGGGAGGATTTGGCGCAGGAGGTTTTTGCCCGCCTTCATGCTCGGCGGGAGGCTTACCAGCCGATCGGCAAGTTTTCGACCTACCTTTGGCGCATGGCATTGAACGTCTCTTATGATGAATTGCGGCGGGTTCGGCGACGGCCGGAAGGGTCGCTGATCGATGCGGACGATGAAAGCGGCGACGTCTTGGAACGGAATTTGGTGGAGGAGCGCACCCCATCGGACTGCGCCGCAGCCACGGAAGCAGCGGATCGTGTGCAAGCGGCGTTAGCCGCGTTGCCCGAGCATTATCGCGTGGTCATTGTGATGCGGCATTACGAGGGTTTGAAATTTCAGGAGATCGCGGAAGTGCTCGGAATTCCCGAGGGAACCGTGAAATCGCGAATGGCCTATGGGCTGAAACAGCTGCATTCCGTCCTGGCGCCCGAGTTTGGCCCCAGGGGAGCGAGAAGCCGCACACCTGAATCTTTAGTTTTATGAACCACCCCACACCGGAAGAATGGATGTCTTTCATTTACGGCGAGAGCGACGCGCCGGAGCGCGCGCGCTTGCAGCAGCACCTGGACGGGTGCGGCGAATGCCGTGCGGAAGTGAAGCAATGGCGTGCTGCCGGGAAGCACTTGGACGCATGGAAGCTGCCGAAGCAGGCACGTGTGCAAACCTTGTTGGCCCCCGCTGTGAAGTGGGGTTTAGCCGCTTGCCTGGTCCTGGGCCTGGGTTTCGCGGCAAGCCAGGCGCGGGCGAGCCAGCAGGATCTAGCGGAGCTGCGCGACGCGATGAAAGCGCAACAAGCGGAGCAGGAACAGACTGCGCGCGAGATGCGGGCTTCCATTGAGGCGATGCGAGCCAGCGCTGCGGAGAGCGCGTTGGCGGAATTGCGGCGTGAGATCTCAACCGCCCAGGAGCGGGCTCTCGCAGCAGCGACTGCCCGGACCGAGCAGCTCATGACGGACTTTGCGCGGACGGTGAGCGCGAAGCGGCTTGCGGATCAGGAAGCGATCACCGCGCTGCTGGCCGAGATGGAGAGCCGTCGAGTGGAAGAAATGCGAGAGTTCCGCAAGGAATTGGAGACGGTGGCGATTTTGACCCAGGCAAGTTTTCAACGCGCTGAGAACCAACTCGTCCGCCTGGCGGCGGCGAGCGGCGCGAATGTTCAGAACCAATCTCAGGAATAAAGTTTAACCAAAAAAACAGATGAAGCACACAATCACATTGATGGCTTTGGCTGCCGCAACATTGGTCGCGGCTCACGCCCAGCAAACAACCCCGCCTCCGGCCCAATTCGAGGAGAAGCCGCCCGCGAGCGACACCCTGACACCTGAGCAGATTGAGAAGCGTGTCACGGAAATCGTTGAGGCCGTGACGCCAAAGGTGGAAGAGGTCGCTCGCGCCGTCGAGAAAGCGGTCGAGCAGGTGGGACGCAAGTTCGAGAACTTCCACTTTGATGCTGCTCCCGCCCAGGCGCATCCTCCTCGCGGAAAAGGTTACTCAAGCAACGACCATCCGCATGATGAGGATGAGGAAGATGGCCGGTTTTTGATGAACATGTTTGGAGGGCCACGCCAGCCGCGCGCATTAGTGGTCCGGACTTCACCAATGGACGCGAAGGCCGCTGAGGCGTTGCAGGAGGACATCACTGTGATGGGGCGGATCCTCGAAAAGAATATAGAGGGCAAAGGAAACGCCGAGGCGATGGGGATTGGTGTGTGGGCGTTGGAAGGAGTGATACGCCGCCCTGTGCGCAACATGTATATCGAAGGGCACGGCGTGATTTTCATGATGGAAGCGCCATTCGCGCTGCTCGCGCCACCAACCGAAAAGGAAACCAAGGAGCCCAAAGAGGAGACAAGCTCTGACTGGGAAGAAGCGCGCCGGGAGCTTTATGGGCAGAACCGCAGGGGCGGCATGTTTGCATTGTCCCCAGCAAAGGGCGCGCCTTACAACGAGGCGAAGGTGGAGCGTTTAACGGAACGGTTAATCGAATCGCTCAAAAACGCCACGCACATGAAATCGTTGAAAGCTGATGAACATGTGACGGTTGTCGTAAGCGGGCCCAAGGCATCGTCATCTTTGTCGGAAGTCTCAGTCGTGGATCCTTCAGGAGGGAACAAAAGTGACGTGCGGGTGGAAGCGCGGGCCATGCTCGTAAAAGGTGAGGGCCGGGGTGAATCATCAACCCTGACGATTCGCGCTCGCAAGGGAGACATCGACGATTTTGCGAAGAACAAGCTCAGCCTGGAAGATTTCAGGAAGAAAGTGAAGGTCGCTTCCTACTAGATTCTGCTGGTTAGTTATGGGTGACCGGCGGCGCGCTCCGAGTGGGCGCGCCTTTTGTCTTTGCCCGCCGAGAAATTAGGCCGAAGGACGGTAATCTAACTGAATCGGGAAAGCTCATGCGCCGGGGAAATCACTGAGGTCACGCTCCAACTGAGGATTGTCCTGCTCTTCTCTGCGTTTCTGCGTCTCCGCGGGAAAGTAGGAAAATTCTCCCGCAGAGACGCAGTGGCGCAGAGATTTGAAACCAGAGCTTGGAGTGACCCGTGCGCACTGGTTGGCAGAAATGAAAACGCCCTCCGAGTGGAGGGCGTTCGCATGTAAATGGGGCTAAGTTATCAGGCAGCTGCGGGTTCGGCAGCGGCAACGCTTTCGCCAACCTGGAAGCGGACGAAACGGCGGATCGTCAGCGTGTCGCCGATCTGTTTGCCGACATTCGCCAGGTGCTCGCGCACGGTGATTTCGCTGTTCTGCTTCACGAAGCCTTGATCCACGAGGCAAGTGGTTTGGTAGAACTTCTCGAGCTTGCCTTCGACGATCTTTGCGACCGCAGCGGCTGGCTTGTTCTTCACTTGCTCAGCGGCGATTTCCTTTTCCTTCGCCAGCACGGTAGGATCGATCTCTTCGCGTGTGACGGCTGTTGGATTCGCGGCGGCAATTTGGAGGGTGATGTCGCGAACGAGTTGCTTGAAGCCTTCGTTCAGCGTGGTCTCCTGCTTGCCCGCGCCGACCTCGACGAGCACACCGACCTTCGCGCCGATGTGAATGTAGGCCGCCACGGCGCCATTGCCGCTGACTTGCATGCGGTGATGACGGGAGAACTTGATGTTCTCGCCGATCTTCGCGACAGCAGCGACACGGGCTTCTTCAACGTTGGCGTTCGGATTATTCGCGAGCGTCTTGGCGATCTCATCGCAGAAAGCGCGGAAGCTTTCGTTCTTCGCGACGAAGTCGGTTTCGCAGTTCACTTCTACGAGGACGCCGACCTTGGAGTCCGGGGTGATATGCTGGGCAATGACGCCTTCGCGGGCTTCGCGGCCGGCCTTCTTGGCGGCGGTGGCGACACCCTTTTTGCGCAGGATTTCAACAGCGGTGTCGAGGTCGCCGTTGCATTCGCCGAGGGCCTTTTTGCAATCCATCAAGCCGGCGTTGGTGATCTCGCGCAGCTTTCCAACCAGTGCGGCAGTAATTTCAGCCATTTTATTTCTCCTTAAAAATCTTTGGGCATCAGGCGCGCTATGCGTTCAGAGCGCGCAATCTTATTTGTTCCTTGGTGTAAATGAGGAATGCCGGTCCACCGATTTGGCAGCCGGCATTCCTGTAAAGTCAGCTTAGTTAAGCGTTCGCTGGCTCAGGGGTGATCACCTGGTCAGGGTTCACGCCCTGGGCAGGAGCTGCGGCAGCTTCAGGCTGCTGCTCTTCGCCCTTCTTGCGGCCGAACTTGCTCTCGTAATCCGCGCGAGCCGTTTTGATCGAGTCCACCACAGTGTTCAGGATAAGGCGCACAGAACGAATCGCGTCGTCGTTGCCAGGAATCGGGTAATCGACCTGGTCAGGATCGCAGTTCGTGTCAACGATGGCGACGATGGGGATGCCGAGGCGGCGGGCTTCAGCGACAGCGTTGTGCTCGCGCTTCACGTCCACGATGAACATGGCGTCAGGCAGCGTGTTGAGCGCGCGGAGACCGTCCAGGTTCTTGAACATGCGGGCAGCTTCGCGGCGCAGCGAGGATTGCTCCTGCTTGCCGTACCGATTGATGCTGCCATCGGTTTCCATCTTCTCAATGTGCCCGAGGCGGCCCAAAGAGCGTTTGATGGTCTTTAAATTCGTGAGGGTGCCGCCCAACCAGCGTTCGGTCACGTGGAGCTGGCCGCAGGACTTGGCTGCTTCTTTCACAGCTTCCTGAGCTTGCTTCTTGGTGCCGACGAACAGGATGCGTCCGCCGCGGCTGACGGTCTTGGCGAGGAAATCGCAAGCGCCTTCGAGCTGGGTGAGGGTCTTGCTCAGGTCAATGATGTAGATTCCGTTGCGGGCATCAAAGATGAAGCGCTTCATCTTAGGATTCCAACGCTTCGTTTGGTGGCCGAAATGGACACCAGCTTCCAACAATTCTTTTACTCCAATATTGATCACAAGTTCCTTCTGTTAAGAGCTGCGCCAGAAGCGCAACCATCCCGGGAACACGGGATTCCGTTTGGTGTTATTATGCCTGCCTGGCTTCCGACGAAGCTTGGACTTAATGGCCGTTACCCCCTCAGGAACGCGTGAGCGTCCCCGCCAAAGGGGGAGGCAAGGTAGCAGAGCGGAGGACCCCCGCAAGTTCGAAATTGGCTTCAAAGGGGGGTCCACAGAGGCTGAACTCCCCGAATGAGGACCGTAGCCCATACTAGCTTGGGGGATCATAGAAAGAAATTGCGCTTTGCCGGCAGGAACTTAGAAAGACAGCCAATGGAAAAGGCATCGTCCAAGCAACACCCTGAGTTCGATGTTGAAGCGATGAAACGTTTCTATCGGCCAGTCACGAAAAAGTTAAGCGGGGAACAAATTGCTAGCCCCTTCGATCTCTATTCAGTGGAGCGGCTGCGCGATGATCATCAACTTAGGAAAGACCCAGCGTTTAAGACAGACGTCTTCGTGTTCGGAAAGGGAACCCCACGCAAGAGGCATCTTACGAAAGTGAGCGGAGTTCCATATTGGCCGACGACTCGCCAATGGCCTAGGGGTGAAAACGGTGAGCGATACCAGTTTCTTGCTCAATTCAATTTTGCTGACTCAACTGATTTAGTGCCTGAGCTGCCTGGGGATCTCTTGCTAATCTTTGTTCCGCAAGGGGACGAGGACTGGTGGTGGGAAAATGATCTAGTCAAATTCGAGTGGCTCAAGATCAAAGACACTCCAACGATCAGTAAAATTCCAGCAGGTGTGGACCCGTACAGCCCGTCGGAGTGGTACGGCGTTATTCATCGAACGCACGATTATCCTGTAGCAGCCGCCCTCGGAAAAAAGGCTGGTTTGGCACAGTCCTACAACCTCGGGATAGTCAATGGCACCAAAATCGGCGGGTTACCTCACTCCATTCAAAAGGACGAGGAACAATGGGGAGCCGAGTCTCAAACTAAGTTTCTTTGCCAACTAAGCTCTATTCAGGCTGCTCCCCATGTGCCTTATCCGTGGACAAACCATACTGATGAGCTCTCCTTGGAATTTGACGATGGCGGCATTTACGGTGATGACAACCAGTGCATATTCGGCGACATGGGGTTGCTTAATGTTTTCTTGGATGCTGATGGAAACTGCGTCGTGAATTCAGCGTCTTACTGAGTCTGTTGCTGGCTCGGAAGATCGATCATGGAAATCCGAAGGAATGGAACACGGGCGGTCTCGAAGGGGCCGGAGGGGTGGTTCACGGGGGACGTGTGCATTGAGTCGCTGATTCAGCCGGTGGAATGCACGCGGGCGGTTGGCGCGTTGGTGACTTTCCAGCCGGGAGCCCGGACGGCCTGGCATACGCATCCGCTCGGGCAAACAATCATCGTCACGAGCGGAGTTGGTTGGGCGCAGCGGAACGGTGGACCCATTGAGGAGATTCGGCAGGGGGACGTGGTCTGGTTTCCGCCCGGGGAAAAGCATTGGCATGGGGCGACGGCCAGCAGCGCAATGAGCCATATTGCCATTCAGGAGCAGCTCGAAGGGAAAGCGGTGGATTGGCTGGAGGCGGTCACCGAGGAGCAGTATCGACGAATCGAAAGGCGTGTTTAACCGCGAAGCGCACGAAGGGCACGAAGGGAAGAGAAGAAGGTACGACGGAGGAATTGCGGAAAAGCGTAACTGCATCTCGGTTTGAAGCGTGTGTTTTCATCTGCGAAATCTGTGCAATCTGCGGACCTCCTTCCTCCTTCTCCTCCTCGCTTCGTGGGCTTCGGGCTGGTTTGTCAGTCTCAAGCTTCAAACAGGCGGGCTGAAGGTGTGCATCGCCGGGCGTTTGCCTTGCTTCGCAAGGGGTTCTGCCGTTTACTGAACGGGCCGGAATGGCTGCGAAAAAAATACTTTTGCTCGATGACGATGCGGCAGTCCTGGAGTTGTACCAGGAGCTGTTTGGGAAGCTGCCATCCAAGCCAGAGGTGAAGGTGGCTGGCACGGGGGCGCGTGCAATAGCGCTGCTGGAGTCAGAGCCGTTCACACTTCTCCTGTGCGACCTGAACATGCCCAAGATGGACGGGTTGCAGGTGCTCGCCATCGTTCGTCGGCGTTTTCCACAGGTTCGCACAGTGGCTTTCACAGCGGTGGCTGATGAGCATATTCGCGCGCGAGCGTATGGCATGGGGGTGGACATGTTCCTGGAGAAACCGACCACCACCCAGGAAGTGCAGCACATGCTCGATTGCCTGGAATCCTTGCTGACTAAGGAGGAGGAAGGTGGATTCCGCGGAGTGCAAAGCAAAAGCCTGGTGGACATCATCCAACTGGAGTGTCTTTCGCAGAACTCGGGGCTTCTCAAGATCACCAACGGCCCTTCCACGGGGAAAATCTGGATCCAGAACGGCGAGATCATCGACGCCGAAGCAGGCGATGACACAGGTGACCAGGCTTTCCAAAAGATCATGGGGTGGAAGGGCGGCACCTTTGAGATGCTTCCACCGGATCCAAAAAGGACACGTGTCATTTTCAATTCCTACCAAGGGCTGCTTCTAGAATCTGCGCAGGCGTTGGATGAAGCCCAGCAGTCGGGAGGCGAAACGAGTGGCGCTGAGCAAGGCACAGCATCCAAGGCTTCACCGCTGAGCGAGATTGGGCGCATCAAGGAAGTGGAGTTTGCGCTGGCTATTTCTGCGGACGGGGCGACCCACCCGTGGGGGCTTGAGAACCCAGAGAAGCTGACATCGTGGATGAGCAATTCAGTGCGCGCGCTGCGGAGGCTGGGGGACCGGCTGAAGGTTGGGGAGCTTCAGGACTTTGTGGGCGTCACGCCGGAACGGCGGCTTGGAATCACGCTCGCGGGCAAAGACGGCATTTGCCTGGGCTTGAACAAAGGCATTTCGGACGATGATGCGCGCGCGGCCTTGAAGAAAGCGGCTGGGGTATGGGGTTCTTAGATTTCTTCAGCAAACGGGAGGAGGAGACGATCCTGAAGCTGCCGCAAGGCACCTTCACCATCGACAAGAGCGGGCAGGTGATTTCTTCCACCATTCCATCGAGTTTCCCGCAAAAATACGTGAAGGAAATTTCTGACACCGTGCTGGCGGTGTTCCGTGATTCAGCTGCTGCTGATGAGCCGTTGCGCGAGTTCACGGTGCAATTCGCGGGGCTGAAGCTGAACGCAAAAGAGCTGCGTGGCGGCGCGATGATTTACTTGAGCCCGAGGGTTTTGTCCCCCAAAAAGGGTTAGCGTATGTCAAACAAGAAACTGGATGGGCTTGTTGCGGAGATGGAGAATTACGTGGAGTGCTGGAAGCAGTTCAAGCGCTTCATCGATCTGGCGCAGAGCAAGAAGTTCACCCAGGAGGACGAGAATCAGTTCCTCGACACCAAGAGCATTCTCGTGCAGGGGCTGGAGCTGATCATCGCCACGCTCGAAGGGGGCACCCCACCGAAGGAAGAAATTCTGTCGATCATCACGGGCGCGCCTTCGATCCGTTACATCAGCGAGCTAAACGACGGCGGGCGGAACCTCGAGAACCAGTGGCACAAGATTTACATCCAGTGGCAATCGTTGCTGGGCCAGCTTAAGGTTCAACAACGGCAGGCTGAAGGCAAAGGGTTGCTCGGGGGCTTAGGCTTGTTCGGCAAGTCCTGAGCTGGATTACGCAGAGACGAAATCGAGGGCTTCTTCGATCAGAGGACGCGGGACGCGAATCCCGAAATCGACGTGCCCAATTTTGCGGGCGAGGACGAACTTCACTTCACCTTCGGAAACCTTTTTGTCCAGCGACATCGCGGCAAAGAGCTTCTGGCGTTGCGCGGCGTTCAGCTTCACCGTTGTTGGCAAACCAGCGGCTTGGAACAAGGCGCGGACGCGATCCACTTCGGCCGCAGGGAACCCATGTTGTCGCGCAGAGATATGCGAAGCTGCAACCTGGCCGATGGAAATGGCTTCGCCGTGTAGATACGTTCCATAGCGGGTGATCGCTTCCAAAGCATGCCCGATGGTGTGGCCGTAGTTGAGAATCGCGCGGAGGCCCGATTCCGTTTCGTCGCTGCCGACGACTTCGGCTTTGATCTCGCAGGAGCGCGCCACAACTGCGGAGAGTTGCTGAACGTCCTTCTTCAAAAGAGCGGGCATGTTTCGCTCCAGCTTCTTGAAGAAAGGTTCGTCGTAGATGATGCCGTATTTAATCACCTCAGCCAGACCAGCGCGGAATTCCCGCTCTGGAAGAGATTGCAGTGTGTCCAGATCGCAAAGGACGAGCCGCGGCTGATAAAAAGCGCCGACAAGGTTTTTGCCGGCTTTGAGGTTCACGCCGACTTTGCCGCCGACGGAGCTATCCACTTGCGACAACAACGTGGTGGGAAGCTGAACAAAAGGGACTCCCCGCAAATACGACGCCGCCACGAACCCGGCCAGATCCCCTACCACCCCTCCGCCCAGGGCGATCACGAAAGACTTCCGCTCCAACCGATGGGCAGCGAGGGCATCGTAGCACTTCTGGACTTGGTTTAGCGACTTGGAGGCTTCGCCTGCGGGAATCGTCACAACGATTGGTTCAAATCCGTTCGCTTCCAGATCATTGGCGAGTGAAGCGGCATAGAGCCGGCCAACGGTCGAGTCGGTAATGATCGCGCACTTTTTCCCGAGTTCCGGTTTTAGGGCACGGCAACGTTTGCCGGCCTGCGCAAGCAACCCTTCGCCGATCAGGATCGAATAACTCCGCTCACCAAGACTGACTGGAACTGTCTTCATCAACAGCAGCAGAGTAAGTGGACGACCACGAATGACAATGAATTCGCGCAGTAGGAAAAAGAGACGCCTCGAACCATTTCTGGTTGAGGCGTCAGGCCGGGGATGCTATCCCCAGCGGGGATAGGCCAACAATTGCACCAGAGGCCTCTCCCGTCAATGTTGAAGAAATGGAACGAGTTACTGCTTACGTGGATGGTTTTAATTTGTACCACGGCCTGAAGGAGCGAAACCTCAGAGGATTTTACTGGTTAAACATCAAAGCCCTCATTCAAAGCCTTCTTCTTCCCGACCAAACGCTGCGGCATGTTCATTACTTCACGTCCAGAGTCGCTGGTCCTCCGGAGAAAGTGAAGCGTCAGGGAACGTACATTGAAGCGCTCCAATTAATCCAAGGAGTCACTGTGCACTTCGGCCACTACGTCGCAAGCTCGAGCAGGTGCCGCTCCTGCCACGCGGAGAACATCGCACCTCGGGAGAAACGGACGGATGTGAACATTGCTGCTGCTATGCTCTTTGACGCGTTCGCAAATAACTTTGACAACGCCATTCTCGTTTCAGGTGACACAGATCTGATCGGTCCCTTGGAAGTGATGAGGCAAATGTTCCCGAAGAAGAAGAGGACCATTGCGTTTCCTCCAGGACGGCACTCTGGGCATTTAACCAAATTTGCTACTGGTTGGCTGCACATTGGTGAGGACAAGTTCGCCAAGAGCCTACTCCCTCTGGAGGTGGAGAAGCTATCCGGCTTTAAGCTAAAGAAGCCAGATTCATGGCTTTACCGCGGCAAGGCTGCGGACTTTGAAAGGAAGTGATCACTCCGAGCGCACAGCGCACCTCGAGTGCAGGTTTTTTGAGTGATTTGAATCGCGGCGCCGTCTATGATAGGTAGGAAGACTGATTATGAAGACACTGTTTGCTGTTCTGTTCGCGGCGGCTTTAGTCCCGGCGTTTGCTGCCGATGCCAAGAAAGACGAGAAAGCTCCGAAGCCTTACAAGCTCGACACCTGCGCTGTCAGCGATGAGAAGCTGGGCGACATGGGTGATCCATACGTGTTCACGCACGAAGGGCAGGAGTACAAACTTTGCTGCAAGTCGTGCAAAAAAGACTTCGATAAAAATCCAAAAAAGTTCGCTAAAAAGCTAGAAAAGGCTGAAAAAGGCGACAAGAAGAAGTAAGTTTGAAGCGCGGGCGGCTCGCTGCTCGCGCTCCTGATTGTGAAAGTTTTCTGGGCCAGTCTGTTTGCGTTCCTGGTGTTGATCGCTCCTGTTGTGGGGAGTGGCGGCCTCAGCGGCAACGATTCGCAGGCAAGCATCTCCGCAGCTTGCGGGTGCAAGCCTCGGCCCTGCTGCGCGACCCAAACTCCGACCGGTTCATCCATTCCGCAACAGTTGCCTGCCCAGCAGGCGCGCGAGAGCGCATCGCTTTCGCCTGTCCTACTAGCGGCGTTGTGGGCGCTGCCGACCCATGTTGCTCGCCATGCGCAGGTGGAGAACCGCTCCACTGTTCGCCTCAAAAAAGCAGTTCCACTCTTCACCAGGAACTGCTCTCTCCTGATCTGATCCTGCTCGTGAAGTGTGCGCATCCGCCGCGTTGTTAACGCGGTGGGGATCTTCAGCCACTTCACAAAATCAACGTTGCACTAATTCCGCCCGATGGCGGAGCTGCGTTCTGGTTTAGCGACGCAGCGAGAAACCTTAACACGTTCGGTTTGGAGCGCGCCGCGCTCCGCAGGAGATGAAAAGAAACATAATTTTGGGCGCCGTGTGCTCATTGGCTCTGTCGTTTAACAGCGCAGCGGCAGTGGTGGACACCCCGTTCCTTAACGCCCTTTCAGAAGAAGCCCGCACGAACTCCGCCGCCTTAAAAGCCTCAGAGTCGCGTGTGGAAGCCGCCCGCGAGGAGCGGCGCGCCGTCAGAACATGGGAGGATCCCATGATTGAGATGGGAGGGGTTCTCGCGAAGAAGGAGATGCGCATGGACGAAGGCGACATCGTCTATGGCGTCGAGCAGCCGCTTCCGCTATTTGGCCGCCCGAAGGTGGCCAAGAATGCCGCGGACGCGGAGATCACCGTGGCCGAATCCCGCCACGAAATGGAATTCCAGTTGCTCCGTCGCGACATCAGCATCGCAGCTTTCAAGCTTGCTCTCGCCGAAGCAGAGGTTGAGCTGGCAAAGGAGGAAGTGGAATGGCTGCGTTTAACCCAACGGGTCGCGGAAGAGCGTTACGCCAATGGCATGGGCGAGCAAGTGGAGGCCTTGCGGGCGCAGACCGAAACCACGCGAGCTGCCAACATGATCAGCACGGCCACTCAGGAGCGCGAGGTGGCTCGCGCAACGCTGAACCGTTTGCTCAACCGGCCAGCGGACCAGGAATGGGAGCGGTTAGAGCTTCCCGAGGTCGCGCCTGAAGTTCCGTACACACCCGCGGCCGTTCGGCTCGCGCTGCAAGGAGAGCCGGAGCTGCGCCTGCTCAAGGCCGAAGCAGAAGCCGCAGCGGCTCGGACACATGTCGCGCGCAAAGCCGCCAAGCCAATGGTCGGTGTGGCATTGGAAGGGCGTCAGTACAGCGGAGAAGGAGCGTTTCGTGAAGGCGCTGTCGTCTTCAAGATGAGCGTTCCGTGGGTCAACCGCGACAAATACAAAGCGGATATCCGCAGAGCCCAAGCGTTGGCGGAAGCAGCCGAGCATGAAGCGAGAGATTACGAAGCGGCAGTCCGCGCTGAGGTGCGCATGCTGGTGACACGCATTGATCAAGGCCGCCGTGAAGCTTTGCTGCTGCGCGATGAGGCCCTGCCCCGAGCGAGGCAGACCCTGACTGCCGCGGAAGCTGGCTGGCGCGCTGGCGCCGATTCGTTGCGCGATGTGATCGAGGCGCGCCGAATGCTCCTGGATATCCGGCGCGGTTATCTGCGGGCGGTTACCGAACAATACCTCGCGATGAGCGAGTTGGTCTTGTGCTGCGGACTTGGTGATTTCGAGGCTCTTCAAACCATGCAGGAAGCCGTGCTGAGAAAGGAGGCGAAATGAAAGCAAAATGGATTTTTATCGTGGTGGCGCTGCTCATTGCGGCTGGATACGCCGGATGGCGGGCGGGCAAATCGGGCCTTGGAGCCGGAACTGCCAACAATGATGGCGGTTCGCGAAAAGTCGCCTTTTACCAGTCCCCGATGCATCCCTGGATCAAATCGGAGGAGCCGGGGAACTGCACCATTTGCGGGATGGCGCTGACACCCGTTTATGAAGGCCAGAAAGGCTTTGAAGTGGCATCCGATGTCGTGACGCTGTCGAGGAACACCATCAATGTCATTCACGTGGCAACCGTGCCGGTCACACGCACAAATCTCACGCGTGGCCTGGCGGCCGTTGGCTCTGCTGAAAATGATGAGCGCCAGCGGCGCGTGATCTCTGCCTATGTGGAGGGTCGGATTGACGAGCTGCGGGTGACGTTCCCAGGCCAGGTCGTGAAGCAAGGAGAGTTGCTTGCGCGGCTGTACAGCCCCGCGTTGCTCACTGCTGAACGGGAGTATTTGTCGTTGCTCGATGCTCCAGGCGAAGGCGAGAGCCGCGGGTTAACCGAGGACCGCACTCGGTTGCGCGAGGCGGCGGAGCAGCGGTTGCGTCGCCTCGGAATGTCCCCCGAGCAAATTGCCGCCCTCGGGAGCAAAGCCACGACCAACAGTGTCACCGACATTCACGCTCCCTTTACTGGAACTGTTTTGGAGAGAATGGCCTACGAGGGCCAATACGTCGCGGCTGGGGAAAAGCTGTTCACCATCGGCGATTACTCACGCCTCTGGTTCCAGTTCGATATTTACGAGCGCGATTTGGCATGGATTAAACCGGGCACGATTGCGCGCATCACCACCAGCTCGAATCCTGGAAAGGTTTACGAGGCGCCGGTGAGCTTTGTTGAACCGAGCATCAACCCGGAAACGCGATCCGCGCGCGTCCGTGTGGAGGTTGAGAACCCGCTGATCGGTGCGCCGAACGGGGAGTTGCGGCATGAGCTGTTCAACCGTGTCTATGCCGAGGCGGCGTTCATCTTGAGTGTGAGCAACGTGCTGGCGGTGCCGCGCACGGCTGTCGTCAGCGCGAGGGCGGAACCGCTGGTTTATGTCGATCTCGGTGGCGGCAATTATCAGCAACGAAAAGTGCAGCTTGGGTTTCGCGGGGAAGAGTTGGTGGAGATCGTTGAGGGCTTGGAGGAGGGGGAGAAGGTTGTGACAACAGGCAGCATGCTCATTGATTCACAAGCCCAGTTGAATCAACAAGCGGTCGGCCCCGAAGAAACCAGCGCTGCCACACCTCAGGCCGATGCTCGCACGAAGGGGCCTCCGATCAACCTCACGGCAGAGCAGACGACGTTCCTGCGAGAAATTGTGGATGGCGCGGCAAAAGCTGCGGATGGATTGGCGGCGGATCGCGTGACCGAATTCAACAGCGCGGCGCCGCAACTTGCAGAGCGCCTGGCGCACGCGGAACACATCTTCCCGGCGGAGCATGCATGGATGGGCGGGCTGAAGAAGTTAGGCGGCGCGGGCAAGCTCAAGCCAACGAATGACCTCAGGGAAGCCCGGGCGCAATTCATCGCGTTCAGCAACGCCCTATCCGAGTTGGCGCTGCACGCTCATGACTCTGAGCCGTTCAAAGCCACGCATGTTTACAAATGCCCAATGACGGACAGGTCGATGGCAGGCGCGCCGAAGAATGGGTTCTGGATCCAACTCTCCGGGCCCGTGCGCAATCCGTTCTTCGGGGCGGAGATGCTTGATTGTGGAGCGGAGGTTAAGCCGTGATCAACTCGATCATACGTTGGTCGATGCGCAACGGCTTCCTCGTTGTGTGCGCCACCCTCTTCGTGATCGGGTACGGCTCCTGGGCGTTGGTCCGCACTCCGGTGGATGCGATCCCTGACCTAAGTGAAAACCAAGTCGTGGTGTTCGCCGATTGGATGGGTCGTAGTCCGCAGGAGGTCGAAGACCAAGTCACTTATCCTCTTTCTGTCAACCTGCAGGGGCTCGCTGGAGTGAAGACCGTCAGGGCCACATCCATGTTCGGCTTCTCGCTCGTGACAATCATCTTTGAAGACGACGTTGATAATTACTTCGCCCGAACGCGTGTCCTTGAGAGGTTGAACTATTTGAGCGATGTCCTGCCGAGCGGCGTCACGCCGAAACTTGGCCCCGACGCGACGGGGCTTGGTTGGGTTTACCAATACTACCTCAAAGTGGATCCCGCCAAGAGCACTAAAGGCGGCTATGACTTAGGCGAACTGAGGGCGGTGCAGGACTTCTTTGTTCGTTATCAATTGCAATCGGTTCAGGGTGTCGCGGAAGTGGCGAGCATTGGCGGTTTCGTCCGGCAGTATCAGATCGAGATTTCTCCCAAGCGGATGCGGGCGGTCGGCGTTTCCCTCCAGGAGGTTCTTGAAGCTGTGGAGCAAAGCAATCTGAACGTCGGCGGAAAGGTGATGGAGGAAAACGGCGTTGAGTTCGTGGTGCGCGGACTCGGGCTTGTAAACTCGCTTAAAGACCTGGAATCGGTCGTGATCGCATCAAGAAATGGGACGCCGATTTTCCTGAAGGAAATCGCCGAGGTGCAGATCGGTGGGGATTTCCGCCGAGGCGCTCTCGATGTGAACGGCCACGAGGTTGTCGGGGGCATCGTGGTGATGCGCAACGGGGAGAACGCGAAGCAAGTGATTGAGCGGGTGAAGGAGAAGATTTCGCAGATTGCCTCCAGCCTGCCTCCCGGTGTCACGATCGTTCCCTTCTACGATCGCAGTGAATTGATCGACCGCACCATCGACACACTCAAGCACGCGCTCACGGAAGAAATTATCCTCGTCACCCTCGCGCACATTATTTTCCTCTGGCACTTCCGCAGCATTTTGATCGTCACAATCCCGCTGCCCCTCTCGATTCTCATTTCGTTCATCCTCATGAATCGCTTCGGGATGACATCGAACATCATGTCCTTGAGCGGGATCGCCATTGCGATTGGCGTGCTCGTGGATGCCGCCATCGTGATGACCGAGAACGTCATTCGCCACGCCGAGCGGGCGGAGAGCATCAAGGGGTCGCCTCTCAGCGCGAGGGAGCGTTGGGATGTGACTCTCGAAGCCTCCGCGCAGGTCGGCAGGCCGATTTTCTTCGCCATGGTCATCATCATCCTGGCGTTCGTGCCTGTGTTCGCATTGCACGGGCAGGAAGGAAAGCTGTTCCACCCGCTCGCCTTCACGAAAACATTCGCGATGATCGGCTCAACAATCCTGGCCATCACCATTGTTCCGGTGCTTGCAGCCTGGCTGGTGAAAGGGCCCTTCCACGGTGAGCACGAAAACATCGTGATGCGCTCGCTCCTCGCCCTCTACAATCCGGCGCTGCGCTGGTCATTGGCGCATCGGAAAAGCGTGATTGCGGGGGCGGCAGCATTGCTCGGCATGGCTGTGATCCTGTGGATTGGCTTGCCGAAGCCGGTGCAGCGGTGGTTCCACGACAAACATTGGCACACAGCAGCCAAGGTAAGCGCGGGAATGGGCAGTGAGTTTATGCCGCCTCTCAATGAGGGCAGTCTTCTCTTTATGCCCGTGCTTCTGCCGAGCGTTTCCCTCACGGAGGTTAAAAGGATCATGGCGTGGCAGGACAAGGTGATGAGCCAGGTGCCTGAAGTCACTTCGGCTGCGGGCAAACTTGGGCGGGCTGAGAGCGCGACCGATCCCGCGCCCGTGGAGATGATCGAAACAACCATCTTGCTCAAGCCGCAGAGCGAGTGGCGCAAAGGGCTGACGCGCGAAAAACTCGTGGCCGAGCTAACCGAGAAGCTTACACAAGCGCCCGGTTATGTGCCTGGCTTCCTGCAGCCGATTGAGAACCGGATCTTGATGATCAGCACAGGCATCCGCGCGGAAGTCGGTGTGAAGATTCTCGGCGAAAATCTTGATGAGCTTCAGCAGAAAGCGTTCGAAGTGGAGCGCGTGGTTCGCTCCGTGCAAGGCGCTGTTGGCGTTGCTGCCTCCCGTGTCCAGGGCAAGCCGTACCTTCAGATCGAGGTGGACCGAACAGCGGCCGCGCGCTTTGGGCTTCGCCCTGCTGATGTGCTTGAGGTTGTCGAAACGGGTCTGGGCGGCCGAAACGTCACCACGACGATCGAAGGCCGGCAACGCTATCCCATTCAAGTGCGGTTCAACCGTGAAGCGCGGGATGACATCGAGAGCCTGGGCGACGTGCTGGTGGCCACACCTGCTGGACCGCATATCCCTTTGGGGCAAGTGGCGAAAATTTCCCGCGTGGTCGGCCCGAGTGAGATTGCCAGCGAGAACGGCCGCTTGCGCGTGTTTGTGCAGGCGAACGTGCAGGATCGCGACCTTGGCGGCTTCGTCTCGGACTTGAAAGAGCGCATTGGGAAGGAAGTTGCCCTCCCGGCAGGAATGACAATCGAATGGTCCGGCCAATATGAAAATCAGATTCGCGCGCAGCGGACACTCACGATCATTGTGCCCGTTGTTTTGTTCACGATCTTTCTGCTGCTCTACATCGTTTACCGCAACCTAAAGGAGGCGGCGCATGTCATTCTGGCGGTGCCATTCGCGCTCACCGGTGGTGTGTTCCTGCAGTATTTGCTCGGCTACAACTTGAGTGTGGCCGTCTGGGTCGGTTACATCGCGCTTTTCGGAACAGCAATCCAAACTGGTGTCGTGATGGTTGTGTACCTGGAAGAAGCGGTGGAAAAGAAGAAGCATGAGTTAGGCGCCGCCTTCAATCACGACCATTTGCTTGAGGCAATCATGGACGGCGCGCGCCTGCGGCTGCGGCCAAAGGTCATGACCGTGGCTACGATTGTGGCGAGCTTGCTGCCGATCATGTGGAGCACACGGCCTGGGGCGGAAATTATGAAACCACTCGCCACGCCGGTGATTGGCGGCATGATCAGCAGCCTGATTCACATCCTGATAGTCACGCCGGTGATATTTGCGTGGCTGCGCGAGCGGGAGATGCAAAGGCAGCCCCACAACTGACCACAAGCTCCAATCACCGCCCAGTTGTAGCTTTGGCTCAGGCGCGCCCCGGTTGCGCCGCGCATTGTTCTCTGCAACTTTCAGCCAAGGAGGATGCCCAATTCATTTGTCTGCAACCCCGCGCGGCTGGACGCGCTGCATCGCTTCGATATTCTGGACACGGAGCGCGAGCAGGAATTCGACGATCTCACCTCGCTCGCCGCTTACATTACTCGCTGCCCGATCGCGCTCCTAAACTTCGTCGATTGCGATCGCCAATGGTTTAAGTCCGCGATTGGGCTGAACACGCGTGAGACC
Organism: Candidatus Methylomirabilota bacterium; assembly: GCA_035627835.1. Taxonomy (GTDB): domain Bacteria; phylum Verrucomicrobiota; class Verrucomicrobiia; order Limisphaerales; family SXQI01; genus DASPKX01. The sequence continues at coordinate 49,542 of DASPKX010000113.1, forward strand.
TCCATTAAAGTGGCCATTTGCGTGCATACCATTCAGCAGGATGGGCTGCTCATCATTGAGGACACGCTCCAGGACCCCCGGTTGAAGGATAATCCCTTGCTCCACGGCACAGGCCCGATTCGCTTTTATGCGGGCGCGCCGCTGCGCACGAGCGACGGCCACGCGATTGGCACTCTCTGCGTCGCGGACTATGTCCCTCGAAAGCTGGATCTCGAGCAAGCGTCCTTCCTCCAGGCCCTCGCCCGGCAGGCCATGGCTCAGCTCAATCTCAGGAATGCCGTCACGACCGAGCAGCGGGCGCACCAGGATCTCCGCTCGCGTGAGGCTTATTTGCAGCTCCAATACGAGCTATCGCGCATTTTGAATGCGGCAGGAGATGGCGACACCCTGTCGAGTTCCCTGGAGGTTATTTGCAACCTTCTCCAATGGGATTGCGGCTCTATTTGGCTGCTCGAAGAGGGTGAAGATCATCTCACGCTCGCCCGCCATTACATACGCGCTCCCCGGTCTTTTCCCAAGTTCACCGAAATGACCCGGCAGAAAACGTTTCGGAAAGGAGAGGGGCTTCCGGGGCACGTTTGGCTCCACGGCCAGGCCATTACCTTTGCGGATATTCGCCAGGGCATCGGTTATCCAAGGATGCCTATCGCCGCGGAGGAAGGGCTCAGCTCCTGCTTCGGCTTCCCCATCACCGGGCCGGACAACGAGCTGGTGGGCGTGCTCGAATTCTGGAGCGTGTCCCGCCACGATCCGGAACCGGAACTGATAGCGGCCCTCAGCTCGTTCAGCCGGCAAATGGGCCAATTCCTTCTCCGCCAATCGGCCCGGGATCAGCTTCTCCGCAGCCAGCGCCTCTACAAGGCCATTCTCTCTTCCGCGCTCGATGCCATCGTGAGCATAGACGCGCATGGGCACATTCTTGAGTTTAACCCAGCCGCTGAGCGCCTTTTTGGCTATTCTCGCGAAGAGGCTCTGGGAAAACGGATGACCGAGATGATTGTTCCGCCGCAGCATCGGGAAGCGCACAACCGCGGCATGGCTCGGTTTCTCGCCACGGGCGAAACGCATGTGCTCAACCGGCGCATCGAGGTTTCTGCGATCGATAGCCGGGGCCGTGAGTTCCCGATTGAACTGGCGATCGTGGCCAATGGCCACCGGCCAAAGATCACCTTCACCGCATTCATGCGGGACATTCAAGATCGCAAAGCTCTCGAGCGCCACAGGGAGGAGCAGAACCGCCGGCTGGAAATCGAGGTGCGCGAGCGCACCAAAGCGTTGGCTGAATCCAACGCGCAACTCGAATCCTTCGCTTATTCTGTCGCGCACGATTTGCGCGCGCCCTTGCGCTCCATCAGCGGCTTTGCGGAAATGCTTGAGGAAGATTTTGGGGCAGCCCTGCCAGCGGAAGGGATCGATTACCTCGGGCGCATCAAGCGTTCCGCGCGCCGGCTCGACGCGCTCATTCAAGATTTGCTCGGGTACTCCCGCGTGGGCAAGGTCGATCTTCCTCTCGGGCCGGTCTCTCTGGACGAGGTCACGCACGCAGCCTTGCAGGCGCTCTCCGGCTCGATCAACGAGGCTCGCGCGGTCGTGTCCCTTGAGGAGCCGCTTGGAAGCGTGGTCGGCAATAAGGCGGCCCTCCAGCAGGTGTTCGAAAATTTGATCAGCAACGCGGTCAAGTTCACGAACGAGCGCGAGCAGCCCCGTGTGCGCATTTGGTCCACGCTCGAGGAGGGTTGGCGGCAGGTCTTTTTTGAGGACAACGGCATCGGCATCCGCCCGGAGCACCAGCACAAAGTATTCAAGTTGTTTGAACGCGTGGCGACGGAATACCCCGGGACGGGCGTCGGGCTGGCCATCGTTGCGCAGTCCGTTCGCCGCATGAATGGCAGCTGCGGCCTCCATTCGTTGCCTGGCGCGGGTTCGACCTTTTGGGTTTGCCTTCCCGCGCCCGATCCGGCAGCCCCTTCAAAGCGCTAGCCCTGCCGCAGCACACGCTCGAAGCTTTCCTCAATAAAATGGGCGCTCTGGATCCGGCAGAGGCGCGAGTAAAGCCCTCCGCCAGCCAACAGTTCCTCATGCGCGCCGCGCTCCACAATCTCACCGCCTTTTAAAACCAGAATCTGGTCGGCATTGCGCACGGTGCTTAACCGGTGCGCGATCACAAAGCTGGTGCGGTTCGCCATCAACCGCTCGAGAGCTTCCTGGATCAGCTTCTCCGTTTCGGTGTCCACGCTCGCGGTCGCTTCGTCCAGGATCAACACGGGCGCATCTTTCAACAAAGCGCGCGCGATGCTCACCCGCTGCTTCTCGCCCACGCTCAGCTTCACCCCGCGCTCGCCGACCCGTGAATCGTACCCTTCCGGGAGGCGCATGATAAAATCGTGGCAATTGGCCGCCCTGGCCGCCGCCTGCAGTTCTGCATCGCTTGCTCCTAATCGCCCATACAGAATGTTCTCGCGAATTGTCCCGTTAAACAGAAACGGCTCCTGGCTCACGATGCTGATCTGCTCGCGCAGTGACGGAAGCGCGATTTCCTGAATATCACGCCCATCCAGGAGGATTCGCCCGCTGGTCGGTTCATGGAACCCAGGGAGGAGGTTCACCAGCGTCGATTTGCCTGCGCCCGTCGGGCCGACAAGCGCGATCATCTCACCCGGTTTGGCGTGCAGTGTCACGTTCTTCAGCACCGGACGATCTTTCACGTAGGCGAAGCCAACATTCTGAAAAGCCACTTCACCGCGCGCGGGCGTTGTTAAGGTCGTTTGCTGGCGTGTGCTCCCCGCCCGCTCCAATGGTGAATCCAGAATGTCGAACACCCGTTCACCAGCCGCGCGGGCCGCCTGAAGCATTTGGTTCAGTCCATGCAAACGGCCAATCGGCTCATAGAATAGCGACAGATAAATGATGAAGCTCACCAGCTCGCCCAGGGACATCACTCCGCTCAAGACATGGCGTCCCCCCACCCAAAGCACTGCCACCACTCCTAAAGATCCCGCCAGGCTCATTGCGGGAGAGTACATCGCCCAGACCCGCATCACGCCGAGCGTTCCAGCGCGCAGATCGTCCGCCCGTTCGCTGAAGCGGTTGTCCTCGTGGGTTTCCCGCGCGAAAGATTTGATCTGCCGCACTCCCTGGATGTTGTCCATCAACAGCGAGTTCATGGCGCTCGAGGCGGTTCGTTGCTTCCGATAACGGGTGTGCGCTGTGAGCGTGTACCACAACGCCCCGGCCGCCAGGATCGGCAACGGAGACAGCGCCACCCACGCCAGCGTCGGGTTCATGTAGAACATGATGCTCAACACGCCGACAACACTCAGAATCGCCACTGTTCCTTGTTCCGTTCCATCGATCAGCACCCGCTCAACGGAGTTCACGTCCTCAATCACGCGGGTCATCAAATCGCCGGAAGCGCGTTGGTCGAAGTAGCTCGTTGGCAAGCGTTGCAGCCGCGCATACACCGCGCGGCGCATGTCGTAGATCACGTTCTGCTCGAACGTGTTGTTCACCAAAATGCGCAAGCTGTTGAACACATCCCGAAGCACAAAGGCCGCCACCAGCCCGAGGATGTAAGGCGTGAGCAGTTCGGCGCGCCCTCCCTTGATCACCTCATCAACAATGTGTTGGGTGAGCTTTGGGTACACAAACGAAAAGCCCAGCGACAGGATGGCAAAGCCAATGGTTCCCAACGCCATTAACTTGTACGGGCTTAAAAAGGGCGCCACGCGCCGGATGATTTCACCAACGCTTCTCTTCCTTGCGGAGAAGGTTGGGTCAGCCGCGGTCAACGCGGCGGAGTGTCGAGACATAACAACCCCACCACCTTACGACAGAACCGCAACCACGCAATCCACCGGAACCCCTTCACCACTGTAGCCGCAAGCTTCAGCTTGCGTTCCGGAACTTAACCAGTCGACACGTCATCTAAACATCTGCAAACCTCACCCTGTGCCGCGGGTGTGCGCGACACCGCAAAGCCTGGAATGGCATCGATGATAAATGATAAATCACATTCTCCCTATCCCGGATTTGCAAACCATCGCCGCTCTCCGCATATTTCCGAACCACGCGCGCAACCGCGCCACAATTTACAATGCACCCGTTGAAATTTATTGCCTTGGCTGCCGCCCTGTCGGCTTCCGTTTACGCCGCTGAACTCGGTGGTCCTGCCGCCTCCAAGCCGGCCACCACCAACGCCTGGGCGGAGGCTGAAACCGCCATTAAACGTTTCCGCATCCCGCAAGGCTTCAAAATGGAAGTCTTCGCGGTTGAGCCGCAGCTCGCGAATCCTGTCGCCCTTTCCGTGGACGAGCGCGGGCGCGTGTTTGTAGCCGAAACCCACCGCTACCGCACCAGCGTCCTCGATATTCGCCACTATATGAGCTGGTACGACGACGACCTCGCCGCCCGCACCGTGGATGACCGCATTGCCATGGTTAAAAAGCACATGGGCAATGATGCCCCGAAACTGATCGGCGAAACAGAGCTGGTGCGCCTGGTTGAGGACACCAACGGCGACGGTCGCGCGGACAGCTCGAAAGTGTTTGCTGACGGGTTCACCACGATGCTCGACGGCATCGCCTCTGGCGTGCTCGCCCGGCGCGATCAGGTTTATTTCGCCAACATTCCCGCCGTCACGCTTCTCACAGACAAAAACCGCGACGGCAAGGCCGATGCTCGCAAAGACCTCAGCTTTGGCTACGGTGTTCGCTTCTCATTAACGGGCCATGATTTGCACGGGTTGAAATTCGGGCCGGACGGCAAGCTCTACTTCAGCGTGGGCGACCGAGGGTCTCACGTGAAATCCAAAGAGGGCAAAACTTACGCCTATCCGGATGAAGGCGTTGTTTACCGTTGCGATCCAGATGGCAGCAACCTCGAGGTTTTTGCGACCGGTCTGCGCAACCCGCAGGAACTCGTGTTCGACGAATACGGCAATCTCTGGACCGGCGACAACAACTGCGACCATGGCGATTCTGCCCGCCTCGTTTATATAGTGGAGGGCAGCGACACCGGTTGGCGGGTCGGCTTCCAGTTCAGCGAGCAAAATCCCGCAGGCATCTGGAATGCGGAAGGGCTTTGGAAACTGCGCGAGCAAAACACTGGCGAATATCTGATTCCTCCTGTGGCTCACATCGGCAACGGCCCCTCTGGGTTCCTTTATTATCCCGGCACCGGGTTCGGCGATGCGTATAAAGGAACTTTCTTCCTCTGCGATTTCCGCGGGCAAGCCACGGGCAGCGGCGTGCACAGCTTCACCGTCACGCCCAAGGGCGCGGGCTTCGAAATGTCTAAGCCCAATCAATTCCTTTGGGACATTCTGCTGACCGACATCGACTTTGGACCGGACGGCAAAATGTACATGAGCGATTGGGTGCATGGCTGGCCGAAGTCGGAGAAGGGCCGCATCTATCGGCTCGTCGATGCCCAGGCGCAGCAAACGGGCCTGGTCCGCGATACCCAAAAGATCCTCGCTGCTGATTTCACGAAAGCGAAGGAACGCGACCTGGTGAGCCTGCTCGATCACCCGGATATGCGTGTTCGCCAGGAAGCCCAATATCGCCTGGCCCAAAAGAAATCTGTCAACGCGTTGGCCACCGTTGCCCAAAAGAACACGAACCAGCTTGCGCGCATCCACGCAATTTGGGGGCTCGGCCAACTCGCTCGCAGTTCCGGGCGCGCAGTCTCCGCCTTGGTTCCGATTAGCAACGACCGCGACGCGGAGATCCGCGCTCAAGCCATCAAGGTGTTGGGCGACGCTGGCGCGAAGAACGCGTTTGAAGCAGCCGCTCGCCTGACAACAGATTCTTCCCCGCGCGTCCGCATGTTCGCAGGCCTCGCGCTCGCAAAGATCAACCGCGACCAGGGCTTCGATGCCGCAATCGCGATGCTGCGGGCGAACAAGGATCACGACGTGTACGTGCGCCACGGCGCGGTCATGGCCTTGGCGAAAAAGGACTACGAGAAGCAGCTCGCGGCTTTGACTAAGGATTCATCGACCTCCGTCCGCCTCGGCGCAACTCTCGCGCTCCGCCGTCTTAAGTCGCCAGCGGTGGCCGCTTATCTGAACGACCCGGAACCGAAGATCGTGCTGGAAGCCGCGCGCGCCATCAACGACGCGGCCATCGATGAAGCAACGCCTGCTCTCGCAAAAGCAATCGCGAAGCCCGGCACTGCTGACGCCGTCGCTCGTCGCGCCATTAACGCCAACTTCCGTGTGGGCTCCGATGAGACCGCTCGTTCACTCGCGAAATTTGCCACGCAGGCTCAGTCCAGCGAGAGCGCTCGCGCCGAAGCTGTCGGCCTTCTTGCGCAATGGTCGAACCCATCAAAGCGTGACCGCGTGACCGGCCTCTGGCGTCCCATCGAAGGTCGTCGCGATGCGAATGCAGCCACAGCTGCATTGACTCCTCATCTCAAAGAGCTGCTGCAAAACAGCCCTGAAGCTGTCCGGATCGCGTCCATTGATGCCGCTGAGAAGCTCGGCATTCGCGAAGCCGGGTCGCTGCTTGGAGCGATCATCGCCGATGCGCAGGCTCCGGGCGCCGTTCGCGCGCGGGCTCTAAAAGCTTTGGCCGCGCTGAAGGATCCCGCTCTCACCCAAGCTCTCGAGTTGGCGAGCGCCGATCCCAACGACCTCGTCCGCCGTGAAGCACAACGCTTGCAGATTCAAGGCAACCGCGGCGGCTCACCCACCCAGCTCGTGTCAGTGCTGGAAAAAGGCACGATCGCAGAAAAGCAAAATGCCCTCATGGCGATGGGCAGCGTGGAAGGCTCAGTTATCGACGAAGTCGTCCTGCAACAGCTTACCAAGCTGAAGGCTGGCGACATTCCAAAGGAGATCGAGCTGGATCTTCTTGAAGCAGCCGCGCAGCGCCCGGATGCGCGCGTGAAGCGCTCACTCGCCGAACTTGAGGCCGCCCAACCGAAGGATAATCCGCTAGCCGCTTACAAGGCGACCCTCGTTGGCGGCGACAAGGAGCTTGGCCGGAAAGTCTTCTTCGAACGCGCTGAGGCTGCCTGCCTTCGGTGCCACAAAGTGAATGGCGAAGGCGGCGAGGTTGGTCCTGACCTCACGAAGATCTCCGCTCAACGTGATCGGGCTTATTTGCTCGAATCACTCATCGCGCCGAACGCGAAGATCGCTCCCGGCTTCGAGAGTGTCGTTGTCACACTCAAGAACGGCGCCACCTACGCTGGTGTTTTGAAGAGCGAGACGGATGCCGTCCTTGAAATTAATTCTCCCGAGGACGGCTTAATCAAGGTGAACAAAGCAGACGTTGAGAGTCGCGAGCGTGGCCTTTCTGGCATGCCGGAAGGGTTGAACCTCGTGCTCAGCAAGCACGACGTGCGCAACCTTATTGAGTATCTCAGCACGCTCAAGTAGGGCGCGTTTGTTTTCGCGGATCGAGGAGATCGGCTAGGCGTTCTGGCGCCAGGCCGCTCTCCGCTAGAGCAACCTCGCGCACCGTGCGCCCGGTTTCATGTGCCACCTTGGCGATCTTTGCAGCCGTGTCATAACCGATGACCGGCGCGAGTGAGGTGACCATCGCGAGGCTCTGCTCGACCCCGCTCTCGCAACGCTCGCGATCCGCTTGCAAACCAACAACCGTCCGCCGCGCGAACACGCGAGCGCCGTTGGATAACAGCACGATCGACTCAAGCAGGTTTCGCGCGATGAGCGGCATCATTACGTTAAGCTCAAAGTTGCCGAAGGAGCCTCCAATGGTGATTGCGGCATCATTGCCAATCACCTGCGCGCACACCTGCAACAGCATCTCGCTCATCACCGGGTTGACCTTGCCCGGCATGATGGAAGACCCGGGTTGTGTGGCCGGAATCTTAAGCTCGCCGTAGCCGAGCCGCGGGCCGGACCCGAGAAAACGAATATCGTTGGTGATTTTGATGAGGCTTACCGCCACCGTCTTGAGCGCTCCGCTCATCTCGACTGCGGCATCGCGAGCGCCCTGAGCCTCAAAATGATTACTCGCTTCGCGCAACGGAAGGCCGGTCTCCTGCGCGAGCGAAGCAATCGCGCGGGCTGCGAATTGCGGGTGCGTATTGATACCGGTGCCGACAGCGGTGCCGCCGAGGGCCAGCTCCTGCAAATGGATCGATGCCCGTTCCACTCGCGTGATGCCATGAGCGAGTTGCGACGCGTAACCGCTGAACTCCTGGCCAAGCAAAATGGGGGTGGCATCCTGAAGATGCGTGCGCCCGATCTTAACAATGTCCGCGAACTCGCGCTCCTTCGCCTGCAGAGCCGCATGCAGCTCGCGCAGACTCGGCAGCAGCTCGTTCTGGATTCCATCGAGCGCAGCCACATGAATGGCTGTGGGGATAACATCGTTGCTCGATTGCCCGCGATTAACGTGATCGTTCGGGTGAATCGCTGAACCTTGGGACAGCTCCGAGGCCCGTCGTGCGATCACCTCGTTGGCGTTCATGTTCGTCGAAGTGCCTGAGCCCGTCTGGAAAATATCGACCACAAAGTGCTGGTCGAGCTTGCCCTCCGCGACTTCGGACGCCGCCTGCTGAATGGCCTTGCTGATCGGCGCTTCGAGTTGCCCGAGCGCTTCGTTAGCTATCGCGGCATGCTTTTTAATCAAGCCGATAGCACGAATGAACGTGCGAGGAAACCGCTGCCGGCTGATCGGAAAGTTCTCCACCGCTCGCGCGGTCTGCGCCCCGTAGTAGGCGCTGGTCGGCACGCGCATCTCCCCCATGGAATCCCGCTCAATCCTGAAAGCCTCCTCCATAATTTGCTCCCGCCAGAAGATAGTGCGGGAGAGGTCATTCCGCCATGAGCCGAAAAATGGCTTTTACAAGCAAAACTTTTGGGCTAGAACGCCCGTCTTATGTCCGCTCTCGCTGCACAGGCTCAATCTAACGGCTTCAAGGTTTGGGGAATTGATGACGTGGTCTATGGCCCAGTGGAGCTGCCAACCCTCGTCTCGTGGGTCAAGGATGAGCGGATCACGGGCGAAACCTGGGTTTACAACGAAGCTCGTGATTTCTGGCGCAAAGCCAAGGAAATGACCGAGCTGCAGATGTTCTTTAACCAGAACGACACCGTTTTCCAACCCGCGAAACCCGCCCGCTCCGCCCTCAACGCCCAGGAGGTCGACTTGCCCGCACTGCGCAAAATGCGCGTTTTCGCGGGCATGAACGATTCACAAATCAAGCGCTTCGTTGATTTCATGGAGCTGCGCACCGCGCGCTCCTTCACCGAGATCGTGAAGCAAGGCGAGCCTGGGGACGCAATGTATCTCATTCTGGACGGCGAGGTGCGCGTGCGCCTGATGATCAGCGGCAAGGAAACGACCCTGGCCACGCTTTACACCGGTGACTTCTTCGGTGAGATCGCCCTGTTCGACCATGGCCCGCGCTCTGCCGACATCGTGGCGAACAAAGACACGCTGCTCTTGAAAATCGGCGCCTCCTCCTTCCAGCGCCTGGCGACGGAAGCGCCCGACCTGGCGAGCCCGTTCCTCCTTTCCATTGGGCGGACACTCACGGGACGCATTCGCGCTGACAACAAGCGCTTGCGCGAGTCTGTGGCGATGGCTCGGGCGCAAAGCAACTAAGCTTTGCCTCGCAACAACGCTTCCAAAGCACGGCAAAGCTGCGACAGATCCGCAAGGTGCTGGAGAGCGCCCGTCGCTTCCAAGAGGCCAAACCCTTCGCCGTAAGCGGCGCCATTCACCACGCACGCATCGGTGCGCGCATCGCGGAGTTGCTCGCGCCCGCGATCCAGCGCTTGCGCGCGTGAGCCGTCCATCTCGTACTTCCAGCCGACCAATAGCGCTTGCGGGAACCATCCCCGGAGCATCGGAAGAAGCTTTGGTGTCGGGAGCAGCTCCGCCAGGAGCGAGCCTTCACGCGTGCTCAACTTCCGACACTCGCCTGCGCGGTGGCCGTCGGTTGGGTCATGGATGGGCATCAACTCACCATTCAGGGTGCGAACGAACACTTTGCCGAACGCGAAATCGCTCACGGCCGCTGCGTGGAAAACAGCGTCCCATTTCTGCTCGCTGAGATTTTCAAAACGAGTGCGCAAATCGGCAGTGCTGCCGAAGCTTTGCACGTCCGTGGCATTGGTCGGCAGCGGCGCCGTCGCCGAGGCTCCGCGTAGGACCAGAACTTCATGTCCTGCGTTCGTGAGGTGATCTGCCAGCGCACCGCCGAGGCGTCCCGTCGAGAAGTTCGTCAGTCTCCGAACCTCATCCAGCGGCTCATAAGTCGGCCCCGCTGTCACAATGCATCGCATCAAGCCGAACTGTGCCGAAGCCGGGGCTGTTTCTCACGTTAATTCCTCGGGGTTGAACCCCGCTCATGAACTCTGATAATCTGAGGCATGAACCAGCCGGAGAACTCCAAAGGCGGCGCTCTTCCCCTGCTTGCAGCTTTCACCCTGGGCATCCTTGCTATGGCGGCGATTGGCATCTTTGTGTTGATGCCTTTCCTAAAACCAAAGGCTGATGGACCGGAGAACAGCCCGGCCACAGAACAGCCTTTAGTGGAGGAAGTCACTGAAATTCCTCCTCAACCAGCCGTCACGCGAGCAGCCGCAGCCTCTCCGCCGCTGGTTACAAACAGAACCCACCATGCCGCTATGGCGGCGCCAATCGCTCTGGAGCCTGAAGCAGAGCGGCTAGCTGAGGCGCCGGGCAACAGGGCTCCTGTGGACTCACATATTCCGATAGCGCTCGAGAACCTGGCTATAGGAGGATTTCGGCTGGGCGGAGGCGGGGTTATTGAAGGCGTTGTCCAGTTCCGCGGAGTTCCGCCTCCCGAGAGGCCAATCGCCATGGGCGCAAACGATCCTTGTGCGAATCTACCCGGCGCGCCGAAAACCACGCGCTTCTTTCGAATTGGGTCCGAAGGCGGTTTAGCCGATGTGCTTGTTTATTTGGAAGGGATCGGAGCATCGAATCAGCTTGCGAGGACATGGCCTCTTCAAGCAAAGACGCTGCCAATTGTTTACAGTGGTTGCGATGTTGAGCCGTATATCGCGGCAGCCCAGGTCGGACAGGTGCTCACCATTCAATCGCTCGATAGCGGAATGCACAACGCGCACGTGACCCCAGACCGGCGCAGCGGGAATCGCGACGCGAATTATGCGCTGATGCCCAAGAGCCAACCAGTTGAGCTTCCGCTAAAATCGCCCGAGATGTTCATGCGCATTAAATGCGATGTTCATCCATGGGAATTCGGATACGTAAGCATTTTCGAGCATCCCTTCTTCGCGGTGACTGGGCCCGACGGGGCGTTTCGGATGACGGGAGTTCCGCCCGGCCGGTACGTCCTCAAAGCCGTCCACAGAAAGAGCGGCACGAACGAGACCGACATAGCGGTGCAAGGCCGGGGGGGGCAGCGCGTGAGCATTACGTTTGAGGCGGGAGCTGAAGTGGCCTCCCGCCAGTAGCCTCTCCGCTCAACCTTTGCTTAACTCGGATAACAAGCGTTCCACTTCTTCATCGGACAGATTCGCCACATCCGGTTCTGGCGCTGCAATCGATACCGTGCGCTTAATCTGGCTCGTGGGGCTGACGCTTTCCGCGCGCGAGATGTAGGAACTCATCGCTTCGAGCGTCGGCTCCTGGAAGAAAGTCATGAGCGGCAGTTCGGCGCCGAAAGTTGTGCGCACGCGTGAGATCACTTGCATGGCCAACAGCGAGTGGCCGCCGAGGTCGAAGAAGTTGTCGCCGACGCCGACCTTCTCCAGGTTCAGCACTTCACACCAGATGCGGGCGAGCTTCTGCTCTTCCTCACTTTGGGGCGCGCGGTAATGCGTGTCGTCGCTGGTGAACACCGGAGCCGGGAGGGCCTTGCGATCGACTTTGCCGTTTGAGTTCAGCGGCAGCTTATCGAGAATCACAAATGCGGAAGGGACCATGTATTCAGGAACCTTCGCACGGAGCCGCTCTTTCAGTTCATCGATGGAAATGCTGCGTCCATTCTTCGGGACGCAATAGGCGGCGAGCCTGTTGTCCCCGTTTTCCTGACGCGCGACAACCACGGTCTCACGGACATCGGGGTGGCTCGCGATAATCGTTTCGATTTCCCCGAGTTCAATGCGGAAGCCACGGATTTTAATTTGATGATCGAGGCGCCCGAGGTAATCGATCCGTCCATCAGCGCGGAAGCAGCAGAGATCGCCTGTTTTGTAGAGCGTCTCGCCTGGAACAAACGGGTTGGGGACGAAACGGTCTTTCGTCAGCTCGGGACGCTTGTGATACCCGCGCGCCACGGGGATCCCGCCGATGTGCAATTCGCCCGGAACGTTTACAGGCACTGGGCGCATTTGCTTGTCGAGGACGTAGAGGCGCGCATTCGCAATCGGATAACCGATCGGGACAGCAGTGGCGTTCGGGTCGGGCTTGCACTCCCAGTAAGTCACTTCGATGGAGGCTTCTGTAGGGCCGTATAGATTGTGCAATTCGGATTGGGGCAGAATCGAGAAGAAGCGGTTCTGCAAAGGAGCTGGCAAAGCTTCGCCGCTGCAGAAAGTTTTCCGAATAGTTTTGCACGTGCGCGCGCGGGCCTCGTCCACAAACGCCTGCAGCATTGAGGGCACGAAATGGATGATGGTGATGCCTTCGCGGTTCACCAGATCAGCGATCCCTGCGGGATCGCGATGCAATCCTGGAGGCGCTATGACCAGTTGGGCGCCAGATGTGAGAGGCCAGAAAAATTCCCAGGCAGAAACGTCGAAGCTGAACGGCGTCTTCTGAAGAACGCGATCCTCGGCGGTGAGGTTGTAAGTGGCTTGCCCCCAGAGCAGGCGGTTGGCGACACCGACGTGGGTGTTCATCGCGCCTTTCGGCGTGCCAGTCGAGCCGGATGTGTAGATCGTGTAGCAGAGGTTCTGAGGAGTGAGCGGCACCGCTGGATTGGTCGTGGGCTGCGCCTTCAGCTCCGCGGACTGATCCACCGCGATCACACGGGCGCCCGTCACCGGCAGCTTCGTGAGCAGGTGGGATTGCGTGAGGAGCACAGGAGCCTCTGCATCCTGGACGGTGAAAGAGATGCGGTCCGCCGGGTTGGAAGGATCAATCGGCACATACGCGCCGCCAGCCTTCATTGCGGCCACAAGGGCGAGCACCATCTCAAAAGACCGTTCCATGCAGACGGCCACAAATGAGTCCGGCTTCACGCCGTTGGCGCGAAGCAGGTGCGCAAGCTGATTCGCGCGAGCATTCATCTCCGCGTAAGTCATGCTCTGGCCGTTGAAGCGGAGCGCGACCGCATTCGGCGTGGCCGCCGCGTGCCGTTCCACCAATTCGTGCACGAGCTGCGGCGCTTTGTAGTCCACCGTCGTATCGTTCCACTGCTGGACGATCTGGCGCTCCTCGGCGGCTGTGAGCAATTGGAGTTGCTGAACCGCCTCATCCGGCGTGGCCAAAGCAGATTTCAGCAAAGTCTCAAAATGACCGAGCATGCGCCGGATGCTTTGCGCCTCAAACAAATCGGTGGCGTACTCGAAGCGAGCTGTCAGGGAGTTGCCGCTGGTGATGAGGAACAACGTCAGGTCGAACTTCGATGTGACGGTTTCCACGTCGATGAAATCGAAGTTAACGCCTCCGCCCTCGCCAGCGCTCGGCGTCTCATACACCGAGAGCATCACCTGGAAAATGGGATTATAGCTCAGGTTGCGCTCGGGCTGGATTTCCTCAACCAGTTTGTCGAACGGAACCTCCTGATGAGCTTGCGCCTTGATGGTGGACTCCTTCACCTGAGCCACGAGCTGCCGGAAGGTCAGCGTGTTATGAAACCGCCCGCGGGCCAGCACGGTGTTCGCAAAGAACCCAATCAGAGGCTCGGTTTGCGCCTGGGTGCGGTTGGCGATTGGAGAGCCAACCACGATGTCATCCTGTCCGGAGTAGCGGTGCAGCAGCGCCTGGAACGCCGCCATGCCCACCATGTATGGCGTGACGCCTTCGCGCTTGCAGAACGATTTAAGCTCCGCGTGAAGCTTCTCGGGCAGTTGCAACGATTCACAGCGGCCATGATTCGATTGAACCTTGGGGCGTGGCCGATCGGTTGGAAGCTCCAACAGAGCGGGCGCGCCTTGCAGCTCTTGTTTCCAATAACCGACGAGAGCGGCGATGCGTTCCTTGTCGAGGGTTTCACGCTCCCACGAAGCATAGTCCAGATATTGGATCTCAAGTTCCGGAAGGTGTGCGCTAGGTCCATCCTTATAAAGCGCGAGCAGCTCTTTGAAAAAGATACCGACAGACCAGCCGTCAAAAACCAGATGGTGGAGGGTAACCAAGAGAATGTTCTCCTTGCTGTTAACCTGAATGAGGCGAGTCCGCATTAGTGGCGCGCGGGTGACATCGAACGGAGTGCGAGCTTCCTCCTCGATCAGCCGAGGCAACTCTTCAGCAATCTGTTCGGCGCCTGCATCGGAGAGGTCGAGAATGGGCAGCTTGATGCTCGCTGCCGGCGCAATCACTTGAACGGGAGCGCCCGCCTGGCTGCGGAAGGAGGTCCGAAGCGTCTCATGCCGCTCGGCCAACTGCTGCAGAGCTTCCTGAAGCCGCGTGACATCGAGAGATCCTGTGAGCTTTAATGCAAAAGGAACATTATACGTCGGGTTCTTAGGCTCGAGCTGGGTCAGGAACCAGAGGCGTTGTTGCGAATAGGAGAGGGGGCCGACTGTTTCCTCGATAATAGGCGATGTCAGAGCGCTCATAGTTAAGTGGTGGGCAGCAAGCCGCCCACAGGTCACCGGGTGAGGTGAATCGCGGTTTATAAGACCAAACGGCTCGCCCCCTGAGAATCGGGTAGGGGCAGGAGTTTGGAAGGGCAGCGACCCCGAAGGATGCTCAGGCTTTCGCTGAGAAAGCAGGTGAACGAATCTGCTTTCTGCGACTGCGTCTTGTGATAAAGTGGCCGCTTGGCGCCGACCGTTTTTGCGTTTGACCCTTTTTGGGTAAGCCGGTTAGGGTGCCGTCCCTTTAAGCTAAAAAGATATGTTTAATCATATTCGACGCCATCAGAAATGGCTGTGGATATTGATCAGCGCGGCTGTGATCATTTCGTTCGTCGTTTACTTCAACCCTGCGACGGACTTCTCCTCCATGGGCGGGGGCGGACGAGCCCACGTCGGCACCATCGATGGCAAGGAGATCCCACTCTCAGCCTATCGTGAAGCTGAACTGGAGACGGTGCTGAGCCTTTACATGCAGTACGGCCAGTGGCCGGACCGCGACGATATGATGCGCCAAATGCGCATGGTCGAGCGGCAAACGCCGAACCGTTTGTTCCTGCTGCACAAAGCGGATGAACTCGGGATTGAAGTCACCGATGCGGCTGCCGCCAACTGGATCTCCCAGACCTTCCGCGACCCGCAAACCAAGACTTTCCGAAAAGAAGCTTTTGATCAATTCGTGACCCAACGACTGGGTGAACGCGGCATTAGCCGCAGCCAGTTTAATCGCTTCGTGCGCCACCAGGTGGCCATCGAGCATCTGGTGAGTGTTGCTGGCGCGAGCGGTCGTTTGATTCCCCCGCAGGAAGCTGAAGCAATTTACCGCCAGCAGAACGAAGAGGTTGAGGCGCAGGTGGTGCTGTTCCAGGGAACAAATTACCTGGCGCAAGTGCAACTGGATCCAGCGGCGGTCACGCAATATTACTCGAACAACGCCGCCACTTACCGCAAGCCAGAGCGCTTGGTCGTGAACTTCGTTGAGTTCCCGCTTTCAAATCATTTTGCCAAAGTGGATGCGTTGATTGCGCAGCAGACCAATTTGCAGCAGCAGATTGATGCTGTGTACGCCACCCGCGGCACGAACTACTACACGGACACCAATGGCGCGCCGATGACGGCGGAAGCGGCCAAGGCGCAGATCCGCAGCGAAGTGCGCGAAGAGCAAGCGCGCCGCGAGGCGCGCAACGCTGCCGCGGCGTTCCTGAGCAAGTTGCTGGATGTCGAGCCGCGCAATCCGCAGACATTCCTGACCCTGGCCGCGAGCGAGAAGCTGCAGGTTCAGGTGTCCGCGCCCTTCAGCCAATTCGATCGCCCGACGAACATTCAGGCTGACCTGCGGAATGCGTTTATGCTTACGGCAGAGGAGCCATTCCTCGAAGAGCCTCTGCTCGGGCCTGATTCCGTTTACGTTGTCGGCTTCAAACAAAAGATTCCTTCTGAATTGCCGCCATTGGATGCCGTTCGCCAGCAGGTGGTGGAAGATTACCAGGAGACCCAGTCTGCGACGCTCGCCCGCAATGCAGGCCAGGCGTTCCAGCGCGCGGTCACCAACAGCGTTGCGCAAGGGCAGAGCTTCGAGCAAGCAGCTCAGGGCGCGGGATTGCGCGTAATCAAGTTGGCTCCGTTTGCGCAAGCAACGCCGACGACGCCAGAGCTGCCGGAGAACGTGGATTTCTCATCGATTAAAAACGTGGCTTTCGCGCTGCAACCGGGGGAAGTCAGTTCGTTCAGCTTCACTCGCGATGGCGGTTTCGTCCTGCAGGTCACTCGGCGTCTGCCGGTGTCCGATAACAAGATGAAGATGGAGTTCCCGAACTTCCTGACGCAATTGCGCCGGACCAAGCAGAACGAGGCATTCGGCGATTGGTTCCAGAAGCAGATGGAGATCACACCGATGAATCTTGCTGGCATGCGCGAGGGTGGTGACGAACCTGCCACTGCCACGCAGTAGAGTTAGATCAAAGAACTTCTCGAGGCCATGTGTGAAAACGCATGGCCTCTTTTGTTTTCTCAACTGCATATCGACGAAAGTTAGGACAGGCGCTTTGCTAGCAGCATGAAAGTTGCAGTTGGTCTTGGCATCGCGTTGGGCGGTTTGGTTGTTTCTGCTTCGGAGACGCTGGTGCAAACGGAGCATCTTGAGGGGGCCGCTGGAAGCGCGTCATTCAAGTTCAAAAGTGTTCCCAGCCCAGTGAAAGGTGATCGTGCGGAGAAGGCCAAGATTACCCTCCTGCGCGGAAACACCGAGGTGAACGGCGGCGGGGTCGCCAAACTTAATGACGGCGAGCTGCCGCGCGAAGAGGATGCGCCCTCAGCAAACTTCTTCCTCGTAAACAGAGGAACATCGCCTGCGCGGCTGGTGATTGATCTCCGCGACGCAGTGGAGGTGGAGCGTGTCAGCAGCTTTTCCTGGCACCCAGGGGGTCGCGGGCCGCAACGCTACACATTGCATGGCTCGCTTGAGCCAGTGGACGGTGCAGCCAGCGCGCTGACGCGTCTGGCCGAGGTGACCACGCGCAAGAGTGGTGCGGAACCCGGCGGGCAACATGCTGCGTCTGTGACTGCCAAGGAGGGCGCGCTTGGGAAGTTTCGCTTCCTCATTTTCGACATTGAGGCTGGAGACAAGGAGGATGTCTTCGGACAAACCTTCTTCAGTGAAATCGATGTGATCGCCAAGGGTGACATGGTGGAGCCGATTGGCGCGCCCGAGCGGCACGAGACGGTGGTGACCACTGGCGAAGGCAAATATCACATCATCGTGGACACGACGGATGCGCCCGAGTTGCGGGAGTGGGTGGAGAAAGAGCTGTCGCCAGTGATTAAGGATTGGTACCCAAAGTTGGTCCAGATGCTGCCGAGCCCCGGGTACGAAGCGCCGACTCGCGTCACGATTCATTTCGATCCAAAGATGCGCGGCGTCGCGGCCGCCAGTGGGTCACGCATTCGCGGGTCCGCTCAATGGTACAAGGACAACCTGAAAGGCGAAGCGACCGGCTCCATCGTGCATGAGCTGGTGCATGTCGTGCAGAGCTACGGCCAGGCGCGCAGGAATAATCCGAATGCGACACGCACCCCAGGATGGATCGTCGAAGGCATCCCGGATTATCTGCGTTGGTTCGTCTATGAGCCGCAGACGAAAGGGGCGGAGATCACCGCGCGCAACTTTGAGCGCGCCAAGTACGACGCCAACTACCGCATCAGCGCCAACTTCTTGAACTGGGTGGTGGAGCGTCACGGCAAGGAGATCATCCCGAACCTCAACGCAGTGGCGCGCCAGGGGAAATACACTCCGGAGTTTTGGACCGAGCACACCGGAAAGACGGTGGAGGAGCTTGGGGCAGCGTGGAAAGCTGACCATGCAAAGCGATTGGGGATCGATTAGAAGTAGCGGGCTGGGGCGGAAGAATTTCCCGCAGAGACGCAGGGGCGCGGAGAGAAGGAGCAGAGGGGGATTCCGGGGGCCAAACTAGCCAGTCGTCTTACGTGACGAGTGTTCGACGTGGAACATTTTGTCGCGGGGACTCTCCTCAGTGCGGGCATGACGCCTCCGCGCAATCGGTTTGAAGTGTGATGTCGCCCCTCCGGGGCTTAAGCCGATGGGGACGTATACTACAAATATGACGCCCCTCCGGGGCTCCGGGCTTGCACCCGAAGGAAGGAGACTATTGTGGCCCTTCAGAGTTTTCCCGAGGTAATGGGTTAGCTTAAACCGAAGCTCGCTGCCCTGAAGCTGCCGTTCCGACGAGGAGTTTTGACCTAGTCGCCTCAAGTGACGAGTGTTCCACGTGGAACAAGGGATTCAAAAAGGTGTTTGACCTTTGCATGCGCGCTGATACTGTGCGCGCGAAATGAACCTTTTGGTATCAAGCCTTTCGAGCGTAGTCGTAGCTGACTAACGCGACCTGAGGCTTTGACCAAAATGCTTGCAGGTCGCCCGCAATCCCGGATGTGGATGCGGGTTTTTGTTTTGAAAGGCCTGGAGTTTGCCGGTTCCTCCCAGGTCATGGGTTAAACCGGCAGCTAACTCAATTATGCGACATACCATCTCAGTGCTGGTGGAAAACAAGTTCGGCGTGCTCACGCGAGTGGCTGGCTTGTTCAGCGGCCGTGGCTACAACATCGACACCTTGAACGTCGGGCCGACTCATGACCCGAGCGTCTCCCGCATGACAATTGTCACTCGCGGCGACGACGCCACCCTCGAGCAGATCGTTAAACAGCTGAACAAGCTGGTTGATGTGCTCAAGGTGCAGGATTTCCGCGAAGGCGAATATGTTGATCGCGAGCTGGTCCTGGTGCGCGTGACCGTTGATTCGAAGACCCGCGCCGAAGTGATGCAGATCACTGACATCTTCCGCGCGAAGATCGTGGATGTGCAGGCGAAGACTTTGACCATTGAAGCGACCGGGGACGAGAGCAAGATCGAGAAGTTCCTCGAGCTGATGACCACATTCGGAATTGTGGAGCTGACCCGCACCGGGAAAATTGCGCTGCCACGAAAGAGCCAAGCTTAACCTTTAAACCATACAGACAACACACACATGCCAGCAAAAGTATATACAGACAAAGACGCGGACTTAGGCGTGCTGAAGGGCAAGACCCTCGCCGTCCTGGGCTTCGGCTCCCAAGGCCATGCGCACGCGCTCAACCTGAAGGACAGCGGCTTGAAGGTCATCATCGGCCTTTACGAGGGCAGCAAATCTGCTCCGGTCGCTCGCGAAAAGGGTTTCGAAGTTTATCAGACGGGCGAAGCTGTTCGCCGCGCTGACGTTATCTTCGTGGCGCTCCCTGACACGAAGCAGGCTGCCGCTTACAAGAAGGACATCGAGCCCAATCTGGCCCCAGGCAAGACGCTGTTGTTCTCGCACGGCTTCTCGATTCATTTTAAAACGATCGTTCCTCCCGCGAATGTGGACGTCATCCTCGTGGCTCCTAAAGGTCCAGGTCATATCGTTCGCCGCCAATACACTGAAGGCAAAGGCGTTCCTTCGCTGATCGCCGTTCACCAGAACAAGAGCAAGCAAGCCAAGAAGGTTGCGCTCGCCTGGGCGAAGGGCATCGGCGGCTCCCGCGCTGGTGTGATCGAGACGACCTTCAAGGAAGAGACCGAAACCGATCTGTTCGGCGAGCAAACCGTCCTTTGCGGCGGCGTGAGCGCGTTGATCATCGCTGGTTACGAGACACTGGTGGAAGCCGGTTATCAACCGGAGATGGCTTACTTCGAGTGCTTGCATGAGTTGAAGCTGATCGTTGACCTCATGAATGAGGCGGGCATTAGCGGCATGCGCTTCTCGATTTCCGAGACAGCGAAGTGGGGTGACGTGAGTGTCGGGCCGAAGATCATCGACAAGAGCGTGAAGAAGCGGATGAAAGAAGCTCTGAAGGACATTCAGAGTGGCAAGTTTGCCAAAGGGTGGGTGAAAGAGTATGAAACCGGGTATAAGAAGTACAACCAACTGCTCAAGGCGGGTGAGAGCCATAGCATTGAGAAAGTTGGCGCCCGGCTCCGCTCGATGATGCCTTGGATGCAGAAGCGTTCGATCAAAGGCGCGCAAGCTTCCTACTAAGAGGCAGTTTTCACAGGGCGGCTCCGAGCGGAGCCGCCCTTTTTTGTGCTCGCGCAGGGAGGCGGGAGCGCGGAACATTTGTGTGGAAGTGGTGTTATAGTTTGGGAGCAATTATGCGACAGGTCAGGATTTTAGCTTTGCTGGTCGGATTGGCGGCCGAAGCGGTTTGCGCCACTGCGGTGGAATCCGCGCCGCGCAACTATCAGACCATCGTGGATCGCAACCCTTTCGGGCTGAGGGATCCTGAGTCGATCAAGCCCCCCGTGCAGACGAACAACGTCAAGGCGGAGCCTCCCAAGCCTAAGTACGAGATCAAATTGACGGGCATCAACACCTACGGGGGAAAGAAAAAGGCGTACTTCTTCAGCAAGGAGCCGAATTTAAAGAACCCTTACTTCAGCGTGACTGAAGGCGAGGAGCAAAAAGGGATCGAAGTTAAGGAAGTTTACGTTAACGGCACGGATAAGTGGGTCAAAGTTCTCTTCAATGGTGAAGAGATGAAGATGAGCTTTAAAACACACGGGCTGACGAACGCGCCGACAGTGATGCCGCAGCTCGGGAAACCAGGGCAGCCAGGTGTGCCTAATTTGGGTGTCCAGCCGGGGCAGCCAGGGTATCCGCAGCCAGGGATGCAGCCGATTCCGCAGCCCACGACGGTGGACCCAAACACAGGTCTGCCAGTGGCGCCAAATTCGCCGTACACCCCGAACAATACGCCAAGGACGGTGCCAGCGCGATCATTGCGGGGAGCAGTCACCCAGCCCACCTCGGACGCGAACGCGGATTTTGTCACTCGGAACCCGGAACTAGCCAGGCAGTATGGCATCGTGCCCGGCCAAAACCAGGCTGCGGCCCCCGTGCAGATCAGCCCGGAGGAGCAGTTTCTGCGGATGAAGGTTAACGAGGAGATGGCCCGCCGGTCGAACACGCCTTTTCCGCCTTTGCCAGGGCTGCCCGGGGGAGTCCCCACACCGCAGTAATTCTGGGCGCGCTTTAGGGAGCGAATTCGTGGCACGCGATTTCGCGCGCGTCCCGCACGAAAAGCCGTCCGTCAGCAAACGCCGGATGGTTCCAGTTCTTGCCAGCGATTTGTGTTCGGTTTAACTCCACATATTTCGCCGGATCCGGTTTGATCCAGACCAGCTCGCCATCATCGGTGACGACGATCAAGTTGCCGCCGACCTCAAGAGTGGCGGAATACTCTTTGCCGAATCCCGGGGCTGTCCAGTTGAGCTTGCCAGTATCGGCGTTAACACTGACGAAGTTGCGGCTGGGGCCGTGGGAGTAGAGGTGCCCGTTCACTTCGACAGCGGTCGCGAGGTTAATCTTAGCTTCCGGGTTCGACCACTTTTCTGTCGCAGTGATCTTTCCGTCCGCCTTTTTCACCGAAAAAGCCTTCATGCCGAATGTATGGGAGTTCACAATGACAGAGTCTTTGCACACGAGCGGGGTGGCTGTGTGGCGCTTGGCATTGGTGCGCAACGGAACACGCCAGAGCAACTCGCCGCTGCGACGGTCCAGGGCCATCAGCGAATCAGCCATAAAGGCCAGCACATGCCGCGCGCCAGCCAGGTCAGCAACCATGAGTGAGGAGTAGGCGGCTTCCTCCTGGCCAGCCTTCCAAATGAGGCGGCCGGTGAGTTTGTCCAGCGCGACCACACTTGCGCCATCGGGGTTCCCCACGGGAATGATGACTTCGGAGCCGTCGACCAAACCTGAGCCGTTGTTGCCGCGACGCGAAGCGGTGCCCTCGCGGGCTTTGGCGCCAAGAAACTTTACACCGAAATCCTTCTCGAAATTTTTCGTCCAGAGGGTGCTTCCATCCAGCAGGTTGAGACAGCGGAATTCGCCGTCGCAGCTTTGGACGTAAACTCGGTCGCCATCGATGATGGGAGTCGCGCGGGTGCCAGCGCCCCATTCGTCCTGGAAGAGGTTGGAGATTTCCGTTTTCCAGAGCTGTTTGCCAGTGTTGGCGTCGAGGCAAAAAGCGGACTCCTTCTCACCGTCGCCACCGCAGTAAACAAGCTTGCCGCGCGCAACGACGGGTGAAGAAAACCCCGGGCCTGCAGGAACACGCCAAATCGTGCGCGGCTCGCCAGGAGCGACTTTTCGGCCGGGAGCGGTTTGTGCATGGCCGTCGCGGTTCGGCCCGCGCCATTGCGGCCAATCTCCTCCCTGGAGAGCTGGGAGAGCGCAGCAGAGCAGGGCAGCAAAGCGAGCGAGGTGCATGGAGGGATGTTTGCGCGTTTCCAAAGAAGGGTCAACGGCGGCCAAAAGGTGCGGCAACTTTTATTTGACCAACAGGAGTGATGCACTACTGTCACCATCAAACCTGCCTGGCAGGCAGGGTGTTTGGCTATTGGACGTAGGCAGTTCGCCTGTTCACTACGCTGGACGCATACGCTGCCAGGGCTGAGACGCAAGGCTGGTTAAAACTGAGCGTGACAAGTCGGGAGAGTCTGGCCGGAAAGATGGGATGCGCATTCTTCGGAAAGCGCATTCCATTTTCTGTTTTCAGGATTTGCGTCGCACCCGAAAAAGAAAAACCGCGCTCGTGAGGAGCGCGGTTTTGCTGAAGATCTGTGGATTAAATGTCGGTGCGGTTTTCGACCCAATCTCCAGTGTGGATCATCTGTCTGATTCGGCGACGCTCGTAACGGTTCTTGTGAGGTTTGTCATTGCGGTTGGCCAACTGCTTGAACGGGTGCTTTGTCCGAATGACTTCCGTAATGAGGTCTATTGTTTTCGTCATAGTGCTTACCTTTCTGGAGACGATGCGGCGCCCGGGAGGCCTGTGGCTTACAAGGCCTTTGAAGTGTTGGAACCCAAGTCGTCGCAATCATAAGCGGTATCCGACTTTCCATTAAAAATGTAACAAGTTCGTTTCCAATTTGCCACCCTGAAAATGAAAAACTTTTCGAGCGGAAGGTGGAGGGCCAGTCAGCGGGGCCGACTCGTTAGAGCAAGAGCTTCAGCTTGGAAGCCGCTGGTATTGCCAATGAAAGGGCACGGGCCTACGGTTGCTGATTAGCGCAATATGAAGAAACGGCTGCTCTACGTAACGCTGGTGACAGTGTTGGGGCTCAATCTGTTGATCGGAGCCCAGATCTATCTGAACACGGCACAGGCTGCTGAGAAGGAGAACATCTACCAGCAAATGGAGTTGTTCATGCGCGTGATGGAGCGGGTGCGCGCGGAGCATGTGGACGCGGATAAGGTCACATACCAGGACCTGGTGCATAGCGCCTTGAAGGGGATGGTGAACCAACTCGATCCGCACAGCGAGTACATGGAGCCGCGCAAGTATGACAACCTCAAAACGGAAGCCGAGGGGGCGTTCGGCGGTTTGGGAATTGTAATCGGCCCGCGGGACGGGGCGTTAACGGTCATTACGCCTATGGAGGATAGCCCAGCGGCGCAGGCAGGGGTGCTCGCGGGTGATAAGCTGATCCGCATCGATGGGGTCAGCGCGGAGAACATGACAGTTGAAGATGCGGCGTTGAAGCTGCGCGGTGAGCCGGGGACGGAAGTGACGATTACTGTAGCCCGCGGGACGCCTGCTGAAGTGAAGGAGTTCAAGCTGAAGCGGGCGATCATCAAGGTGGGCACCGTGAAGGATTCGGCTGGCGGGCGTGAATTCAAGTTAGGTGAGCACAAGATTGGATATGTGCGGATCACGCATTTCTGGGAGCAGACGGCTTCGGAGCTGGAAGCAGCCTTGAAGAAGCTCCAGGGGCAAGGGATGGAGGGTTTGATCCTGGATGTTCGAAATAATCCAGGCGGGTTGCTGCCGCAGGTGGTGAGCATTTGCGACATGTTCCTGCCACGCGGGCAGTTGATTGTGTCCACGGAAGGGCCTCCAGGGCAGAAGCCGGAGGAATATAAGGCGACCGGACGCGATCAATTTCCTGGAGTCCGGATTGTGGTGTTGGTGAACGGCGGCAGCGCGAGCGCATCAGAGATTTTAGCTGGTTGCCTGCAGGATGTGGGGCGCGCGTTCATCATGGGTGAGCAGACTTTCGGGAAAGGCTCTGTGCAAACCGTGTTCCCGCTGCCGGATGGATCCGCTCTTCGTCTGACAACGGCGAAGTATTACACGCCGAGCCATAAAGTGATTCATGAGCGGGGGATCGCTCCGGATAGCGTGGTGCCAATGACGCAGGAAGAAGAGGAGGCGTTGTTAATCAAGCGCAGCACTGGCGGGCTGGAAAGCTTGCCCGAAGCGGAACGCGCGAAGGTGATGGCGATTCGTGATGTGCAACTCGATCGGGCTGTCGATTTCCTGCGAGCCATGACGCTGCATAAGGCGCGCGTGGGCAGGACGAGCGGCGAACGAGGCGCGAAGCTGAGCGCGGCTCAGGGATCCACAAGCGCGCAGTGACCATGCGCGTTTTGGCGATCGAGACATCATGTGACGAGACGAGCGTGGCGGTGATCGCAGATGGAGTGGCGTTGGCGAACGTCGTTTCCACGCAGATCAAAATGCACGCTGAATATGGCGGGGTGGTGCCGGAGTTGGCCACCCGTGAGCATGCGCGCAACCTTCTGCCAGTGGCGCGGGAAGCTCTGCGCCAGGCAGGCCTTGCGGCGGAGAATATTGACGCTGTGGCGGCGACTCAAGGGCCGGGTCTGCCGAATGCTTTGTTGATCGGCTTTCACGCGGGGCAAAGCTTCGCCCTCAGCATTGAGAAGCCATTCATCGGAATTCATCATCACGAAGCTCACCTCTACTCGCCGTGGATTCGTGGAACGCCTCCACGCGCGGAGTTTGAAGCCTTTGAGCCGAACATTTCTTTGATCGTCAGCGGTGGGCACACGTTGCTCGTGCATGTGAAGGGGGAGCAGCAACACTCCGTGCTGGGTGGAACCATCGATGACGCCGCGGGCGAGTGCTTCGACAAGACGGCGAAGCTGCTGGGGCTGCCCTACCCTGGAGGGCCCCACTTGGATCGACTCGCTGCCAAGGGAAATCCAGCGACGCACAGCTTTCCTCGCCCGATGATGCATGATGCGGGGGATGATTTTAGTTACAGCGGGCTGAAAACCTCGGTCCGGTACTTTCTGCAGAATCATCCCGAGATCTTGAACGATGCCGGCAAAGTCGCGGATCTGTGCGCCAGCGTGCAGGCGGCGATTGTGGAGCCGCTGGTGCATAAGTTGATTCGCGCGGCCAAGCGGACGGGAGTGAAATGTGTGACTGCTTCGGGCGGGGTGACCTGCAATAGCGGATTGAGGCGGGCACTAGAGGAAGGGTGCAGAAGGAATCGACTGCAGCTTCGCCTCGCTGAGCCGAAGCTTTGCACGGACAACGCAGCTATGATCGGCATTTTGGCCGAGCGAAAGTTGCTGCGAGGGGCTGCGGAGACAACGGTGAGCGCGGAAATCTACCCGAGCTGGGATCTCTGATTAATCCGAGAGGCCCATGAAGAGCATGATGAGGTCGACGATGAACAGGAGCACGATGCTCAACTCGAGGAGAAGCATCCAACGGTTATTCTGATCCTGACTGAGGAGTTGGTAAAGGTCATCCAGGGTCTTGAGTTTTTCATCGACGGACTTGTGCCAGTCCGCCAGATGAAAGCGCGCGGAGATGTCCTGGTAAATGCGAGCGAGATGCCAGTCCCCAAAGAACTTGGTGATGTTCCCCATCTCGTCACTGAAG
Organism: Candidatus Methylomirabilota bacterium; assembly: GCA_035627835.1. Lineage (GTDB taxonomy): Bacteria > Verrucomicrobiota > Verrucomicrobiia > Limisphaerales > SXQI01 > DASPKX01. The sequence goes on from DASPKX010000113.1 coordinate 75,490, forward strand.
CGCGCCATGTCGATGCGGATCTCCCGTAGCTCCGCAATGCGGGCTTGCCGCTCCTTCATCGACTTGCTCGAAAGGTCGCGGTAGGAGCGCTCGAGAGCGTTGTCGAGAATGCGGTCGTAGGCTTCCAACTCGGCGAGTTGCAGGTTCGCCATCTCGAAGATGTAAACGATTTCGTGAAGGTCTTTCGGCTCGTCGATCACCAACGCTGCATCCCAATCCACCACAACCAAATCACTTTGGTAATAGCTAAGGTATCGCATGGTGGACTCGCGGGTTTCTTGATCCGATAGCTCGCGGGGATCCTGCTCCTGGGTGAGAGCTGAAGCGACTTCGCGGCGATGGCGGGTGAGCCATTTCTCAGCGGACACCACGGCGCCATCCGTGGTGCGGAGGGGGCCTTGAATGCCAAAGACGGTGTACGCCTCCTCCTCCACTAAGTCTGGGAGCGGTCGGATGGAGTGCTGCTCCAGTTCGCGCCGGAGGTCGTTGGCCAGGGCGCGGACCTCCTCGTGGATCGAGCCGTTGGTGAATTGGAGGTCGTGGAATTCGGCGAGGTCCTTAATGGCGCGAACCTGAAAGGGGACACGCATGGTGATGCTGAAGGCGCCGACGGGGAGTATCTTTACGAGTCGCTCGATTTGGAGAGGTCCACGCGGGCCGATGCGCTCAATGGCCGGGAGCCGGACCATTTGCGGGCGGTAAAAAACCATGTGCCGCGGGTTGCGCTTGCTCGCGTCCATCGAGAATTGCGCGACGGGATGACCGAGGAGTTCCCGAATGCGCTCGCGCTTCATTTCGTAGGCAAAGTCGAAGGCATAGATGTAAACAACCTCGCCTTTGTACCCGAGGATTGGGTCGGCGGGCTCCACATGCGCGGGCTTGCCGCGGCCTAAACGATGTTGGAAATCCCGTGGAGAACCCATGCTTTAGCTTAGTCCATTGAGGTGTTGGATGTCCATTTTTGTGGGCGCCCGGTCGTGGCCCGGGCCTACCATAACAAAAAAAGGCAGCCTGCATGTGCTGCAGGCTGCCCGACCGAAACAACCGGGGTGGATTAGAAGCCGCCTCACAAATACCAAGCAGCGTCTTGCGGGTCTTTAGGCCGCATGCTTCGTTGCTCCTCAGTCGCAGATCCATGCGGATATGCTCCTTCGTCGCGCCTGGCCTCCGGCCAAAATCCCTCGCAATCCACTTGCTGGTTATTTATGAGACAACTTCTACTCTTTGGCCTTATCGACGACGATGTATTGGCTGACGCCACTGCGCCAGATGCGGAGCCGAAGGCGAGGCGCTTTGTTAGCCTCGGTGAGTTCGACGGCGTCATCCGCGCTTTTCACAGGCTTGCCGTTGATTTCCTCAATGACGGTGCCGGCGCGAATGCCTTTCGCGTAAGCATTCGAATCGGGGTCAACTCGCATCACGAGCGCGCCGGCGACACGTTGCGGAATGTTAAACTGCCGGCGTGTGGCAGGTGTCAGGTCGGTAACAGTCACGCCCTCCAGGGTTTCAGCGGAGTCAGGCTCCGAAGGAGTGGCGCGGCCTCCCTGACGCCGCGGGTCGGCATTTGAGGCAAGCGCATCCGATGGCAACTCGGCGAGAGTGACGTTGATGGTCTGCTTTTTGCCGTTGCGGAGGACGTTGAACTTCACCGAGCTGTTCGGCGCGGTCTGCGCGACCATCAAGCGGAGATGACGGCTGTCACTCACCTCGCGACCGTTAAACTGAGTGATGATGTCACCCGATTGGAAGCCGGCTTTCTCAGCGGGGGTGTCTTCCGCCACCGCCGCAACCAACGCACCCTTGGTGTCAGGCAGCTTGAATTCCTGAGCCAGTTCCTGGCTGAGTGGTTGGAGCTGCACGCCAAGATATCCACGGCGGACTTTGCCTTCCTGGATGAGACGATCCATCACGCTGCGGGCCATGTTCACAGGGATGGCGAAGCCAACGCCTTGATTGCCGCCGCTGCGGCTCATGATGAACGTGTTAATTCCCAGCAAACGCCCTTCGGCATCCACCAGCGCGCCACCGGAATTGCCGGGATTGATGGAGGCGTCCGTCTGAATGAAGTCCTCGTAATCAACGATGCCAAAGCCGCCGCGGCCGACGGCGCTGATGATGCCAGAGGTGACGGTTTGGCCGAGACCGAATGGATTGCCAATGGCCAAGGTCATGTCGCCGACTTCGGCGAGATCGCTGTTGGCCATAGTAATCGCGGGCAGGCCAGTGGCTTCAATCTTGAGCACAGCGGTGTCGGTTGGGGGGTCGGTGCCGACCACCTTCGCGACGTATTCCTGGCCGCTGAGCATGACGACGCGGACTTCGTCAGCGCCTTCGACAACGTGGTTGTTGGAGAGGATGTAGCCATTCTCGGAAACGATGACACCTGAGCCGAGGCTTTGTTCCTGGCGGCTGCGAGGAGCCCGGCCCGAAGGACCCCCGGAGCCATCCTCATCTTCCAAACCCTCGAACCCTTCAGGGAAAAAGCGGCGGAAAAAGTCGGGAAGCTGCTGCGCGTTGGGGGCAGTGACTTTTTTGGTGGTGAAAATGTTGACGACGCTCGGGGCGACCTTCTTGACCACTGGGGCAAAGCTGGTTGCGCTTTTCACGTCACGCGCGAGGGGCTTGTCGGAATAGTTTACCTTGGGCGGCTCGCTTTTTTGCTGGGCAATGGCTGGGCCGAACTGCAGGCAGGCCACAGCCAAGGCTCCTCCAAGGAGCATGTAGCTGAAATGTTTAACCTTCTTGTTCATAAAAATTGATCGTGTTACCCGTGAGAAATCCCAACCTCCACTTTGACGCTTTACCATAAGGGCAGGTTCAAAAAGATGCCAGTGGGGTTTTTACGTATACGTATGGTTTGGCGGATTGGACGCGGAGCAGAATCCAATTATAGTCGGAAGGCAGAATGACATCGCTCAAGCAACTGAAGCTGGCTCAACGCCTGGCCTTGCAGCAGCAAGAGGTGGTTAATGACCTCAACAACCTGATCCAGGACATCGATCGGGCGGAGCGGAGCATCAATAGCCTGAAGGTTGAATTGGAGGGGGTTAACCAAAAGTACCAGGGTCCGCGGGACACGCGACAGGATGTGGACTACCTGACCGCTTTGCTGGCCTGCGCGAAGAAGAAGCTGGTGTGGGAGCGGCACATGGCCAGCTTGCAGAAGCGCACACCGGAGATTCTTTCGAGGCTCACATCACTCATCAACGACCCACAAGCTCCGGCTGACGAGAGCATGCGCGCGACGTTGCTGCAGGCGTTGCAAGGGGTGCAGGCGGCCATGGAGCGGCTGCAATCAGCTAAAAGTTAGCCAGGCAGGGCGCCCGGTCGGGGGACCGGGCCTACCATCGTGAGCGCAGCGTCGGGGCTGGTCAGCGAGCATGTTGGTCATCTCTGAGCAGGGCTTGCGCGGGCTCGTGCTCGGGGGGGTGGGGGAAGTCTTTCCGGCCTGCGGCAATTTGGAGGATTGTCTTCACGGTGCGCGCGATGATTTGCAGATCGTAAGCGAGGCTTTGGTTCTGCACGTAGTAAACGTCCATGGCCACTTTGATCGGCATGAGCTTCTCGATGTAGAGCCGTTCTGGATCATCGCCGGCCAGGCACGCGTCGCCATGCGTGTAGTTGAAAATGCTGCCTGGACTGGCTAGTCCCGGCGCCGCCTCTAGCGATTTGCGGAGCAACGGCGTGTAATGGTGCTCCACGATCTTCGGGTCCTCGGGGCGTGGTCCAACGATGGACATCTCTCCCTTGAGCACGTTGATGAGCTGGGGAAGTTCATCAATCTTCGTCACGCGGACGAATTTTCCGACGGGGAAGATGCGAGAGTCGTTGGCCCCTGTTATAACGCTGCCGGTGGAGGGGCGGACACGCATGCTGCGGAATTTCAGCATTGTGAAAGTCTTGCCATTACGACCTGATCGCGCGGCTCGGTAAAAGATTGGCCCCGGGCTTGTGACTTTGATCAAGAGGCTGATCACCAGGAGCAAAGGCGCGAGAACGATCAATGCGCTGATGCTCGCGAGAATATCGAAGAGGCGCTTCATCAAGGAAGAAAACGGCGAACTGTCATGAAGACTTCAGCGGCTTCAAGGCAGCATTGGTTCCCCCATGCGTGCGCGCGGTGTTTAATTGCTTCCAGCGAACGCGGGTGCGGGTATGGCCGAAGCTCCGGAGCGTAGCACTCCATGGCGCGAAGCTTCACATCGAGCACGGAGCTGATGTCGAGCCAAGTGTCTGGAATAAACGTGCGCGGGTAACCCCATTCGGTGCTGCTGATTGTTTCGAACGCAAAGACCTGGCGAATGAAACGCTGCACGGGGCGAGTCGCCACCAATGACGCTGTCGCGAGCGCGTAATGGTCGCGATTCACATCGCCGGCGTGATGAATGTAAACCGTGTCCGGCTTCCAATCCTGGACCACCTCTTCGATCTTTTGCGTCAGTTCCACCATGGGAATGACATCCAAGCGTTGGTCGGGCAAGCCGAGGATTCGGAGATCATCGACACCCATCACTTTGGCTGCGGCATCCGCAAGCGAGGCCTGGCTTTTGCCGTAACCGCTCTCTGCTTCGGAGCGGCCGGCGGCAATCAGGACGCAAACGCTGTCGCCGCGATTTTTGTGCAGGCGGAGAGCGCCACCGCAGCCGAGAACTTCGTCATCAGGGTGGGCGGCAATCACTAGCACACGGCTCGGTTTCAAGGTTGAGGTTTCCATTGGGTGCCTTTCCAGTTGGCTTCACTCAAATTTTTCCCCCGCAGAATCTGGCCGCCCTCTTCCTCGACTTCGAGGAGAATGATGGGGCCATCGCCGCACTGCACGACTTGCCCGCACGCGGCCTCGGTTGGGCTGTAGCAAGGGCCTAGAACGGCGCCTGGCGCGGCAGCGGTCGAGTGCAGGCCCGGCAGCGCAGCGTTCCAGACGAAGTGCTTGCGGCCGTTCAACCAGCTGAACCCGCCTGGGTATGGACGCGTGAGCGCGCGGATGAAATCGTAAACACGGCGGGCGGGTTGGGACCAATCGATCAAACCATCCTCAGGGCGTCTGCGCGCGAGAAGGGGATCATTTCCGTGCGCTTGTGGAACTCCGGGCCGTTCGCCCGCGGCAATGCGCTGCACCGCGCGAAGGATCATTGCGGCGTTGGTCTGAGCGACCTTCTGGTAAAGCGTCTCGCAAGTGTCGTAAGGCTCAATGGCGAAGGGCATCTGGTCGATGATATCCCCAGCATCCACGCTGGCATCCAGCCACATCAGCGAATTCCCGGTGCTGGTCTCGCCATTAATGATGGCCCAATTAATCGGCGCGCTGCCGCGATTCTTTGGAAGATACGAGGCGTGCGCCCCAATTACGCCCAGCCGCGCGAGTGAAAGAGTTTCGGGCTTGAGAATTTGCGACCAGCCTATCACGAAGAGCACATCGAGCTGAGCGGAGCGAAGGATTTCCTGCGCGTCGGGGTCATTGACGTTGCCGATCTCGCGGATGTCGAGTTGGTCGCTGGCGAAGATCTCCTTGTAAAAGATGCGGCCGCTGCGCTTTTCCAAGGCGGTGGGTTTAAGCGTCAGGACGACGACAGGCTTGTGCCCGGCGTCGATAAGAGCGCGCAGGGCAGGGATGCCCTCCATGTGAAAGCCGACCCACCCGATGCGGAGTTGTTGATTTTGGCTCATCGCTCCAGCGGAGTTTGTTGGGCGCAGGTGATGCAGACAATTCTTTTCACGCTGGGGTCAGCGAGCCACATCGTCGGGCAACTCATTTTGATCATCGGGTCTGCGGGGGAAGTTGCGGGCGAGTGTTTCGCCAACCATGCGAACGGCGTGCACGATGGCTTCGGTGTAATTGCCCGCATGAAGCAACGGCCGCATTTGCGAGGTCACTTCCAACCAGAATTCCTGGCCGCACAAGTGGTCCACCCCTGCGTCGCCCACAATAGCGTAGGTCTGTGATTGGGGAGCGAAGAAGAGGAGGACGGCATTGCGCTGCGAGGTTTTCTCCATCCCAAGCTTCATGAACTGCGTCTTGGCTTCAGCGACTGGGTCTGGGGCGGCATTTTCGGAGACAAACACGCGGATCTCACCTGACGTGGTTCGCTCCGCCGCCGCGATGGCAGCGCTGACCTGGTTGTCGTCTATGCGCGCGATAAATTCCTGAGTTTTCACCAACTGCCTCCTGCGCCACCGCCACCGAAGCTTCCGCCACCGCTGGAAAAGGAGCCGCCACCGCCACCTCCGGACCACCCACCGCCTCCGCCGCCACCGGACCATCCACCCCCGCCGCCGCCCCACCAAATGGTTGGGCCCGAGCGATAAATGCGGCGTCCCCCGCGAGTGTACACTGTGCCGCAAGAAGCTTTCTTCAGCCGACCGATGAAGATCATGAGGATGAAAACGAAGAAGATGAGCGGGAGGAAGCCGACCAAGCCCGAGTTGGAACTGCGCCGACTTTCAGCAACCGTTCGGCCGGTGCCGCGATACTCGCCTTGCGCGGCTTGCATCAGGGCCTGCACTCCGGCGCGCATCCCTGCGTCGAAGTTGCCCGCGCGGAAGTTCGGCTTGATGCGGCTCTCGATGATGTCCTTGGCTGTCGCATCGGGAATAGCGCCTTCCAAGCCGTAACCAACTTGAATGTAGATTTGGCGGCTTTGAACGAAGACAAAGAGGACGGCGCCATTGTCCTTGCCTGCAAGGCCGACTTTCCAGCTTTGCGCGATACGGACGGTGTAATCCTCAATGCTGGAGTTGCTCTCCATGCGGGGGTAGATGACCGCCAGGATTTGGCTGGAGGTGCGGCGCTCGAAGTCGGCGAGTTGTGTGTTCAGCTCGCGAGCGGTGGCTTGTGAGACCACGTTCGCAAAGTCATTGAAATGATTCTTTGGCCGCTCGGGCAGCCGCTCTGCCCCGAATGCAAAGGCGCAGAGCAGAAGCTGCAGCGCGAATACCAGCAGCCTTGCCGGCGCGTGAGAGAATAAAACCGCGCCTCTCACGGAACTAGCGGTTGGTCGGCGCGTTGAAGTCGAACTTCACTTCAGGAGCTTTTTGCGCGCCCGCGTCAGCCGTGAAGAATGGGCGGGGCTCAAAGCGGAAGAGGGAAGCGACAATAACCCCAGGGAAAGACTTCACCGCAGCATTGTAATCGCGAACGACGTCATTGAAGCGGCCGCGCTCTACGGCGATCCGGTTTTCGGCGCCTTCGATTTGGGCCTGCAGGTTTTGAAAATTGGAGTTGGCGCGAAGCTCGGGATAACGCTCAACAACGACGAGCAATCGAGAGAGAGCAGAGGAGAGTGAATCCTGGGCTTGCTGGAACTGCTGCAATTGCTGGGCGGAGGCGGGAGCCTGGTTCGCGTTGATTTCCACTTTGCCGACCGATGCGCGGGCTTCGACCACTTCTTTAAGCGTGCTTTTCTCGAAGTTCGCCGCGCCCTGGACGGTGTTCACGAGATTGGGGATCAGGTCGAGTCGGCGCTGATAAACATTTTGGACCTGAGCCCATTGGCCATCGACGCCGGTGGAGAGCTTTACGAAACGATTGTAGCTGCCAATCCCGATGATCACCAAGATCACGAGGCCCACGACCAGCGCGGCGCCGCACCCAAGCAAACCCTTCTTCATACTGGGCGCAACATATCCAGTCAGCGGGCAGATAACAACCACACAGGGAAAGGATGGGAGGGGAAGTGTGGCGGCTGCACGGTCGGTAAGTTGTTCCCTGAGCGGAGGAAGCACACGCCCCCTGAGTGGCGCGAAGAGCGGCGGTAAATACCTTGGTTAGGCATGTTAACGGGCCAGAGGATTAACGCGCAGTCGCCGAGGGAAGCCGCCGGGCTCTCTATCAATCGCGCTGCTTGCCAACTCCCGCCAGGCGGGGGTGGCGCTTTACCGACCTGGCTTGCCGAGCCGCTCTGTGGCGGGACTCGGCTTTTTTTATGCCCCGTTGAGGAGCGGTCCGCATCGGCGGGGCCCCAAGGCATCCGATGACGCTCAGAGCCAAGAAGAACATTTCATTTACGAACAAGACTATGGATACGACTCAGTTCAGCTACCCGATTATTGTGCACTGCCATCTTCGGTGGGATGGCGTTTGGCAGCGGCCTCAGCAATTTCTCTCGCGTCTCTCCCAACGGCATCGCGTGCTGTTTTGCGAAGGGCCGATCCTGGTTGATAACAATGAGGCGCCCCGCTACGAGCTGCGGCAGGTCCCTGAGTATCCCAATGTGACCGTGATGCAGAGCTTCTTCCCGGCATCACGCTTTTCGGACGGCGCCTGGGTGGACAGCGAGCGGTTGAGGTTGCTGAAGGAAGCAGCGAACGGCCCGCTGAAAGGGAAATTCGAGCAGCCGGTGCAATGGTTCTATGACCCCATGGCTGTCGTGGCTTACGCCCGAAAGATGGACGAGATCGCAGTGGTGTATGACTGCATGGACGAGTTGTCCAAATTCAAGTTCGCCCCGCCCGAGATTGTCGAGCGCGAGCGCATCCTGCTCAAGCATGCGGACGTGGTGTTCGCGGGCGGGCGCAAGATGTGCGAATCCAAAACGCCGCACAACAAGAACTGCCACTTTTACGGCTGCGGCGTGGATGTGAAGCATTTCGGGACTGCGCGTCTGGACAGCACGGAAGTTCCGGCCGACACCCGCGACATCAAGAAACCAGTGCTTGGCTATTTCGGAGTGGTTGATGAGCGCCTGGATTATGATTTGCTCGCCAAGCTGGCTGATGCGGCTGATTGGAAGATCGTGATGATCGGGCCAGTGGTGAAAGTGGATCCCGCCACGCTGCCGCAGCACCCAAACATCAAATGGCTTGGCCGCCGTGAGTACGACCAACTGCCCGCCTACACCAAAGGTTGGGACGTTTGCCTGATGCCGTTCGCGCTGAACGAGCACACCGAATACATCAACCCGACGAAGGCTTGCGAATACATGGCCACAGCGCGCCCGATTGTTTCAACCGCTGTGCCTGATGTCGTTTCGAATTTCAGCTCCGTGGTCAAAGTGGCCCGTAGCTCCGACGAATTTATCGAGATGTGCCGGAAGGAAGCGCAAGCGCCCGACCGGGAGGCGATCCAGCGCGGCATCGCGATGGCCAATGACAATCAGTGGGAGTCAATTGTCATGAAGCTCGAAAACCACATCGCCGAAGCGCTGGATCGACGCGCCAAAAGCAACAACCCCGCGCTGGCAGCTCGCGGTTTAAACGCTCTTTGATCCCATTTCTGAGGCTGAGGAAGAAGAAGTATGTTTGATTATTTAATCGTCGGAGCCGGGTTCGCGGGAAGCACGCTGGCGGAGCGGCTCGCTTCGCAAGGGAAGCAGGTGTTGATCATCGACAAGCGCCCGCATATCGCTGGCAACGCGTATGATCGTTATGACGCGGCGGGCATCCTGATCCATCAGTATGGGCCGCACATCTTTCACACGAACTCGAAGCAGGTGTTCGATTACCTGTCGAAGTTCACGAAGTGGCGCCAATACCAGCATCGTGTGCTGGCCTGTGTGGATGGGCAGCTCGTGCCGATCCCGATCAACCTCGACACAATCAACACGCTGTATGGGTTGAACCTGGATTCCTCGCAGCTCGACAAGTGGTTCGAATCGGTCGCGGAGAAGCGTGAGCAAATCAAGACCTCTGAAGATGTCGTTGTGAGCAAGGTTGGGCGCGAGCTTTACGAGAAGTTCTTCCGGAACTACACGCGCAAGCAGTGGGGCATGGATCCTTCCGAGCTGGACGCCGCTGTGACCGCGCGCATTCCGACGCGGACGAACCGCGACAGCCGGTATTTCACCGATTCGTACCAGGCGATGCCGCTGCATGGCTTCACGCGGATGTTCGAGAACATTCTCGATCATAAGAACATCAAGATCATGCTGAACACGGATTACAAAGACATCATCGAGTACATCCCGTTCAAGAAGATGATCTTCACCGGGCCGGTTGATGAATACTTTGGCTACCGCTACGGCAAGCTCCCGTATCGCTCGCTTAAGTTCGAGTTCGAGACGCACGACGTGAAGTGGTACCAGACGGCGCCCGTCATCAATTACCCGAACGATTACGCCTACACTCGCGTGACGGAGTTCAAGTACCTGAGCGGCCAGGAGCATAACCGGACGACGATTGTGTATGAGTACCCGCAAGCGGAAGGGGACCCATACTACCCGGTGCCGAAGTCCGAGAATGCGGAGCTGTACAAGAAGTACGCCACGTTAGCGGAGCAGACGCCGAATGTTTACTTTGCGGGCCGCCTCGCCACCTACAAGTACTACAATATGGACCAGGTGGTCGCGCAGGCCCTCACGCTCTACGAGAAGATCATGGAAGACGAGGCGAGCAACACCAATGGCCACGCTCGCCGCGGTCTGACAGCTGATTTGTCAGCACGGTAGTCAGCCATAGTTGAGTTCAAGGGTTAGCGGCGCCCGAGTGGGCGCCGCTTTTCTTTAGAATCCCCGCACCTAGGGTGGCGGTTCAGTGGAGGATTCGGACCAGAGTTGGATATTTGGGTCCCCTCTTGTTCCGTTGCCGTTCTAAGGCGCGAGCGCGGGAGCCTTTTTCAGGCGAAAGAATTCGGAAGGGAAAGCTTGGGATACCGGCACAGTCTTGATGAAGCCGAAGCCGCCTTCGGAAGGCGCTTGAGCGCTCGTTGTGAATGTTCCATCTGCGGTCACAGAGTGTTCTAGCACGTGATCTGCAGCTCCGCTGCTCCAGTAAATCACCTCCTCATCAGCATGGAGCCGGTGGGGAGCTTCGACTCCAGTTGCGTGGAAATTGTCGATTGTGAATGCCAGGCCGTTCGTTGCTTCGCCTGTTAAGGCGCCAGACTTGAAGGAGATCACACCAACGTAGCCCTCATTAAACTGCGCGTCTGTGGAGCTTAATTCTGCCAGCAAAACTCTGTTCGGGCCTGCTTTCTGATGCAGGCTCCCCTTTAAGGTTGAGCCGATAACCTCGAAGCTCATGGTGTAGGTCTGATCAGGCCTAATTTCGCTGGCCGTCAATTTTTCGGAGACAAGCGTGATGACGCCGTTGCGAGTCTTCTTTGTGATACTGAACTCGAGCCCAGGCAGCGGCACGCCGCCACCCGCTTGGGTCGGCGGTTTTGGCGTCAACGTGAGCGCGTAGTATGTCGCCAGGTTGTGCGGGTGCATTTGGGCACGAGCCTGAAGAGCAACTGTGCTATCATGGCTCCCGCTGACCCAGCCCCAAACATCGGCCTGAACCTTCACGTCGCTGAAATTCTTGCGAAGCTGGGCTGAGCCGACCTCCGTCGGTAGAGCTTGCGGATTCGGAGAATTGGCCACAGCAAGCTTGTACACACCTGCTTCGACCTTGAACGAAGCTCCCACGCCGACGGCTGCAAGAGGCGACCAGTGCGTCCAACCATCGTCATTGCTATCGGAAAACTCATCCGAAAGCCGCGAGAGAGGCTGTCTTTCAAATACCTGAACTCCAATGTCTGTGAGGGTGAGGTGGAGGCGGTTCTGCGATGCGTGTGCCCAAAGGGGTTTTGTGCGTACAGGCAAGGATTGGATCCGCCGGGGGGTATCCGGAACGGAGATATCATAATTCAACAGCGTTGATCCGTTCTGAGTGCGGGTGAACAGTTCAGAGCCGCTGATCCCGAGAACCTCTGGATAGGGGAGTTCACCCACGGCTTTGGGAGAATCTGCATTCCTAAAATCAATGACCTTCAGCTGGTTGCCTCCAAGAAAAAGATAATCTTGGTAAACGTGGACGTTCATGACTGCAAACGTGGAGTCTGACGCAAAGGTTCCCTTAGGGACAGGGCTCTCAGGGTTCGAGATGTCCATTGCTGCGATGCTCACCCCCGGGTGCGCCCCTGCGCCAGATTCGCCGAAAGTCGCTATATAAGCACGGTTCTTGGAGATGGTGAGCACACGGGGACGATGATCTCCGAGCGGAAAGGGCAGGTAGGCTGATCGAGTCGGATTCGCGGCATTCGTCAAGGAATAGACATGAAACGCGCTTTGTCGTTGGGCGCCTGAATCTCTGGTTAAAAGGAACAGATGCTCACCCTGCGTTTCCAGAGCGGTTACGTTTCGGAGGCTAATGCTTCCAACTCGCGAAGGGCGGGCCGGATCGGCGACGTCGTAGATGGACACTCCGTTCTGGGTGGGCAGATAAACGAAAGCATTTCGAAGCCGCGGCGCGGCATAGTTCGCAGGAAGTGTGGCGAGCAGCTTCGGCTGGGTAGCCTTTGCATAATCGTAAATGCGGTTCATCCCGTCCCGCTCTTGAACGTATATGTGGTCGCCCTGAACGCCCCAAGCAATTCCTCGGGTAGGTTTCGAAGGAAATGGAACAACGCTTTTCAGCAGACCTGGCTTCAATGGATCTACCAGGTTGAAATGGCTGAGACTTTGAGAACCCGCTGGCAGAGTGGGAACGGTCGCGTAACCAGTTTTGCTGTGGAACGCTTGAAAGAAAATCGTCGATGGCAGGCGACCCAATGCACGTGGAGCTGCCAGATCTGAAATATCGAACACCAGGTATGCCTCGTACAAAAAGTTGCCGAAGAACTTCATCCAGGCATAACCCGGGGTGGCAAAGAATCCGACTTGCACGGGAGCGCCAGACTCGGTCAGTTGATACAGAAAGTTTTGTCCCTGCGGATTTACGATGTTGGCGGTATCGCTCAGCGGAATGTTGACCGCTAGTCGATCCCCCGACACAGCAGCCGCCGCAACCTTCCCTTCCCAACGGTGTGTTACCCTCGGCGTTTCGGGGACAGAGAGATCAAGGAGTCTGAGATCCTGCCAGAAGTTATGGAGGAGCAGGTATCGATCTGTGGCAAATTCACTGCGGATTAAAGCCCCCGGGCCGCTGATTTTCGCGTCCAGGAGGACAATTGTGCCTCCGGCATCAATCCGTGCGACACGAAAATCTCCGGCAGCATCGTTGAAGTAGAGGAAATTCCCTCTTTTGTGCAGGTAGATGGCGGTTGTCGGCCAGGTCGTGGCTTTCAATTTGGACGCATCAATTGCCAGCGAAGCTATCCTCCTCGGCTGCGCTGTCTTCGAAATATCGTAAATCTCGACAGCCTCGCTTGTGCGCACGAAGGCACTCGTTCCCTCAAATAGGATGTCCCGAACATCCGCTGTCGGCAGGGTCGCTCGGGTTTCAAGCGTTGTGCGGTCCAGGACGGCTATTGAGTGCGGTCCATGCACATACAGAGTTTCACCATCGAGTTGCACAGCACTGGGTTCCTCGTAGGGATCACTCAGGGCGGTGAGTTCGGTGTGTAAGTAGAATCCGTCGAAATTCGCCGCGCGCTCCGTGTGAAATGCTTCTGCGCCAACATTGGCGCCGCTGCTAATCAGCAAGGATGTCCAAAGGATGAATACTCCCAAGGCGGTCTTCCAAAACCGCAAAATAATGGCTGGAACGACACTGCGCTTTAGCGAAAATGACATGAGCTAATTCTGCTTACCAGCTCACTCGTGCCGCGGCTATTCAAAAGTGGCGCATTCAAGTTCTGCTTCTTTAAAGATGTGAGCACTTAAGAGCAACGAGCCGCTGATCTGAAGTGGCATTCAATTTAAGCGCACTCAATTTCCCGACCACGAGTAATCGTAACCTGCCGGGGGCTCGTAGTTTCTTGGTTCGGACCAGAGTTGGCCGTCCCAGTAAATTTTGGTGAGGCTGACGTGGCCGTCCACGAAGCCGAGGAGGTTTTTGGCATCGGCGTGGCGTGATGGCTTGAACGGATGCCAGGAGCCGCCGAAGAAGGCGGGCTTTTCACCCACTAAAACCGCGCGAGAGGGTGATGGAATCGAAGAGGCGGGGCGGCCAGTGATCCTCGGCAGGGAGCCTTCGGAGACTTCGTAGCCGTTAAAGGTGTAGCTGGTGAAGGCGTGCATGACGTCTTTGATGACCAGCTGGTCGGCGGGGCAGGCGAAAACGGTTTTGCCTGGGGGCGCAGAGTTGGCGCTTCGGACGTATGGCTGGATCAATTCTTTGTAGTAGGCGCCCACTCCGTTTGGGTAAGGATTCGGGTTGGGCAGGACAGGCCAGGAGCCGGAGAAGTCATCGGCATACAGCAGAAGGGCGAGGGTGACCTGGCGCAGGTTGTTCGAGCAGGTTGCACGCTCTGCTTTTAGCTTGGCGCGGCTGACTGCCGGGAAGAGCAGGGCAGCGAGAATGCTAACGATGGCGATAACGGTCAGCAGCTCGATGAGAGTGAAGGCCTCGCGATTTGTTGGTTTGCGCATAGGTTGCAGAAGCCCTCGCGCACGAGGATGCGCAAGGGTGTTCAGTCAAGGTTCTTAGCGGCGATCGCCGTGATATTTCCAGGTTTGGCCGACCTTTTTCATCACGAGCACGAGCTGCCCAGCTTTGCCTTGCAGGCCGTCGGCTCCAGCAGGCATTTCCATGCGGAGATGCACTTCGTCCGTGCCGTTGGTCTCACGCGCAACCAGCTTGGCTTTGGCAAACATCGCGGCCTGGCGTTGCGCTTCAGCTTTAAGTTCTTCCTCCGGTTTTCCGAGGTTGCGCATACGGAATTGCTCGGCTTTTTCGGGTGTGCAGCCTTCGGCGAATTTCTCCGTGTCAGCCGCTTGCAAAGCAGCCACCAGGCTTTTCAATGTTGCTTCAGGGGTGCCGTAGGCAGCAGCGACTGATTGAGTGGTCTTTGTGGAGGGAGCGGTAGTTTTTTGGGAGATCACCGTCACGGTTCCAACGGTGAGGAGGGCAGCAACGCCAATAATCCCAGCGGTTTTAACTTTGGTCCAAGCCATATATTGCAGTGTTTCTTTGATTACGAGGAGGGTTGATGAACTGAGTGTGCTTGCGTTGAGGGCTGCGGCGGCGGTAGCAGCAGCCAGACCGACTGGCGCTGCTTGAACTGAATGCGCGGAGATGGCTCCGCCGATCACGACGGCGGAAAGGGAAATGCCTTTCCTGCCGAAGTAACCACGGAGCTTCTCCAACGCCCGCTGCACCCGCATTTTTGCTCCGGCTTCAGACGTGCCGAGCGCGCTGCTCACCTCGCGAAAACTCCGGCCCTGGCAGAACCGCAACACGAGTGCGTCATGGTCCTGCCGACCGAGTTGGCTTAAAGCGTTGTCCAGGTCGCCTTCGATCATTTGCCACGCATTATCCGTCTCGTCATCGGAGCCGCTGGAGGAGGATTCGAGGAAGGAGAGATGTTCCCGGTGCAAACGTCTTTGACGCATTGTCAATGCTTTGGAAGAGGTGAACCGCGCGGTGCGGCAGAGCCAACCCGCGAGGATGGTGTCTGAACCCAGTGAGCTGGCTTTGCGCGCCAAAATGACGAACACCGATTGCGCGACCTCTTGAGCGAGGTGTGGATCGCGCACCTGGCGCAGGGCCACGGAATAAACCATGTCCATGTGCCGGTTGACCAAAGTCGCGAAGGCTTCTTCGGACTGGTCGCGCGTCCAGCGGCGCAGCAGGTCGATGTCACTAACCGTCATTCACCAATTAATCCCCGCCGAAGGGAAAAAGTAACATCCTGCATTTCAGGGCGTGAGCTGCCGGCTGGAACGGCTTCAAAAAGCGAGCCTTGGTCCATTCCCATACGCGCGATTCAGCGGTAAATAGGTGCAGCTGCATCGTCTGGAGGGCGCTGCGGATGCGGGGTTCCGAGGTGTGGCAGCATGAGCTTTGAATTGGGGTACTTTTTGGTGGGCGTTCTGCTCATCTGCGTTGCTGGCGTCGCGGCGCGGGTTAAGAGGCTGCCGCTGACGGAAACGATGATTTACTTCGGCGCTGGCGTAGCCATTGGCCCAATCGGGTTCGGAGCTGTCTCGGTGGACGCTCAGGGGCATGCAAAACTACTGGAGCGCCTTACCGAGGCTGGCGTCCTGCTCTCACTTTTTACGGCTGGGTTGAAACTTCGCGTGCCGTTTAAAAGGGGCAGGTGGAAGACTCCGCTCCGGCTGGCGTTCCTCTCAATGGCAATCACCGTCGGCCTTATCGCGCTCGCAGGCATATGGCTCTTCGGTTTCTCCCTGGGCGCCGCCATTTTGTTGGGCGCGATCTTGTCTCCCACCGATCCGGTGCTGGCGTCCGAGGTCCAGTTGGAGGATGCGCATGACCAGGATCGACTCCGCTTCTCGCTGACAGGTGAGGCCGGGTTGAACGATGGAACGGCCTTCCCGTTCGTTATGCTGGGCCTCGGCCTTTTGGGGCTTCATGAGCTTGGCGACTGGGGATGGCGGTGGTGGGCGGTTGATGTGGTGTGGGCGGTTGCAGCGGGGCTGGGCGTCGGAGCATTGTTGGGGACGCTCACTGCGCGGCTGGTGCTTTGGCTGAGGCGGGAGCATAAAGAGGGGCTCGGGCGTGACGAATTCATCGCGCTTGGCCTCATCGGTCTTTCATACGGCTCGGCGCTGCTTCTTCACGCGTATGGGTTCCTGGCGGTCTTTGCCGCGGGTCTTGCTTTGAGAACCATTGAGCGGAAACATTCCGGCGACGCACCCCCGGAGCAGGTCCGCGCGATGGAGCAGGCGGTGACGGACGAGGAAGTGGCTCTCGATCCGCACCATGGCCCCGCGCATATGGCAGGGGCAGTGCTAAACTTCAACGAGCAGGTGGAGCGTGTTCTCGAAGTGGCGCTTGTCGTCACTGTCGGCGCGGCTCTTTCGCGGGAGTGCTTGCGGCTCGATATACTTGCGTTGATTGCCATTCTATTCTTCGCCGTTCGCCCGATTGCGGTGCTTGTGGGATTGATTGGTTGCAAAGCTGAAGCGAGCGAGCGGGCCCTCCTCTCCTGGTTTGGGATTCGGGGGATCGGATCTGTGTATTATCTAATGTATGCCGTTAGCCACGGCCTTTCGCCGGCCTTAAGTCACGAGCTTATCTCGATCACCTTATCGGTGGTGGCGGTTTCAATCGTCGCCCATGGCATTACGGTCACGCCGCTGATGGCCTGGTATCGGCGACGCTCGCCCGCCGAGAAACCAGCCTGACTGAAGGCATTTCGGATACGCGCGGCGGGAGCCGCAATTTTCTTCTCTTTTTCTGCAACCGGGAGGATATGCTGTGGGTAATGTCTATCGTAAGCGGGCTTTGGCTCGCCTCGAAGCAACCGATATGAACTTACTTTCAAAGCGCGCCCGGGGATTCACGCTCATCGAGCTGCTGGTCGTTATTGGGATCATTGGGATTCTCGCCAGCATGCTGATGCCGTCATTGGTGCGGGCAAAGGCCAAGGCCAATAGCATCAAGTGCTTGAACAACGTGCGGCAGCTCAACCTCGCGGCGATGATGTATGCGCATGATCACGACGACGAATATCCGCGGCGGGCGCATATGACCAATTCCTGGTTGTTCTCCCTGGAGCCATACTTCACGGACAAGAAAGTCATCAAGTGCCCGAGCGACTGGTCTTTGACCATTTGGTGGAGCTACATGATTAACGGCTTTAACGATCATTGGGCCAAGACCCTGTCGAACACCGAATACAAATTGATGACCAACTGGAGCTATAACCACGGAATGCGCGCCAGCGCGGTGCCATTGCCTTCGGACACTGTGCTTTTCGGTGAGAAGCGCTCCGGGTCGCCGCACGTGCATATGGATTTCGGGCAGGGAGCGGGGAATGACAAAGAGGAGTTGAACCATAACGCGCACCGGAGTGGATCGAACTTCGCGTTCGTGGATGGAAGCGTTCGCCAGTTGCGGGTTTATGGCTCGATCAAGCCTGTGAACCTTTGGGCGGTCACCGACGAGTGGCGGAACGCGCCTGTGGAAATCACGCCGCAGCCGCCGCAGAACTAAACCTCATGGAAGCCCCTCCCCCACTTTTTGTTGCCCGGACGATCCGGGATTTTCGCCGGGACCGCGCTTACGCTCCCGGCGGAGCTGTGTACGAGCAGACCGTCCAGTCGCACTTGCCGTTGGTCCACGGCGTGATCGCGCGGCTGCTGGAAGATTGCCCGGCGGCCCTGGAAGAGGCTGTGCTGAGCATGTTCCAAACTTTCGCCGCACGTTGGAAAAAGCTGCCGCGCAAGACGGTCATTGCCTCCTGGCTGCTAAGAACGTGCGGGCTCGCGGCTGCAAACGCGAGAAAACGGCACAAAGCGCCGCCGATCCGCCGAGGCTCAGGCCCGGGACTGACTTTGCGCGCGCTGCATCTGCTTGAAGGGCGGTTGAATGACAAGATGCGTGGCGCAGCGCTGCTGACAGTTGCTCTAGCGGATAGCGCGGAAAGCGCGGGTGAGAGGCTGGGACTAAAACCAGCAGCGGTGGAGCGCTTGCGGGATAAAGCGTTAGCCAAGCTGCAGAAGCTCTTCCGCAAGTACAGCGTGGCAGAGGATGCGGCTGCTTATCTGGCAGCCCTGCCGGTTTCACCGAGCGCGGATCTTGAGTTCGCCGTCTTGCAGGAGGCTCGGCAATGGACTCCAAAGGCGGAGCGGAGTGTGCTGGCGCGGCGCACGATCGGAAGCTGGCGATGGATCGGGGTCCGGCGGTTCTTTGCCGGGGTTCTGAAAGGGCTTGGCGTGACGGTATGCCTGCTGGTGGCGTTGGGGTTCACGTTTAAGTATCTGGCGGAGAACGGACATTTAACTGGGTTTTTCGTCCGGCGCGAAGGGCAGGAGTTGGCCAAGCGGCATCCGCGCCTGCTGGAACCCGCCAAAGCATTTCCCGCCACTGAGGCTGACAAGGCGCTTGTTCGCGCGTCGGAGCCTCGCAATTCGGCTGACCTTTACACCCTCACAAACATTTACACCGCCAAGCTAACCTTCACGAAAGAGCAGTGGGAGGCAATCGAGCCCAAGGGAATTCCGGGCGCAAAGATGCATCAGAATGGCCGTCTCCACCTCATCAATCCCAATGCGAAGCGGAACGGTTTGATCGGGATGGTCGGGCTCGAATATGACTGGACGACCGCGCAATTGGAATTTGCCGGGCGAAATTTCACGAATGTTGGCGTGCGTTACCGCGGGAACGGCACATACCTTAACTCGCAATACACTCCGAAGCGCTCTTTTAAAGTCGATCTGAACAAGGAAACGAAAGGGCAGAAGGTCGCGGGCATCGACGAGCTTAACTTCCTCAACTGCATCGTCGATTTTTCATATCTGCATGACGCCCTGGCGGAGCAACTGTTCCGCGACCTGGGTGTGCCCGCCCCCAGAACCGCCTATGCGTACGTGACGGTCGATGCTCCGCCCAAACATCAGAATCAACCGTTTGGTTTGTACGTGATGGTGGAAAATATTGATGGTGATTTTGCCAAGGATCGATTCGGGTCCAAGAAGACACCGATCTTCAAGCCTGTCACCTATGACCTCTTCAAGGACCTCGGCTCGGAGTGGAAGCAGTACGACCGCATTTACGACCTGAAAACCGAGGCAACACCGGCGCAGCTCCAGCGAGTGATCGACTTTGCCAAATTGGTCAGCCACGGGAGCGATGAGGAATTCGAAAAGCGGTTCGCCGAGTTTGTCGATGTGGAGGAATTCGCCGCATTCCTGGCGGGGAACGTGCTGATCTCGGCTTACGACAGCTTCCTTTCGATGGGCCAGAATTACTACATGTATCTAGGTCCGGATAATCGCTTCGGCTTCATTTCCTGGGACCACGATCATTCCTGGGGCGAATTCGGTTATGTGGGCACCATTCAGAAGCGGGAGCAAGCCAGCATCTGGAAGCCTTACACGTACAATCATCACTTCCTGAAACGCGCGCTGAAGGTGGAGAAATTCCGAGCGGCGTATAAAGCCAAGCTCGAGCATGCGATGGAACATGTGTTCGTGCCGGAACGGCTGAACCGCCAGATTGACCAGTTCGCTGCGGTGATACGCCCGGCTGTCGCGGCGGAAAACCCTGTGCGGCTGGAGCGTTTCGAAAAGTGCGTCAGCTCGGAGTTGGACCCGATCAGCGACCATGGTCCCGCTGAAGGTCCAGACAAGCCGCCGCACCAATTGAAACGGTTCGTGCAGAAGCGATGGGAGTCGGTTCGGGAGCAGCTCGACGGGAAGTCTGAAGGGGTTGTGCTGAACCGCGACCGCTGATTTACCCGGCCGCCTGCGTCGGCACACCTGTGGCCGTTGCGCATTAAGCCGCGCTCGCGTAGTAATGTAGCGAGCCCGGAGGAGTGCGTGTGAGAAGATCGAACCCCATCATCAGCTCAGCTTGGAAGCGGCGGTGCATGCTGCTGCTGGCGTTCTTGTTAGTGGCGGGCGTGACTGTGTGGGCGCAGCGGTGGCGGCGCGGGCCGCGGGACTTGAGCAATCCCGCCGATCGTCGTGGGGTGCCAATTTGGGAGAAGGACAGGGAGATTCCCAAGGACGTGTTTACCTTCGTGCGCATTCGTTATTCCTCATTCGGCTGGGGGCGCGGCGGCGGAGATTGGTCAACAGATTACCCGGATGCGGAGCTGAACCTGTCGTGGCGCCTACAGCAGATGACTTCATACAAGGTTGATCCGAACGGTAAGGTGATGGAGCTAAACGATCCGGAGCTGTTTGATTATCCATTCATCTACATCATTGAGCCGGGGAGGTTGTACTTTGACGAAAGTGAAGTGGTAAATCTGCGAAAGTACCTGCTGAACGGCGGCTTCCTGATGGTGGATGATTTTTGGGGTGAGGATGAGTGGGATAACTTTTACCAGCAGATGAAGCGGGTGTTCCCCGACCGCGAACCACAGGAGGTGCCGGTGGAGCATCCGATTTTCCAAACGGTTTTCCCGACGAAAGAAAAGCCGCAGATCCCCAGCATCAACATGGCGCAGGCGGGGCGTTATTCTGGACGGACATGGGAACGGGCGGATGCCCGAGAGCCGCACTTCAAGGCGTACTACGATGACAAGGGCCGCATCATGGCTTTCGTCTGCCATAACACCGACTTGGGCGATGGTTGGGAGCGCGAGGGTGAGGACCCCTGGTACTTTAAAGAATTCTCAGAAAAGAAGGCCTACCCGCTTGGGATTAACATCATCGTCTATGCGATGACGCACTGAGCAGGCGCCACCGTGTTGGGGGGTTGCAGCCTGCGGAACATCTTCACACGGGAGCACGCTCGATCGCTCGCCTGGCCTGCCGAGAAACGCCAGTGTGCTGGCGCGAAACTTTTCCTCGCTGGGTTGCGTCCTATTGCAAAGCGCTGTTTGATTCAAAGTATGCAATCCGAGTCCGTTCCTCCCCCTGTCGCTCCCCCCATTACAGAAGAAGAATTGGTCCGGCAGCTCGCGCAGGCTCGAACGCTCATTGATAAGGAGCTGAGCAAAGTCATCGTCGGGCAGAAGGACGTCATCGACCAGATCCTCGTGGCGTTGTTGTCGGGGGGGCATTGCTTGATCACGGGAGCGCCGGGGCTCGCGAAGACGTTGCTCGTGAAAACCGTCGCGCGGGTTTTTCATTTGGATTTCCAGCGCGTTCAGTTCACGCCGGACCTCATGCCTGCGGATATCACCGGGACGGAGTTGCTGACGGAGACTGAGCATGGGCGGAGGCTGACGTTCGTGAAAGGGCCGGTGTTTGCGAACATCGTGCTCGCGGATGAGATCAATCGCACACCGCCCAAGACGCAGTCGGCGTTGCTGGAGGCGATGCAGGAGCATCAGGTGACAGCAGCGGGATCGCGGTATGCCTTGCCGCAGCCATTCTTCGTTCTGGCAACGCAGAATCCGATTGAGATGGAGGGGACTTACCCGCTGCCTGAAGCGCAGTTGGACCGGTTCATGTTCAACGTGTTTGTCGATTACCTGCCAATGGAGGAGGAGATCGCGGTGGTGATGCAGACTTCATCGACCCAAACCTCGGAGCCGCAGGCGATCTTCACCGCGGAGACTGTGTTGAATTTCCACAAGCTGATTCGCCAGGTTCCCATTGGGCAGGATGTGGTGCGTTACGCGGTGCAGTTGGTGTCCGCGACGAGGCCAAAGCAGCCGGGAGCGCCGGAGTTCGTGAACAACCTTGTGAACTGGGGCGCGGGCATTCGCGCGAGCCAATTCCTGGTGATTGCCGCGAAGACTAAGGCGCTGCTCGAAGGGCGCGCGCATGTGACCTTTGATGATGTGAAGTCCTTCGCCCTGCCGATTCTTCGTCACCGCGTGCTGCTGAATTATCGCGCGGAAGCGGAAGGCGTGACCGTGAACAACCTCGTGGATCGCATTTTGGAAACGGTGAAGCCGGTGGTTTCCGCCCCGAGGAAGTAACGTGGGGAACCCTTCGACCCAGGCGGCCTTGCCGCACGCTGATCCAGCAGCCTTGCTCGCGATCAAGAACCTCGAGCTGCGGGCGAAGATCGTAGTTCAAGGTTTGTGGAATGGGCTTCATCGGAGCCCGTACTTTGGCTCGTCAGTCGAGTTTGCGGAGTATCGGCATTACTCGCACGGGGATGATCTTCGTTACATGGATTGGAAGCTCTACGGCCGGAGCGACCGCTACTACATCAAGAAATTTCGGGACGAGACGAACCTGCGCTGTTTTCTGCTGACGGACTTGAGCCGCTCGATGACGTATGGCTCGCGCGGGTATTCCAAAAGTGAATACGCGCGGACACTCGCCGCCACGCTCGCTTACTTTCTCCATCTGCAAGGGGACGCGGTGGGGCTGATGACCTTTGATGATGAGGTGCGCGACTATTTTCCGGCCAAGAATCAGAAGAGTCATTTGCGGCAGTTGATACTCGCGCTGGAGCGTCCGAGCCAGGCGCGCAGCACGAACATTCAGGAACCGTTGCAACGCGCGCTGGACCTGGTGCGCCGGCGGAGTCTGTTCGTGCTGGTTTCAGATTTCATGGCGCCGCTGAAGGTGCTGCAGGAGAAGCTCCCTTTGCTGATGGCGCACGGCCATGAGGGTGTTCTCTTCCAAGTGCTCGACCCAGCGGAGCAGCAGTTTGATCTCGGGCAAGCGGCTCTATTTGAGGACTTGGAGAGCGGCAAGCAGCTCTTCATCAACCCCGTCCAGGCAAAGGAGCGTTACCAGGAAAGAATGGCGGAGCACAATCGGCAGTTGATGTCGTTGTGCGATGCGTGCGGTGTGCCTTTCATCACAGCGCCGACGCATGAACCGGTGGAGAAACCGTTGCTCGATTTTCTGCGCCGCCGCATGCAGGAGCGGAACTCCGGGCGAACGAAGCAGAGGTGAGGAAGAGCATCCGCAGATTGGCGCAGAGTTTCTGAAAAGAAGGCGGGGAGGGCTTACTAAGCTTGGGTGGATAGCATCCTGGCGTAGTAGCTGTCGCGCCGGGCGAGAGTTTCTGGAGAGCCTTCGTCGATGATTCGACCCCCTTCGAGGACAATAATCCTATCCACATTGCGGATGGTGCTCAGACGATGGGCAACGATGAAAGTGGTTCTCCCACGCATGAGAGCTTCGAGGCTATTCACCACGGCTTGCTCGCTCTCGGCATCGAGCGCGCTGGTTGGTTCATCCAGGAGAAGGATCGGAGCGTCACGCAAGAAAGCGCGGGCGAGGTTCAAGCGCTGGCGCTCACCAACGCTGAGGCGTGCGGCGCCTTCGCCCACGATGGTGTTGAACTGCTTTGGAAGGTTCTCGATGAACTCCAACGCGCTCGCCTGGCGCGCCGCTTCCCGTATCTGCCCGCTTGTCGCGCCGGGACGGCCATAGGCAATATTCTCGGCGACGCTGGAAGCGAGCAGCAGCGGCTCTTGCAAGACCAGCGACATGTTTGAACGCAGGCCCTGAACATCGAGTTCGCGCGCGTTGCGGCCTTCGATCAGCAAGGCTCCAGCATCCGGATCGTAGAAGCGCAAGATGAGGTTTAGGAGAGTCGTCTTACCCGAGCCGCTCGGGCCGATGATGGCGACCGATTCACCCGCGCGAACTTTGAGATTAATGTTCTGGAGAACAGGCGAGCCCGCGCGATAACTGAATTGCAGGCCGCGCATCTCGACTTCTCCACGGACTCGCAGCCCCTCGCCTGTGGAGTGCGGCTGGGCTACAGCCGCTGCTCCGACACTGTTGGCCACTTCGGGCGCGGCATCCAGAATCTCGAGCACACGGCCCGCGCCCGCGCTCGCGTCCGACACTGTGGCGCCCACTTTGGACAATTGGTTGAGTGGATCGTAGATCTGCGCGAGGTAACTGAGGAAGATCAGCAACTGGCCCACCGTCAGCTCGCCAAGCTGAGCCTGCTTTGCGCCAGACCAGGCGATGGCCGCGCTCCCAAAGCCGAACACCAGCGCGATGACAAGCCAGTAGAGCAGCTCCCAGCCATGTTGAGCTGCTTTCGTTTGGACGGCCTGGCTGCTTTGGGAACGGAAGCGGGTTTGCTCATGCTCTTCGCGGGTGTTCGCAAGGATCAGCGGGAGAGCAGTAATGTTCTGCTGGAAAATCGACGTGACGGCGCTGTCAGCTTGATGAGCCGCAAGGCTGCGCTTCTGCATCTCGCGCCCGAAAAAAAGCATGGCCAGCAGCATCGGCGGAAACACTGCGAACGTGACGACCGTCAACCAGGCGTTGAGCTGCCACATCACGACGACCATCATTGCGAGGGAGAGCAAAGCGGTCAGAAGGTTGAAGAACCCTTGTTGAAACAGCGTTTGGAACGCGTAAGTGTCCCACGACGCCCGGTAGATTAGATCGCCTGTGTCATGGCTTTGGTAGAATCGCATGGAGAGGCGCTGCATGCGGCGGAAAAGCTCATTCCTGACGCGGAATAAACCGAGGAGACCCGCTTTGATGGAGACGAAGTTGGCCCATGCCGAAAATCCCCCCTGCGCCGCGTGCAAGAAAACAATCGAGGCGCATAGCCAGAGAAGGCGGTGTGTGTTGTCGGGGCCGAGCAAGGACGCCAACCAATCGGGAAGCGGTTTGCCCTGCAGGAGCGAATCGACAATGAGCGCCAGCGGCCAGGGCTTCAGCACGCCCGCGCCGATGCTCAGAATGAGCAGGGCCAGAGCGAAGAGTGTTCGCTTTAGCTCCGGCCGGAAAAAGCGCAAAGCGCGAGCCCAGGTTCTCACTTGAGGAGGGGGAAGGTAGCCGAAGCGTGAGCCTTATCCGACGAAATTCTACTTCTGCGGGTCGTCGAACTCGACTTCGAATTGCAGCACGGAGCTGCTGTCGGTCTTAACATTGCGCATCTCGATCTCGCGGAGTTGAACGCGGCCATCCACTCGTTTGACTTTGCGCACGGAGAATTCCTTCAAACGCTGGTTGTTGGAATCAAAGGCCTCCGCGCGAACGAGGCCGCCGGACTCGTAATCGATCCAGCAGAGCACACGCGAGTACGCGCCGGGAGTTGGCTTCGGATTCAAGCACTCCACCACCCGGCAGCTTCTACCTTTGCGCATCTCTGTTTTCACGATCCGGACCGCAGGCCAGTGGTAGAAGTCGAGGCCAAGGTCCGCCAGCCAGTAGTCCGTGCCCGCGAAAGGGCTGAAGAGCTTTTCACGCGCAAGCGGACTTGGCTTCGGGAACTCACCCGTTTGGAGGTTCGCCACCGCCAGCGCGTAACGATTTGTTTTACCCGCCTCATGGGTGACGATGAAGCGTTGCGCAGGATGACCAACGACTTGCTTCGTTTCGAAAACGTCGTGCCATAGTGTGTCTGTCTCGCGCTGCGTGAGCCAACGCACCGGGATTTCCGTTCGTTTGTCGTCCGCATCGCGAATGACGAATGTGCCGTAAAGGGAAGAATTGGCGGAGGGTGGCGCTCCGATGAGCGATTCCATCAGGCGCTGGCCTTCACCGGCATCGTCCTGGATAGTGGTTCGGCCTTCAAAAACGCGGGGGGCGGCCGGAGCTTTCGACTGCTGGGCGGCAACCAACGAAATGCCCGCGGCCAGTATGATGGCTACAAATGCTTTCATGGCTTCGACTCCGGGCTGAGCGCAAGCGGCAGCAACTCGGAGATATGCTTGATGAAATGCACGGTCATTTTGTCGCGGACCTCGACGGGCACCTCGTTCCAATCCTTGCGATTTTGCTCCGGCAGAAGAACCGTCTTGATGCGGTTCCGCGCCGCAGCCAGGACTTTCTCCTTAATCCCGCCGACGGGCAGCACTCGCCCGCGCAGGCTGATTTCACCAGTCATCGCGAGCGCTGACCGGACGGGGCGGCGGGTGAACAATGACGTAAGCGCCGCCACAATCGTCACACCGGCGCTCGGGCCATCCTTCGGTGTGGCGCCCGCAGGCACATGGACATGGATGTCAAACTTGTCGAAGTCATTAAGGTCCAGCTTAAGCTTGGCGCTTTGGCTGCGGAGATAACTCAGCGCCGCTTGCGCGCTTTCCTTCATGACATCACCAAGTGAGCCGGTGAGGATCAGCTTCCCTTTGCCAGGCATGCGGGTCGCCTCGATAAACAGGATGTCTCCTCCGATGGGCGTCCAGGCCAGCCCGATCGCGATGCCGGACTCCTCGATCTTCTCCGCGTCATCGTGTTGGAACTTGGGGGCGCCTAAATATTCGTTCACCAGCTCCGGTGTAACGACGATCGGCTCCGCGAACTCCTTCGAACT
Source organism: Candidatus Methylomirabilota bacterium (assembly GCA_035627835.1). Taxonomy (GTDB): domain Bacteria; phylum Verrucomicrobiota; class Verrucomicrobiia; order Limisphaerales; family SXQI01; genus DASPKX01. The sequence goes on from DASPKX010000113.1 coordinate 101,908, forward strand.
CACGATTTTCCGCGCGGCCTTGCGAATGACGCTGGCGATTTCCCGCTCGAGCTGGCGGACACCCGCTTCCTGCGTGTAATCGGAAATCAGTTGGCGCAGAGCTTTTTCCTGGAACTTGACGGCCTTGCGCTTAACCCCGTGCTCCTTCAGCTGCCGGGGAACCAAATGGCGCCTGGCGATCTCAAATTTCTCCGCGGCGGTGTAGCTGGGCAGCTCGATGATTTCCAAACGATCGCGGAGCGCGGCATGGATTGGCTCAAGCCAGTTGGCGGTGGTGATGAAGAGCACTCGCGAAAGGTCAAAGGGGATTTCGAGATAGTTATCAGTGAAGGTGGAGTTCTGCGCGGGATCCAAAACCTCTAAAAGTGCGGAGGATGGATCACCGCGGAAATCGGAGCCGACCTTGTCCACTTCGTCGAGGAGGATGACTGGGTTGTTGCTCTCCACCCGTCGCAAGCTCTGAATGATACGGCCGGGCAAAGCGCTCACATACGTTCGACGGTGTCCGCGAATTTCCGCTTCATCGCGCATGCCGCCCAAAGCGATTCGCACAAACTTTCGCCCGAGGGCGTCAGCAACGCTTTTGCCGAGGGAGGTCTTTCCCACACCTGGGGGACCAACCAAACACAGCAGGGGCCCCTTGAGGGTTTGTTTGAGCTTAATAACCGCGAGGAACTCGAGCAGGCGGTCCTTAACCTTCGTTAGCCCGTAGTGCTGCTCGTCAAGAATTCGAGCCGCTTCGTCCAAGTCAATTTTATCCTCCGTGGACTTGCTCCAAGGGAGGCTCACGAGCCAGTCGAGGTAATTGCGCGAGACTGTGTATTCGGCTGCGGCCTGAGGAATTTGCTGCAGGCGCTCAAGCTCCTTGTTCGCGACGCGCTTGGCTTCCTCCGGCAGACCGTTCGCCTCAATTTGCTGAGCGAGGGCGGCGATGTCGCCCATGCCCGGGTCGCCTTCACCAAGCTCGCGCTGGATGGCGCGAATCTGCTCACGCAGAAAGAAATCGCGCTGGCTCTTGGACATGGAGGTGGCGACCTCCTTCTGGATTTTCGAGCCGAGTGTGAGCACTTCCAGCTCACGGTTCATCAACGGGAGCAAGCGCGTGAGGCGCTCTTTGACATTCGTGATTTCCAGCAGGTTCTGCCGCTCCTCCAGGCTTAGATTCAGATTAGCCGCGATAAGGTCGCTCAACTTCCCGGCCTGGTCTGTGTTCAGCAGCGTGATCTTCACCTGCTCCGCGAGCGCGGGGGAGAGATTGACGATCTCCTGGAATTGGGTCTGCGCATTTCGCGCCAGAGCTGTGAGTTCCAGGCCCTCCTCCGTTTCCTCCTGGAGATGCTCCACCTTCGCGAGCAAGTACGGCTCTTTGCGAACGAAGCTTTGAATGCGAAAGCGCCGCGTTCCTTCGATCAACACGCGCATGGTGTTGTCGGGAAACTTGAGCATCTTCAACACCCGCCCAAGGCAGCCATGCTCATAAAGGTCATCCGGGCCGGGATCTTCGACGTCCGGCTTGCGTTGAAGCACGAGGCCGATGAAGCGATCGCCCGCCACCACGTCGTCCACCAGGCGAGTGCTCTGGGCCGACTCGACCAACAGCGGAGCGACCATGCCGGGGAAGACGACAATGTCCGAGAGACCCAGAATGGGCAGGCTCTCCGGAAGCGCTTTTGCGCCCTGGCGTGTGGACGGGGTCTCCGCTCCCGGTGTTCCGAGAATGGAGATAAACTCCGTGTCAGGTGAATTCATTTATTGTTAGACGCCCCTCCCCCCCTTGAGAGTTCAGGGAAATTAAAGAGAAGACGGAACAGGCGCCCCATCGATGGCGGGGCTGCGAGGAACATCAATCCGAAGGAACCCATTCTGATAGGAGGCCGTCGCCGATTTCATATCGTACCCTGGCGGAAGCTCGATTGAGCTTTCGAATGCCCCGTAATTGATTTCCATGACGAGGAACTTGCAGTTCGGTCCCCGGCAACCGTCCGGCCGGGTTCCGCTGATCTTTACCCTGTTGCCTTCGACAACGAGTTGCAGGTCCTCCCTGCGCATGCCGGCCAATTCGATCTTAATAACCAGGCCGCTGTCAGTGACATAAACGTCGGTGTTCGGCGTCCAAAAGGTGTCATTGGCGCCACGCGCGGGGTCAATTTTTACGAAATGCGTGGTGGAACTGGTTTTGGACATGGCGAAAATCGATTAACTATGAGGGAAAGGCATCGGTTCAAGCAAGAGAACCTTTCAGCCAGGCTTCACGATGATTTGGGCGCGCTCGCCGCGGCGAGCCTTGAACACCACCGTGCCAGTCGGCGGAGTGGATTTGGAGTCACAGCAGCCTGAGTTGCAGCTGCGGTTCTTCCGACGATGGAATCGTTGCCAGGCAAAAATGAGGGCAGTTCCCGCGACTATGCTTAACGCCACTGGTTGCTGCCAATCCATTGCACCTATGATAACGTGCCGTCGGATGGGCTGCAACAGGGCTCGCGGAGCCTGCCCTGCATTAGTTCGGACTATTTGTTGAAGACTTTCTTGATGTCGCCCACTTTCCGTTGGGCTTTGCCTTCAACTTGCTGGGCTGCGCCTTCGCCTGCCATATCGGCATCGTTCATGGCGCGTCCGGCTTCCTCCTTGATCTTCCCGCCGGCCTGCCGGAGGCCGCCCTCGACTTTATCTCGTGCACTGCTCTTCATGTGTCATTCCCCCTTTCTCAGTTAAGCTACGCGCGAGCAGCGGTGGCGCAATGGGATCACGCCGTTGTAACTCCCTGATTATCGTGGCGGGGATTTCTTAGGAGCTGCCGAGGCCGCTTCCTCCTTGGGGCCGAAGCGAACGCTGATGGCCTGCTGTTTGCCTTCAGCGGTCTTGATCATGAGGCCAGCGACGGGATCCCCGGGACGACCATCTGCAAGCTTCACGGTTTTGCCATCTCGCGTGAACTTCGTCGCGCCGGTGACCAGGATCACGCGGGGCTGCTTTTTGCCTTCCAGCGTGATCGTCATCTTCTGCGGATCCACAGACGCAAGTTTGCCGTGATATGGGAATGGCTTGGCTGGAGCGCTCTCTGCGCCCGATGCGGCCATCGAAAATAAACCGCAAAGCCGACTGCGGTGAGGAACCCCGGAAGTCGCATTGTTATTTCTCCACAGGTTTGCCGGCCTGGCTCCAACCGTTAAAGCCAGGACCGAGGTCGAGCACGTTGGTGAATTTCAGCTTTTCCATCTGCTCGCAAGCTTTGGCGCTGCGCACACCGCCCGCGCAATAGACCAGATATTCTTTAGTGGGATCGAGCGCTTTGATCTTCGAGGCAAAGTCTTTGCCGCGAATATCAATGTTCGTGGCTCCGGGGATATGCCCAGCGGCGAACTCCTCAGGGGTGCGAACATCCAGGAGGACAGGCCTGTTCGCTCGCCAGACCTTTTCGAATAGATCCACACCGACCCGCTTGACCCCAGGGTCGAGCTGAATTCGCTGAGGGGCGTTCAATGCCCAAAAGATGCCGTTCACCAGCAGACGCCGGAAGGACTCCTCCTTGAAGTCATCCTGATGCCCGAGCGAAGTGTAAAACACCCGCGCGCCGTTTGGCTGAAAGGTCCAGGCAACCGGATGCGTGTCTCCACTGGAAATCTTGCCGATTAACAATGGAGTCGTGCCGCTCTTCAAAGGAGAGTTTCGGTAAAGGGAGCCATTCGACACAAAGCCCGCCACGCCTTCGAGGATGGGATGCTGCCCTGCTTGGGGCGCGATGGTCACCGTCGTCTTCAAGTCCTTCTGCAAGTGCCGCCCATAATTGCCTCCAAGGACTTCAGCATCGAACTCCTTCCAATTTTCAAAGGAATGGCTGGCCGTGCGAATCCCCACAATCGGTTTGCCGGACTTTACGTAAGCTTTGAAGCGAGCCAGTTCCGCTTCCGGCAATGTCATGCGCCGGCTAAAGAGGACCACGAGATCGGCCTTCTCCAACGCCTCCAGCCCCGGGATGGTCTGCTCATTTGTGGCAGCGGGCCTCTGCAGGTAGATGCAGTTTACCGGGAAGTTCGCTTCCAGATACTTTTTGAACTCCGGCAATGTTTGCGCGGATTTGTACTCGTACTCGCCCGAGATCAGCACAATGGTCGGTTTGTCCGCAGCGAGCGCGGGGAGCAGAACCGTCGCGAACAGAGCCAGGCATTGGAGCCAACGCGTGAGTCGTTTCATAGGGATGGGCAAAGATTATCGTGGGCGGCGTGACGTGTCGAGGCGTCGGTAGGCCTGGCAGGGCTCCCGATTGCCAACGCCATTCTCCGCCAGTAGAAGTGGCGGCGGAGTATGCCAAGGATTCTCTGCCGACCCGAGCCGGGCGAAAAGATGGTTCGCTATGTGGGCGACCGCATTTCGTTCAGTGTGCAAGCCACTGATGAGCGCCCGGAGAATTTTCGGGCGTTCCTGCGCACCAACCTTGGTCACGCCGAAGCGCTCCGAAAGGAAATCCTCGCTTCGCTGGAGCGGCCGCCTCTGCTCGCGGGGGCAGCCTGGCGGGACATCCCGATGCGCTGGGTGGAGGGAGCGTGGACGGTGGATGTGTCCCTGACGGAAGTTGGCTTCTTCAAGGCCAAACCATATTTGCTGAACCCGGACGGGCATCAGCACTGGCCAGCGGGGCCGGACATGAGCATCTCCGTGCATCCGGATGCTTACCGCAGTGGCAACATTATTTATTGCGCGTTCACGCGGCAGTTCGGTGACTCGAAGACAGCTTCCGGCAGCTCGCTCGACGCGATGGAGCCGCAGTTCGGGAAGCTCGATAAACTCGGCTACACCGTCATTCCCCCGTCTGGCAAGTTTCGGGATTTGATCCGCGAGTTCCCGCATATTTTCGACACGCTTGGGTGCAAGATATTGCACTTGCTGCCGGTTAATCCGACTCCAACGACTTACGCGCGATTCGGCAGGTTTGGGAGTCCGTATGCTTTGCAGGATTTGACGCATATTGATCCAGCGCTGGTGGAGTTTGATCGCCGCACAACGGGAATAGACCAATTCAAAGAACTCACATACGCCGCGCACGCCAAAGGTGGCCGAGTCTTCCTGGACATCGTCATCAACCACACTGGTTGGGGATCGACGTTGCAGGAGGATCATCCTGATTGGTTCTTGCGCGGGGAGGATGGGACGTTCCATTGCCCCGGCGCCTGGGATGTGGTGTGGGAGGATCTGGTCGAGCTGAACCATCGCATTCCTGATTCGTGGAATTACCTCGCGGAGGTCTTCCTGGTCTGGTGCCGGCGCGGCGTGGATGGCTTCCGCTGCGATGCGGGATACAAGGTTCCACAGAGGGCATGGACTCATATTATTTCTCGAGTGCGGCAGGAGTTTCCTGAGACGCTGTTCCTGCTTGAAGGGCTGGGCGGCTCCTGGGAAGCGACCGAAACACTGATGCAAGAGGGAGGCATGCAATGGGCTTACTCCGAGCTGTTCCAGAATTACTCAGGCATCCAGGTAAGCGGCTATCTTGACCACGCTATTCGGCAAAGCAGCCGGAGCGGGATCCTCGTTCATTACAGCGAAACGCACGATAACAACCGGCTGGCGCTGCAAGGGCGCACCTGGTCCCAGTTGCGCAACGCGCTTTGCGCGCTCACAAGCGTTTCGGGCGGGTATGGGTTCACTGCCGGCGTGGAGTGGTTGGCTAAAGATAAAATCCTGGTTCACCAATCACCGGGACTTTCCTGGGGCAGCAGTGAGAACATCGTTCCCCAGCTCAAACAGCTTAACGATCTGTTGGCGGAGCACCCCTGTTTCTTTGATGGAGCGGAACTGCGCAGGCTTAGCTCTCTCGAGTCGCCTGTTTACGCGCTGGCACGAACCTCACCGACAGCGGAAGACACCCTGCTCGTGCTCGTGAACCTCGACCCGATCACCGCGCGCTCGGTCACTATCCAAAAGGAAGATTACGCCTCTTTAGGACAGCCCAAGATGGATTTGATCCTAAAGACGGCTCTTACGCCGCATGCGCTGGAGGATGGCTCCGTAGAATTTCATCTCGCGCCGGGGGCGTACCACGCGCTGGCCGTCGCATTGGAACTGGTCGGCCTTTCCGGCAGCGCATATCGAGAAGCGCGGGCGCGCGCAGCCTGGGCGATCAAGGCGCTCGGCACGACCCTCGCGCCTGAACAGCTCGGGCCGTATGACTGGCGGCTGCTTTCAAACTTTATCTTTGAGGATGCGCGCGGATTCCTTGGGTTGCTGGCCCACATCGATCCGGCCACTGCGGCTCATGATTTGCTTGAAGCGTTGAAAGAGGCGCAGGCGCGCAAGCGCTACCCGAGCGTGTCGCAATGGTCGTTGGCTGACGAGTCACGAGCGCTCATGGTGCCACCGAAGCATTGGCTGGTTGTGGAAGATGAAGCGCCATTTCGCGCAACGCTTCAATCCATCGGAACGGATCGCCAGCGGCATGTGGAGTCGATCAAAGTCAGGGGCGGGTTTTTGGCGTCTTTTGCGCCGTTGAGCGGGGGCGAAGAATGGAAGCCAGACCCGGAGGGGCTGCAGCCAAAAACCCCGGATCAATTCGGGGAGGCGGTCATTTCGCTGGAACGCTATGGAACTGTGCAGGTCCGCCGCGTGGAAGGCCGCATCCAGTTCCTGCCAGTGGTCCCATGGTTCCCGGACGAGTTCACCCGCGAGCAACTGGCCCGCAACGGCCGCTTGCCGTCCAAGCATGAGTCTGTGGAGCCGATGTGTCTGCTGACGAATGGCATCGGCGGCATGGCCCGGGTGTGCGTGGACCTTGGCGCGGTGCAATCGAAATACGATTGTGTGCTTGGGGCAAACCTGCACCCGGAAGTCCCGTGCGATCGGCATATCTTCATCAAGCGAGTTAGAGTTTGGATCAATGCGAATGGCTTTATCGCGCCCCTGAACGCGCAGAATCTTTGCAGTTTTCAACCTGGGCCACCGGCCCGTTGGAGGTTCGTTGCCGCGGCTGGGGCCGGACATGTGGTGCTGATTGATTTGGCGATGGACATGGTGGAGGGGAAGAACACCACGGTGATGCGCTTCACGCGCCCTCCTGTTGAGACGCAATTCGGACGGGCCCTGCCGCCGGATCGTGAAGTGAAGTTGATCGTCCGCTTCGACCTGGAGGACAGGAGTTTTCATTCCGAGACCCAGCGGAACCCAGGCGCGGACCACCACTTCAACAGCCACACGCGCAGCCTTGCGCCAGAGGTGGGGTTTGAGTTCACGCCGGCGCCTGACCGCCATGTGCGCGTAGTCGCCTCCAGTGGCAAATATCACCCAGCGGTCGAATGGTCCGAACGCATTGCCCATCCCATTGAACAAAGCCGCGGACAAACCGGGCAGGGGGATGGCTTTAGCCCTGGGTGGTTCTTATTCCCGATTCAGCCAGGTGAAACGCAAACCCTCGTCGCAAGCGCGGAGCGCCGGGAGATGACGTTCCCAGCCGCGTTCGAAGCTGAACGAGCGGAAGCAAACCGGAAAGCTATCGACAGCGCACGGTTCGCTGCGGACGACAGTTTTGGGCGCAGGCTTGCGGTGGCGGCTCGAGCCTTTGTGGTGCGTCGGCATCAGCAAAAAACGATCATCGCGGGGTATCCCTGGTTTTTGGATTGGGGCCGTGACTCTCTCATTTGCGCCCGTGGGTTGCTCGCGGCGGGAATGGTGGAGGAAGTGCGCCAGCTTCTAATCACCTTCGGGCGGTTCGAGAAGGACGGGACGCTTCCAAACATCATCAACGGTGAGGACGCGAGCAATCGCGACACCTCTGACGCGCCGCTCTGGTATGGAATCGTCTGCGAGGAAGCGGCGGAGATTCTGGGGCCGGAACTCTACTCGATTAAAGTGGATGCTTCCGGGCGAACGGTTGCCGATGTGCTGACCAGCCTGGGTCGAGGTTATTACAACGGCGCTTCCAACGGCGTCCATGCAGACGAGTGGACGGGGCTGATCTGGAGCCCAAAGCATTTCACCTGGATGGACACCAACTATCCGGCCGGCACACCTCGCGAAGGGTATCCGGTAGAAATACAAGCCCTTTGGGTGCGCCTCGCTCGCCAGTTGGATCGCATTGAGGCTAAACCACCCAAAGAGGGAGTTAGCTGGCAAGCGGTGGCAGAGCGGGCGGAAAGCTCATTGCAGCGCTACTTCTGGTTGGCTGAAGAAGGGTGGTTCGCGGATTTGATTGTGGCGCGCAACGGGGTGTCCGCGCAGCAAGGGGCGCTCGACACAGCCCTGCGCAGCAACTGCTTGTTCATGGTGACGTTGGGTCTCGCGACTGGCGAGCAAGCGCAACGCTGCGTCGCCGCCGCCGCCCGGCATCTGATTATTCCAGGGGCCCTTCGGTCACTTGCCCCTTTGCCCGTGAAGCTTCCATTGCCGATCTACGGCAACAACGGAGCTTTGCTCAACAATCCTGAACGACCGTACTGCGGCAGGTATCAAGGGGACGAAGACACCAGCCGGAAGCCCGCTTACCATAACGGAACTGCATGGACATGGACCTTCCCTGGCTTCTGCGAGGCCTTGGCCAAGGCATTCGGGAATGACGCTGATGCTGTCTCCGCGGCGAAAGCGTACCTCGGAAGCGCTGAACGATTGTTGCTGCGCGGCTGTGTGGGGCACTTGCCAGAGGTTTTGGACGGCGATCTGCCGCACCGGGATCGCGGCTGTGACGCTCAAGCATGGGGCGTCACGGAGGCTCTGCGAGTTTGGAAAATGTTGAATCAACTCTGACGGTGGGATGGCCCCCGAGCGCTCATTCAGGGATTTTCCTATCTATCTGCAACCCCCGCATAGAGTTACATTCAGACGCTGGTAGACGTCCTCTGCCTGCAGGAGACTAGAGTGTCGGAAGAGAATCAGAAACCTTCTGCGTTGCGCAGAATGAACGAGCAGTGGTTGCGCTCCCGGAGCGGCGACTCTGCGGCGCCTCCAGTTTTGGTGGCCGATGATTCTGAAGCCGATATTTACTTCCTTCTTCGTGCGTTCGAGAAAAGCGGCGTGCGGAATAAGATCTTCGTCACTCGCAGTGGGCAAGAGACACTCGATTTCCTGTGCGGAACTGGCAAATACGCAGATCGCCTGCTGTATCCCTCGCCCAAGATAATTTTCCTCGACCTGTACATGCCCGTAGTGAACGGGTTTGATGTTCTCCGTTGGAAAGCCAACCATCCTGAATACAAAACCGCGCTCTGCGTTGCGTTGAGCAATTCCGATCGCCTCAAGGACATCAATTACGCCTACGAACTCGGCGCGAGCACCTTCTTGTCCAAGCCTTTGGAGCGCGGAGAGATCGTGAATCTCTTAGAGGCTTACCAGGATTATTGGTCCACCCATAGCGGTGACACCGAGGTGCAGGAGCGCGAAAGTTCCGAGCAGGATCCTTTCGGGTCGTAATTGAGCCGATCACTGCCGGCCTGACGCTTCGACATTCACGCGAAACCGCGTTTCTTCCTTCAACAACCTCGCGGCAGCGCTGTCGAAGCGTGGTGGGATTCATCTTATTGCAAATGCGGTCAAGCCTGTTAGGTTTCCGCCCACTAAAATGATTGGCTACATCATCCGCAAGTTCATCGGCAGCAAGAACGACCGCGACGTCAAGCGGCTGCGGCCAATCGTTGCAAAGGTTGTCGAACTTGAGGCGACCTTCCAGAACCTGACAGAGGCTGATCTACAAAAGAAAACTGCGGATTTAAAAGCGCGGCTTTCGCAAATTACTGACAAAGACGAGCTGGCACGCGCTCTCGACGAAGCTCTTCCTGAGGCTTACGCGATGGTGAAGAACGCCTGCCGCCGGCTTTGCGGGCGCGAAATCATTGTTCGCGGACATCCCCTGAAGTGGGAGATGGTTCCTTTCGACGTGCAGATCCTCGGCGGCATTGGGCTGCACCAGGGCAAGATCGCTGAAATGGCAACCGGCGAAGGCAAAACGCTTGTGGCAACCTTCCCGGTGTTTCTCAATGCCCTCACCGGCCGTGGGGTTCATGTGGTCACCGTGAACGATTACCTTGCCGCCCGCGATAGTGAGTGGATGGGCGCGGTTTATCGCCTGCTCGGCCTGACAGTGGGCTGCATTCTCCACGACCAGTCACCCGAAGTGCGCCGCCAGCAATACAATTGCGACATTACCTACGGCACGAACGCCGAGTTTGGCTTCGATTACCTGCGCGACAACGGCATGGCCTCCCGTGTGGAGGAGCAAGTTCAGCGCGGCCATTATTTTGCGATCATTGACGAAGTTGACTCGATTCTGATCGATGAGGCGCGTGTGCCGTTGATTATCAGCGGCCCAGCAGTGGTTCACCAGGACAGCAAGTACGCTGAGATCAAGCCTGCCATTGAATCACTGGTTCGGAACCAGCAACGGCTCTGCAACCGCTACCTTGACGAAGCTGAAGAGCTGACGAAAAAGCTCGGCGCTTCGGACGCAGAGGTCGCCAACAATCGCCAGGCGATTGAGGACCAGATCGGCACGCTGCTCTATCGCGTGAAGCTGGGCCAGCCGCGCAGCGAGCGCCTCATGCGCTTGCTTGAAGATCCGGAGAACCTTCGCCGGATGACGAAGATTGATCTCGAACTGCACGGCGACCAATCCAAGAAGGCGCTCTACCGCGAGAAAGAAGAGCTGTTCTTCGCCATTGAGGAAAAGAGCCACGAAGCAGACTTGACCGAAAAGGGTCGGCAATTCCTCAGCCCCAACGATCCAGATGCCTTCGTGCTGCCGGACCTGATCACGGCTTACCACGAGATTGACCAGACGAACGCGGACTTGAAGACCCGCATGCAGCAAAAGGCCAAGGTGCAGCAGGTTTTCGAAGGCCGGGCCGAGCAGATCCATTCCATTTCCCAGCTCCTGAAAGCGTATTGCCTGTACCAGAAGGATGTTCAATACGTCGTTCAGGATAACAAGGTCATCATCGTTGATGAAAACACCGGCCGTTTGATGGTGGGCCGCCGCTGGAGCGACGGCTTGCACCAGGCTGTGGAAGCCAAAGAAGGTGTGGAAATCGAGCGCGAAACTCAGACGTTCGCCACCATTACCATTCAGAACTACTTCCGCCTCTACACCAAGCTGGCAGGCATGACTGGCACCGCTGAAACGGAAGCGGGCGAGTTCTGGGACATCTACAAACTCGGTGTGCTGGTGATTCCGACGAATCGCCAGGTTGCCCGCAAAGACAAGCACGACACGGTTTACAAATCGAAGCGTGAAAAATATGCGGCCGTGTTGAAGGAGATTCAGACCATCCACGCGGAAGGACGCCCCATTCTGGTGGGCACAATTTCAGTCGAAGTCAGCGAGTTGCTCTCCCGCATGCTGAGCAAAGCGGGCATTCCCCACAACGTGCTGAACGCCAAGCAGCACGAACGCGAAGCGGAAATCGTTGCTTTAGCCGGGCAACGCGGCGCCGTGACGATCGCAACGAACATGGCAGGCCGCGGCACGGACATTAAACTCGGGCCTGGCGTTGCGGATCTTGGCGGTCTGCACGTCGTCGCCACGGAGCGGCATGAATCACGCCGCATTGACCGCCAGCTGCGCGGCCGTTGCGCGCGCCAAGGCGACCCTGGCTCTTCACATTTCTTTGTTTCGCTGGAAGACGATCTGATGCGGTTGTTCGGCTCCGACCGCATTGGCAAGATCATGGAGAAGGTCGGCCTTGAAGAAGGCCAGGAGCTGGAGCATCCGCTTCTGAATCGCTCCATCGAGACCGCCCAAAAGCGAGTCGAGCAGCACAACTTCCAGATGCGCAAGCGCACGCTTGAATATGACGACGTCATGAACAAGCAGCGCGAGGTCATTTATGGCTTCCGCAATGAAATCATGCGCGCGGAGGATGTTCGCGATCGCCTGATGGATGTGATGGAAGAGGTCGTGATCCAGAAGATCACGCTGAACACCACGGCGGACACGCTGCCAGACGATTGGGATCTGCGCGCGCTGACGGATTGGGTGAACCTGAACTTCGTGCTGGCGATTAATGAGGAGGAGCTGCGCAAGGTGGCGGACTCGGGCAAGGAAACACCTGTTGAAGGCTCTATTTACGACGGCCTGAACCCCGCGCAATTCGCGGTCTGCACATTCCTGCAGGACCAGATTCGCGAGGCCTACAAGATCAAGATCAGCTACGAGAATCCGGAAGTGCTGGCCCGCATCGAGCGCTACACCATTCTGAGCGCGATCGACAAGCTTTGGCAGGAGCATCTCTACAACATGGACAGCTTGCGCCACAGCATCGGCTTGCGGAGCTATGGCCAGCGCGATCCGTTGATCGAATACAAGGCGGAAGCCTTCAAGATGTTCGAAGAGTTGATGGTCAGCATCAAGAGCGAGATCTGCCACAATATCTTCCGCAGCGCCTCCAGCCTCATGGCTTTCGAGCAGTTCCTGCAAAACCTCCCGAAGCGCATGCAGCAGTTGGAAGTGAGCGCCTTCGGGCCAGGGCACAGCACGACTGCCAACGCCCCGACGGGCGGCAGCGATGTGGTGAGCGAGGTATCCCAGGAAGTCTCCAAGGCAAAGCCGGTTCGCACCGGGCCTAAGGTTGGCCGCAACGACTTGTGCCCTTGCGGCAGCGGCAAGAAGTTCAAGTCCTGTTGCGGGAAAACCCTGTAAGCCGACGTTTATGGGGGTCAAAGCAGCTCTGGCCGGCCTGCTCTTGGGTGTTACGTCTATGATGGCTGCGGAGATCATTGCTCATCGCGGCGCATCCTTTGATGCGCCTGAGAACTCGCTCACGGCCATGAAGGTTGCGTGGGAGCAGGGCGCTGACGCGATTGAAACCGACATCCACCTTTCGAAGGACGGAAAGATTGTCGTCATGCATGATGCCACGCTGAAGCGCACGGCAGGGGTGGACAGAGCAGTGAAGGATCAGGTCTGGGCTGAGATGAAAGACCTGGACGTTGGCTTGTGGAAAGGAGCGCAGTTCAGAGGCGAAAAGCTTCCAACACTCGAATCCATTTTCGCCACGATTCCGGATGGCAAGGCGATTTACACCGAGATCAAAAGCAAGGAACCGGACTTGCTGCCGGAGCTCGGCCGTTTAATGAAGGAATCGGGGAAAAAGCCCGAGCAGCTAAAGATCATCACCTTCCATTACGACGTCGCAAAAGCGGCCAAGGCCATGTTCTCCAGGCATGAGGTTTACTGGCTGCATGACTACAAAGAAGACCCTGGCACCAAGCAGCTTCCCACGATCGAGAACCTAATTTCAAAGGCCAAAGCCGCGAATCTGGACGGGCTCGACCTGAACCATCGATTTCCTATCGATAAATCGTTCGTTGAGAAGGTGCATGGGGCAGGGCTGAAACTTTGCACCTGGACAGTGGACGACGCAGCGATTGCCAAGAGCGAAGTTGCTGCAGGCGTGGATGGCATCACGACCAACCGACCCGAGTGGCTTCGGGCTCAGCTGAAACCTTAAGGCTCAGACATCGATCACTGGCCCCTCACCAACTGGAGGGCGAGATGGAGGCGTGTTGGCGGGACGGGGAGGCTCCTGCGGCTTCTTCTCTTTTCCGACGAGGCCATTCCCAATCAGGCTCACGATGCTAATCACGATCGAACCTATGAACGCTGACCAAAACCCGCTTACTGAAAACCCCGGGAGGAGCCACGCGGTCAAAGCCAACATGAGGGCATTGATCACAAAGGTGAAAAGACCCAGGGTCACGATCAGCAGAGGGAAGGTCAAAACCATCATGATCGGTCGGAGAACGGCATTGAAGAAGCCCAGCAGAAGGGCGGCTACAATGAGGGAATCAAGGGCATCCACGCGAATGCCACGGACAATTTTGCTCGCCACCAACACGCCAACGCTGGTGATGGCCCACCGGACCAAGAATGATTTTACCCCTGGTGACATCAAATCCTCCAAACCAAGTTACATCTGGTTCGCTGAGCTGAAAGCAAAAATATGCCTCACCAGTTGGAGCTTGGCCCTTTGAGCGGCGTTGCATTGCTTTCCGGGGGAGTTGCGGTAAAACCTTTGGCCTTTATATGGCCGCTAAGAGCTACAAGCACGTTAATGACCTGTGGAAGGATGATGAAGCCAGCAAACTCGACCCCGTTGGCAGGCTGATCTATCGCTCGAACAAGCTCGGCTCCGACCAACGCATCACCAACACCGGCGGGGGGAACACGTCAGCCAAGATCATGGAGACGGACCCGCTCACCGGTGAGCAGACCGAGGTGCTCTGGGTGAAAGGCTCAGGCGGCGACCTTCGCACTTCGACGCGAGAGAACTTCTCCTCGCTCTACCAAAGCAAGCTCATCGCCTTGCAAGGCAAGTATGCGACCTGCCCGCAGCGCGGCCCGAAGACTGACGCGGAAGACGCGATGGTCGGGATGTACAACCACACCAATTTCAATCTGAATTCCCGCGCGCCTTCGATCGACACTCCGCTCCATTCATTCGTGCCGTATAAGCATGTTGATCACACCCACCCGAATGCCGCTATTTCCGTGGCGGCTTCGGAGAACTCGGCCCAGCTAACGAAGGAGATTTATGGCGACGAAGTTGTTCATACGCCGTGGCTGCGTCCTGGGTTCGAGTTAGGTCTGGAGATGCAGCGGATCTGCAAGGAACGGCCGAATGCCAAAGGGATCATCATGGGCCAGCACGGGCTTATCAATTGGGCCAATGATGAGAAGGAATGTTACTACCGTTCGCTTGATCTGATTGAGAAAGCCGCGGAATACATTGAGGCCAAATACCAGGCGAAAGGCGGTGATGCCGCTGCATTCGGCGGGGCGATTCACAAGACGCTTCCAGCCGAAGTGCGCCAGAAAGTTTTCGCCCGCTTGCTCCCGTGGCTGCGCGGCCAGGTGAGCGCGCAGAAGCGTTTCATCGGCACCATCCAGGACGATGAGAAGATTCTGCGCTTCGTGAACTCGAAGGACGCGGAGCGCCTGGCGGAATTGGGCACCTCCTGCCCGGATCATTTCCTGCGCACGAAGATCAAACCGCTCTATGTGAAGCTCGATGCGGAGAAGCCGCAGGAATCTTATGACGACGCATGGGTGGCGACTTTTGTTTCGCGCCTGAAGACCGAGCTGACTGCCGGCATTAAGAAATACCGCGAGGATTACGCGGCTTATTACAACCGCTGCAAGCGTCCGAATTCCCCAGCGATGCGTGATCCAAACCCGACGGTGATTCTTATCCCCGGGTTAGGAATGGTGGCATGGGGCAAAGACAAGAGCGAATCGCGCGTTACGGCTGAGTTTTACAACTGCGCTGTCGAGGTGATGCGCGGTTCCGAAGCGATCGGCAAATACATATCCCTCCCGCAGCAGGAAGCGTTCGACATTGAGTATTGGCTCCTTGAAGAAGCGAAGCTCAAGCGGATGCCAGCGGAGAAGGAGTTGGCGCGGCAGGTTGTCGTGGTCGTGGGTGCTGGCTCTGGCATTGGCCGTGAGGTCGCATTGCGCCTCGTCCGCGAAGGCGCGCACATCGTCTGCGTGGACCTGAACCTGGAAGCTGCTAAAGCGACAGCAAAAGAGATCACGGACAAATACGGCCTGGGCATCGGCGTGGCGGGCACAGGCCTTTCAAATTGCGGCCCTGCCATTGGCCTCGCCGCGAACATCACAGACCGTGCGAGCGTCCGCGCGATGCTGGAGCAAACAGCTCTGGCCTACGGCGGCTTTGATTCGATCGTGGTGACGGCTGGCTATTTCGCGCCACCTGACCGCACCGGGCACATTCCGGATGACAAATGGGCGTTAACTTTCGCCATCAATGTCACCGGTGGCTACATCGTTGCGGATGAAGCTTACAATATTTGGAAAGAGCAGGGGCTGCCAGGCAACTTGATCCTGACGACCAGCGCCAATGCAGTGGTCTCGAAGAAAGGCTCTGTGGCTTACGACACCTCGAAGGCTGCGGCTAATCACATGGTTCGCGAGTTGGCGATCGAGTTCGCGCCGCTGGTGCGGGTGAACGCTGTCGCCCCGGCCACTGTGGTGCAAGGGAGCGCGATGTTCCCGCGGGATCGCGTCATTGCGAGCCTCACGAAGTATAATATCCCGTTCAAGGATGACGAAGCCACAGAATCGCTGACCGGGAAGCTTGCTCAGTTCTACGCGGATCGAACATTGACCAAGCAGCCAATCACTCCTGCCGATCAAGCGGAGGCTTTTTACATTCTGTTAACGCGCCAGTTGCAGAAGACGACCGGGCACGTGATCCCGGTGGATGGCGGGTTGCACGAAGCGTTCCTGCGGTAGGATTCAGACGAGGACGCCCGGTCGGGGGACCGGGCCTACCATCTAAACAGAAAGGCCGCGTGAGTGTTCACGCGGCCTTTCACGTCAAAACTTCCAGTCGGTTAGGCGAGGCCTTTGAGGAGGCCGGTGCTGTCGCCGAGACGGTCCACCTTCACGCCCGCGCGGTCCAGGACGCTCAAGTAAAGGTTCGTCATTGGGGTGTCCTTGGCATATTTCACGTGGCGGCCTGTGTCGAAGTATCCACCACCACGGCCAGCCATCAGCACGGGCAGGTCGTGGTGCGCATGCGCGTTGCCGTCAGCGATGCCGCTGCCGTAAACAATCATGCAGTTGTCCAGCAAGGTGCCGTCGCCTTCCTTGATCGACTTAAGCTTCTGGATGAAATAGGCGAACTGCTCCATGTGGAAGCGGTTGATCTTTGCGATCTTTTTCTTCTTTTCCTCGTCGCCGCCATGGTGCGAAAGGTCATGATGACCTTCGGAGATCCCGATGAATGGATACGGCTTGTTGTCGCCGTCATGCGCGGCCACAAAACTCGAGATTCGAGTTGTGTCCGTTTGGAAAGCCAAAGCGAGCAAGTCGTACTGCAGGCGGATGTGCTGCTGGTAATCCTTGGGTATGCCGGAAGGTTTCTCAAAGCCGTTGGCATTGCCTTCGCCGAACTTCTCCGCGCGCTCAATCCGCATTTCCAATTCACGCACCGCAGTCAGGTATTCATCTAATTTGCGGCGGTCAGTGGCTCCGAGGCTGGACTTGAGCTTATTGGCGTCCTCAAGGACGAAATCGAGGATGCTCTTGTGGTAAAGCTGACGCCGGGCGCGGCTTTCGGCGGACTCAGTCTCGTTGGTGGAGCCGAAGAGGCGTTCGAAAACCTGCCGAGGATCGACTTCCGCGGGCATCGGGGTCGATTCGCTCTTCCAGGAAATATTGTAGGAGTAGGCGCAGCTGTAACCCGAATCGCAGTTGCCGGTCTGCTGAGCGCGGTCGCAACCGATTTCCAGGGAAGGAAGGCGGGTCTGCTTGCCAAGCTTGCTGGCGGCGACCTGGTCAACAGAGACACCGACCTTAATATCAGAGCCAGCGGTCTTGCGGGCCTGGGCGCCAGTTAGGAACGTTGCGGATGCGCGGGCATGATCGCCGGCTCCATCGCCATTGGGGCGGGCTTTGTCGTGTGCCAACCCAGAGATGACCATGAAATCTTTTTTGACTGATTCCAGCGGCTCCAGGATGTACGGGAGCTTGTAATCCCGACCAACTTCCGTCGGGGTCCAGTCCACCATGTTCGCGCCGTTCGGCACATAAATGAACGCCATGCGCCGAGGAGCCCCGGCGGCTGGAGCCACGCTTGAAGCAAACGACTGAGCAGGCCCCATCGCTTCTAACATGGGCAAAGCGATCGCGGTTCCCAACCCTTTCAAAAACGTCCGACGAGGTAACTGCCAGTTCTTCATATCTTCGCGGTGATCTTCGACGATAATACGCCTGCGTGCATTCGAAAACAAGCGGGCATTCGGCACAGAATCTGTGTTTCAGCCAGCAAGAAAGGTCTTAACAGGCCAAGGCTTATGGTTGCCTTATCGATTTGAGCTTCTCGTGTGCCGCAAAACGCACACTTTGCATTCCGTGGTGCTTGCGCGTATTTTCCCGGCCAGTTTACCGCGGGAAAACACCTACATAAGCCATTGCTTTTGCGGGTGGGACCGCGTAACAACTACGCCTCAAAAAAGCAGATGCGACAGTTTGTCACAATCGCGAGCAACGCGTTCATGGAATTGGTTCGCCAACCAATCTTCCTGATCCTGATGACTGTCAGCGCATCGTTCATCGTCTTCATCTCCTCTATTTACTATTTCAGCTTCGGCGATGACCCCAAATTGGTGAAGGATGGCGTTTTGGCCATCATGCTTCTCGCTGGTTTGTTTGGAGCGGTGTTGAGCGCGTCGGCTTCGCTGGCCCATGAAATTCGGACCGGGACGGCGCTGGCTGTTCTGGCTAAGCCAGTGGGGCGGACGCACTTCCTCCTCGGAAAGTACGTTGGGCTGGCGGGTGCGCTGACCTTGCTGACACTGGTGAATGGGCTTGCGGCATTGCTCGCGAGCCGGATGGCATTCGATGCTTACGGTTCACCCGATGTCGTTGGTTTGAGGATTTTCTACGGGTTTATCGTCGGTTCGTTCGCGCTGGGCGGCCTGAGCAACTATTTCCTGAGGCGCCCTTTCGTGCCTGACGCTGTCTTTTTTCAGGTGGCCGGCGTGATCCTGGCCTTTGTGATCATCAATTTTATATCCAAAGAGTGGAAGGTGCAGCAATTCGGAGCCGGCGTGGATTGGCGTCTGGTGCGCGCTGCCGCTTTAATCCTGTTTGCCCTTTGGATCCTGGCTGCTGTGGCGCTGGCTTGCTCCACCCGGTTTGAGATGATCCCGACGCTGGCCATCTGCTCGGCGGTGTTTCTCCTCGGGCTAATGTCCGATTATTTATTTGGCCGCGCTGCCGCTCAAGGAGCATGGTGGGGCACGGTCGCTTACAATGTTATTCCGAACTGGCAGCTTTTCTGGCTGTCAGATGCTTTGGTGGAGGGGAAGACCATTCCCTGGGCGTACGTCGGTAAGGCATTCGGCTACGTCATCTGTTACCTGGGCGCTGCTTTGGCTGTGGGGCTTGCTTTGTTTGAAGATCGCGAACTGAGTTAAAATGGAACGCAACATCACCCGTATCGGTTTGATTAACCTGCTGATGCTCGCCGTCACCGGCGCGGTGACGCTGGGGTTGTCATATTATAGCCACACCCGCGCCGGGGAGATCGCGAGCCTGTTCTTTGGATTCGGGTTCCTGATGTCGGTGGTGGCTTACTTCCAGATGCGCCTCGAAGAAAAGGAGCGCATCGAGAGGATGGAATATGAGGAACTCTCGCGTGGCGGCCAAAGCGAGAGCCTCTTCGCCAACAACGACCCAGAAGCCCTTCCAGCACGCCATTCCCGGGAGCAATTCGAACGCTTCTTCGTTCCTGGATTCACAATCCTGCTCTTTGTCTTGCAGGTCGCTGGGGCTTATTATTTGTGGAACAGTTTTGCAAAAGCCCTT